>NZ_JBFAVX010000035.1:0-138845 GCF_040680095.1 Nonomuraea sp. NPDC052129 | reverse complement strand
TGGGCCTGTTCGTGGTCGCCCGACTGGCGCACCGCCACGGCGTCCGCGTACAGCTGCGCCCGCACGGCTCCGGCGGTCTGACCGCCATGGTGCTGATTCCGGAGGCGCTGCTGGGCATGCCTTCGCCCGCCTACGCCGGCATGCCCACCGGGGCCCGCGAGGAGGCCTACCCCACGCCGCCGCCGTTGCCGGTGGCCACGTACCAGATGGGCCCGGGACACCCGTCGTATCCCTCCAACCCGCCGGGCGCGGCAGGCGCCTGGCCCTCGCCCGATCCTCCGGGCGCGGCAGGCGCCTGGCCCTCTCCGCCCCCGCGGCCTGCCGAGACCGGTCGGTCGTCCGAGCAGCGCGCGGGCGTCGGCTCCTACGACACCGGCGACATCTGGACGCCGTCGAGAACGCCGGTCGGCTGGTCCGGCGACAACGGCATGCCGAAATGGCCCACTGGCGACCAGCCGCCGAGCAGGAGCTTCGGCGACCGCATGGACGGCGCGGAGCGGTCCAGATACGACTTCCCCGAGACCGAATCGGCCGCTACCGGCCCGATCCCGGCCGTGAAGCCGACCTCCGCGGGGGACGAGTACCTGCCGATCTACGCGTCGATCGAGTCGGCCTGGTTCGAGCACGGCGAAAGCGGCGCGAACTGGAGTTCCGCCAAGGCGGATGCCGGCTGGCACGCCGCGGCGGCCGTGGTCGAGCCGGTACGTGACGGCGCGACGGCCGCGGGGCTGCCCAAGCGGATGCCCAAGGCCAACCTCGTGCCGGGTTCCGCCGACACCGCCTCGGCGCCGAAGGACGTCACGCCGGCTCCCCCGCTCTCACCCGACCGGGCGCGCAACCGTCTGGCGAGTTTCCAGAAGGGCCTCCGGGCCGCGCGCGAGGACATCAGTCAGGGCAGGGCCCCTTCTACTGGCCCCGTGAATATGGAACGCCCAATGAACAGGGAACAGAGTGCATGAACGACCTGACTTACGTGGGGCATGGGCTCGACTGGCTGGTCACTGAATTCGTCAGCACCGTCCCAGGCGTCGCCCACGCGATTGTCGTCTCATCCGATGGGCTGCCCCTCGCGGTCTCGGCGGCCTTTCCCGCCGACCGGGCCGAGCAGCTGGCCACGATCGCCGCGGGGCTGGTGAGCCTGACGCTGGGAGCGGCCAGGATCTTCGAGGCCGGCACCGTCACCCAGTCCGTGGTGGAGATGCAGCAGGGGCTGCTGCTGACGATGTCGATCAGCGACGGCTCATGCCTGGCCGTACTCGTCGCGCCTGACTGCGACATGGCGCTCGTGGCGTACCACATGACGCTCATGGTGGAACGGGCCGGCCAGGTGCTGACCCCTGCTGTACGCGCGCACCTACGTACCAGCCTGGCCAGGTGATTTTCGAAACTTTCAACAATCAGGGCCTAGGTGTAGCAGATTCCCCAGGTCATCCGAATGCCGAATATGGCGGCCCACGTGGATCCTTGTCTATCAAAAAGTTTTTGAGAATACTCCGAATGTTTCGGGGTCACATCGAGAGAGGGGCAGCGGATGAGGATGACCACCAGAGTGCTCGGCGCCTTGATCGCCGCCGCGATGTTCGTCATCGCGTGGCTGACCATGGCGCCGCCGGCCTCGCCGGCCTCGCTCACCGAGGTGACCAACTTCGGCACCAACCCCAGCGGGCTGCGGATGCACCTGTACGTCCCGAACAACGTCGCGGCCCGGCCGCCGATCCTGGTGGCCGTGCACTACTGCACGGGCTCCGGCCCGGCCTTCTACTCCGGCACCGAGTTCGCCTCGCTGGCGGACAGGTACGGATTCATCGTCATCTACCCCTCCGCCACCAGGAGCGGGGCCTGCTTCGACGTCTCCTCGCCACAGGCGCTCAAGCACGACGGCGGCAGCGACCCGGTGGGGATCGTGTCCATGGTCAAGTACGTCGAGCAGCACAACAACGGCGACGCCTCCCGGGTCTACGTGACCGGCGCGTCCTCCGGCGGCATGATGACGAACGTGCTGCTGGGCGACTATCCCGACGTCTTCAAGGCCGGGGCGGCGTTCATGGGCGTGCCGTTCGGCTGCTTCGCCACCACCGACGGCTCCAGCTGGAACAGCGCCTGCGCCAACGGCACCATCATCAAGACCCCGCAGCAGTGGGGCGACCTCGTACGCGGCGCCTTCCCCGGCTACACCGGGGCGCGTCCGCGCATGCAAGTGTGGCACGGCACCGAGGACGCCACGCTCCGCTACCCGAACTTCCAGGAAGAGATCAAGCAGTGGACCGACGTCCACGGCCTCAGCCAGACGCCCACGTTCACCGACCACCCGCAGGCGTCCTGGACCCGGACCCGTTACGGCGGCACCGGCACCATGGTCGCCGTCGAGGGCGTCAGCATCCAAGGGATCGGGCACAGCCTTCCGCAGGGCGGCATGGCCGCCGGGGTCATCCAGTTCTTCGGCCTGGACGGCGGGTCCACCGGCCCTTCGCCGACTCCCACCCCGACTCCCACACCGACGCCCGGCGGACCCTGCGGCGTCACCTACACCATGAACAGCTGGAACACCGGATTCACCGCATCCGTCACCATCACCAACACCAGCTCGTCCCCGATCAACACCTGGGCCCTGACCTTCACCCTCCCCGGCGGGCAGGCGGTCACCTCCGCATGGAGCGCCACCGTCTCCCCCTCCAGCGGTCAGGTCACGGCCAGGAACGTCAGCTACAACGCCACCATCGCGCCCGGAGCCTCCACCAACTTCGGCTTCCAGGCCACCCACACCGGTAACACCGACAAACCCACCTCCTTCACCCTGGGCGGCACGACCTGCACCATCGCCTGACCACCCGCGCCCAGCGCCCGAGAGGTCGTGGCTCCGGGCGGCGGCCGGCCCGCCGCCCGGATTCAGAGCATCGACAGAAGTGCTAGCGATGCTAGAGTTGTCGGTATGTCAATTCAGGAGCGCAGGGAGCGCGAGCGGGCGGAGCGGGAACGGTTGATCATCACAGCGGCCCGGACGCTGGCCGAGGCCGAGGGCTGGGAGGCGGTGACGACGCGCCGCCTGGCCGAACAGGTCGAATACAGCCAGCCGGTGCTCTACAGCCACTTCAAGGGCAAGGACGCCATCATGGCGGCGGTCGCCGTGGAGGGCTGCGCCGACCTGGCCGTCGACCTGCGCGCCGCCCGTACCTCGGCAGACGACCCCCGGCAGGCCCTCGCGGCCGTCGGCGCCGCCTACGCGGACTTCGCCGAACGGCGGCCCGCACTGTACGACGTGATCTTCAGCCTGGCCGTCGACCTGCCCTTCGCCACCCCCGAGGCACCGGCTCCCCTGCAGGCGGCCTTCGGCGAGCTGAGCCAGGCGCTGGAATCGCAGGTCGGCGATGACGACCTCGGCCTGCTCACCGAAACCTTCTGGAGCGGCCTGCACGGGCTGGTGACGCTCATGCGCGGCGGCCGGCTCCCCCGCGAGTTCCACGACCGGCGGCTGGCCATCCTGGTCGACCGCTTCTCCTACCGCCCCTGACACAGCTTCCGGCAGGGCAAGTGCTTTAGGCCGGGCAGTGGGGCGCGCACAGCAGGAAGATGGGGGCCCCGCTGTGCACCAGCAGCGACTCGGCGTCCTGGTTGGCGTTCAGCGGCGCCCACAGGGTCAGGACGGCCAGGGCGGCGAGCACGGCCACGAGCACGGGCCGGCGCCGTGGCCGGGGGCTGAGCAGGGAGCGCACTCGCTCGGGGACATCCGAGGAGTGGTAGCCCATCGCCGGGGCCGCGGGGGAAGACGATGCGGCCAGTGTGGCGAGGGCGGCGCGGGCCAGCGCCCGGGCGGCGAGCGCGCGGTCGCCGACGGCGCTCGCGGCTTCTTCGTCGGCCCAGCGTTCAGTGGCGTAGCCGACGGCCCGGGGAAGGCGATACAGGAGGGGATTGACCGCGGCGGCCGCGTCGGCGAGCGCCCGGCACAGGTGGTGGCGGTGGGCCAGGTGGGCGTTCTCGTGGGCGAGCAGGACGTGTCGCTCGTCCGGGCTCAGGGCGTTCAGCATGCCGGTGGAGACCACCACCCGGCCGCCACGCCGGGCGGGCAGGGCGAACGCCTCGGGACGGACCTCGTCGATCACGACCAGGTCGCCCGATCCGCCGTCCAGCTCGTCGGCGACGCGGCGGACCTCGGCCATGGACCGGCGATGCCGGAAGATGGTACGGGTCAGCCGGAGCGCGGCGACACCTAGAGCGAGCGCCGCACCCAGGGCGACCGGGGTGGGCACGGGATCGGCGTCGTCCCAGGACTGCAGGGACCAACCGCCGAGCCACGCCACCAGCCGGATCTGGGCCAGCAGGGTCCAGGTGAGCAGCGCGAGCGCGTACGCGGTGCTGATCGCCGACACCAGCGCGGCGGCCACCAGGGCACGGCCGGCGGTGGACGGTGGCAGCCAGCGCGCCAGCGGCGCGGCGACCAGGCCGAGCAGCAGTGAGATGAGCAGCGGCAGGTAGACATCGACGCGCATGTCAGGTGCCGCCGCTCTCGCGCAGGAGCCGCTGCAGCAACGCCTCGTCCTGCTCGGACAGCTCCCCGACGAACTGGGCCAGCACCCGAGCCCGGTCCTGGCCCTCGCCGAGCAGGTCGCGCATCTGCGCCGCCCGCCGGGCGGCCTCGTCGCGCTGGTAGGAGTAGGCGTAGGCGCGGCCGGTGCGGACCCGGCTGACGGCGCCCTTGTCGTGCAGGCGGCTGAGCACCGTCATGACCGTGGTGTAGGCCAGCGGGGATGCCAGCCGCTGGGCCACCTCACCGGGGGTCAGCGAGCCAGGGGTGCCGGCCAGGATGGCCAGCACCTCACTCTCCAGGCCGCCCCGGTCCCGGCGTTGGCGCGATGGTGAGGTCATAAGCGCTCACTCTCTACTTACAGCTTGTGTAGCAGAGTAGCTGTAGTGCCTGGGCGATTCATCCCCTTCAACTACTACTAACTATGTAGTAGAAATGTAGGGGGGTTCTGACATGTCCTTCTCGTGACGATCATCCAGGTAGGGGGCGGCTGAGGTGTACGAGCGATCGCGAAATTGGCTGCTGGGGTCGGGGGCACGCTGGGTGCGATGGACGGCTCTGTGGCTGCTCCGGCTGGCGGACCTGCGGCGGGCCCGCACGGCACCCGCGCCCGATGCCGGCACGGTGCGCATCCTGTTGTTCCACGCGTACGGCATGGGCGGCACCATCCGCACGGTGCTCAATCTCGCCGGATACCTGGCGCGTGAGCACGACGTCGAGATCGTCAGCCTGATCCGTGAGCGGAACCAGCCGTTCTTCCCGCTCCCCTCCGGTGTGCGGATCTCGGTTCTCGATGACCGTACGCGCGACAAAGGCAGGCTGCGCAGATGGCTGTCGCGACTGCCCAGCGTGCTGGTGCCCCCGACCGAGCCCTCCTACCGGCGCTGCTCGCTGCTGACCGATCTGGTGCTGCTGCGCCACCTGCGCTCGCTGCGCGGCGGGGTGCTGATCACCACGAGGCCGAGCCTCAACCTGTTCGCCGCCGGTTTCGCGCCGCCCGGGGTCGTCACCATCGGCCAGGAACACCGCAACCTGGCCGCGCACAAGCCCGAGCTGCGCAAGGTCATCAAGCGCCGATACGGCAAGCTGGACGCGCTGGTCACGCTGACCCGTGCCGACCTGGAGCGCTACACCAGGGCGGTACCCCAGCTCCATCTCACCTGCATCCCCAACGCCCTGCCACCCCTAGGCGGTGGCGACGCCTCGCTGGACGGCACAACCGCCGTCGCGGTGGGGCGGCTGGATCGGGTCAAGGGCTTCGACCTGCTCCTGGCGGCCTGGCGGCTGGTCGGCGAACGGCACCCGGAGTGGACGCTGCGCGTCTACGGGTCGGGGCCGTGGCGGGAGCGGCTGAAGACCCAGATCGAGGAGTCGGGGCTGGACGGACGCGCCTTCCTCATGGGGCGTACCGATCAGGTTGGAGAGGAGCTGGCGGAGGCGGGGATGTTCCTGCTCAGCTCACGCTCCGAGGGGATGCCGATGGCGTTGATCGAGGCGATGAGCAAGGGCCTGCCCGCCGTCGCCTTCGACTGCCCCACCGGTCCGGCCGAGGTCATCACCGACGGCCTCGACGGCCGCCTGGTCGAGCCGGGCGACGTCAGCGCCTTCGCCGAGACGATCTGCGAGCTCATCGAGAACGAGGACCTGCGCCGCAAGTTCGGCGCCGCCGCGAAGCGCACCACCAGGACCTATGACCTGCGGGAGATCGGCGCCCGCTGGGACAGCCTGCTGGCCGAGATCACGGGGCCTCGGCGGCCGTCCCTGCCCAGGACGGCCGTGGAGATCACGGAGCGGCCCGCGCATACTGGGCCACGCCGTCGCCGAACGACCAGTCGAGCGGCTCGTTCTCGGTGACGGTGACGAACACGTTCCGCGGCTCGGTGCCCGCGTAGTCCTGGGCGAGCTCGGCGATCCTGCGGTAGAGAGCCTGCTTCTGATCCGCGGTGCGCCCGGAGCGCATCGTGATGGCCACGAACACGAGGTCGTCGTCCCGGTGGATGCCGAGATAGCCGTCGTCGTAGCTGACCATCCGCCGCGTTCCGTCGTGGCCGGTGATCACCTGAAACCTGTCGTCCGGCGGGATGCCGATGGCGTCGACCAGGGCATCGTGCACGGCCCGGCCCAGGGCCGCCAGCCGCTTCTCGTCTGCACGAACCGCATCAATGCGAACAAATGGCATTACTTCTTCCTTTCAACGATCCGGTTCAGTGGGCAGCGAGCAGGCCGAGCGCACCGTCCACGGCCTGCGCGTAGACGTCCGCGTCGCCGGCCGCGCGGGCCAGCACATACGCGCCCTGCAGCACCGCGACGAGCGCGGTGGCGGTGGCCGCCGGATCGAGTGCGGTGGCCAGCTCATCGGCCGCCCGCGCTTCGGTGAGGACCCCGGCGAGCCGGTCGCGCAGCCAGGCGAAGGTCTCCTCGATCGGCCGGCGCAACGTGGGATCGGCCATGACGTCCGAGTCCTGGGTGAGCCGGCCCACCGGGCAGCCCCGGAGAGCCTCGCGCTCCCGGCGCAGGTAGGTGGCGATCCGCTGGACCGGTGTGCCCGAGCCGCCGAGCTCCGCCTCCGCGCGATCACGCAGCTCCTCGGCGCTACGGGTGATCGCGGCCAGCGCCAGGTCGGACTTCCCGCGGAAGTGGTGGTACATGCTGCCCTGGCCGGCCCCGGATCGCCGCTGGATCGCCTTCGGCGAGGTGCCCACGTAGCCGCACTCCCACAGCAGCTCCCGGGTGCTCTCGATCAGTCGTTCCCTCGTGTCCACGGCATTGACCGTACATACTAGTAGGTACAGAATGCAAGCCCAGAGCGCGGTCAGTGCTTGGGATCGCGCGCCAGCCCGAGCTTCCCGGCCACTTGGTCCAGCCGGTAGTACAGCCTCGGCGGGATGCGCGGGAGCAGCACCGAATGCCGCTGGCCGAGCAGCGCGAACAGCTGCCAAGGCGGCAGGTTGATGTAGCGCGGCAGGCTCTCGTACCACCGCGCGCTGTAGCGGGCCGCCCGCTGGGTGGCCCGGATTACGGCCCGGCGTTCCCGCTCGTAGCGGGCGAGGGCGGGCTTGAGCGCCGTCTCCTCGTGCAGCGCGTTGACCAGGAAGGCGGCGTCCCCCAACGCGAGGGCGGTGCCCGCGCCGATGGAGTAGTGCGTGGTGTGCGCGGCGTCCCCGAGCAGGACGAGGTTGCTGTGGTACCACTTCCGGTTGGTCAGGGTGCGGAAGTTCAGCCAGTGCGCCCGGCCGTCGGGGTGCGCCCGGCCGATCAGGGGGTGCCCGTCCAGGATGTCGGCGAAGAGCTTCTCCAGGAAGGCCAGGCCGTCGGCCTCGTTCGCCTGGTCGAGCCCGAGTCCCCGCCAGGTCTCGGGGGCGCACTCGATGACGCAGGTGCTGTGGTCCTTGCCGAATCCGTAGCCGTAGTACCAGATCCAGCCGTGCTCGGTCTCCACGAAGGCGAAGGTGAACGATTCGAAGATCTTGGTGGTGCCAAGCCAGATGTAGACGTTCCGCCCGACCGCCACCTGGGTGCCGAAATGGTCGGAGTGGCGCTCGCGCAGCACGCTGTTGACCCCGTCGCCGGCGACGACGAGGTCGGCGTCGGCCAGTTCCTCCTCCTCGGCGATCTCGCGCTCGTACTCGATGCGCACACCGAGGGAGTGGGCCCGTTCGGTGAAGATGTCGAGCAACCGGTGCCGGCCGATGCCGAAACCCTCGTCCCCGTGGTCCACCGTCACCGTGGCGCGGTTGTGGACGTGCATGACCCAGCCGTCCCAGCGGACCGAACTCTCGCTGATGGCACGCGCGGACTCGGGGTCGACGCCGTGGAGGCTGTTGAGCAGTTCGTAGATATATGTCACACCCCAGCCATAGGTCGACCCGGCCGGGTTTCGCTCATAGACGGTGATGTCGTGGGACGGGTCCACCCGCTTCATCAGGATCGAGAAGTACAGGCTGGCGGGCCCTCCGCCGACGCAGGCGACCTTCACACTAACTCTCCATAACTACGCAACGTCATCAAGTCATCTCATAGCGTAGCAATGAGGTATGTATTCCTGCGGCCTCCTCCTGCTGAACCACCAGTCACAAAATGCCCAATAATCGGCACACCTCCCACCTCCTCAGGGTGGCCAAGTGCGTTCCCGTGCAGGTGGGACAATGGGGGTATTCATTCCGTGCTCCCCCCTTGGCGACAATTTCAGGAAGGGGGCGGCCATGGCGACCATCGCTCATCACCCGGCGGCAGAAGCGGCGCCCGGCGCCCTGCGGCTCGGCGCGGCGCTCATGGCACTGGCCGGCCTGACATTCATGGGTTACGCGGTGATCTTCTTCATCCGCAACTTCACCGGCGGGTTCCTGGAGCTCGGCATCGGTCCGCACGAGGTCGATGTCAGCCGGGCGCAGGTCCAGTCATTCAGTCCCGACCTGTTCAGGTACATCGCGCACCTGCACATCGCGCTGTCGGGATTCCTCGCCTCGACCGGGCTGGCCACCGCGGCACTCGCCTGGTTCGGGGTCAGGCACGGGCTCTGGTGGGCGTACGTGACGTCGATCGTGGTCCCAGTGCTGGGCCTGGTCGTCGCCCTGCCCGCGCACTACCCGTACCATTTCGCCACTCTCGGCCACCTCGGGCTCATCTACCTGGCCACCGCGATATTCGCCGTAGGCGCACTGGTGGCGCTGAAACCGATGCTGCACGCGCGGCACACCTGATCGGGTCAGGCGAACCAGGAGCGGCTGTCTCCGGACCCGCTCCTGGCGCGTGATCGTCAGGCGGACGGAGAGACATGGTGACCTTGCGGCACGAGTTGTCCGTACGGACGCGGATGACACTGCTGGCCGGTGCCGTCATGGCGGCGTTGTGCGTGGTCTTCTGCGTGTTCATCCTGGTGGGTGCCCATGACCGCGCCATGGACGACCGGACCGACGTGATCCTCCAGTCCGAGCTGCACGTGGCCCGGCACATCTCGCGCAACCAGCTGCCTTCCCTGCTTCCCGACCATGGAATCGCCGCCCTCCAGGTGGTGGACGCCGGTGGCAAGCTCGTGGCGGCGAACATGCGAATGATCGGCCAACCGCGCATGGCCTCCTTCGCCCCACCGGATGACAACCTGATCAAGGACCGGATCGTCTGCACCGTGCCGGGCTTCGCGGGCAGGTGCATGATCGTCGTGGCCATACGGGTCGCCGGGGCCGGAGGCGACTGGATCGTCTACGGCGCCGATCTCGTCGTCCCCTGGTATATCGATCGCTCGGTTGTCATCGCCCTGCTCGCCGGGTCCGCGCTGCTGATCAGCGCCACGGCGATCGGCGCCTACCGTACCGTCAGCAAGACCCTCGACCCCGTCGAAGACATCGTCGCCGAGCTGGCCGAGATCACCTCGACCGACCTCGGCCGCCGGGTGCCCGTGCCCGACCACCAGGACGAGATCCGGAAGCTGGCCGAGACCGCGAACCTGACCCTGGAGCGGCTGGAGGCGGCGGTCGAGCAGCAGCGGCGCTTCGCCTCCGACGCCTCGCACGACCTGCGCAGTCCCATCACCGCGATCCGCACCCAGCTGGAAGCGGCCATGCTGCACCCGGACGAGGCGGACTGGACCGCCATGGCGCAAGCCCTGCTGGCCAGCCTCGACCGACTGGAGGCGATCGTCGTCGACCTGCTGGTGCTGGCCCGGCTCGACGCCGGCGCCCAGTGCGACGGCGACCGCGTGGACCTGCGCGAGCTGGTCATGTCCGAGCTCGAACGCCGGGCCCCCAAAGCACGCGTCGTGACCGACCTCGGGCCCGAGGCGGTCGTCGACGGCGACCGGCTCCAGCTCGGCCGCCTGCTCACCAACCTCCTGGACAACGCCGCGCGGCACGCCGACTCCACCGTGGCGATCTCGGTCCGCCGCAAGGGTGCCGACGCGGTACTCGAGGTGAATGACGACGGCCCCGGCATCTCCCCTGACCAGCGGGAATTCGTCTTCCAGCGCTTCACGCGGCTGGATGCCGCCCGAAGCAAGGACATGGGAGGTACGGGACTCGGCCTGGCGATCGCCAGGGAGATCGCCCAGCGCCACGGCGGGTCGCTGACCATCGAGGATTCGGAGAAGGGCGCGCGATTCGTGCTGAAAATCCCTGTCGCTCCTGCCGACCCAGCACGTTGAGAGGGCTTGACAGAGCCAGTCATCGGGATAGATCTTCTCATTCATCAGATGAATTGCCTCATCAGTCCCCCCAGTGGAGGCACTATGTCGGAAAATGCCGCCTCACGACGAACATTCCTCGGAGGTATCGCCTTAGGCGGAGCCGCTGCCGTGGTCGCCACCTCTCCCATCGCGTGGGCGCAGGCCGTACCGGAGAAGACGGACGAGTACGGGGACGTCCTACGTGACGCCGCCATGATCTGGAAGCGGCTCCCCAGCGGCTGGCAGAACGGGCCGTTCCTGGGCAACGGGTTTCTCGGCGTGCACGTCTACAACAAGGGCGGTGAGGGGAACGTCCTGCGGTTCATGCTCAGCCACTCCCTCGTACAGGACCAGCGAGGGCAGTGGGAGGCGGCGATCGGCTACTCGCGGCTGCCCATCGGCTATCTGACGCTGACCTTCGCCGGGACCGTCACCGCGGTGGACTGGCGGCTGGACCTCGAACGCGCCGAGCTCACCGGGATCGTGACGACCACCCAGGGCGGCATCCGGTTCAGCGCGCTCGTGCTCAACCAGCGCGGTGTGCTGCTGGTGTCCATGACGCCGACCCCGGGAGAGGAGGCGGCGGCGTGGGGCTTCACGCCCCTGCCCTCCCATACGACCAGGACGATCCGGCTCCCGCCCGAATACACCGGCAATCCCGAACCGGTGGTCGCCGAGGGGCACGTCGAGCAGCCCATGCACGCCGGAGGCGGCTACACGACGGCTTGGCGCGAGGTCCGGCACGGCACCGGCCGGGTGTTCGCCGCCACGATCGCCTACGGATACCCGGACTCGACCGGGGTCGAGGAGGCCGTACGGACCGTGCGCCGGGTGCTCGACGGGAACCCGGAGGCGCAGGTCGTGGCCCACCGGCTCTGGTGGCAGCGGTTCTACCGGCGCAGTCTGCTGTCGATCCCGGACAAGCGGCTGCAGCGGTTCTACTGGATCCAGCTCTACAAGATGGCCTCGGCCACCAGGGACGGCGCGCCCGTGGTGACCGAGTGGGGGCCGTGGTTCCCCGAGGCGGGCAACAGCTGGACCAACATCTGGTGGAACCTGAACGTCCAGGTCAGCTATCCGATGATCAACGGCTCGAACCATCCGGAGCTGGACGCGGTAACCACAACGTTCCGGAAATATCGCGAAAATCTGGAGCTTAACGTGAATCCGGGTTATCGCGATGGGAAGTCCTACGCGCTGTGCCATCCGGGCGACCGCATGCTCAGGCCCGGCCCGCGATACGTCGGCGTGCCCGGCGTGAGTCCCAATGACCACACCGGCAACCTCACCTGGGGCATGCACAACGTCTGGCTCGCCTACCGCCACTCCATGGACGACGGCGTGCTGCGCGACGTGCTCCACCCGATCCTCACCGGCGCGATCACCTACTACGAACGCTTCCTCGTCGAGGGCGCCGACGGCCGGCTGCACCTGCCCGAGACCCGCTCGCCCGAGTACGCCAACGCCTCCGACGCCACCTACGACCTCTCGCTCATCCGCTGGGGCTGCCGCACCCTCCTCGACAGCGCCGAGCGGCTACGCCTCGACGACCCGCGCAAGTCCCGCTGGCAGGAGATCCTCGCGCGACTGGTGCCGTACCACCAGAACGAGGACGGGGTGATGATCGGGGCGGACGTGCCGCTGGCGGAGTCTCACCGGCACTACTCGCACCTGCTCTGGATGTATCCGCTGCAGGAGTCGCTCGACCGGCGCAGCTTCGAGCACTGGACGAGCATGCGCGAGCGGTGGCACGGCTACAGCTTCGCGGCGGCCTCCTCGATGGAGACGCTGTTCGGCAACCCAGAGGAGGCGCTCGCCCAGCTGCGCTTCTTCATCGACGGCAACGTCGTGGACAACTGCGCGATCACTCCCAACACCATGTACAGGGAGGGCGCCAACTTCGCCATCGAGAGCCCGCTGGCCGCCGCGCAGTCGGTGCTCGACATGCTGATCCAGAGCCACGGCGGGGTGGTCAAGGTGTTCCCCGCGGTCTCCGCCACCTGGGCCGATGTGTCGGTCGAGCGGCTGCGTACGCAGGGCGCGTTCCTGGTGGACGCCTCGCGGAGTCAGGGGCGTACGGACTGGATCAGGGTCCACAGCGAGGCGGGCGAGCCGCTGCGGCTCAAGCACGGCATCGAGGGTCCGGTCGAGGTCCGCGACGAGCACGGCAGACCGCTCCCTCACCGGGGCACGGACACGCTCGAGATCCCGCTGCGCAGGGGCAGGACGGCCGTCATCAGCCGACCAGGTCAGCACCCTTCTCAGCCGCGCAACGTCCCGGGCGATGACAGCGCGCCGGCGTGGGGGCTGCCCTAGCGGCTGCCGGATTGAAGACCGTCGACGGACTTCGGTGAGCCCGTCGGCGGTCTTGTGTGTGTTCGGCCTGGCTTGGACCGGCGGGCGATGTAAAACTTTCTAGACATGAAGTCAAAGATTTGCTACCTTTCAAATGTCAAAGATTCTGTACATCAAGGAGCTGTCATGACACTCGAAGAGAGACGGGCGTGGATCCGGCTGATCGTCTCCGTCGCCGCGTACGGCGGGTACGCGTTCGTGGTCTTAGGCCGGGCCGGCGAGCGCCCGCTGGCCGAAGTGCCCTATGGGGCGGCGCTGCTGTGGAGCGTGGCAGCGGCCATCCTCGGCACCATCGCGCTCGAGATCGTGGTCGCCGCGGCCAGGCCGGCGTCCCTGGTCAAGGACGAGAGGGACCGGGAGATCGGGCGGCTGGGCGACCACGTCGGCCAGGCGTTCGTGGTGATCGGCGCGGTCGCGGCGATGCTCATGGCGATCGCCGGCTGGGACCGCTTCTGGATCGCCAACGTGATCTACGCGTGCTTCGCCCTGTCGTCGGTCCTCGGCAATGTCGCCAAGGTCATCGTCTACCGCAGGAGCCTGCCTCAATGGTGAAACCGACCCGTGTGACCAACCGCATCCGTGCCCTGCGCTTCGCACACGACGAGATGACGCAGGCCGAGCTGGCCGACCGCATCTCCGTGACCCGCCAGACCGTCATCGCCATCGAGCAGGGCCGCTACTCGCCGTCCCTGGAGATGGCCTTCCAGATAGCCCATGTGTTCAAGGTCCCGCTCGACGAAGTGTTCCAATACCCCGACTCCCAGGAGACGAAATGAAAGCGATCGCTCAAGACGTGTACGGCTCGGCCGATGTCCTCCGGTTACGCGAGGTGGACCGGCCGTCGATCGGCGACGACGAGGTGCTGGTCCAGGTACACGCCGCCGGGGTGGACCCGGGCGTGTGGGTCTGCATGACCGGCCGGCCGTACGCGGTGCGGGTCGCGTTCGGCCTGACCAGGCCCAGGGTGTCCGTACGCGGCCGGGCCCTGGCCGGGGTGGTCGTGGGGGTCGGCGCCGGCGTTCAGCGGTTCAAGCCCGGTGACGAGGTGTACGGCACCAGCCCGCGCAGCGGCACGTTCGCCGAATACGCGGCCGCCCCCGCCAAGCGGCTCGCGCCCAAGCCGCCCAGGCTGTCGTTCGAGCAGGCCGCCGCGGTGCCCATCTCCGCGGTTACCGCGCTGGAGTGCGTCCGCGACGGCGGCCACGTACAGGCTGGGCAGAGAGTGATGGTCATCGGGGCGGCCGGCGGCATCGGGTCGTTCGCGGTGCAGATCGCCAAGGCGTCCGGCGCGAAGGTGACCGGGGTGTGCGGCACCGGCAAGGTCGACCTGGTGCGGTCGCTCGGCGCCGACGAGGTGATCGACTACACCCAGGAGGAGGTCGACCGCGACGGGCCGAGCTACGACGTGATCATCGACCTCGCGGGCTGCCGCCCGCTGCCGCTGCTGCGGCGCGCCCTGACCCCGCGCGGGACCCTGGTGCTGGCCGGCGGTGGGCACGACGCCGGCGGGCTGCTCGGTGGCTACACCCGCCAGTTGCGCGCGCCCTTCGTCTCGATCTTCACCAGCCAGCGGCTCCGTGGCGTGACCTCCAAGGAACGCGCCCAAGAGCTGGAGGAGCTGGCGGAGCTGATCGAATCGGGCGCGGTCACCCCGGTCATCGACCGCACCTACTCCCTCGCCGACGCCCCCGACGCCATCCGTTACCTCGCCGAAGGCCATCCCGCCGGGAAGATCGTCATCACCGTGGGATCGGGCCCGTCGACGGACGCTCCGTGACCTCCGCTCCCGCCCACCGCTCACCAGAGCGTGGCCGCCGAGATGGCAAGAGGAGAACGCCGTCCCGGCGCTGCCAGAATGGTGTCCAGCTGCCAGGAGGCCCGGCGCCCGGACGGCGCGGTAGGCGAAGGAGGCGTGTGGACGAGAGCGTGTCGTTGGCCCAGCTGGCCCATCGGCTGGAAGAGGTAGTGGGCGAGCTGCGCGGCATCCCCGTCGACGTCGAGCGACTGGAGGACCCCGCGCTCGTACGGCAGCAGATCGCGCAGGCCGCCGCCTCGGCCAGGGAGCTGCGCGCCATGCATCCGGTGGGCTCGTCGGAGAAGGGCCGCGAGGAGCAGAAGAGCCGGGTCGACGTGCTCGACGCCCTGCGGGACGGCATGACGATGCGCACGATCATCCACGCGAGCGTGCTGGACGACCCGCGCAAAGCGGCCCGGCTCAGGGAGCTGCACGCGGCCGGTGACCTGCACCGGGTCGTCGACGAGCCGATACAGCAGTTGCTCATCTTCGACCGGACCGTAGCGTTCGTCCGCATCACCCCCGTCGCCTATTCGCCGGGCGCCCTGGTGATCAGGCAGCAGAGTCTGATCGCCACCCTCATCGACCTGTTCGAGCAGACCTGGGCCAGGGCCAGAGAGGTCACTGAGCCTGCGCACCAGCTGACCCCGCGCGAGCGCGAGGTGCTCGCGCTGATCGCCGAAGGGCGCTCCAACAGGGCCGTCGCGCGCGCCCTGTCGATCACGGAGGCGGCGGTCGGCAAGCACGTGGCCGGCGTGTTCGCCAAGCTGGAGCTGCCTGCTTCCGACGACGACAACCGGCGCGTGCTGGCCGTGCTGGCCTACCTGCGCGGCGCAGTCAGATAGCGCCCGATCCCGCCTCTCTGTCGCCGTCGCCGCGTCCGATCCCGCCTCTTTGCCGCCGTCGCGGCCAGGTACCCGGTCCCACCTTTCCGTCACCGGGCGGCGAGGTAGTGCCAGACCTACCTCGTCCTCGTCCCAGCCCCACTGCGGACCGCACCCGACATGGAATTCAATAAGATCATGCAGCGAATGACTGGATTGCTGGTTGGCGCGGTCTTCGGCGCGGTCTTCGTCGTCGTCAACGCGCAGAGCCCGCTCAACACCGTGACCGTGAATCTTTTGCGAGTGGCCGCGTGCCTGGCGGCCGCGAGCGTCATGGCCCTATGGTTCGTCACCGCCCGCAAGGAGCGGTCCGCCGCGGGTCCGCAGCGGAACATGTTCAGCCGTGGCTACCTGATCATCGTCGCCGCCGAGGCGATCCTGCTCTTCGGTGGCCTCCGGGTGCTGGCCGCCTGGGAGCGTCCTGTTGAGACCAATGTGGCCTGGGTGGCATTCGTGGTCGGTGTGCACTTCATCGCGTTGGCGCCCATTTGGAAGGACTGGAGCATCGCCGTGCCCGGTGTGGTGCTCACTCTGCTGGGCGTCGCCGGACTCGTTCTGGCGTCCACGGCGGCCGTGACCTGGGTGCCGCTCATCAGTGGTGTGCTGTCCGGCCTGGTGCTTCTGGCCGGCTCCGTCACCTTCGGGTGGCGGACGGTAGCGGCTCGGACGGCTTAGCTCGCGGGCCGGTTCGCACGTCCTCGCCGCGCGCACGGAGAGACGGTCGCAGGCCGGTTCGCACGTCCTTGTCGGGCGTACGGAGAGACGGTCGCAGGCCGGTTCGCACGTCCTTGTCGGGCCTACGGAGGGCCACGTATGGACACGGAGCGAAACCATGCAGTTTCTGTATGTTTTCTGTACGGATTTTTCCCACCCTGGGCCCTAGCAAGACATACACGGTGTGGAAGGGGTCCAGTTGAAACTCCGAGCAATCGCGATCGCGGGCTTAGCCCTGTTCCTGAGTGTCGCCGCCGCCGACCCGGGCGAGGAGAGCGGCGGCGACCCGCCCAACCAGGTGACGGCGGACGCCAGCATCATGGCCACCAACTTCCAGCTGCCCTTCCCCTGTGGGCAGGCGTGGACCGGCAACTCCAACGGGAGCAGCGCCCACCTGTCGTGGGAGATCGACTTCAACCGGGGCAGCACGGCCGACGCCGACCTGGGCGACCCCGTGGTGGCCGCGGCCGCGGGCACGGTGGTCATCTCCGCCCACCAGGGCTCGACCAACGGCTACGGCAACCTCGTCAAGATCGACCATGGCGGCGGCTGGGCAACCTACTACGCGCACCTGAACACTCGCTCGGTCAGCGAGGGAGCCACCGTCTCCCAGGGACAGAAGATCGGCACGGTCGGCAACACCAGCAAGCCAGGCAACAACATCTCCCCCCACCTCCACTACGAGGTACGACTGGGCACCGACTACCCCTCCAACATCCAGAAGGCCGTCTTCAACGGCACGACCTTCGGCTACCCCAACCAGACGGTGACCTCCAAGAACTGCGGCAACACCACCAACCCGTACACCCCGCAGGAGGTCTGCGGCGCCGGCTACGACGTGATCGACTCGGCGGCGCTCGGCACCTCCGGCACGGTCTACCTGCTCTACAACAGCGGCAACGGCAACAACTGCGTCGCCACCCTGAAGCGAACCTCCCTCGGCACCGCCACGGCGACGAGCGCCTACCTGGAAGTGCAGGGAAGTAGCAGGGTCACCGACTCAGGCAACTTCGCGTACTATGCGGGGCCCGTACGCGCCGCGGCGGCGGACAAGTGCGTGAGGTGGGGCGGCAAGGCAGGCTCCTCCACCTACGACAGCATCTTCGAACACTGCAGCTGATCATCGAGCGTTGACCGGGACAGGGCCTTCACGGCGCGGTGGAGGCCCTGTTTTCGTGCGCGGCGAGGACCCTCGCGCGGTCTTGTGCACGGCACTCCAGATGATCTATAAGAGGTAGTACTACGTCTCGTAGAGTTGAAGTGGAGGCCACCGGTGCGGGTGCTTGTGGCAGGGGCGGGGATCAGCGGGCTCGCGGCGGCACGGGGATTGATCGGCGCGGGCCACGAAGTGGTCGTGCTGGAGCAGGCACCGGAGCCGCGTGTTCAGGGCGGGGCCATCACGCTGTGGCACAACGGCACGGCCATCCTCGGGGACCTGGGCGTCGACCTGGAAGGGACCGGGCAGCCGCTGACGACGTTATGCCTGCGGACCGCACGCGGGCGCCGGGTGCTGGAGTTCGACCTGGCGGCGCTGGCCGAACGGTTCGGGTCGGCGGCGCGGGTGATCCCGCGCGGGTCGCTGATCACCCTCCTGGAGAGCGGCCTGCCGCAGGGGACCGTACGGTTCGGCGCACGGGTCGCGGAGGTGCGGGCCGACGGCGGCGGCGTACAGGTGCGGACTCAGGCAGGTCAGGAGTACGGCGGCGACGTTCTGGTCGGAGCCGACGGTGTGCGCTCGCGGGTGCGTACCCTCGTCCTGGGCGACGGCCCGGCGGCCCGGACCGGTGTGGCGACCTGGCAGGGCCTGACGCCGGCCCCGTTCGATCCCGGGTCGACCACGACGATGATGGTCGGCCGGCGGGGTGACTTCGGGTACATGGGGGCGGGTGACGGGCTGATGCAGTGGTTCTTCGACGTGCCGTGGTCGCCGGGCGCGCCACCGGAGGACAAGCCGCTGGAGATGTTGCGCCGGCGGTTCGGGGGGTGGGGCTCGCCGGTCGAGCGGGTGCTGGCGTCGCTGGGCGATGGCGACGCCGAGGTGTTCCCGCACACTCGGCACAAGGTGCCGCGCCGTTGGGGTGGCGGACGGTGCGTGCTGCTCGGGGACGCGGCGCATGGGATGCCGCCCGTCATGGCGCAGGGCACGAACCAGGCGTTAGAGGATGTGGCGACGCTGGTGGACTGCCTGGGCGGCGTGCCCGATCCGGCCTCGGTCGTAGAGGTGTACTCGGCCAGGCGGAGGCGGCAGGCGGCCCTGGCCTCCACGATCGCCACGCACAGCCTCGCGGTGTCCGGCCCGAGGACGTTGCTGCAAGGCGAGCACCTTCTGCGCCTGAACGGCGCCGCCCCACCGCGCCTCGCCACTCGCGGATTTGGCGCCCTGCTGCGCACCCTCAGCGCCCGGATATAAGGCCCGCCGGTGACTGCTGTGGCGGCTCCTCGGCGCGCTCGATCGAGACGTCACCGGCCTTGTGCTCGGTGAGCAGCTGGGCGCACCGGCCGACGCGGCGCCCGTCTGCCGGGCCCGCCGCGCCGGCCGGCATGGCGAACTGTCAGGGGCGGGCCTCGGCCAGGACGGGGTCGGCTTGGGTCGCGATGCGGCGCAGACCCCGCTCGGCGGCGCGGGTCATCTCGGTCGGCACCCCGAGATCGTCCAGGTACGCCCCGGTGTCGTGCATTTCCTGCGCCCGCCGTACGGCATGCGTACGGGTGCCGGTCAGGAACCGGTCGATGATCGCCTGCCCGTCACCGGCGAGCTGCCTGGCGACCTCGGCCCGGATCCAGTCCTTGTCACCCGCGGCCTCCCCCGCCGTGACGGCTTCGCAGACCACCAAGGCCAGCCCCTTCATGAACACGCTGCGCAGGAGCTTGCGGGCCATGGCCGCGCCGGGCGGCGCGTCGAGCACCTCCACAGGAGTGCCGAGCGGGCTCACGAGCTGGGCGACCGCCGCCGCGCCCGGCCCGCTGACGAGCAGCGGCACCTTGTGCCCGTGCAGCGGCACGGGGCCGAGAATGGCGACGTCCGCGAAGCCGTCGATGGTCTTGCCGAGCCGCTCCATGACCGCGGGCGGCGCGGAGGTGAAGTCGGCGTAGCAGGCGCCTTCGGCAAGAAGGGGCCCACATTCCGCCGCGACGGCGGGGGCGGCGGAGGCAGCGGTCAAAACCAGCACGTACGCGGCTCCCTCGACGCATTCCCGCAGCGTCGCGGTCCTGGTGACACCTTCGGGGGTGGGGGTGTTGGCGGGGTCGTACCCGAGCACCTCGTGCCCGGACGCGGCGAGTGCAGCGGCGAAGACGCCGCCCGCCTCTCCCAGGCCGATGACGGCACAACGCATGTTTCATCAATCCTTGCTAAGAAAGTAGAGAGGTTAACGAAAAAGAGATCGTCAGAGGTCACGCGCACGGCCGAGCGCGGCGGCGGCGCGGAGCAGTTCGGGCACGATGCTCAGCATTTCGCTCTCGGGGTGGCGTTCGGCGGGGCCGGAAATGCCCACCGTGGCCATGACCTGGCCGTCCGGGCGCGGCACGGGCGCGCTCACGCCCGAGGAGCCCACCACGCGCTCGTCGGCGGAGACGTGGTAGCCGCGCTCCCTGATCAGCGCCAGCTCGGCACGCAGGTCCGCCTCGCTCACGGGCTTGCCGCCCGCGGTGCTCAGGTCGCGTACCGCTGACATCAGGGCCTCGAGCTCTTCCTCGGGCATGGCCGCCGCGAGCACCTTGCCCGCGCCGAGATGCAGCGGGAGCCGCTGGCCGATGGGGAGCTGGTAACGCAGCGGATCGGCGCCGTCGACCCGGGCGATGACGATGCGCTCCAGGCCTGATCTGATGTGCAGGGTCGCGGTCAGGCCGGTGGTGGCGGCCAGTTCCTGCAGCACCGGCGTGGCGGCGCGGCTCAGGCTGTCGGTGACGAGGAAGCTGTGGGCGGCGGCGAGCGTGGCCGGGCCGAGGTGGTAGGCCTGCTGCTCGGCGACCACGAACCCGCGCCGCTGAAGCACCCCGAGCAGGCGCAGCGTGGTGGCCGGGGACAGACCGGCCCGCCGCGCGACGTCCGAGAGCCGCATCGGCTTGTCGCTCTGCTCCAGCACCTCGATCACGTCGAACGCGCGCTCGACCGAGCGCATGGACGGCTGTGGCTGCACGGCTGCCATCGGCGGAACTCCCTCGCCCTAGGAGAACGGTTGTCACGCGGATTCGCTGTCACTCGGATTCGCTGTCACTCGGATTCAAGGATGGCAGCCCGTTTGCCCTCCTCGAGGCTGAAGACCGCCTCCGCCGCCTGCGCGACCCGCTCGGCCTCGGCGAGCGGAACCACCACCACGCCATCGGCGTCCCCGAGGATCAGGTCTCCGGGTGCGACGGCGACGCCGCCGACCGCGATCGTCCGGCCGAGATGACCAGGTCCGTTCTTGTACGGCTCCGCGGGCGTCACCGCTCGGGCGAAGACCGGCATGCCCATCTCGCCGAGCCCTTCGGCGTCCCTGACGGCTCCGTCGATGACGAATCCGGCCACGCCGCTGTTCTTGGCCCGCTGGCCGATCAGCTCGCCGATCAGCGCCCTGGACTCGTCACCACCGCCGTTGACCACGATGACGTCGCCCGCCCCGACGACCTCGAGCGCCTGGTGGATGAGCGCGTTGTCACCCGACCGGGTCCATACGGTGAAGGCGTACCCGGCCACGCGGGCGCCGGGCCAGACCGGGCGGATCCGGGAGTCGAGGATGCCGAGGCGCTCCATCGCATCGCCGATGTTGGCGGTGGGCAGGGCGGCGAGCCTGCTCAGCACGGAGGGTTCACTCATGTTCATTGCCTCTCAGCCTTTTTCATTGCGGACAAGGGGAAGGGTCTGCTTGATGGTGGTTTCCTGCTCGGTCCAGTACGTGGCGTACTCCTGACCGGACTTGTAGACGGTGCCCAGGCCGAGATCCTTCATCTTGGCGACGACCGCCGGATCCTCGATGGCCTTCTTCAACGCCGCCTCGATCTTGGTACGCACCTCGGCGGGCACCCCCGCCGGAGCCGCGTAGCCGCGGGCGGTCGCCTGCTCGATCTGGTACCCCTGCTCGGCGAAGGTGGGGACATCCGGCAGGAACGGGCTGCGCTGCCCCGACATGACGCCGAGCACCTTGATCTTGCCCTGGGCGACGAGGGGCTTGACGTCACTGACGTTGCCGACGTAAGCGCCGACGTGCTTGCCCAGGAAGGCGGCCCCGACGAGCATCGGGTCGAGGGCCTGCATGCCGAGCGGCTGGAAGCTCTGCCGTGTGTAGGTGGCGCCCCGGCTCGGGTCAAGGGGCGAGACGACGATGGACGGCGAGCCGGTGGCGCCGATGGTGTAGCCGTCGGCCTTGGCCTTGCTGAGCGCGGTGTAGCCGATCTGGCCACCGGCGCCCGGCCGGTTGAGCACCTCGACGTTCGCACCCAGCTCCTTCTCCAGCATGGGCGCGACCACGCGGGCCGCCGCGTCGACTGCCGCGCCGGGCGCGAAGGAGACGATCAGCGTGATCGGCTTCCCCTTGCGCGGCCAGGCGCCCGCGGCCCCGCCGGCCTGCTGGGCACCGCATGCGGCGAGCGCTGTCGTCACGGCTACGGCCATGACTGCGAACTTGAGTCTCACGATGGCTCCTCTTTCTTGGGGGGTGACGTTCTGGTCAGGCTTCGGGATCTTCGGCCAGCGCAGCGGGCTTACGCAGTCGCAGCAGCGGGCTCGCCGCGATGACGAGCGCGACCACCAGCAGCACGACACTGATCGGACGGGTGAGGAAGACGGTGAAGTCGCCCTGGGACAGCTCCAGCGACTCGCGCAGGGAACGTTCCATGAGGGGCCCGAGCACGAGGGTCAGCACCAGGGGCGCGAGGGGGATGTCCAGGCGGCGCAGCGCGAGGCCGAGCAGCCCGAAGGCGACCATCACGAAAACGTCGAAGACGGTGAAGTTGATCGTGTACGCGCCCACCACCATGAAGGTGAGGATCATCGCGGTCAGCACCGGATACGGGATACGCAGGATGGACGTCCACACCCCGACCAGCGGCACGTTCAGCACCAGCAGGATGACGTTGCCGACGAACAGGCTGGCGATGATCCCCCAGGCGACGTCCGCGTGCTCGGCGAACAACGTAGGACCAGGCGTCAGCCCTTGCTGCAGGAAGGCGCCCATGAGCACGGCGATCGTCGGCGAGGCCGGGATGCCGAGCGTGAACAGCGGCACGAGCGCGCCGTTCGCGTGGGCGTTGTTCGCCGTCTCCGGGCCCGCGACGCCCTCCACCGCGCCCGATCCCAGCTCGGCGCGGTGCCTGCCGAACTTCCGCTCCGCGCCGTAGGCGAGCAGCGAGGAGACCGAGCCGGTCATCCCCGGGATCAACCCGAGCGCGAATCCGATGCCGGTGCCTCTGGCGATCGCCGGCACGCTGCGCCGCAGGTCCGTACGGCCGGGCAGGAGCGCCCGCAGCCCTGGCGCCACCGCCTTGGCGGTGCCGCCCTTGGCCGCGCCGAGGATCTCCGACAGTCCGAAGAGCCCGATGATGACGGCGACGAAGTTGATGCCGTCGAGCAGCCGATCGCTGCCGAAGGTGAACCTGGGCGCCCCGCCCACGGGGTCGATGCCGACCATGGCGATCAGCAGGCCCAGCACGCCGGAGATGAGCGCCTTGGTCATGGAGCGGCCCGCGAGCGCGACGAGCAGCGAGATGCCGAGCACCATGAGGGCGAAGAACTCCGGCGGCCCGATCCGCAGGCCCAGGTCGCCGAGCGGCTTGGCCGCGACGACGAGCCCCGCCGTGGCGACGGTGCCGCCCACGAACGAGCCGAGGGCGGCGAGCCGTAGAAGACGCCCGCGCTGCTCACCAGGGCGAGCACCAGCGACAGCGCCCAGCTTCGTCCCGCCCGCCATTTGAGATGGAACATGAGGAACAGGAACATGCTGATCTGGTAGCCGAGCAGGTCCATGACCGCCGCCAGGACCACGAGGCTGACCAGCACGGCGACGGCGTGCCGGACATCGGTCCGGTCGCCCGGCGCGGCGTCGGCGCGCCCCGCGCGGATCGACTGGAAGAACCACGCGACGCTCAGCACCCCGAGCGCCACACCCAGCACGAACGGGAAGAACCCCGCCCCGGGGCCGAACGAGGACCACAGACCCAGGCTCAGGGACTCGATCGCGACATAGACCGAGAGGGCCACGAGGGCGGCCTGCGCCCCGGTTCTCAGCCGGGCGTCAGCGGACGGCGCCGCTGGTTCCGGATGGCCGGGAGGGTGCTGGGCGAGCGCGGGTTCGTGGCTCATGGGGGTGTGGCCGCCTTCCAATGCTTTTCACTGTGTGAAAAGTCTTTTCATTTCCCGACAAGCGTGCTGGGTGGCGGATTGGCGTGTCAAGGGTTGCGCGGAGGTTTCCGGCTTTGGACCGCCATGTGACATCACCCGTGGGGGCGGCCATCCGCCCAGGTCAACAGGCTGATCTACCGATTCAGGATTAACGAGACAGCCCAAGGAAACGGACAATAGAGACAAATCACTCGGACGCTGAAGGAACGCCAATGGCTGACATCGATGTTCCGATCTGGGCCGCACGCCTGAGGGTCCTGCGCCGTGGACGGCTGTGGAGCCGCGACGAGCTCGGGAGACGGCTGGCCGACGCGGCGGACGAGACGACGCGTGATCAGCTGCCCGCACCGGAGGCGCTCAGCTCGATGATCCGACTGTGGGAGACCGGAGAGCGGCGGCTCGACGAGTCGCACGCGGAGCTGCTCTGCCGGGCGTTCGGCGTGGACGAGGCGGACCTGTTCGTCGGGGACGCGGCCGGCACCACTCGGTGGCACTACGTCACGAACATCCCGCTCCAGTCGGGGATGTTCAGTGCCGAGGAGGAGGAGCGTACCGGCCGGGCGATCGAGGCGCCCCAGCGCGCCGATGACGGGACGGTCCGTTACTTCAGGACCCTCCTCGACGCCTACTCCCGGACCGACCTCCGCCCCGCCGACCTGATCAACGCGCTGCGGCCGGTCTTCGCCGGGATCGAGGAGTTCCACCGCGACGCCAGTACGCCGGTCAGGCGGGCCTTCCTGGCGCTCGCCGCGGAGAACGCCGAGCTGATCAGCCGCATGCACCACGAGGCCGGCGACCCCGACGGGGCGCTGACCTGGTCGGACGAGGCCATCCGCGACGCCCGTGGAACGGCGGACGCGCTGCTGGAGGCGTACACGCTCGCCCAGCGGGGCGGTCTTTCCGACACCGCCGGCGATCCCGGCCGGCTCGTGGACCTCGCCATCGCGGCCCGCGAACGCGCCGAACTTCCGCCGCGAATGGACGCCTTGTGCCGGCATCACGAAGCGCAAGGCCACGCCCTGGCCGGCGACGTCGACATGTGCCATCGCCGCCTGGAGGAGTCGGCGCAGTCGCTGGAGGAACCGGGCGAGGACCCGCCCTACCGGTTCGACTGCTCGGCCGAGGCGCACAACGCGCTGTGCGCCGGGTGCCTCATCGACCTCGGTCAGGCCGGTGGCGCGATCGAGATCCTGGAGCTGGGACCGCCGAAGGCGCAGCCGACGTACGCCGTCGCCTACGCCCTGGCCCGCATGGCCCACGCGTACGCTGACGCCCATGACAGGGAGCGCTCGGCCGAGGCGGCCCGTCAGGCACTCGCCCTGGCCAGGCGGAGCGGTGCGTCGCGCGCCCTGCGCGAACTCGCCAGGGTCCAGCGTCCTCGCCAGTACGCGGGGCACCGACGCATCCTGCTGTAGTCGCTAGGCCACCGCCGCTGTGGTGCTCAGCCGCGCGGCGGTTGGCGGATGCGAGTAATGAGTTCTTTTCTCTTTACTAGTTTCGAACCAGTGAATTCCCAGGTTTTGCTGGAAGGGTGTTCTCGGGGGCGCTACGACCGAGAGCGACTGCCGCCTGAGACACCTTTCAGGGGGCCGTCATGGCTAGTTCTCGAATCGTTTTCTCGCTCTCGCTGGTCGCGGCGATCGCGCTGGTGGCGCTGGTACTCGGGGTGGTGGGAGGCCGGGCGACAAGTACGGCCGGACACGCCGCGGGCGGCGGCGCGGGCGGGCTGGCGAGCGGCAAGAAAATCGATGTGATCATCAAGGCGAGCGACTCCTCGTTCTGGCAGACGATGATCGCCGGGGCGAAGCAGTCGGGCGGGGATTTCGGGCTCAACGTGAGCACGTTCGGCCCGACCTCCGAGACGAACATCGACCAGCAGGTACAACTGGTCGAGAACTCCATCTCCCGGGGCGTTGACGGGCTGGTCATCGCGCCCAACTCCTCCAGCGCCCTGAACTCGGCGATCGACCGGGCGCGCAAGGCGGGGCTCAAGGTCATCACCGTGGACAGCCGCGTGACCACCCCCTCGGAGGGGTTCATCGGCACCGACAACGTCAAGGCCGGGACCCAGGCGGGCAAGCGCATGTGCGAGCTGCTCAAAGCGCAGAACAAGACGAGCGGCACCGTCATGATCGAGTCCTCGGTGGCCGGCATCCAGTCACTCGTCGATCGGGACGCCGGCTTCAAGCAGGGCATCACGAACAACTGCCCGCAGGTCAAGGTGGGGCTGCAGCGCTTCAACAACAATGACATCAACACCGCGGCGTCGCAGGTCAACGACGCGCTGACCGCCAACCCGAACCTGGCGGGGGTCTTCGCCGACAACAACACCTCAGGTGTCGGCGCGGCTCGGGCGATCCAGGACAACCACGCCGCCGCGACCGTCCCCGTCGTGGCCTTCGACTCCGACCCGCAGGAGAACGCCGCGCTCGCCGCCGGCACGATCGACGCGCTGGTGGTGCAGAACCCGTACTTCTTCGGTTACCAGGGTGTCCTGGCGGCCGGGATGGCCACGGTCAAGCGCATCCCGCCGCGTGACATCGACCCCGGAGCGGTCGTGGCCGACAAGGGAAACATGACGGCGCCGGATGTGAAGCAGCTGCTCCACCCGCCGACGATGAAGGCGGAATGATGACCGCGCCGGTCGTCGAGCTGCACGGCGTCTCCAAGGCGTTCGGCCCCGTCCAGGCCCTGAGCGACGTCTCGCTCCGCCTGGTCCCCGGCCAGGTGAACTGCCTGGCCGGGGAGAACGGCGCGGGGAAGTCGACCCTGATCCGGGTGCTGACGGGTGCGCTGCGCCGCGACAGCGGCAGCTACGAGATCGACGGCCGCCCGGTCACCGCGCCGACCCAGGCATCGGTACGCGCGGCCGGCGTCCAGGCCGTCTACCAGGAGCTCAGCCTGCTCCCCCACCTGTCGGTCGCGGAGAACCTGTTCATGGGCCGCCTTCCGGCACGGACCGGGATCATCGCCAGGAACCAGCTGGAAACCCGCGCCAGGAAGGCCCTCGACGAGGTCGGCCTGACGGAGCTCAGTCCGCACGCGATCGTGGAACGCCTTCCGGCGGCCACCCGCCAGCTCGTGGAGATCGCCAAGGTGCTGACCGCGGACTCCGTCAAGGTGATCGTCTTCGACGAGCCGACCACGGCGCTCACCGAGGCGGAGTCGGAGCGCCTCCTCCAGCACATCCTGCGGCTGCGCAAGCGCGGCATAGCGATGCTGTACGTGACGCACCGGCTTGAGGAGATGTTCGAGATCGGCGACTGGGTGACCGTCCTGCGGGACGGGGGCCTGTCCGAGGCCGGGCCGATCAGCGGGTACGACGAGGACCGGCTGATCACCGCGATGGTCGGCCGGGAGATCAGCTCGCTCTATCCGGAGACCCACCGGCACGCGGGGACGCCCGCGCTGCGGGTCCGGGGCCTGCGCCGGTTCGACCGCTCGCCGAGCATCGACCTGCACGTCGGGGAGGGCGAGATCCTCGGCATCGGCGGGCTGCTGGGGGCGGGGCGGAGCGGGCTGCTGCTGTCCATCTTCGGCGCCGCTCCCATCGTGGCCGGTGAGGTGGAGGTCAGGGGCAAGTCGGTGAAACCGTCCGGGCCGCGCACGATGATGAACGCCGGGGTAGGGCTCCTCACCGAGGACCGCAAGGTGCTGGGGCTGCTGCCGGAGCTGTCGATCCGGGAGAACGTCACCATCGCGAGCCTGCGCAGCGGCTCTCGCCGAGGGCTCCTTCCCGGCCGCGAACAGACCGAGGAGGCCGACCGGCTGCTCGACAGCCTGCGGCTGCGCGCCGGTTCGTACGACCAGCCGGTGTCGACGCTGTCCGGCGGCAACCAGCAGAAGGTGCTGCTCGCCCGATGGCTGCTCACCAAGCCGAAGGTGCTGATGTTCGACGAGCCCACGAAGGGCATCGACGTGGGGGCCAAGGGCGAGCTCTACAACGTCATCGGTGACCTGGCGGGCGACGGGCTGGGGATCATCGTGGTCTCGTCGTACCTGCCGGAGCTACTGGGGCTCGCCGATCGCATCCTCGTGCTGCGGGACGGCGCGGTCGCGGGCGAACTTCCCGGAACCGCCACTGAGGAGGACGTCCTCCGCCTGGCCAGCGGCGCCGGGGGCACCGACCTCCCGGACGGTGAGCTCCCGGACGGTGAGCTCCAGAGCGGCGAGCTTCCGAAGAGCGAGCTCCAGAGCGGCGGAGATGACCCAGGAGGGGTGAGCCGAGATGCCTAAGCTGGTCTGGCGCGAGCCGATCGAGACCACGACGATCACCAACAGGCCGCCCGGCGGCGCGGCGGACGACGCGGCGGCGCTGGAGACGGTGCCGCAACCCAGGCAGGCGCCCGAGCCGACGGCCGAGCCGAAGCGGCGGGTCGTCACGCTGGGTGACATCGCCGGACGAGAGAGCGGCGGGCTCGTCGTCCTGCTCGTGGCGATCGGCGCCCTCACGCTCGCCAGCGACGAGTTCCTCACCGGCAACAACCTGGCCAACCTCGCCCGTCAGGTCGCCATCTTCGGGATCATCGCGATCGGCCAGCTCCTGGTCATCCTGACCGCCGGGATCGACCTGTCGGTCGGCTCCATCCTCGGCCTGTCCGGCGCCTCCACGGCGCAGTTCCTGGTCGCCGGTGTGCCGATCCTGCCGTCGATCCTGCTCGGGGTGGGAATCGGCACGGTGCTCGGGATCGTCAACGGCCTGCTGGTGACCAAGGCCCTGCTGCCGCCGTTCATCGCGACGCTGGGCATGCTGGGCATCGCCCGCGGCCTGGTCCTGGTCACCACGGACGCCCAGACCATTCAGGGTGTGCCGGACGCGTTCCAGACCATCGCCAACGGCACGATCCTGGGGATCCCCAACCTGCTCATCATCGCCGCCGTGGTCACCGCCGTGATGTGGTTCGTCCTCGCCCGGACGGTCTTCGGCCGCTACATCTACGCCGTCGGCTCCAACCCCGAGTCGGCCCGCCTCGCGGGCGTCCCCGTCCGTCTGGTGACGATCTCCGTCTACATGATCTCGGGCCTGCTCGCCGGCCTCGGCGGGGTGCTGCTCGCCTCCCGTCTGGGAGCGGGCATCCCCACCGCCGGCACCGGCTTCGAGCTCAACGCGATCGCCGCCTGCGTCATCGGCGGCGCCAGCCTCTTCGGCGCGAAGGGCAGCGCGATCGGCGCCGCCACCGGCGCACTGATCATGGGTGTACTCAACAACGGCGGCAACCTCCTGGCGATCAACGCCTTCTACCTGCAGATCGCCATCGGCGTGCTCATCCTCGTCGCGGTGGGGTTCGACCAGCTGAACACCAGGCGATCGGCCGCCGGCGGTTGACACCGCTCAGAGGGCCGGCTGTCACCAACCCTGCTGTTCCATGTCCGGGAAATGTCCTGTCGACGCCCTGGAGAACGGCCTTGCGGACAGCCAGGGTTGAAATGTCTGGCCGGCAAAACCCAGCCGGCGACAGCGACTGAGGAGGCGTCAGTGAACGCGAAAGCTGCTCGACTCTCCATTGCCGTATTAATGGCCGCGGCTGCTACCGCAACCGCACTGTCCACGGCAACGCCCGCATTAGCCGCCAACCAAGCGACCATCCGGCATACCCAGTCCGTACAGGCTCCTCCGGGCTGGACGAAGTGGGCTCACTTCACCCGTCTCGACTATTGCCTCGCGGCAGGAGACGCGGGGCAGAAGGCCGGTCGGTGGAGGGACTGGGCCTGCTATTACCCCCCAGAGGGTTACGACCTCTGGGTCCTACTGCCCTAGCCAACGCTCACCACAACCGAGAAACCTGTCAGGTCAACAGGAGGGACTTGCCCAGGGTGTCGCGGTTCTCGAGGGCGGCGTGCGCTTCGGCGGCGTGTTCCAGCGGGAACGTCTGGCCGATGAGCGGACGGATCCGGCCGGCTACCGCCTCTTTCAGCGCTCGCCGCGCCCACGTCTTTCGATGCGGCTGGCCCTCGACAAGCTGCTCCATACCGATCGAGGTCACCCCGCGTCGCGCCGCCTCGTCACGGTCGATCTCGGTGAACCCGCCGCCGGAGAATCCGTAGTTGGAGTACGTGCCGCCCGGCTCCACCAGGTCGAAGACGGCCCGGCCGAGCTCCCCGCCGACGCCGTCGAAGACCACGTCCACCCTGCCGACCTGGTCGAGCCAGCCGGGCGTGGTGTAGTCGACCACCACGTCGGCGCCGAGCTCCTCGACGGCCTTGAGCTTGCGGGCGCCACGGGCGGCGCCGATGACCCGGGCACCGGCGGCGTGGGCGAGCTGCACCAGCCCGCTGCCCAGGCCGCCGGCGGCGGGTTGGACCAACACGGTCGCGCCGGGCCGCAGGTCGACCCGGTCGAAGAGCTGCATCGCCCCGGCGCCGTCGTGCAGCAACGCCAACGCTTCCCGCGTCCCCAAGCCATCCGGGATCGGGATGAGGTTCTCCAGCGTTGTGCTGATCTGCTCGGCGTACGCGCCGTTCTCGACGTCGGCGAGGACCCGCCGGCCGATCCACTCCCGATCGACGCCCTCGCCGACCGCGCTGACCCGCCCCGCCGCACCTACGCCCGGCACGTAGGGCAGCTGCACCGGGAAGATCTCACCGGCCAGCCCGCCGCGGATCACCGTGTCGATCGACAGGACTCCGGCGGCCTCGACGTCGACGACGACCTCACCCGGCCCAGGGTCCGGGTCCGGCACGGTCGCGATCCGCAAGACCTCCGGGCCGCCGAACTCCGCCACTCGTACAACTCGCACAGCTGCTCACTTTCCTCGCTTGACGACTACGAGCCTCAGTCTGGAACCTCAACTTCGGTTGAGGTCAAGCGCGGCCATTCACCGCTGACCGATCAGGGCCGCTACGCCTGGAGGTCGGCGAGGCGCTGCGCGGCATCCCCTGACTTCTGGTCGGGAAAGGCTTGATTTGTGAGATAGATCGCTCGTAGAGTCGGAATAGTGTCCTGTTAACTACGGTTAAGTGGTCCTGTGAGGTTCATCGTCCTGTCTGTGTGGCTTGTTGAGCGGCTGCACATCGATCTCTGTCGTCTGACCGGCTCCCTCTGTCGCTGACCGCGCTCTGACGAGCGCTGGATTCCCCGACCCCTCACCCGCCCCCCTTTCGCATGCCTTCTTAGGCATGCCGTCTTTCGGAGCCTTCCTCATCGTGAAGAGATTCTCTTTTTCCCTGCAGTTGCTGCTGGGCCTGGTCGTGGGCGTGGCCCTCGGCTTCGCCGCCCGTATCTGGGACCTCGCCTGGCTGGCCACCACGCTCACCGAAGTCGGAAAACTCTTTGTTCAGCTGCTGAAGCTGGCCGTGCCGCCGCTGGTGTTCACCGCCGTGGTGGTCAGCGTCGCCAACCTCCGCAACGTCAACGGCGCGGCCCGGCTGGCGGGCAAGACGCTGTTCTGGTTCCTGGCCACCGCGCTGATCGCCGTCATCATCGGCATCGGCCTCGGTCTGATCATCAACCCGGGCCAGGGCATCACCCTGAACACGGCGGGCGCGAAGGCGCCCGAGAACGTCGGCACCTGGGTCGACTTCCTCACCGGCATCATCCCGACGAACATCGTGACGGCGTTCACCGAGCTCAACGTCCTCCAGATCGTCTTCCTGGGGATCGTCCTCGGCGCGGCGGCCATCGCGATCGGCGAGAAGGCCGAGCCGTTCCTCACCTTCAGCCGTTCCATCCTCGAACTGGTCCAGAAGGCGCTGTGGTGGGTCATCCGCCTGGCCCCCATCGGGACCGCCGGCCTGATCGGCAAGTCGGTCGCCACGTACGGCTGGGACCTGATCGCGCCGCTGGCCAAGTTCAGTCTCGGCGTCTACATCGGCTGCTTCATCGTCCTGCTGGCCGTCTACCCGACGCTGCTCGCGGTGGTCGGCAAGGTCAACCCCATCACGTTCTTCCGCAACGCGTGGCCCGCGATCGAGCTGGCCTTCGTCTCCCGCTCCTCGGTCGGCACGCTGCCGCTGACGCAGAAGGTCACCATCGAGCGCCTGGGCGTCGACCGCGACTACGCCTCCTTCGCCGTGCCGTTCGGCGCGACCACCAAGATGGACGGCTGCGCCTCGATCTACCCGGCGCTGGCGGCGATCTTCGTGGCGCAGGTGTTCAACGTCCCGCTGGGGATCGGCGAGTACCTGTTGATCGCGTTCGTCTCCGTGGTCGGCTCGGCCGCGACGGCCGGTCTGACCGGCGCGATCGTCATGCTCACGCTGACGCTGAGCACCCTTGGCCTGCCGCTTGAGGGCGTCGGCCTGCTGCTGGCCATCGACCCGATCCTCGACATGATCCGCACCGCGACCAACGTCGCGGGCCAGATGGTGGTGCCGGTCCTCGTCGCCCGCGGCGAGGGTCGTCTCGACGAGGCGGTGCTCAACGCTCCCCCGCAGTCGCTCGACGAGGCTCCGGTGAGCGCGCCGCGCTCCTCGGGCGAACCGGCGATCGCCTGACACCCTCCCCCTCCTGAAAAGACCGGGCGGCCCCGCACAAGGGCCGCCCGGTCTTGCTATTCGGTGGCGCGCAACCCTCGCATCATGGTGTCAAAGGCGTCGTCCCAGTGGCGGCGTGCCTCGTCGGTGCCACCAAGGGCGCCGCGCAGGTCGAGGCTGCACAGCCCGTGCGCGAGCGCGTTGATCCGCACGGCGAGGGCATAAGGCTCACCGGGCGCGAATTCGCCTTCCTGTACGCAGCGGGCCACGGCGGCGACGAGAGTGTCGAAGGTCGGCTGGATCAGCGCGGCCGTGGCGGCGTCGGGCTGGAAGGCGGGGATCGGCCGGCCGAACATGAGCTCGTACAGGTGCGGGTTGGCCACGGCGTTGGCCCGGTAAGCGTGGCCGAGTGCGAGCAGGTCGGCGACCGGGTCGCTGGTGTGGGGGACGGCGGCGAAGGCCTCGGCGAGGCGCTCGAAGCCGGCCAGGAACATCTCGCGGACGAGTCCGGCCTTGTCACCGAAGAGCTGGTAGACGGCCGTGGTGGACACGCCCGTCTCCTGTGCGACCCGGCGGGTGGTCAGCGCGGCCGGGCCCTCCGAGGCCAGGAGCCGGCCGCCGGCATCGACGAGTTCGTGCCGAAGCTCGCCGTAGTCACGGTTTCTCGGTCTTGCCATGGGAGCAAGATTAGCATAACGTTGTTACATAACAACGGTTTGAAACCGGCTTCCGGGGGATCAATACTATGTCTGACCTGCATGTCGTCCTTGGCGCCACCGGCGCGATCGGCTCGGCCGTCGTCGCCGAGCTCACCGCCCGCGGCCACCGGGTCCGCGCCGTCAGCCGGGGCGCGGCAGTCGACCGGCACGACGTCACCACCTCTGAGGGCGCCCTCGCCGCCTGCCAGGGCGCCGCGGTCGTCTACCAGTGCGCGCAGCCGAAGTACGAGCGCTGGGCCGAGGAGTTCCCCGGCCTCATCCGTACGATCCTGACCGGGGTGGAGGCCGCCGGGGCGAAGCTGGTCATGGCCGACAACTTGTACGTCTACGGACCCGTCGACGGCCACATGACCGAAGGCCTGCCGCACGCCGCCACCAACCCCAAGGGCCGGGCCCGCGCCAAGGTCGACGAGTTGATCCTCGACGCCCACCGGTCCGGGCGCGTCCGCGCGACCATGGGGCGCGCCTCCGACTACTACGGCCCCGGAGGCGTCAACACCACCATCGGCCCGACCGTCTTCGCCGCCGCCCTGGCCGGCAAGACCGCCCGCTGGGTCGGCGACCTCGACCAGCCGCACACCATCGCCTACCTGCCGGACATCGCCGCCGGGCTGGTCACCCTCGGCGAGCGCGCCGACGCCGACGGCCGCTCCTGGCACCTGCCCGCCGCCGAGGCGATCACCGGCCGCCAGTTCCTCGACCTCGTGCGCGCCGAGGTGGGAGGCGAGCTGAAGACCGCCGGGCTAGGCCGGGGTATGCAGCGCCTCATCGGCCTGTTCAACCCCACCGTGCGCGCACTCGGCGAAACCTGGTATCAGCGCGACCGCCCGTTCATCGCCGACGACTCGGCCTTCCGCGAAACGTTCGGACCGGTCGAGGTCACCCCGCATGCCAAGGGCATCGCCGCGACGCTCGACTGGTTTCGCCACAACGCCGGCTGATGACCGCTACTCAATACGTGCAGGCCGGTGCGATGCCAGGCTGGATGGTGACGCTTGCCGACCGGCGAAATTCGGCAGGCACGCTCCCGCGGCCGACGCACAGCACTTTCGGGGTGCCCGATAGGTTGACCAGGACGGCCTGACAGCCGGGCAGCGGCTCGTTGACGAATGCGTCGATCTCGTACTGCTGCACCGGGTACTGCCGCGGACTCTGACAAGTGGAGTACGCGATGGTGGCGGCGGCTGTGCCGCTGATCAAGGTCAGCCGCCCGGTGGCCGCGTTCGCCGTACCCGCGGTGCCCACCACTGCCACGCAGGCCAATGCCGACGCGGCGAGAAATGCCTTCACTGTCGATTTCATGGGCCAAGTGTCAATCGCGGTTGGCCGCCGATCCAGGGCATTGACCGGACATCGGCAATGCCCGGCCAGACGATCATCCGGAGAAGGCGGCGCGCAGTCGGGACCCGTTGACGATGAAGGCGACCGCGGCGATGGCGAGCGCGCAGGTGGCCTGCAGCATGGCGAACCACGCCGTGGTGACACCGGGGATCAGGTCGACGCCGATGATCGCGAGCGGCATGACGATCGAGATGATGCGTACGCGGAGAAAGGCCCCTCGCGCTCCCCGTGCGGCGAGGCCGGTCAGCCAGTAGGTCACCGCCGCGCTCGCGAGCACTCCGGCTGATCGGCCCCACATGAACGAGGTCACCGTGTGTCCGGTGATCGCGAGGATGGCGACCGTGATGAGGACCGCGGTGCTGAGCGCTCCATAGGCCGCGATGAAGATCTTCGCCTTGCCGAAGGCTCGCTGGGTGGCTTGATGGTTGGTGGTTTCCATGTCTCTTCTTCCCTCGTGTCGTCTGGAGTCGTGTCGACGTTAGGGAGCGCATGAGTCGCGCGGTATCGGCCTGGACGTACAGGTGAGTGGGGCTAGACCCACTCCACAGCCGATCTGGTGGGGACCAGGGGCGGGTGCGGTACACAGTGGAGACACCAAGCCGTACTGGCCGGATCGGCGCAGGGTCATGAAGTGAGAAGGAAGAATCATGCGACAGTGGGTGACGAGCGCCTGCGTGGGGTTCGTGCGAGCGTGCGTCGTGGTGGTCGTCGCCATGCTGGTGCCGGCCGTGTGGGCCGCTGCCGTGGCGCTGTGGTTCTGGTGGTGGGGCGGAAACCCGTGGTCGGGGATAGCGCCGTTCATATGGGCGTGTATCGGCACGCTCGCCCTGTCCCGCCCGGTGTGCCGAATGGTCCGCTCCCTGGTCGCGAAGTGGACGGGCACCGACATTCCCGCCGGATATCGGCAGGCCGGGCCGGTGACACAGATGGCGACCGGGCACTGGTGGAACGGCTACTCCTACGAGCGCACCAGCCGGGACGCCCGCATGGATCTGCAGTGGCGAACCCGGTGGCGCGATCCCGCCGTCTGGCGTGACCTGCGGTTCACGGCGATCGTGCCGATGACCGCGGGCGTGATCTGCGCGATCCCACCGGCCGGAGTCGCGGCCGCGGTCCACGGGTTGTCCCAGCCGGCGCTCTCCGCGCGCCTGGTCGGGGTGCTCGGCCTGGCCGTGGCGATCGGCGCCGCCCCGTACGCCTGGCGGTCCGTCGAGCCGGTAGCCGTCCGCTTCCTGCGCGCCTCGCCCGAGACGGCCCTGGCGGACCGGGTGGACGAGCTGACTGCCCAGCGCGCGGACATCACGATCGCGCAGGCCGCCGAGATCCGCCGGATCGAGCGGGACCTGCACGACGGAGCGCAGGCCCGCCTGGTCGCGCTCGGGCTCTCCCTGGCGACCGCGGAGAAGCTGATGGAAACCAACCCCGACCAGGCCAAGGCGCTGATGCGGGAAGCACGGGTCGGCGCCGCCACGTCACTGACCGAGCTCCGCGAGCTGGTCAAGGGAATCAACCCGCCGGTGCTGAATGAGCGAGGACTCGTCGACGCCGTACGCGCTCTCGCCCTGGACAGCCCGCTCGAAGCGACGGTCAGCACCGACCTTCAGCTACGCCTGGACCCGCCGATCGAGTCCGCCGTGTACTTCGGAGTCGCCGAACTGCTGACCAACGCCGCCAAACACGCCCATGCCACCCGGGCGCGCATCTCCATCGCCAGGGATGACACCGGCATCGTCGTGGATGTCGAGGACAACGGTCGGGGTGGGGCCGACATGTCAGCCGGCGGTGGACTAGCGGGGCTACGCCGCCGCCTCGCGGCCTTCGACGGCACTCTGGAGATCACCAGCCCGGCGGGCGGTCCGACCTGTGTGAGGATGGTGGTGCCATGCGAATCGTTGTAGCCGAAGACCTCTACCTCCTGCGTGACGGGATGGTCCGCCTCATCGAGGCGTACGGACACCAGGTCGTGGCGACGGCGACGACCGGGCCCGAGACGCTCGACGCGCTGCTGAAGTGGCGGCCTGATGTGTCCATCGTCGACGTCCGCATGCCGCCGACGCAGTCGGACGAGGGCCTGCGGGCGGCGCTCGCCGCCCGTCGCGAGCTGCCCGGACTGCCGATCCTGATCCTCTCTCAGCACGTCGAACAGCTGTACGCTCGCGAACTCCTGGCCGACGGCGCCGGAGGCATCGGCTATCTCCTGAAAGACAGCGTGTTCGACGCCGACCAGTTCATCGACGCTCTGCACCGAGTCGCCGATGGCGGGACCGCCATGGACCCGGCCGTGATCTCCAAGCTGCTGTCCCGCGGGTCCTCGACCCGGCGGCTCGGCGGACTCACCGAACGCGAACACTCCGTGCTCAGCCTCATGGCCGAAGGGCTGTCCAATCAGGCGATCGGCCAGCGGCTCTTCCTCAGTGAAAGCGCCATCAGCAAGTACACGACCTCCATGTTCGGCAAGCTCGGCATCGCCGATGACGACGGCAGCAATCGCCGCGTCCTCGCCGTCCTCACTTACCTCAACGAGCCCTGATTCGGCCTCACCTGGTGAAGAGGGCGCGGTGCAGCATGCCCCGAACCCGCCTGATGCGCCCCTCGCGGCGGACCAGGTCATCGCTGGCCACGACGCTCTCGCCCATCGAGATGGCCAGCATCAGGTCCTCGATGTCGATGACCGGGTGGACGATTCCGGCCGTACGACCTCGCTCGAGCAGCGGCTCGAAAGAAGCGGCGATGCGGCTGTAGAGGTCGGTGAACCACTGCATGTCCACCCCGGCCAGGACCTGCGCGAGGCCGCGATTCTCCACCTGCATGTCCAGCACGAAGTCAAGCAGCTTCACCACACCGTCGGGCACCTCACGCAGCTCTGCTGCATAGCGCTCGATCTGGGCGGCGTTGTCGTCGAAGACCGTGGCCACGAGCTCTTCACGAGTCGCGAAATTTCGGTAGATGGTGGTGCGGCTGACCCCGGCTACCCGCGCGACCTCTTCCAGCGCCACGTCATGACCGTGCTCGGCGAACACCTGCCGGGCCGCCGACAGCAATCGGTCTCGGTTGCGGGCAGCGTCACGCCGCATCGTCGGTGGGCCGTCTTCACGCACGGTCCAACCCTAGCGGGCATAAACGTACACAGGTGTACGGTTAGCTGCTGTGTGGTCCGGCATCTGCTGGACCACACACTTCACGCACCCAGACGTCCCTGCACGCCAGGACGTCGCATGGATCGGAGCACAACACAATGCGCGGTTTGCGGGAGAAGACGTTCATCGTGGCCGGCGGAGCGACCGGCATCGGCGCTGGTACCGCGGTCAGACTCGCCGAGGAGGGCGCCAACGTCGTCGTCGGCGACATCAACCTGCCCGGGGCGGAGTCCACCGCCGCCAAGATCACCGAGGCGGGCGGCTCGGCGATCGCGGTGCACTTCGACCTCGCCGACGAGCCGTCCATCAACGCGATGGTGGCCAGGACGATGGAAGCGTTCGGCGCGGTGCACGGCCTGTTCAATGTCGGCGCGGATCTCTCGCCGGGCAATCTCGGGCGTGACAAGTCGCTGCTCGACACCGATCTCGACGTGTGGGAGCGCACCATGGACGTCAACGTGGTCGGGTACGTCCGGACCGTCCGCGCCGTCCTGCCCCACCTGCTCGCGAACGGCGGGGGCAGCATCGTCAACACGTCCTCAGGCACCGCCGTGAGCGGCGGCGACCGCAAGCGCCCCGCCTACGCGGCCTCGAAGTCGGCCATCAACGCGCTCACGCGTCACATCGCCGGGAACTGGGGCGCCGCGGGCGTGCGCTGCAACGGCGTGATGCCCGGTCTCGTCATGGGCGAGACGCAGAAGGAACAGAACGACGTCCACCTCCAGAAGATGTTCCTGGAGATGGTCCCCACGACCCGCCTGGGCCGCCCGAGCGACCTGGCCGCGACCGTGGCCTTCCTGCTGTCGGACGACGCCGAGTGGATCAACGGCCAGGTGTGGGCCGTCGACGGCGGCGCCAACATGCGCGCCTGAACCGCCGTATTTCGCGCCCGACCCACCCCCTGCGGAGCCGAAGGGCGGGCCCGAATCACCGCCCGTGGAGCTGCGGCCAAGTGGTGGAGCCCGAGTCCTAACCCACCTGAGCGGGACGTCGCATCAGACGGCGAGCCGCCCAGATGAGGACCGTGAGCGCGAAGCCGTACACAGCGACCAGACCGTGGCCGTTGTCCCGCAGAAACCACATGAGCAGCCCGAGCGCCGGGACGCCGACTGCCAGGACCCGCTGCTTCACGCCCCTGGTGCGGGCCAGCAGGGCCAGGGCCAGTGACGCCCCAAGGAAGTAGGTGGCGCCCGAGCTGCCGGCGAAGTTACGGAATCGGTGCTGGGACCGCCCATGCCGAGCAGGGCGTCGATGCGTTCCGGAAGGAGGACGCCGGCCAGGAAAAGGATGGCGCTCGTCCACGTGCCCCAGAGCCACTGGGCGAGCGCCGCCACGATGGCGAGGGGGGCGATGTTCCAGACGGCCGACCGGGTCTGCGGGCAGGCCTACGACCCGGGCACCGCCGCCCTGACCGCGCTCCCGCCCGGCGCCACCTGGCAGGACGAGATCCAGGCCCAGGCCGGCGCGCTGCGCCACGTCATCCTGCGCCACCCCAGCGGCGCGATCCTGCTGGCCGACAGCCCCCAGATGCTCAGCCCCGGCGCCCTGTCCCTCATGGAACGCCTCCTGTCCACCCTGGAGGAGGCGGGCGTACCCGCCGGACCGCGCATCGTCGCCGCCGGCTGACTGGCCGAGTCCCGTCGCGCTCGCCGACCCGACGCCGAGGCCGCTGCCCGACCCCGTCTACCTGGACGAGGACCATCAGGAGTACGCCTGGCACTTCGACCTGAGCAACTCGTTCGTCCACTTCGACGAGGAGGTGCTCGACGGTCCGTTCTCCGGTGCTTTCGCGGACGACGTCCGTGCCGCCGCCACGCTGGACGGCGTCGACCTGCTGATTCGCGGCGCGGACCTGGCTCCCCTCCTGACCCGCCACGGGATCGACCTGACCGCCGAGGACCTCGGCGACTTCCACTACTCGATCACCGCGACCCTGCACCTGGCCACCGACGGCACCCTCCTGGACGCCCTGCGCGCCGCGCGCCGCGGTCGTTCGCCTTCCTAGCCCCTGAAGTGACCGGTGGGAGCCCGCCCAAGGGCTCCCACCTCGCGCGACGCGCTTACCACTTGCCGCCCGCCTGCTGGCGGGTCGGCGCGTTGAGGCGGTTGAAAGCGTTGGTGATGGCGATGTTGAGTACGAGTGCGGCGAGCTCCTTCTGATCGAAATGCTTGGCGGCCATGTCCCATACCTCGTTGGGCACCGGGTCGGGCCGGTCGGCGAGCCGGGTGATGGCCTCGGTCAGGGCCAGCGCGGCGCGTTCCTCCTCGCTGAACCAGGGCGTCTCACGCCATGCGACGACGGCGTGAGCCTGTTCGTCGGTGGCGCCGTGATGGCGAAGCTGCTGGGCGCCACCGGCCACGCACGGGCTGCAGCCGTTGATCTGACTGGCCCGCAGGTGGCACAGCGCCAGCAACTTCCCGTCCACTCCGGCGCCCACGATGGCCTTGTTGACGGCCATCAGCGCCTGCATCGCCTCGGGGATCAGGGTGGCCGGGTTCGGCATGCGTTCGGTGGGCATCGCTTTCTCCTTCGTGGTCATGTTCTGGCGGAAGTCAGTGGCAGTGTTCTGGCGGGAGTCAGTGGCAGTGTTCTGGCGGGAGTCAGTGGCAGTGTTCTGGCGGGAGTCAGTGGCTGTGTTCTGGCGGAAGCCAGGCTGGAGTCGGTCGTGTTCCGACGGGAGTCATCTGACCACCGGCGCGTCCGGAAGCGCCCCGTCCGTGGGACAGCGTGGGACACTCGGAATGCGGCCCAGCTGCGGAAACGACCCTCTGTTCCGTGATCGCGGGCTGGGACGGGTACCGTGTGCGGGTGTCCAGCGCACCTGAGCACCTGACCGCCCAGCTCACCCAGATCAAGGAGTTGAGCGGGCTCAGCGTGCGCGCCCTCGCCCGCCAGGCGGGCCTCAGCAGTTCCTCCCTGTCCCGGTACATGACCGGCCGGCTGGTGCCGCCCTGGGAAGCCGTCGTGGCGCTGTGCCGGGTCGTGGCCCGCGATCCCCGTCCGCTGCGCGCGGTGTGGGTCGAGGCGTCCAAGGCCGGCGCGGCGCCCAGCCCGCGCCGGAACGACCTTCCGGCCGACCTCGCCGACTTCACCGGACGCGAGAGGGAGGCGGCGCTGGTCGAGGAGTTGCTGCGTACCACGGGCGCGGTCGCGATCGACGGCATGGCGGGTGTCGGGAAGACCAGCCTCTCCGTGCACGTGGCGCACCGGCTCGCGCCGTCCTTTCCTGACGGTGGGCTCTATCTCGACCTGCGCGGCTTCACTCCGGGCCAGGAGCCGTTGGAGCCGTCGGCCGCGCTCGGCCGGCTCCTGGGCGCCCTGGGTGTCGCGCATCCCCCGGCTGACACGGTCGAACGCGCGGCGCTCTGGCGCTCGGAGCTGTCTCGGCGTCGGGCACTCGTCCTGCTCGACAACGCGGTCGACGCGGAGCACGTACGTCCGCTCCTTCCTGGTGCGGGCAAGTCCGCGGTGCTGGTCACCAGCCGCAACCGGCTGGTGAGCCTGGACGGGGTGCCCCCGGTGTCCTTGGAGGCGCTCCCTCCGGCGGACGCGGCGTCGCTGTTCGGCCGGGCTGCCGGGGTGGACCTGACCGAGGAGGAGGCGGTCGCCCAGGTGCTGCGGCAGTGCGGTGGCCTGCCGTTGGCGCTGCGGATGGCGGGTGCGAGGCTGCGGCACCGGCCGGGTTGGACGGTGGCGGTGCTGGCCGAGCGGCTGCGTGACAGCGCCAGTCGCTTCGACTCGGTGTTCGGCATGTCGCTGCAGCAGCTCGACGCGGGACAGCGCCGGGTGTTCCGGTTGCTGGGGGTGCTGCCCGGCGCCGATTTCGACGCGGCAGTGGCGGGCGCGCTCGCCGACATGACGCCGGACCGCGTCAACGCGGTTCTGGAAGAGCTGGTGGACGCGCATCTGGTCCAGGAGCCCTCGCCCGGACGGTATCGGCTGCACGACCTGATCCGGCGGTACGCGGCGGACATCGCCGCCGATGAGGAGCCACAGGCGGATGCCGCCGTACACCGTGTCTTGCGCCACTATCTGGCGCGGGCGACCACCTACGATCGGACGCTGCCCCTGCCCCACCGCAAGGAGGGCGATCCGGCGAAGGCCATGGCCTGGTTCGACACCGAGTACGCCAACCTGATCGCCTGTTTCGACGCCGCTGTCCGGCTCGGCGCGGACGAGGTGGTGGCTGAGCTGCCGCCGGCCATGCGCGTCTGGTTCTTCCGGCATCGCGGAACCGACGACCAGATACGTCTGCTCGACGCGGCCGCGGCCGCCGCCGAACGTCTCGGGCGCGACCAGCAGCGTGCCTCACTGCTCGTGGATCTCGGGTTCGCCCGCGCCGCCGCCGGACGTCTCACCGAGGCGCTCGCCGCGTACGAACTGGCCGAACAGTCCGATGTCGCCGATGACGAGCTGGCCGGCGCGCTGGCGCTGCGTACCGGCTTCGTCCACCGGGATCTCGGCGACTTCGAGGCGGCACAGGCGAAGTTCCGGCTGGCGCGCCTGCTGTTCGAGAAGATCGGGCATCGCTCCGGACTGTCCCAGGCGCTGGCCTTCGACGGATGGGTGACCCTCCACCTCGGGCGGCACAGCGAAGCCGCCGAACTCGCCCGCGCGTCACTGGCTCTGGCCGACGGGCCTGCCCGGATGACCGGGCTGGTCACGCTCGGTGTCGCCCTGGCACCGGACGACCCGGCGGAGTCGCTGCGAGCGCTGCATGAGGCGTTGGAGCTCGCCGAGGCTCAGCACAACAAGGCGTGGTGCCACAACTATCTCGGTGTCGCGCTGCGCGTCATGGGTTCGCTCGACGAGGCGCTCGAACACCATCGACAGGCCTTCGAGCTGCTGGAACCGCTGGCCGAGGCCCAGCTGGAGATCGACTTCCTGCCCGCGTACGCCGAGACGTGCCGCGCGGCGGGCCGCCACGACGAGGCGCTGGCGCTGCACGAGCGCACGATCGAGCTGGCGCGCAAGCTCGGGCGGCCGCACAATGAGAAGCTCGCGCGTGAGGCGTACCAAGCCACCACGGGTGCCGTCCCAACCCGCGAACATGGAACGGAGCCTCGTTTCCGCAGCTAGGCCGCGTTCCCGATGTCCCACGGTGTCCCACGGACGATGCGGGCCTTGACGCGTCGGTGGTCAGATAACTCCTGTCGGAACGCACCGACGAACTGCCACCCAGACGGAAGGACGCCCACCATGAGCGCCGCCAAGCAGCCCGCCAAGACCGCCAGGACCGCCACCACCGCCACCGAAGCCGACAAGAAGTACGACGGGTTCACCGACGAGGAGCGGAGCGCGATGAAGGAGCGCTCCAAGGAGCTGAAGGCGACCGCCCGGCGCGGCTCGCGCTCGGCCAAGGCCGACGGGGAGAGCGAGGTGCTCGCGAAGCTCGCCGAGATGTCGGAGCCGGACCGCGCCACCGGCGAGCGGCTGCACGCCATCATCAAGGCCAACGCGCCGGAGCTGTCGCCGAAGCTGTGGTACGGAATGCCGGCCTACGCCAGGGACGGCAAGATCGTCTGTTTCTTCCAGCCCGCGCAGAAGTTCAAGACGCGGTATGCGACGCTCGGCTTCAACGACCAGGCGTACCTCGACGACGGCACCATGTGGCCGACCGCCTTCGCCCTGACGACGTTGACCGCCGAGGACGAGGCACGGATCGGCGAGCTCGTGAAGCGGGCGGCGGGCTGAGAGGCCCGCCGCTCTGGCGGTCACCCAAAAGGCCCTGCCCGCCGCCCGGGTCTCGGGTGACTACTTTCCCAAGCCCTGGAATCTGTTCTCGATGAAGTCGCCCCATGTCGCGTTCAGCGTCATCAGCTCGCCGTCCACCATCTTCCACTGCCGGGCCTTGTGCGGCGGGTAGGCGAAGAGCACGGACGACAGGCGCCGGTAGCCCGCGGGCATGGGCCGCGTGTGCACCCGATGCGTGGACGGCCGGAAGCGTCCGTCGGAGGCGCTGGTCAGCATGCGGCCGATGTTGCACAGGACCACGTCGGTCTTGGCTATCACCGGCTCGACCCAGGTGCCGTCGTGCAGGACGTACTGGAGGCCCTGGTCGGAGGGGGGAAGCTGGAGGCCGAGCATCTGGATCCCCGAGTGCTCGTGCGCCAGCACCCGGCGGTCGCCGACGTCCCGGTAGTTGATCACCCGCAGGTTCGTCGCGTCACGCGACAGCTCCAGCTCCGGGGTGCCGTCCGGCAGCATGCCACGTACGACCTCACCGAAGCGGGAGATCAGCCTGAACGCGATGTCGAACACCTCGGTGGCGGCGGTGCCGAAGGCCGGGAAGGCGCGAATGAGGTCTCCGGCGCCGGGCGGCTGGTCGGAGATCATGGCTCCGCTGACGTGAATGAATTCCTTGGGATCCGGTACGCCGTTGGCCAGCCGGGGGATCTCCGAATTGTACGGGAAGAACCCGTGGGTGCCGCCGACGCCTAATTGCGGCACGGCTGTGTGCGCGTAATCGGAAAGGCTCGGCTCGGTCGACGCGCAGGCTGCGGCGAATTCGTTCATCATGGTCTCGACGCGGGCGCCGATGCCGGGGACCTCGGCGGCCATGAATCCCCATCCGGTCAGCTGCGACCTGATGGCTTCCGTGGCGGAAGCCATGTCCGCCTCGATTTTCGCCGACCGGACCGTGGGAACGCGACCACTGAGTTCCAGGGGAGGGATTTCCATTGTCACTCCATTTCTCGATGACTTTTTCCTGTTTGCGGTTCATACCTTTCATTGGGGGGCGGCCAAGAAAGACATATTTTTGGGGCGCAAATAAAGCGGATCAATTCTGGCGATGCTTACATGGCCTTCGGCGGCGCGGAATCCAGCCCCAGCCGCTGGGCGACCAGGGCCACCTCTGTCCGGTTGGAGCAGTTGAACTTCACCAGCAGGTTCGAGACATGCCGTTTGACGCCGTGGATGGATATCCCCATGGCCCGGCCGATCTGGTGGTTGCTCATCCCCCGCAGCAGCAGAGTCAGCACGAAGTGCTCCCGCTGGGTCAACTTCCCGTCCAGCGGCGTGGCCGGGCCGTGCACCGTAGTGGGCACGTCGCCGTGGATCAGCCGGTCGAAGGTGCGGGCCAGGCTCGCGACATTGATCTCGTCCCACAGGAGGCAGCCGGCCACGCCGTGGCGCCAGGCGAGGCGCGAGACGATCTCTCCTTGCTCCCGCACGAGGGCCAATATCCTCGGGCGGTTTCGCCGGGAACCGCCTTCCAGCACCTCCGGCAACATGGTGAGCGGTATCACCGCCACGTCGAAATCCTCGCCGGCGAGCCGCGATCTGGCCTCCGCCGCGCTCCGCCCGACCGCGGCCTTGGCGACGTTCGGCACCTTCATGAGCAGCAGTGGCAGCCCGTAATAGGAGACCTCGTTCATGGCGAGGCAGAAGACCGACAGCTTGGGGCACCCTGCCCGGTGGCCGGAAAGGGAGGCTGGGAACGGCCTGGTGACCTCCAATGTTCTCGTACTCATCGCATGATCCTCTCTTCTTGATCCATGAACCGCGGATCCCGGATTTGGTCAGATATTCGGTGGCTTACCTGAGGTCATTGTGTTGAGGAAGTGCTGGTAGAACCGGTCGGCGTCGACCGCGCGTGCGCATCTGACAGGCCGCCCGTCAGGGAGCCGGACGATCCGTCCCTGGCTCTCTCCTTGGGTGATCACGTCGCAGCGCACTGTCTCGAACGTGCAGATGTCAGGTTCGGCCAAGTAGGAAGTGGTCAGGCTGTCCCAGCAGCAGTACGGCAGGCCGGTGGTCTCCAAGGTGCCGAATGTCAGCGCGAGCAGCGATCCGGCGAGGTCGCTGACGTGCCACCCGTAGTGGCGGCCGAAGGCCCGGACGAAGTCGTGGGTCACCGGCACGAGGTTGGTCACGTCCAGGGGGAACATCGTGATGGGGACGGAGGAGTCGAAGACCCGCTTGAGCGCGTCGGGGTCCCAGAAGACGTTCCATTCCGCGGTGCCGTCGTGATCCGGCTGTCTGACGTTCCCGGCGACGTCGAGCGCGCCGCCCATGAAGACCACCTCTTCGATGCGTGACTCGACGTGCGGGTGGTGATCGAGACACCAGGCGAGGTTGGTCAGCGGGCCGGTGGCGAGCACGGTGACGGGAGCCGGAGCCTGCATGAGCCAGGTGGCGAGCTGTTCGTGCGCGGGAAGCGCGTCCGCGTCGCGGGGGCGCTCATCCTTCTGATTGAGCACGGGTAACGCGTCCGCCCGCAGGGCATCGATCCGCCAGGCGAGCGGGAACGGGTTGCGTCCGGGCAGCACGCCCACGGCCGTCGGCACGTCCCTGCCCACCAGGTCGAGGATCTTGTGGGTGGCCGACAGGGCCGGCCGGGGAAGGCAGTCGGCGGGGGTCACCGCGACTCCGCGCAGGTCGACGTTGTCGTACTGGGTCAGCAGGAGAAGCGACAGCAGGTCGTCCGGTGCGCCGTCCTGGTCCAGCAGCACCTGACGCCGACGTCTGGAGGTCTCGGTCACGGCGCCTCCCCCCGTTCTCAAGGTGTCAGTCACGGTGCCTCACCAGGTGGAAGGAGAAGTCGGTGCCCCGGTGGTAGTCCTGGGAGTACAGCAGCGGCCGGCCCGCGCTGTCGTGGTGGGTCTGGATCAGCAGCAGCCACGCGCCGTCGGCTTCGAGGCTGCCGATGCGCTCCGCCTGTGTCTGGCTGAGGGTGACGGCGCGGACCTGGGTGATCGCGTAGGCGATGTTGTGGCCGTACTCGGTGAGCAGTTGGAACAGCGACCCGGTCCAGTCCACCTCGTCCAGCGGGCGGCCGATGAGCGAGCGGGGGAACAGGTCGATCGAGTAGAGCAGCGCGTCGTCCTGGTAGCGGCGCAGGCGCTCCAGCCGGACGATGGCCTCGCTGCCAGGTAGCTGAAGCAGTTCGCGCTGGTTGCGGTCCGGTTCCGTCGCCGCGATGTCCAGCACCGTGTTGACGCCGGTGTAGCCGCGGCTGGCCAGCATCTCCGTCACGCCTTCGAGGCGGGTCAGCGGGCGGTCCAGGCTGGGCTGAGAGGTGAGATACCGGCCGTCGCCGTGGCGGGACTGGATGAGTCCTTCCTGCTCAAGGAGCTTGAACGCTTCTCTGATGCTGGTGCGGCCGACGTCGAAGAGGGTGATGAGCTCGTTCTCCGAGGGCAGTCTGTCCCCGGGGCGCAGCCCCTGTTCGACGATCAGCGCGTGGAGCCGATCACGTACCTGAATCGCGAGGGTGGGGTGTCGTCGTGTCACGTGGTTCTCTCCTGCCCGGGCGCACCTTGGAGCGGCGCGACACCGAGCTCTGCGGCTGATGGATAACTGGGAGCACAGAACCGGCGCGTGACGGAAACGGCTGCCACCCGGCAGGCGAGCCGGACTCCTTGCGCCAGGCTCGCGCCGGTGCAGAGGGCGGCCGCCAGGGCCCCGGTGAAGGCGTCACCCGCGCCGGTCGTATCCACAGCGTTCACGCTGGGTACGTCGATCAGCATAGTGCCGTGGTCGTCGGTGATCTCGGCACCGTGCTCGCCGCGGGTGACGATCACCGTGCGCCCTCTGGTTCTGCGGCGCAGGCGCTCCACCGCGTCGTCGGTGTTCTCAGCCAGCGCGGACAGCTCGCTCTCGTTGAGCACCAGCACGTCGGCCCGGCTGAGCAGGTCCTCTCCGGTTTCGCTGAGGAACGGTCCGGCCGGGCTGGGATTGAGCAGGACCCGCACGTCCGGCGAGGCAGCGGCAGCCGCCGCGGACGAGGTCGCCACGGGGATCTCGCCCTGGAGGACGAGTACGGAAGTGTCCGGCAGTTCGGACACTGTGGCGGCCGCCCGGGAAGGGGGGAGCAGGTTGGCCGCCCCCGGCCAGGTCATGACGATCTGCTGACCATGGGCGTCGACGTAGACGAAGCTACGCCCGGTCGCGATGCCGTCGGCCGTGGCGCAGCCGTCGACCTCGACGCCGTCGGCGCGCAGCGCGGCCAGCGCCGTCAGCCGGTCGGTGTCGTCTCCCAGGCAGCCGACGAAGCGGGTGGGCGCGCCCAGCCGAGCCGACGCGACCGCCACGTTCGCCGCCTTGCCGCCGTGCGCGGTGGCGTAGTCGACCGCGTCGACGCTTTCCCCCTTGGCCGGCAGGTGGTCGCCGAACATGTAGAGGTCCACGGTGTAGGCGCCGATGGCGAGGACGGTCATGAGCCGAGTCCCAACGCGCAGGGGGCGATGCTGTCGGCGTCCAGGCTCACGTGCACGTTGGGGTGGCGATGCGCGAGAGTGACCGGGAGCTGCACCTCGGGTTCGGTGGTGAGCAGGAGAACCCGCACGATGTAGCGCTTCCAGGCGCCCCCGTCGGTGATGAGGTGCAGCCTCCTGGACGAAAGGATCTCCGACATGCCCAGGGTGATGGCCATGCGGGGAATGGCCTGGGTGTAGCCGCCGGTCACCCGGTGGGAGTGGGCCATGATCGTGTCGTCGAGCAGCGGGACGATGCGCGTGGTCGAGGCGGCGAACTCCTCCAGGCCGTAGTGGTGCCAGCGCGTCGTCGGCGGCTCGTTGAAGGCCAGATGTCCCCGGTAGCCGAATCCGGCGAAGCAGGTGTCGGCGCCGCCCACCTGGCGCAGGCGCGCACCGTACGCGTCGGGGTCGAACACGTCCGGGTAGATGATGTTGTCGGGGTGGGGCCGCAGATCGGGGTCGAGCAGCTGGTAGAGGTTGCGGTCGCAGTAGCCGCGGAAGCTGAAGGGGTGTGACGGGTCCACGGGCCGGCCCTGCCAGTCGAGGAACTCATCCATGTGGAAGGCGAACACCTCGGTCCAGCTGATGCGCTCCTGATTGCAGATGCGGGCGAGGATGGGATATTGCGCCTTGGGGCCGACGGGGAGGATCCAGCGGGTAGGTTCGCCGCGCATGTTGTTCGCGCGCAGCTCGTCGGCCATCTGGCGGGCCAGCCGGTGATAGAGCTCGGTGGTATCGGCGTACACGGTCAGGGGGTGGCGGGCGATCGCCGCGAGGTCTTCGGCGGGCATGGACAACTGCTCATCGGTGAGGTCACTCGACTTGTCGGGATAGGGGTAACCAATGTGCCGCTCGCTGACGTTGGTCATGTCACTCCTCCTCACAGGGGCGGGGAGAGCAGGAATCTGGACAGGACGTTCCGGGTGACGCGTCTGATGTCGCCGTCGCAGCAGGCGAGGCTGGCAACCCAGTTGATGGATCCGGCCGCGAACACCGCGCCGCCGTTGCCGAGGCGTCGCAGGGTCATGTCGGCGCGGACGGTATGTGCGCCCAGCGCGGCCTCCTCGGTGGCCGGCTGGTAATGGTGGCTGTGCCCGCCCGCGGATGTGGCCAGCAGCAAGGTGCCGGGCGGGGTGCCGAGCTCTGGCGCGGCGCGGTCGATCTCGTCTCCGGCCGCTCCATCGAGCGCGAGCCCGCAGCGGCCCACGGAGTCCGTCTCGACACCGGCGAAGATCCAGGACGCGTCGTCGCGGTAACTGTCGGGCAGGCGGGTGTAGCCGGGTGCCGGCCCCCAGCCTTGGGCGGCGAAGCCGACGCCGAGGAGCTCCTGTGGTGCCAGGCCCCGGTGGCGCCAGAGCCCGCCGGGCTCACCGGTGGAGGTGAGGACGTCCTCGCCCGGCTCGTTGTCCCACCAGTCGCCGGCGTGGCCGCGGCGGACCTCGATGGCGTGGGGGTGGCGGGGGTCGACGCCGGTCACCCAGTAGAAGCCGTTGCCGCCGAGGTACATCAGCCGTCCGCCGCCGGATACGTACGCGCTCACGGCCGCGCGCTCCGGCGCGCTGATGTACTCGGGGTGGCTGCCGGTCATGACGACGCGGTAGCCGGCGAGCAGGCCGGCTCCGCCCGCGTGTACGTCCTCGTCCGTGAGGACGTCGAAGGCGAACCCCTCGGACCGCAGCCAGCGCAGGAGCAGGAGGTCGGCGGAGAAGTGCCGTGGCGCTCCGGTCATCCACCAGCGGTAGCCGGGGGCGAAGTTCAGCACGGGGCGGCGCCCGGAGGAGTAGTAGACGGGGCCGCCCTCCTGCCGCTGGTCGTACAGCGACAGGCCGAGCTCCCGGTGGTCGTTGAGGTAGACGTCCGTCGGCGAGAGCGTGATCCCGTGGTCGGTGACCCGCGAGTAGTCCCCGAAGTACTCGGCCTCGCTGAGCTGGCGGTGGTTGGCATAGGCCAGATAGGTGAACGTGGGCAGGACGACCGCGACCGGCGCGCGCTCCGGACCGGCGGGACGGACGACCACCGGGATGACGCAGGACTGGCTCCGGGTCCGCAGGCGGATGCCGAGCACGGTGGAGGTCGTCTCCTCGGGGATGGTCAGCGCGCACGTCTCTTTCCATCGGGCGTCGTCGAGGTCTTCGGGACTCAGCTGTACGGCGGTGCGATCCGTGTCGCTGCCCGGCCCGATCAGCCCGGCGAGTGGCCGGTTGACGGCGCGGGCGTGGTTGCCGTTCCCGCTGATGTCGGTGACGAGGCAGGCGCCCGGATCGATGGAGGCGTCCCAGAGGGCCAAGACGTCCTCACCGATGTGCTTGGCCAGCTCGGAACCGGTGGTCAGGTCGAGCAGCGGAGCGCATGTGATGATCAGGCTGCTCGTCAGCATCGGCAGGGCGATCCGTCCCGGGAAGGAGCCCGCTCCGAGCCGCAGCTCTCCGGTCTCATGCGGCAGCGCCAGGCCCGCGGCCTGCACGCTCACGCCAGGAGCACGGCCAACGGCCAACCGCACGGTGGTCGTCGACGGCGTCGCCTCCCAGGCCGCCACCAGCAGCGACCAGGATCCCCGCTGAACGGCGGTGTGCCCATGGCAGCTCAGGAGTCCCGATGCCGTCTCCACACTCGCCTCGGCCCGGTTCTCCTCGTCCAGCGCGAGCAGCAGTCGCCAGCCGGGTGTGCCCAGCTCCGCCACGACCTGGCGGGTGCCGAGCCGGTGCGGGCGAATCCACAGCGCGATGCTCCCCCTGGCGGGCACCGGGACGGAGGCTTCCAGGCAGGAGCCGGTTTTCAGGGGTTGTGGCGCGAGGGAGATCGGTGCGGCCGGGGTGCGGGTGGTTTCGTCTATCAGGTCGACGAGGTCCACGGTCCCGGCTCCCTGCGGGCCTGCGGCGTACAAGGTCAGCCGCTGTCCGGGGACGGCGGACCAGCGGTCGGCGTACCCCATCAGGCGCGGTTCCATCCGCTCACGCACCTCCTCGGCGGTACGGGATGCCGACACAGGCCGGCATGCGCAGCCGCTGGGCGACCGTGACCAGCACCAGCAGGGTGACGAGGTACGGCGTGGCGTAGATGAGCTGCGTGGGGACCGAATCGGTGCTCTGGAAGACCACGAAGGCGGCCGCGCCGAGCAGCGCCAGGGTCAAGGGCAGGCGGGGCCGCCGGCGTACGAAGACGATCGCCGCGGTCCACAGCAGCACGGCGGCCAGGAGCAGCAGTACGTGTACCGCGCTCGGCTCACGCAGTTGCAGGGCGTCGGCGTACCCGAACAGCAGGGCTCCCCCCGCCGTGCCGGCCGGGCGCCAGTTGCCGAAGATCATGGCGGCGAGCCCGATGAAGCCCCGGCCGCCGGTCTGACCCTCCCGGTAGATGGTGGAGGAGACGGTGACCAGGTACGCCCCGCCGAGTCCGGCGAGCGCACCGGACACCAGCACCCCGTAGTACCTCATCCGCTGGACCGGGACGCCGAGCGAGTCCGCCGCGGCGGGGTGCTCGCCGACGGAGCGCAGGCGCAGCCCGAAGGCGGTCTTCCATAGCACCACGAAGCTGACCGGGATCAGCGCGACGGCGAGCACGGTGAACCAGGAGACCTCGTGCAGGAATCCCCGCAGGATGCCGCTGACGTCGGGCAGGAGGAACCACCGGCTCCGCTCAAGCTGTCCGAGCAGGTCCGGCGTGCCCCAGCCGCCCGCCAGGAACGGCATGCTCACGGTGCCGATGGCACCCGTGACAGGAGGCGACTGGGTGGCTCCCGCCCCCGGCAGGCCGCTGAAGGCGATGACGGACAGGAAGCGGGCGACACCCACCGCCAGGATGTTGACGGCGATGCCGCAGACGACCTGGTCCACGCCGAACGTCACGGTGACGACCGCATGGAGCAGACCGGCGATGACGCCGCCGAGCGCACCGGCGAGCACCCCGGCCCAGACACCGTAGAAGTGGCCGGCCCAGGCCCCGCACACGGTCCCGATGATCATCATACCTTCGATGCCGAGGTTGACGACGCCCGCGCGCTCGCTCCACAGGCCGCTGAGGGCGGCCAGCCCGATGGGGACCGCCAGCCGAAGCGCGGCGCCCATCGCGCCGGAGCCGGTGAGGGCCTCGGCTCCGGTGAAGGTTCTGACGGCCGACATCGCGAGCAGGAGAATGAGTACAGCGAGCAGCCGGCCGCGCGGATTGTTCATGGTCATGTCGCGGGCCTCACCGGCTCGGGCGTGACGACCGGGACGCTCTCCTCGCGCATGAGCCGGGCGGCGCGCCTGAGGTCCATGCGGCGCACCACTTCATGGGCGCCCACGACGCTGATCACGATGACGCCCTGCATGATCGTGACGATCTCCTTGGGCAGGCCCTGGATGTCGAGGATCAGCGCCGAGCGCTCCAGGAAGCCGAACAGCAGCGCGGACAGCGCGATGCCGACCGGGGTGTTGCGGCCGAGCATGGCCACGGCGATCCCGGTGAATCCCGCCCCGGAGGGGAAGTCCACGCCGTAGCTGTAGGTGTTGCCCAGCAGGTCCGGCAGCCCGGCCAGGCCGGCCAGCCCGCCCGAGACGAGCATTGTGAGGAGGATCATGCGGCGCGGCTCGATGCCGTGGACGTGGGCCGCCGCCGGGTTCAGCCCGCTGGCCTTCAGCTCGTAGCCGTACCGCGTGCGCGTGAGCAGCAGATGCACCGCCACCCCCAGCACGACCGCGCCCAGTGCGGCCCCTCCGAGGTGGGTGCCCGCAGGCAGCGAGAGCCCGAACAATGACACCAGCCCGTCGAGTTCGGGCAGCCGGGCCGACGGCGGAAGCTCCGGCGTCGACCCGGAGGCGCTGCCGGCCGCGAAGAAGTCGGCCAGCAGGTAGGCGATGACAGCGGTGGCGACGTAGTTCAGCAGGAGCGTGGACAGCACCTCCGAGACCCCGCGCCACACCTTGAGCACCGCGGCGATCCCGGCCCAGAGGGCGCCGGCGAGCACGGCGACCAGGCCGACGAGGGCCAGGTGCAGCGGACCTGGCAGGTTCACGGACGCGCCGACGACCGCGGCGAACAGCGCGGCGACGCGGTACTGGCCTTCGACCCCGATGTTGAACAGCTTCATGCGGAAGGCCACGGCCACGGCCAGGCCGGCGAAGAAGTAGATCGTCGACCTGTTGACCGCGGAGACGAGCGAGTCCGGCCGGAGCCCGAACTCCAGCATCGTCAGGTACGCCCGTCCCGGCGAGGCGCCCACCGCGGCGAGGAGCGCCGTGGTGACCGTGAGCGCGATCAGCAGCGCGAACGCGGGAGCAGTGAGCGCGCTCGACATCCGCCTGGTGAGCGAAGCTGCGCGGGGGGACATCGGGCCTCCTCTCCTCCCGGGTCGGTCGGTCAGGGGACGACCGGGACGGTGATCCCGCCAGAGATGATCTTTTTGCGGATCTCCTCAAGACGCGACTCGACGTCGGTGAGACCGCCGCCACTCGTGGCGTAGCCCACCCCGTCCTCCTTGAGCCCGAACTCGCGCAGCCCGGAGATCGTCTTGCCCCGCACCGCCTCCTGGATGATGCGCAGGACCGCGACGTCGAGCTTCTTGGTGGCGCTGGTGAGAATCACCTGGGAGAGCCCCTGGTCGACCGTCTTGCGCTGGTCGACGTCGACCCCGATCGCCCACTTGCCCGCCGCCTTGGCCGCCTGGAACACCCCGATCCCTGAGGCGCCGGCAGCGTGGTAGACGACGTCGGCGCCGCCGTCGTACATGCCGCGAGCCGCTTCCTGGGCCTTGTCCGGCGCGGAGAATCCGCTGAAGTCGGGCGGCTGGCTCATGAACACGCTGGAGAGCTGGATCTTGGGGTTGGTCGCTCGGGCGCCGGCCGCGTACCCGGCCAGGAACTTCTGCTGAGGCGGCGTCTGCACGCCCCCGATGAAGCCGATCCGCCCGGTGCGCGACTTGAGCGCCGCGGCCACGCCGACCAGGTAGCTGGCCTGCTCTTCGCGGAAGACCACGTTGGTGACGTTCGGCAGCTTCACGGTCGCGTCGTCGATGATGACGAACTGCGTGTGGGGGAAGGCGGGCGCGATCTTCGTCAGTGGCTGGGCGTAGAAGAAGCCGACTGCCAGTACGGGGTTGTGGCCCGTCTCGGCCAGCAGCCGCAGGACCTCCTCCAGGTCCGATCCGGCCGAGTTGGGGCTGAGTTCCTTCACCGACACGCCCAGCTGCGCCTTGGCCTGGTCCACGGCGGACCCGACCGAGTCGTTGAAGGACTTGTCACCGCGTCCACCGCGGCTGTAGGCCACGCCGACCGCGATGCCGGAGTCGGCGGCCGCGCCGTTCCTGCCGGGAGCCGGGTTCACGGTGGCACAGGCCACGAGCGAACACAGCACCAGGCAGAGGGTGACTAATCGGGACACGGCGCACCTCCGCTGACCGGATCTTGGCCGGGTGAATCCCGGCTCAGCGCCCATCGTGAATACTCATCAGACAAGTGTCAAGAGTTCTCAGATGACTCGTTCCAGCCATGCGGCGACCCCGTCGTCGTCGTTGGACGCGGTCGTCTCGTCGGCCGAGGCGAGCACCGCCGCATGGGCGTTGGCGACGGCCACCGCTGTTCCCGCCCAGGTCAGCATGGGCAGATCGTTCGGCATGTCGCCGAACGCGATGACGTCCGCGCTGCCGAATCCGAGCCGCCCCGCCATCGACTCCAGGGCGGCCGCCTTGGTGACACCGGCGCGCATCACCTCGCAGAACACGTCCGCCGAGATAGTTACCTCGCACCCGGAAAGGAGCGCGCGCACGCCCTCGTAGTACTCGCGGGCGGTCCCCTCCAACTGCACCATGAGCTTGCCGACCTCGTGCCGGGCAAGCGCCTCCTCCAGGCGTGGCACCCGCCGCGCGCTCCGTGACAGGAGGGCGGGCAGTTCGAAGGCGTCCTCCAGCAGCAGCTCCATCCGGCACTCCGCGCCCAGACGCACGCCGGGAAACCGGTCGCGCAACACCGACAGCGCCGTCACCAGACGTGTCTCGGCCAGCGGGCAGTAGTCGACCACCTCCTCCCGGGCGAAGTCGAAGGTGATGGAGCCGTTGCCGCAGACCGCGATGGGCGCGCCGCCGACCGCCACGGCCACGTGCCGGGTGTCACGGACCGGCCGGGCCGTCGCGATGACGAACACGTGTCCCGCGTCCTGTACGCGGCGCACGGCCGCCCGCGTACGTTCCGACACCAGGCCACGGGAGTCCAGGAGGGTCCCGTCGAGGTCGCACACGATCATCCGGCGCTTCACAGCGGCTGCTCGGTCAGGTGCGGCGTCACCCATTTCGCGACCTGCGATTCGATGACGTCGAGGGCGCCCGCCGTCAGGACGCCGTCGATGGTCTCGGCCAGGTTCCGCCGCGGCGCCAGCCCCTGGAGGACCACCAGGTCGCCGTCCGCGAGGCCGGTGCCGGCCCGCCAGGACGACTCCGGCATAGATCTGGCCACGCTCGGCAGGTCGCGCGCGGAGGTGCGCACCGTGAGCAGCGCACATGCCGCGCCCGCGCCGACCGAACCCAGGAGCCGGGCGACCTTCTGGATTCTGGTCCGCCTGTCCGTGTCACGCCAGGCGGCCGGACTGGCGATGAGGTGGGGGACGCACGACCGCAATGTGCAAATAATCCGCATATGGTGGTGCGCCATCGCGGAATCGGGTCCATCGACATCAATGACGGCATCGGCGAGTTCGGGAATCTTGCCCTCTCCGGCACCGAAGGAATGAATCACCTCGGCCGGCAATGACCGGCTCTCGAAGAATTGCCGGGCGATTTTCGGATACTCGGTGACGACCCGGATTCCGGGCGGCAGGTCGCCGGCGCTCTCCGCCGGATGATCACCCGGAACGGCGAGCACCATCCGCCAGGGCGGATCCGCCCCCACGACGTGCGTGAACGCCTCCACGAACTCGACCTTCGCACCGGTCTCCTCGATCCAGTCGGTGCCGGTCAGGCCGAGGTCGAAGGCGCCACTCTCGACGACCAGCGGTATTTCGCGCGGTTTGTAGAACGCCACTTTCAGGCGATCGCCGTACTCGATACTCGCCCGATAACTGCGGTCCGAGGTTCTGCGTACGTCGAGACCGGCGGCGGCGAATAGACTCAGGATCGGCCGCTCAAGATACGACCCCTTGGGCAGCGCGAGCGAGACCATGCAGTCCTCCTAAGCCTGTTTCATGAGAGCTCGCAGGGCGAGGTCGATCATGCCGGTGTCGGTGGCCTCCGACGCCAGGCGCCGTAGCGTGGCCCGGTCCATCCAGCGGGCCTCGACGAACTTGTCCTGCTCGATCCGGGGCCGGGTCAGGTCGCCCGCGACGGTGGCGAGCACGTCGATCTCGCGTCTGCGCGCACCGTCGCCACCGCTCCAGTCGAAGACGTCCACCACGCCGTCCACCTTGACCAGCCGCCACCTCGTCTCCTCCTCGATCTCCCTCGCGAGTGCCGCGCACAGCGTCTCCCCCTCTTCGACGTGCCCTCCGACGATGTCCCAGCAGCCGGGAAAGAGCCGTACGTGGGGCGCGCGCCGCTGCATGAACACCGCACCGACCGGGTTGACGAGAACGGCGCCCACCACGCACCGCACGCCTTCCGCCGCCGCCTCCCGCTGGACCCGCTCGAACTCCGCCGGATGCGGAGCACAGCCGCTCATACCGCCTCCTGGTGCGCGTAGTAGGTCGCGTACAGGGCGGCGAACGGCCCGTCGCGCCGCAGCAGCTCGTCGAAGCGGCCCTCCTCGGCGACCTCGCCCTGGTCGAGGACCAGCACGCGATCGGCCCGCCGGATGGTCGAGAGCCGGTGCGCGATCACCAGCACCGTCCGGCCGGTGAACAGCCGGGACAACGCGTCCTGGATGCCCCGCTCGGTCAGCGGGTCAACGCTGGCCGTCGGCTCGTCCAACAGCAGAATGTCCGGTTCGCGGAGGAACATCCGGGCCAGGGCGATGAGCTGCCGCTGCCCGACCGACACCCCCCGGCCGCCGGCGCTCACGTGGTCGTCCAAGGACATCGGCATGCTCCGCGACCACACGTGGTGCCCCATCCGCTCGATGGCGCATTCGGCGTCCGCGCGGCTCGCCCCCGGCCGGCCGTACGCGATGTTCTCCGCGAGCGTGCCCGCGAAGACGAACGGGTGCTGAGGGACGACACCCACCCGTCGCCGGTACGCCCGCAGGTCGAGCGAGCGGATGTCGCGGCCGTCGACCAGCAGCTCGCCGCCTTGGAACTCATAAGCCCTGGCGATCAGCTTGGCCAGCGTGGACTTGCCGCCGCCGGTGTGCCCGACCACGGCGACCGTCTCCCGTGCGGCGAGCCGTACCTCGAAATCCTCGAACACCGTGCTGCCGGGCCCGTAACCGAAGCGCAGGCCGCGCGCCTCGATCTCACCGGCCAGGCCGGTCACCGGCTCGTTCCCGCGCTGGACGACGGCGTGCTCGCTGTCGATCAGCGCGAAGACCCGCTCGGCGGCCGCGAGCCCCTGCTGGAAGAGGCTCCAGAAGGCCGCCGCCTGCGTGACCGGCTGCCACAGCATGCCGAGCGCCTGCAGGGCGAAGTACCACTCCCCCGGCGAGAGGCCGCCGAGCACCGCGAACCGGCCGCCCTGGTAGAGCACCACGGCCGTGGCCAGACCGGCCAGCAGGGTCAGGACGGGCAGGATGACCGCGTAGATGAGGCCCTGTCTGACGTAGACCTGGTACGACAGCCGGTTGACCGCGTCGAAGTCGCGATACACCGTCTGTTCCCGGCCGAAGCTCTTGGCGACCGAGATGCCCATCATCGTCTCGTGCACGTTGGCGTTGACCCTGGCCATCACCCGGCGCGTGGCCGCCGCCGCCGTCCTGGCCACCCTGCGGAAGGCCAGGGCCGCGGCGAGCAGGATCGGCAGCGCCGCCAGGATGATCAGGCCGAGGTCGACGTCGATCCAGAACACCGCGCCGCCGAGCAGCAGCACCAGGAGCATCTGACTGAGCAGGTTCAGGGCGAGGGTCATCACCGAGCCGAAGCCCTCGGTGTCGCCGGTGACGCGGCTCAGCACCTTCCCGACCGAGTTCTCGTCGTAGAACGCGACGTCCTTGGCGAGCGCGGCGTCGGCGGCCTCGCATTGCAGGCGGTAGACCATCCTCCCCACCAGCCGGGCGGTGATGGCCTGGCGGGCCCAGTTCATCGCCCAGGCCAGCGCCGCCGCGGCGACCACGAACACGCACAGCTGAAGGCCCAGCCCGGCTCCCCCACCGATCTGGTCGATCATGCGGGAGATGACGATCGGCACCGAGGCGGTCAGCAGGACCGACCCCACGACAAGCACGGCCGAGCCGAGCATGGCGCCGTGCTGGGCCCGCAGGTAGCGGAGGATTCGGGCCAGCAGCCGGCGGTTGCCGTAGACGCGGTCGTACTCGTCGGCGTGCAGTCCCGCGAAGAGGTCGCTCACGTGTAGATCTCCCGGTACAGCGCGCAGCGCGCGATCAGTTCGTCGTGCGATCCCTGGTCGACGACCCGCCCGCCGTCCAGCAGCAGGATGACGTCGGCGCGCCGGATCTGTCCGGGGCGGTGCGAGACCAGCACGGTGGTACGGCCGGCCGCCGCGCGCTCGATCGCCTCGGTGATGGCCGTCTCGGTCCGGGCGTCGACCGCGCTGGTCGCGTCGTCCAGGGTGAGGACGCGCGGCTCGGTCAGCAGCGCCCTGGCGATGGCCAGCCGCTGCCGCTGGCCGCCGGACAGCGTCGTCCCGCCCTCGTTGAGGATGGTGGCGTAGCCGTGCTCCATCGCCTGTACGAACTCCTCCGCGCACGCCTGCTTGGCGACGCGCAGCACGTTCTCGTACTCGGCCTCGTCCGGCGAGCCGAAGGCGATGTTGTCCAGCACGCTCTTGGCGAACAGGAAGATCTCCTGGTCCACGTGGCCGATCTGGCGGCGCAGCGCGCCCGGTTCCCACTCGCGCACGTCCCGGCCGTCGATCAGCACCCGTCCCTCGGTGGCGTCGTACATCCGGTTGACCAGCTTGACGAGCATGCTCTTGCCGCTGCCGGTGGGTCCGACGACGGCCAGGGTGCGGCCGGCGGGCAGGTGGAAGGAGATGTCGCGCAGGATGTCCTTGCCTTCGTGGCGGAAGGACACGCGGTCGAAGGTGATCGCGCCGTGGATCTCCGCCGCCGTGCCCCGGGCGTCCTCACGCTCGGCGGGGTCGCCCTCGATGATCTGCCGCATCCGACCGGCGGCGACGAAGCCCTCCTGGATGACCGGAACGGCCTGCTCGGACATGGTGACCGGCTGCGCGAACAGCACCAGCCAGCCGAGATAGGTCACCACCTGGGCCAGACCCAGCTCGCCCTGGGAGTAGAGGTAGAGGGAGTGGAGGGCGCCGATCGCCATCGCGAGCGCGAAGCTCAGCGCCGGCAGGTAGACGGCCTGCGCTCTGCCCCGCCTGACGAACGCGTCCCGGTAGGCGGCGGCGGTGTCCCTGAACGCGTGCCGTTCGAGGTCCTCCTGCGTGGACGCCTTGACGGTGGCGATGCCGGCGAGGGTGGCGGAGAAGCGTTCGTTGAGGTCGGCGAAGGTCTCGCGGGTGCGGATGACCAGCGGGTTCAGCCGCCGCAGGTGGTAGTACAGCGCGTACGCGAACACCAGCACCAGCACACCGGGAGCCAGGAGCAGTTGGGCGTTCAAGGTGGCGATGAACAGGATCGGGACCAGCAGCGCCAGGACACCGTTGGCGGCGGTGGCGACCCCCGGGCTGAGCATGTAGTCGACGAGCCTGGCGTCGTTGATGGCCCGCGCCAGGATGTCGCCGATGCGCTGCTGGTCGTGGAAGGACATGCGTTTGGCCAGCAGGCTGCGGTACAGCTCGTCGCGTACATCCCGTTTGACCCGCTGGGCGATGATCTCCATCGAGCCGTTGGACATCAGGTCGGCGGCGAACCGGCCGGCCGCCAGCAGGCCGGCCGTGATCGCCGCCGCCCCGACCGCGGCGAGGTCGTGACGTGCGCCGGTGGCCTCGGCGAACGCCGCGCCGACCTGTACGGGGATGAGCGTCGAACAGAGGTTGGCCGCCACCGCCGTGATGGCGAACAGCAGCAGGAGCATCCTGTGCCGCCGGAGATGACCGGCGACCCATCCCCCTATGCTCCGGGACGCGACCGGTGGCGCATCACCGGCCGGTCGCGTCTCCTCAGCCATGTCTCACTCCGCTCACCGCGACTTCCGCCTACGCCCACGCCTGGACCGGATGCTTCAGCAGGCCGGAGCCGTTCTCCCCCGCCGCGTTCAGCTCCTCCATCGCCCGGTCGCAGAGCGCGGACGCCGCCAGGGCATCGGTGATCGACGGTGCGTCCTTGGCGTGGCCGTTCGTCTGGTGCCCGTCCCGCCTCCCGCGACAGGCGTCGACGAAGGCCTGGAGCTCTGGCCCGAACCCGCTGCGCGCCCAGCCGTGGTCCAGGTTGCGCGTGCTGTGCAGTTCCTGGCCGTACGGCAGGCCGTCGGACAGTTCGAGCGTCACGCGCTCCAGGGAAGGGGCGCTGTAGCGGCTGCCGTCCATGCCCTGCACCTCGACGCCCACCAGGAAGCGCTTGACATGGTTGCCCATGCGCAGCGTCGAGAGTGAGCCGTCGTCGTGACGCAGGAAGAGGTTCACCTGGAAGCGGTCGGGCGCGCCCGGGATGGCGTGCGCGTCCACCTGGACGACAGGCGAGGGCACGAACCAGCGGGCCAGGTCGAGGGCGTGCACCCCGTTGTGCCGGATCCACGCCTCCAGGGTCGTGTCCACCCCCCACTGCGGAGCGGACGGGTGGCGGCTGTAGAAATCGATGGTCACCGAGCACGGACTGGACCGGATGTCGGTGCTCAACTCGTGCAGCCGCTGGAGGGTTTCGGCGTAGCGGAAGTTGAAGCCCACCTGGACGTGCCGGCCGCTGCGGCACACCACGCCCTCCAGATCCTGGAGCGTGTCGGTGGACGGCCCGGCCGGCTTCTCGACGAAGCAGTCGACGCCGCGTTCGGCCAGCTGCCGGGTGAGCCGGTAGGAAGGCTCCGGGGGCACGGCGAGGATCGCCGCGTCCACGGTCTTGAGGTCGATCGCCTCGATGGAGTCGGCGCAGACCGCGCCGCGGGCCAGGGCTTGCACCTCGGCGGCCAGCGACAGGTCAGGGTCGACGCAGGCCACGACCTGGTAGCCGCGGATCCGCTGCAGGAAGGGGAAGAGGTTCTGCTGCATCTGGCGGCCGCAGCCGACGAGCGCGAGGCGCAGGAGATCAGCCACGGTCGGCTCCGTTCCAGTCTTGGAAGGCGCGGCGCGCCCGGTCATGGAAGTCGCTCCAATCGAGGTCACGATGGGCCAGGCTCACGAAGGACGGGTGCCCTTCGAGCAGGAGGATGCCGGCGCCGGTGAGAGCGCCGAGCAGCGCCTCACGCCGCTCCTTGTCACCAAGGAGCGCTTCGTCGTGGTAGACCAGCTCGAACATCCCGCCGCCGAGCACCGGGCGGGCGCCGAGCAGGTCCGCCACCCCCGCCTCCTTGGCGGCCGCGGAGAGAACGGCCGCCACCTCGGTGCCGATCCGGCCGACCTCCGCCCACCCGTCCGGCGCGTCCTGGGTGGGCTTCTCCAGAATGTCCCTGGTCGCCAGTGCGGCGTAAACAGCGATCATCTCCTTGGAGAACGTGCCGCTCAGCCGGGCCCGCTCCGCATGGGCGAGCAGGTCGGCGCCGCCCACCAGGATGCTCAGTGGCGCCCCGTTGGCCAGCGCCTTGCCGATCACGATCAGGTCCGAGCCGATGCCGTTGTCGTGGTCATAGCCCAGCGCCGAGATCCGGCCGCCGGTCTTGGTCTCGTCGAAGACGGTGAGCAGGCCGGCCTCGCGGCACATCGCGACGGCCTGCCGCAGCACGTCGGGTGTGGTGAACGAGGCCAGGTAGGCGTCGAAGACGAAGCAGCCCAACCGGCCCCGGTGCCGCTCCAGCAGCTCCGACAGAGACTCCAGGCGGAGATCGACCCAGTTCAGTACGGGCTCGGACTCGCCGATCCCGCGCATCCCGTCGGTGTACCGGAGCTTTTCGCGCAGTGGCGAGTGCAGCGGCTCGTGCCACTTCAGGGAGTTGGCGATCTGGGAGTCGTGCCAGCCGACATAGCCGCTGCGGACGATACCGAGCCGGCCGGTCCGCATAGCGGCCAGCCGGAAAGCCGCAGTGACGGCCTCCGAGGCGGTCTTGAAGAACGCGCCCCTATCTCCGGGCCGCTCGCCAAGCAGCCGTTCCAGATATTCCTGGTGGAAGGTGGTGAACCCCGGCATCATGATGCCGTTGGTCAGATAGCCGCCGAGAATTTCGTTGAAGAGGTCGTCCGAGTGGCCGATTATCACTGGCCCATAACCCATGACGAAGTCGATGTACGGCACGCCGTTCGCGTCCGATACCTCGCCTCCCTTACCTCGCGAGAACAGGAGCTGCTGCCCTTCTGCCCTGAACTTTTTGGTGATCTTCGAGTGAGCGATCCGCTCATATTGCAACAATGATCCTCTCCTTCCGGGCCATGCTTAATAAGATCGAAATGCAATTCCAGCGACAATACCTTCGCCCGGCCGGACTCCGTCAAGTACTCCTTTTTCCAGGGTCACCCGATATTCCGGTTTCCTCGCGCGATGAAAAGAAAAGAGATCACGCAGAGCCGATCACGCGCGGGCCAGGCGACTCGGCGGCGACATAGCAAGGCTTCGAGAGCGCCGTCAAGTGCTCCTTATTCCAGGGTTGACAAAACGGTCGCCGCATATCAAGTTGTGTGGGCCATTGTCGGCGTGATGTGGAGGCGACGTGGACCACGAAGCGACCCGGGGAAGCCCGGATATCATCGGGCGCAGTAAGCGTCTGTGGTTACTGCCCGGCGGGCGGTGCCTCGTGCAGATAATCCCCAGCCTGCGCAGTTTCACCTACCAGCGTGATGAAATCGTCGAGCGCACCGGCCCGCTGCGTCTGGCTTTCTACGAAAGGGCCGCGGCCAGGATCGAGGCCGCAGGGGTGCGGTGCGCGTTCAGGGAACGGGTCGCCGAGGACTCCTACCTCGCCGACTACTGCCCCGCGCCCCCCTTCGAAGTGATCGTGAAGAACAGGGCGACCGGCTCGACCACCCGGAAGTACCCCGGCCTGTTCGAGGACGGCGCGCCGCTGCCCCGCCCGGTCGTGAAGTTCGACTACCGGATCGACCCCGAGGACCAGCCGATCGGCGAGGACTACCTGAGGGTCCTCGGGCTGCCGGTCGATGAGATGCGCGAACGCGCGCTCGCCGTCAACGAGGTGCTGCGATCGTGGCTGCGCCCGCTGGACGTGTGGGACTTCTGCCTCATCTTCGGGCAGGCGGGCAACGGCGAGCTGACCGTCATCTCCGAGATCTCCCAGGACTGCATCCGGCTGCGGCACGAGGACGGATCCCCCCTGGACAAGGACCTGTTCCGGGACGGCGTCGAAGCAGACGAGATCGTCAACCAGTGGAGTCGCGTCCTCGATGTCATCAAGTGACGGCCGGGTCGCGCTGGTCACCGGCACCAATCGCGGCAGCGGAAAGGCCATCGCCGAGGAACTCCGCGACCGCGGCTATCGCCTCTTCTCCCTGAACCGGTCCTTGGCGAGGGAGGACTGGCTCGGGGAGCTCCGGTGCGATCTGGCCGACCCCGCGCAGATCAGGAGGGGGGTCGGCCAGGTGCTCGACGAGGCGGGCCGGATCGACGTCTGCGTGTCCAACGCGGTCGAGCGGGTTCTCGACCCGATAGCCGAGTTGAGCGAGGCGGACTGGGAACGGCTGGTCTCGATCAACCTCAGCGCCAGCTTCCACCTGGTCAAGGCCGTCCTGCCCGCGTTGCGGACCGGCCGTGGCGTCTTCGTCGCGATGGGCAGCCACGCCGGCACCCGCTACTTCGAGGGCGGCGCCGCCTACAGCGCCACCAAGGCCGGGCTGAAGGCGCTGGTCGAGACGCTGTTGCTGGAGGAACGCCGCAACGGGGTCCGGGCCTGCCTCGTCTCTCCGGGAGCCATCGCCAACCTGGACGGCGATGACTCGGCGCACAAGATGAGCACGCGGTCGGTCGCCCGCTGCGTGGGCACCATCGTCGACTCCTGGCCGACGGACCTCGTGGTGGGAGAAATAGAGGTACGCCCGGCCGATCTTGCCGAACCGCCCATCACCGGCATCGACCGTCTTCTGCATGTGTAGTTTCCGAGGAGGAATCATGCTCTCCCTCGTACTGCCGAAGGGGTCGCTGGAGCGGCGGGCCCTGCAACTGTTCGCGGCCGCGGGGCTGCCCATCCGGCGGCCCTCCGAACGGTCGTACCGTGGCGTGATCGACTACACCGGGGTGGCGCACGTCGCGTTCTACAAGCCGCGCGAGATCCCCCTGGCGGTCGAGAGCGGGACGTTCGACCTCGGACTGACCGGGGCCGACTGGATCGAGGAGACCGGGGCCAAGGTCGAGGTGGCGGAGTCCTTCGACTACTCCAGGAACACCGAGCGGCCATGGCGGCTGGTGCTCGCGGCCCCGGCCGACCACCCCGCCACCAGCGTGAGCGACCTGCCCGACGGCGTCCGCGTGGCCACCGAATACCCGAACATCGGCCGCCGCTTCTTCCAGGCCGCCGGACGGCGGGCCGAGGTGGTCGTGTCCTACGGCGCGACGGAAGCCAAGATCCCGGAACTGGCCGACGTGATGATGGACGTCGTGGAGACGGGCCATTCGCTCCGCCAGAACAACCTGCGGATCATCGAGACCATCCGGACCTGCGGCGCGCAGCTGATCGCCAACCCGGCCGCATACGCCGAGAAGGGCAAACGCGGCGTGATCCAGAACATCGCGCTGCTGCTGCGTGGCGCCTGGGTCGGCCCGTCCCACGTGCTGCTGACGGTCCGGACGCTGGCCGAAAGCCTGCCTCAGGTGGTCACCGCGATGCCCGGCCGATCGTGGCGCGCCGGGTCGGACCTGGCGGACGAGAACCTGGTCGTGCTCCAGGGGGTGCTGCTGCGCGGGGACGTCCCTGAGACGATCGACGTCCTGCTGTCGGCCGGAGCGGTCGACGTCACCGAATCGGGAATCGGCCTCCTCGCCTCGAACGTGTCGCGATGCTGATCCGTACCACGAACGACCGGCTCGTCCCCGCGGACGGAGCCGGCTGGCGCGCGTCCTCCGGCCTGCTCGAACTGTGTCTGGCCTCTCCTGTCTCCGCCGATTCCATAGTGGCGGTCACCCGCAGCGTCCTGCTCGCCGTTGACATGGATGGTCGTTCCCGGGTGCTCGACGTCGACCTCATCGGGCTGCCCGCCGAACTGCTGGCGCCACTGAGCCGGTACGCCGTCCCTCCCCGCCCGTCCACCGGCAGCGGCCCCGTCGCCTTGGACCTGGACGCGGCCTGGTTGTGGATCCATGTCCAGGACGGTCACCGCGTGTCCCGGCATCGCCGGTCCGCCGACGTGCGCTTCTCCTTCGCCGGAGCCGGACTGGTGGCCATCCAGGCGCGCCTGACCGCAGCGGCGGATGAACCAGATTAGATCGAAGGAGATTCATGGATCGCCAGCCAACGCCAGGCGTCTCGGAGCCGGGCGAGAAATCGCCGCAGCGCTCCCCGTGGGTGCTGATCGCCATCGTCTACCTCGGCGGGGTCGCCGCGGCGATGAGCCTCGGCAAGTTCGCCTCCGTCGGCCCGGCGGTGGCCGGTGAGCTCGGGCTGTCGCTGTCGGAACTGGGCTGGGTGATCTCGGCGGTCGTCGGCGTGGGCGCCGTCGTGGGCCTGCCCGCCGGATACCTGGTCCGCCGCTTCGGCACGGAGCGGTCGCTGATCACCGGGCTGGTCCTGATGGGTGCGGCGAGCGCGGCGAGCGTGTGGGCGGGCGGCTTCGGCTGGTTGCTGACCGCCAGAGGTGTCGAGGGCACCGGATACGTCCTGGTCACCATCGCCTGCCCGGCGCTGATCCTCCGCCTGGCCAGTGAACGGGACCGCGGCACCGCCCTGTCGATCTGGGCCACGTTCGTCGCCGTCGGCATCGGACTGAGCACCCTTGGGGGCGGCGTACTGGGCTCCGCTCTGGGCTGGCGTGGCTGGATCGGGCTGATCGCCGCACTGACGCTGGCGATGGCCCTGGTGGTCTGGGTACGGCTGCCACGCGGGTCCGGCCGGCTGGTGGCGGCCGGACCCGTTCCCAAGATCGGGGCCCTGAAGTGGCCGGCGGCACTCGCCCTCGCCTTCTGCCTGGGCGCGCTGGTGACCATTCCGGTGATCGTCCTGCTGCCCACGCTCCTCATCGAGGAGTACGGCCGCACGGCCACCGCCGCCGGCGCGGTGACCTCGGTGATCTCCCTGCTCAGCGCGCTCGGCGGATTGGCTGTGGGAGTGCTGCTCCGCCGTGGCACGCCGGTCCGCGTGCTCGCGCTGGTCGGCCTCCTCACCGTCCCGGCGGCCTGGCTCATGTACGGTGGCGCGGCTTCGCTGACGGCGGCGCAGGTCGGCGCGGCGATCATCTCGATGGAGAACGGCTTCCTGGGAGCCCTCGTCTTCGCCGCGCTCCCGATGGTGCTGGACCGCCTCGACCACGCCGATGTCGGTAACGGCGTCGTCGCTCAGGCGGGCAGCCTCGGGTCGTTGCTCGGTCCGCCGATGTTCGGCCTGGTGGTCGCCGGGCCGGGCTTCCAGGCCCTCGTACCGGTCATCGCCGTCGGGATGATCGCCGCCGTCGGTGCGCTGCTGCTGGTCGGCGGGCGGGCGGCCCGGTCATCGACTGAGCCCTTCAAAGCGCAACCCATGTAGCCATCGCGAACGCCGGAGGGGGCGTCAGCATGCGTGGACAGAGCCCGCTCGAAGACACCGAACAACGCCTCCTGCCCGCCCCGGCCTGGGGTCTGGTGATCGCGCTCACGCTGACCGCCGTGGCCGCCGTGTCGCTCCTGATGGTCTTCGGCTGGGGTGTCCACCCGGTGGAGCGCGCGGTGGTGGTGCCGCCGGTCGCGGAGGCGACGCCCATCCAGTCGATCCTGAGGTTGTTCCTCGCCGTGGCGGTCATCGGCGGACTGGCCTCGCTCGGCGGCATCGTGGCCCGTCGTATCGGCCAACCCTCGGTGGTGGGACAGATAGTGGCCGGGCTGCTGCTGGGGCCGTCCGCGCTGGGCGCGCTGGCGCCGGCGGCGACCGAGTTGATCATGCCCGCCGCCGCCATGCAGCATTTGAACCTGCTCGCCCAGGCCGGGCTGGCGATCTTCATCTTCACCGTGGGAACGGAGTTCGATCACACCGCCCTGGGCAGGCAACGCACTGTCGTGGGCGTCGCCGCCCTGGCGATGGTGGCCGTCCCCTTCGCCCTGGGCACGGTCGCGGCGATCCCGTTCGCTTCCGCGCTCGCCGGCCCGGCGGCGGGCAAGACGGAGTTCGTCCTGTTCATCGGGACCGCGCTGAGCGTCACCGCGTTACCCGTGCTGGCCAGGATCCTCCAGGAAGTCGGCCTGACCGGCACCCGGCTGGGCTCGCTGGCCATCCTGTGCGCCGGGATCGCCGACGTACTCGCGTGGTGTGCGCTCGCCGCGGTGATCGCACTCGCGCACGCCCGCTCACCCGCCGGCGCGCTGACCACGATGGTGCTCTCCGCCGTCCTGGTCCTCGTCGCGCTCCTCGTGGTCCGCCCCGCGCTCAGGACCCTGGCCGACAGGTACGCGGCGACCAGGTTGCCCGCGCCCGCCAGCCTCGTGCTCGTCCTGGGCCTGATCTTCTCCCTGGCGGCGGCGACGGACGTCATCGGCGCGCACGCGATCTTCGGCGCCCTCCTGGCCGGCGTGGTGATCCCCCGTAACGCCCGCGTCCTGGGCACGGTCCCCGACCGTCTCGCCTCACTCAACCGCGCGCTGCTGCTGCCGGTGTTCTTCGCCTCGATCGGGCTGCAGGCCGACGTACGCATGGCCTTCGACGACCCGACGGTGCTGTTGGGCGGGGCGGTCCTGCTGGTGGCCGCGGTCCTCGGCAAACTCGGCACCGCCGCCGTGACCGCCTGGGCCGGTGGCATGCCGGGACGGCTCGCGCTCGGCCTCGGCGTCCTCATGAACGCGCGCGGCGTCACCGAGATCGTCGTGCTCAGCACGGGGCTCAGCATCGGCGTGATCGGGCCGGGCACGTTCACCGTGCTAGTGATGATGGCGCTGATCACCACCGTGATGACGGTACCCGCACTTCGCCTGCTGGGGCTGTGCCATCCGGAGCGGACGCTCCCCGCCCCGATGCCGCGACCAGCCGAAAAGGAGCGTCTTACCTGAGCCGGCATCACGAACGCGCACGTGGTGGGCTCTTCGATGGCGGGCACCACCCGGCGGGCATGATGGCTCGCCGGGTGATGTCGCGCATCGTCAGACGACCCGGATGAACACGCGGTCGTAGCGGGTGAGGGGGAACGTGCCGTCGTCGGTGCCTTGGAGGATGATCGAGATGGTCTGGCCCGGTGTGGCGTCCGCCGGGACGGTGACGGCGGCCCGGCCGCGACCGCGGTCGGTGATCGTGGCGGTGCCGGGGTAGCTGCCTTCTTCTCGGTACTGCGACCAGCGGAGCGTCACAGAGTCCTGGTCAGGATCGGTGGTGCGGCCGGTCAGCGTGACGACGGAGCCGGGCCGGGCCCGGACGGTGTCGTTGCCGTCGATGTCGACCGTGGGCGGGTGGTTACCGTCGCGGTACTTGGGGGTCAGGGTCCACCGCATCCGGGCCGCGAAGTCGTTCTGCGCGGCTCCGGCCCATCGCAGCGTCGTGTAGTTCTTGACGTCGGCGCCGGTGTCGTCCTTCTCCGCGCCCACCATGGTCCACAGGTTCGGCGTGGTGGTCGTCTGGGTCGCCCGGCCACCCCAGCCGCCGAGCAGCGGGTTCTCCGGATCCTGGATGCCGGTGTTGAGCAGAGGGTTGAAGGCGACGTTGTCGCCCTCCGAGAGGAAGTCGTACGGCGCCAGCGGCTTGCACCAGCCGCCCGCGGCACGCTCGGGGTCGCCGAAGATGTCGAGTTGGTCGCCCGGCATCGACTGGCCGTCCAGCCATGACCGGTAGAGCGAGCCCAGCGGCCCGATCTGGATGTTCTGCTTGATCCACGCGCCGCTGAAGTAGACGCGGTCAGCCGGTAGGCCTCGGACGTTGCCCTGCCCGCGCTCGCAGTTGTAGCCCCAGGTGGCGTAGCCGGCCGCCATGTTCTCGACGCGGATCTCCGGCCAGACGGGAGCGATGTACTGGGCGTAGGTGTCGTCCTGGAATCCGCTGGCCAGGATCACCGCCTTCTTCGAGATCGCGGCCTTGACGCGAGGCCATTGCCTCGTGCTGCCGAATCGGTCCTCGATCGACTTGAGGGCCCGGGCGATCGTGTTGGTGCCGCCCCACGCCTGGAGGTACAGGGGCCGGGAATCGTGGTCCAGCAGCAGGTCGCGGATGAGGTCGGAGCCCTCGGTGTCCTTGGCCATCTCGTTCTCGAACTCGATGTTGCCGATCTTGACCTTGGCCAGCAGCTCGCCCGGCGCGGGGTAGCGGGAGTCATGCCTGCGCAGATTGGGGTAGACCTCGGCGTACGCGCGCAGGGCCTGGTCCTGGATGGTCCGCGTCCCGGTCCATCGCCATGAGGTCTGCGGCGTGGTGTACTCCCGGTTGGGGAGGAAGAACGTCGTGCCCTTGCCGTCTCCCGACCAGTGGAACTTGCCGCTGCTGTAGATGATCCCCTCGGTGTCGACCTCGTTGGTGTAGAGCAGATAGCGGATGAGCGAGGCGTAGTCGTCCTGCTCCATGTCGGTGGTGACGACCGTTCTGGGCAGGTTCCCTTCCGGGTGGAGGCTGTCGGCCTCGGCCGCCGCTGGGAGCGTGGCGACAGTCATGCCGACAGCCGCGATCACGCAGGTCAATACCCGGATAGGTCGCCTGCTCCGGGGGGCTGGGAGTCTGGAGGGGGGCACGGCAACTCCTTCTGCGAATACCTATTCACCGCTGAGTGGCGAATAGCATGCGCAGTATTCATGCTGCTCCTGGATGTCGTCAAGGTTGCCGACACATGACCAAGGGCACCCCATTGACACCTCTTTTCATCCTCCCGTAACTTGCTTGCATGTCTGATCGTGATCGCATAAACATTCATCCCCACGATGAGCCGGTCTACGGGGCCGGCATCTGGCACTTCGCCACCTATGTCGACCGGTATGCGACCGACGGCTACGGCGAGCCGAAGACGGTCTTGGACTGCATCAAGCTTGCCGGGGCAGTGGGCGACCTGTCCGTCGTCGACCTGAACTGGCCCTTTCCGCCCGGCGGCATCAGCACCGCCGAGGTGCGGGCGGCGCTCGACGAGCAGAACCTGCGCGCGATCGCGGTCACGCCCGAGTTCTACACGGGCAAGTTCGCCAAGGGCGGTTTCACCAACCCCGACCCCGCCGTACGCCAGGACGCCATCGACCTGGTGGCGGCCGCGGCCGAAGTCGGGCGTGAGCTGGGTGTCGACTACATCAAGTTGTGGCCCGGGCAGGACGGTTACGACTATCCCTTCCAGGCCGACTACACCGACCTGTGGGACAAGTCGGTCGGCGCGGTCCGCGAGCTCGCGCAGGCCTTCCCCGACTTGAAGTTCGCGATCGAGTACAAGCCGCGCGAGCCGCGCAACCGGATGGTCTTCTCCTCCGTCGCGCGCACCCTGCTCGCGATCGAGGACATGGGCGTGGACAACGTCGGCATCCTGCTCGACTTCGGCCACTCCCTGTACGGCGGCGAGACGCCGGCCGAGGCCGCCAAGATGGCGATGAGCCGCGGAAAACTCTTCGCGATCGACGTCAACGACAACTTCCGCGGCTGGGACGACGACATGGTCGTCGGCTCGGTGCACCTGCTGGAGACGTTCGAGTTCTTCTTCGCCCTGCGCGACGCCGGCTGGGAGGGCGTCTGGCAGCTCGACCAGTTCCCGTTCCGCGAGGACTCCGTCGAGGCGGCGCGGGCGGGCATCCGCACCATGCGCGCCTTCCACCACGCACTGGGCTACCTCGACCGCGACGCGCTCGCCGCCGCCCAGTCGGCGCAGGACGCCCTCGGCGCCCAGCGCATCGCGAAGCGGGCGCTCTACCGGGCACTCGCCGAGAGCGAGTCCGAATGACCGCCGTGAAGACCGCGTCCAGGCCCCTCGAACTGGACACGCCCGTCGCCAACGCCTACGTCGAGCGCAGCGCGCTCCTGCGCGCGGCCTCGCCCGCCGAGGCGGCCCCCGAGCTGGCCGGAATCGCCACCCGCATCCGGCGCGACATCCTCACGACCATCCAGGCGGCCCGGATGGGACACGTCGGTGGCGACCTGTCGGTGACGGACCTGCTGGTGACCGCCATGTGGGGGACGCTCCGGCTCGACCCGCACGACCCGGCCAACCCGCTGCGCGACCGGTTCGTGCTGAGCAAGGGCCACTGCGCCGCGGCGCTGTACTCGACGCTGGCCTCCTGCGGCTTCTTCCCCCAGGAGCGGCTCGCCGAGTACATGGCGCCGCTGTCGCCGCTGAACGGCCACCCCAACCGGGTCAAGGTGCCCGGCGTGGAGACCAACACGGGCCCGCTCGGGCACGGCTTCCCGGTCGCCACCGGCTGCGCCCTCGGCGCCAAGCTGCGCGGCGAGACCTGGCGCACCATCGTCGTCCTGGGCGACGGCGAGATGCAGGAGGGCAGCAACTGGGAGGCGGCCATGACGGCCGCCCACTACGGGCTGGACAACCTCACCGCCGTGGTCGACCGCAACCGGCTGCAGCAGGGCGCCCGCACTGAGGACACCAAGTCGCTGGAGCCGCTCGACCAGAAGTGGGCGAGCTTCGGCTGGGAGGTGCGCGTCATCGACGGCCACGACCACGCCGCGATCAAGCAGGCGTACGCGCCGTCGTCGACGGGCAAGCCCGTCGCCGTCATCGCCAACACCGTCAAGGGCAAGGGTGTCTCATTCATGGAAGACCGGGTCGAGTGGCACCACAAGGTGCCCACCGACGAGCAGGTCCAGCTCGCGCTCGAGGAGCTGAGCCGATGACCGCTCTCGCCGAGCAGGCCCCCACGTTCGACTGCCGCGTCGACTTCGGCGAGGAGCTGGCCGCCCTGGCCCGCGCCGACGAGCGGATCGTGGCGGTCTGCAATGACTCGGTCGGATCCAGCAACCTGGTCAAATTCCGCGAGGAGTTCCCCGACCGCCTGATCAACGTCGGCATCGCCGAACAGGACCTCGTCGGCGTGTCGGCCGGCCTGGCCAACGCCGGTTTCATCCCCTTCGTCTCCGCGGCGGCGCCGTTCCTCACCGGGCGCGCCCTGGAGCAGATCAAGGCGGACGTGGCCTACAGCGACCGGCACGTGGTGCTGTGCGGGCAGAGCCCGGGCATGGCGTACGGCGAGCTGGGGCCCACCCACCACTCCATCGAGGATCTGTCCTGGATGCGCGCCGTCCCCGGGCTGCGAATCGTCGTCCCGGCCGACCCGTCGCAGACTCGCGACGCCGTCCGCTGGGCCGCGGCGTCCGGTCTCCCCTCCTATATCCGGATCCCCCGCTTCAAGGTCCCCGCGGTGACACCGGCGGGCACGCCCTTCGAGGCCGGCCGGGCGACGCGCCTGGCCGAAGGCGACGACGTGACCGTGATCGCGATCGGCACGATGGTCTCGCGAGCCCTCGACGCCGCCGCGCTCCTGCGCGCGGAGGGCCTCACCGCGCGGGTGGTCAACATGACCTTCGTCGAGCCGCTGGACGTGGCCGAGGTCGTCGCCGCCGCGGAGCAGACCGGCGCGATCGTCACCGCGGAGGAGGGTCTGCTGTCCGGCGGCCTGGGCGCCGCCGTCGCCAAGGTCGTCGCGGAGCGTCATCCGGTCCCCGTACGCATGCTGGGCGTCCCGACGTTCGCACCGACGGGAAGCACGTCCTTCCTGCTCGACCACTTCGGCCTGAACGCCGAGGGCATCGTCAAGGCCGCCCGTAAGGCTTTGGGACGGGTCTGATGGAACCGCTCGTCCTCGCCATCGATCAGGGCACCGGCTCCACCAAGGCCCTGCTGGTCGACGCCGCCGGCCAGGTCGTGGCCCGCGCCAGTGCGCCGCTGTCCCAGAGCCACCCGGCTCCGGGGCTGGCGGAGCAGGACGCCGAGGAACTGCTCGGCAGCGTCCGCGACGCCGCCGCCGCCTGCCTGCGGCAGGCCGATCCGCGGGCCGTACGCGGGATCGGGCTGAGCACCCAGCGCGAGTCGGTGGTCCTGTGGGACGCGGCGACCGGACGGCCGGTCGCGCCACTGGTCGGCTGGCAGGACCAGCGCGGCGCGGACCGAGCGGCCCAGCTCTTGGACGAAGGGTACGGCGACCTGGTCCGGAGTCGTACCGGGCTCCCGCTGGACCCGATGTTCTCGGCGCTGAAGATGGGCGCCCTGCTCGACCGGCACGACCCGGCGCGCGAGCGCAGCGGGCGCGGCGAGTTGCGCCTGGGCACCGTGGACGCGTGGCTGCTCGACGCGCTCACCGGCGAATTCGTCACCGAGGTGGGCAACGCCTCCCGCACTCAGCTGCTGAACCTCGCGACCGGTGACTGGGACGACGAACTGCTGGACATCTTCGACGTCCCCCGCGCGGCGCTGGGCCGCGTCGTCGCCTCCACCGGCCCCTTCGGCACGGTCCGCGACCTGGACCCGCTGCCCGCCGGGGTGCCCGTGCTCGCGGTGCTGGGCGATTCGCACGCCGCGCTGTTCGCGCACGCGGGCTGGCGGCCGGGCGTGGTCAAGGTGACCTACGGCACGGGATCGTCGGTGATGACGGTCGCGGAGTCGCCGGGCGGCCTGGGCGGCCCAGGTGGACCGGGTGGCCCGGGTGGGTCGGGAAGCCCGGTATGCGACACGATCGCCTGGTCGACCGGGCAGCCGACGTTCGCCAGGGAGGCGAACATCCGCTCCACCGGCCGGACCCTGACCTGGCTGGCGGAGTTGCTCGGCATCTCCGCGGACCAGGTCGTCGACCTGGCGGCCGGCTCCGACGCGGGCGACGTCACCCTCGTACCGGCCTTTGGCGGCCTAGGAGCGCCGTGGTGGGACCCCCGGGCGGTGCCGGTGCTGGCCGGGTTCGATCTCGGCACCGGGCGGGAGCAGCTCGCGCGGGCGGCCCTGGAGTCGGTGGCGCACCAGGTCGACGACGTTCTGACCGCCATGCCGGGCCTGCGCCGGATCGTCGCCGACGGCGGCCTGACCCGCAGCACCGCGCTCATGCGGCTGCAGGCCGGCCTGAGCGATGTCGAGGTGGCCCGCACCCGGCATCACGAGCTGTCGGCGGGCGGCGCGGCGGACCTGGCCGGTCTCGGACTGGGCCTGTGGACCACCGCCGACCTCGAACGCCGGGCCGACGGCGACGTGGAGATCTTCACCCCTGACTGGAGCGCGGAGCACCGCAGGGCAGCCGCGGCGAGATGGCACCAGCGCCTCACGGTCGCCCGCGACCTCGGCGCACGCGCGAACGGGAGTACGTCATGACAGCAGTGCAATCCACCCGGCCCGGTCGGCTCACGCTGGGGCGTGGCAGCCTGATCGCGCTCGTGCTCGTGATCATCGCGATCATCGCCAGTACGACGTACCGCTCGGACACCGCGCCGCGCGCCGGCGAGCAGGCGAAGTTCGACCCGGCCCGCTACGGCGCCGCGACCTACGGGCCGAAGGTCGTACCGGCGATCAAGAGCAAGGCCGTCGACATCGTCACGCTGAGCAAGGCGATCGCCGACGACACGGACGCGGCCGGCCAGAAGTACGGTCACCGCGCCGGCACCGGGCCCTACAGCTACGCCGTCACGCTGACCGGCACCGCCGGTTCGGCGAAGAGCGGTCTGCTGCCGGTCGAGGTGCCCGGCATCGGCAAGGCCAGGGTCCAGGTGCAGATCGGCCCGGCGATCAACGGCACGGCGCTGCGCGACGCGGTCGGTTTCATCGCGTTCGGCCAGTTCGTCAACCAGGTCGACTACGCCGACGCGGGCACCGCCCTGAACAACGAGGTCAAGTCGAAGGTGCTGTCGTCGCTCGACGTCCCGTCGCTCGACGGCAAGAAGGTCACCGTGGTCGGCGCGATGACACCGCTGACCGCCGACGTGCTGACCATCACCCCGATCTCCGTCGAGGCGGCGTCGTGACGGCGACGCGGGACAGCGCCACGACCCCGGTGCTGCGGGCGGTCGACGTCACCAAGGTGTACGGCGGGACGCAGGCGCTCAAGGGCGTCTCGCTCGACATCGTCCCGGGGCGCGTGGTGGTGCTGTTCGGCGAGAACGGCGCCGGCAAGTCGACGCTGATGAAGATCCTCAGCGCGGTCGAGTCGCCCACCACCGGCCAGGTGGAGCTCGACGGAAAGGTCGTCGAGTTCGGCAGCGCCCGGGACGCGGCCGATCGCGGCATCTCGATCATCCATCAGGAACTCAGCCTGTGCTCGAACCTGAGCATCCAAGACAACCTGTTCCTCGGTCGGGAGCGGACCCGCAGCGGCGTCCTCGTCGACCGCGCGGCCGAGCGATCGCTGGCGGCCGGCGTGCTCCGCCGTCTGGACGGGGCGCTGAACCCCGATCTGATGGTCGGCGACCTGCGGCTGGGCCAGCAGCAACTCGTCGAGATCGCCCGCGCGCTGCTGCAGGACGCCCGGATCCTGATCATGGACGAGCCGACGTCGGCGCTGAGCGCCCCGGAGGTGGAGGTCCTCTTCCAGGTCATCCGCGAGCTCACGGCCGAAGGCGTGGCGATCGTCTACATCTCCCACCATCTGGAAGAGGCGCTCGACATCGCCGACGACGTGGCCGTGCTCCGCGACGGCTCCATGGTCGCCACGGCCGCCGCCGCCGACGTCGACCTCGCCTGGGTCGTACGCAAGATGGTCGGCCGCGACCAGGACGACCTCTTCCCGGCCCGCGAGCCCAAGCTCGGGCCCGTGGCGCTCGAGATGGTCGAGCTGTCGGTCGCCGACCCCGCCAACCCCGACCGCCTGGCCGTCGACGGCGTCTCGCTCACCGTCCGCGCCGGGGAGACCGTCGGCATCTACGGGCTCATGGGCAGCGGCCGTACCGAACTTCTGGAATGCCTGGCCGGCCGCCTGCACGCCGAATCGGGAGAGGTCCGCCTGTACGGGGAGCCGGTCGTCGGCACCGTACGGCGCCGCATCCAGGCCGGGTTGGCTCTGGTCCCCGAGGACCGCCAGCGCGACGGACTGGTCCAGACGATGAGCGTGGGCCAGAACCTGTCCCTGGCCGCGCTGACCGGTTTCGTGCGCCGCCTCTTCGTGAACCGCACGAAGGAACGCGCCGCCGTCCAGACGATGATCACCGATGTCACCGTCAAGACCAGCGGCCCCGACGCGCCGATCGGTTCGCTGAGCGGCGGCAACCAGCAGAAGGTCGTCATCGGCAAGGCCCTGATGACCGGCCCCCGCGTGCTGCTGCTCGACGAACCCTCCCGCGGCGTGGACGTCGCCGCCAAGGCCGACGTCTTCGAACTGATGGCGCGGCAGGCCGAACGCGGCCTGGCGGTGCTGTTCACCACATCTGAGACCGAAGAGGCGCTGCACATTCCCGATCGCCTGCTCGTCCTGGTCCGCGGCAGGCTGATCGCCGACCTCCGCGCCGGCGAGATCACCCGCGACCAGCTGATGAGCCTGGCCGACAGCGCCGACACCACCGAAGAGGTCAGCCAATGAGCCTGGCCGACAGCGCCGACACCACCGAAGAGGTCAGCCAATGAGCCTGGCCGACTGCGCCGACACCATCGAAGAGGTTAGCCATGGCTGACACCCTGACCAGCGACCACGCAGCCGTGCTGCGCCAACGCCGCCGGGCGGCGGCGGAGGCGCGCCGCCTGAAAACGCTCAATTCGATCTTCGAGCTACGTGCGTTCATCGCGCTCGGTGTCCTGATCATCGTCTTCGCCCTGCTGTCCGACTCCTTCCTCACCGTCGACAACCTGATCACGATGATCAAGCACGTGGCCATCAACGCCGTCCTGGCACTCGGCATGCTGCTGGTGATCCTCAAGGGCGGCATCGACCTGTCGGTCGGCTCCATCGTCGGGCTGTCGGGCGTGATCGCCGGCGAACTGCTCCAGGGCGTACATCTGAGCCTGTTCGGCGTCATCGCCTACCCGCCGGTGTGGGCGGTGGTCATCCTGTGCATCGCGGCCGGCACCGTGATGGGCAGCATCAACGGCCTCCTCATCACCAGACTGAACGTCGCGCCCTTCATCGCGACGCTGGGCATGCTGTACGTCGCGCGCGGCGCCGCTCTTCTGATCTCCGGCGGCACCACCTATCCCAAGCTCGGCGGCGACCCCAGCACCCACAACACCGGCTTCGACTGGATCGGCGGCGGCCGGCCACTCGGCCTTCCGGTGGCGATCTGGATCATGATCATCCTCGCCGCCGTCGTCGCCGTACTCCTGCGCTCGACGCCCTTCGGCCGTTGGCTCTACGCCACGGGCGGCAACGAGCGGGCCACCGAACTCACCGGCGTCCCCGTCCAGCGCGTCAAGGTGATCGTCTACATGATCTCCGGAGCCTGCGCCGCGATGTCCGGCCTCATCATCGCCTCCGAGCTCACCTCGGCCGCGCCGCAGGCCGGCGACAGTTTCGAGCTGAACGCCATCGCGGCCGTCGTCATCGGCGGGGCCGCCCTGTCCGGCGGACGCGGGAACGTACGCGGCACTCTCGTCGGCGCCCTGGTCATCGGCTTCCTCGCCGACGGCCTGGTCATCGTCGGCGTCTCGACGTTCTGGCAGATCTTCATCAAGGGCACCGTGATCATCGTCGCGGTCATCCTCGACCAGACCCAGCAGCGCTTCCAGCGCCGCGGCGCCGCCGCATCGGCGGTCGCGGTGGCGGTCGCCGACGAACCGGCGACCACCGACGACGAACCGGTCAGGCCCAGCGCCCCGGCCCGCTGACCCCTGCTCCACCCATTGCCAGATGCCAGACCGGAACGGTTTCAGAACCGGTCCCATCCCCCATCCCGCGTCCACGCCGGCGCGTCTTCCAGGAGGTAAACCATGTCCCACCCCAGCCGTCGCCTGGTCGTCCAGGCCGCGGCGGCCCTGACCACAGGGCTGCTGACGCTGACCGCATGCGGATCATCCGGCGAACCCGCGGCCTCGACGTCGTCGAGCGCCTCCTCGTCGTCGAGCGCCTCCGCGCCCAAGAGCAACCTGATCGCGATCATCACCCCCTCGCCGGACAACCCGTTCTTCAAGGCCGAGGCGGACGCGGCCAAGAAGAAGGCCGAGTCGCTCGGCTACCAGACCTCGGTGGACTCCCACGACGACGACCCGAACAAGCAGAGCGAGCTGATCGACTCGGCCATCTCGCGCAAGGCCGCGGCGATCATCCTCGACAACGCCGGCGCCGACGCCTCCATCGGCCCCGTGCAGAAGGCCACGACCGCCGGGATCCCGGTCTTCCTGATCGACCGGGAGATCAACCAGACCGGCATCGCCAAGGCCCAGATCGTCTCCAACAACGCCCAGGGAGCCCAGCTCGCCGCCCAGGAGTTCGTGAAGGGTATGAAGGAGAAGGGCAACTACGTCGAGCTGACCGGCAAGGAATCCGACACCAACGCCGGCGTGCGTTCCAAGGGCTTCGGCGACGTCATCTCGCAGTACCCGGGCCTGAAGCGGGTGGCCCAGCAGACCGCGAACTGGGACCAGCAGGAGGCTTTCAGCAAGATGGAGACCATCCTCCAGCGCAACCCGGACATTCAAGGCGTGATCGCCGGCAACGACACGATGGCACTCGGCGCCGTGGCGGCGTTGAAGGCCGCCAAGAAGAGCGGCGTCATCGTCGTCGGCTTCGACGGCAGCCCGGACGCCATCGCGCAGATCAAGGCCGGAACCATGCTCGCCACGTCCCTGCAGCCGGCCGCGCTCGGCGCCACGACCGCGGTCGAGCAGGCCGACAAGTTCGTCAAAACCGGCGCGACCGGGCAGCCGGAGAAGCAGTCGATCGACTGCGAGATCATTACGAAGGACAACGCCGACCAGTACGGCGTCTTCGCGAAACTCTGAGGCGCCGGAGGCTAGGGGCGACGACATCGCCTCTAGCCATTCCAACGTCTAGCATGCAGACCGGACGCTCCGGGCGACGCGCTCACCGGAGCGAGGAAGGACGGGGAACTCACGTGGTGATCGCTTCGACTCCCAGCCCCGACCACATGCGGCTGCTGGTCAAGGTGGCCCGCATGTACCACGAGCGCGGGCTACGCCAGCCAGAGATCGCCGCCCATCTCAACATGTCGCAGCCGCGCGTCTCGCGCCTCCTCAAAGAGGCCGCCGACCGCGCTGTCGTACGCACCGTGGTCGTCTCCCCCGACGGCGTGCACGCCGAGCTCGAGGAAGCCCTCGTCGAGCAGTACGGGCTGCGCGACGCCGTCGTCGTCGAGACCGAGGGCGTGGGGCCTGACGTCATCCCCGCGCTCGCCGCCGCGACGGCCACCTACCTCGACGCCACGCTCAAAGGCGGCGACGTCATCGGCATCTCCTCCTGGAGCGCGACGCTCCTGGAGGCGATCAACGTCATGCGGGCCAAGACGACTCCCGTCGCCGAAGAGGTCGTCCAGATAGTCGGCGGATCGGGCAGCCCCGAAGTACAACTGCACGCGACCCGCCTCACCAGCCGCCTCGCCGAGCTGACCGGAGCGCGCCCCGTCTTCGCGCCGTCGGCCGCGCTCGTCCACAGCCGCGAACTCCGCGACATGCTGTCGAAGGAACCCGCCGTCGCCGAGGTCATGAAGTCATGGTCGCGCCTCACGCTGGCCCTCCTCGGCATCGGCACCCTTGAACCCTCCCCACTGCTCCGCCGCTCCGGCAACGCCATCGCCCCCGAGGACCAGCGCCAGCTCCAGGAGCTCGGCGCCGTGGGCGACGTCTGCACCCGATACTTCGACGCCGACGGGCGAGCCGTGGAAGCCGACTTCGACGACCGCATCATCGGCATCGCCCCTGACCAGCTGCGCGCGGTGGAGCGCCGCATCGGGGTCGCGGGCGGCGCGGCCAAGCTCGCCGCGATCCGGGGAGCGGTACGCGGGCGCTGGATCAACATCCTCATCACGGACGTCGACGTGGCCCGGGCCCTGCTGGGCCGCGCGTAGACCCGCGAGCACGTGTCTCCTGCCAGCCAGTAGCGCCCAGGACCTCCCACTGAGGGCGGTCCTGAGCGCTTCCGGCTGCGAAGAAGCCGATCAGGAAGCGAATCCGAAGGCCGCAGGAGAATCAGGCAGGCCCCACTGCTGGTCGGGGTGGAGGTGGCAGTCCCAGATCACCAGCGGAGTGCCATTGGCCGTGCTGCCGTTGTTGGCCAGACCGACACACTTGGCGGTGCTGGCGGCGAAGCTGCGGATGGAGTAGATGTTGGCGCCCAGGGCCGCGAACCTCCATTGCTGGTCCGGGTGGAGGTGGCAGTCCCAGATCACCAGCGGAGTGCCATTGGCCGTGCTGCCGTTGTTCGCCAGCCCCACACACTTGCCGCTGCCGGCGAGCGTACGGATGGAGCGGTCGTTGTTGCCCTGCCAGATCTGGTCGGGGTGGAAATGACAGTCCCAGATCACGAGCGGGGTGCCGTTGGCGGTGCTGCCGTTGTTCGCCAGGCCGATGCACTTGGCGGTGCCGGCGGCGTTGCTGCGCAAGGCAGTCGAGGAAAGAGCGCTCGCCTGGGCGGCGGCCGGGAGCCCGAGGGCCATGGCTAACATGACCAGGACGGTTAACACGCGGCGCTGGAAGCCAGTCTGGTGGCGCATGTGGTCTCTTTTCGAACGGTGACGGTTCTCCTCTCTAAGGGCGTTCCATGGCCGTTCCACCGGGATGGTGCGCTAGGGGTGATCGGGCATCGGCCATAAAGAACCGCAAGCCTGGAATATCTCCGCATTTATCACGCATGGCTATGATCTTGGATCTGCGCGGATCCGCTTCACCTTCTGGGGCGCCGAGGAGGGCGGCGACCTCGGCTCCAAGTACTACGTGGCGAACCTCAGCGCCGAAGAGAAGGCCAAGATCGCGCTCTACCTGAACCTCGACATGATCGGCTCCCCGAACGGGGTCCGCGGCGTCCTGGATGGTGACGACTCACTCGGCACCAACAGCTCCAAGCCGCCGGCCGGCTCGGACACGATCGAGAAGACCTTCACCGACTACTACGCCGGGCGCAAGCTCCCGCTCAAGCAGGACGCGTTCACCGGTACCTCCGACTACCAGTCGTTCATGGACGCGGGCATCCCGGCGGGCGGCGTACGGTCCGGCACCGACACCGTCAAGACGGCTGAGGAGGCCGCTGTCTTCGGCGGCACGGCCGGGGTGGCCTATGACCCCTGCTACCACAAGGCCTGCGACACCTACAACAACGTCAACGCGACGCTCCTGAACGAGCTCGCGGATGGCGCGGCGTACGCGACTGAGACATTCGCCAACAGCGTGCCGACGGTGAAGCGCGGCAACGTACGGACACCTACCAGCCAGACCGGTGAGGATCACACCCCCGCCAGCTGATTCCGGGGGCAGCCCGGGGGGCTTACCGCCGGGCTGCCATGGCCGTTCCGATGGATCGTTCGCTCAGCCGCCGGCGGCCGCCTGCTTGATCAGCGCGACGACGGCCTCCGGCTGGGAGATGTAGATGGCGTGGCTACCCTCGGCTTCCACCACGGTGGCACCCGCCCGCTCGGACATCGTCCGCTGCAGCGGCGGCGGGATGGTCTGGTCGCCGGTAGCGACCATGTACCAGGCGGGCTTGGTGCGCCAGGCGGGTTCGGTGACCGCGGCGCCGGCCGCGCCAACGCCCCACGGCACCTGCGAGTCGGCCATGAACGCCGCCAACTCCGCCGGCAGATCGCCCGCGAACGCGCCATGGAACTTGTCCCGCTCAATAGCGAGGAACCCACCCTCCAGAGGCACGATCGGCGGCGCCGGCGCACCCGGCGGCGAGTCGGCGAGCAGCGACTGCACACTCTCGCCCTTGTCGGGCGCGAACGCGGCGACGTAGACGAGCGCCGACACCCGCGGATGAGTACCGGCCTCGGTGATGACCGAGCCACCGTAGGAGTGCCCAACGAGCACGGTGGGACCGTCCTGGAGATCCAGCACCCGCCGCGTGACCTCGGCGTCCCCCTCCAGCGTCACCGTGGGGTTCTGGACGACGCTGACCCGGTAGCCGTCCTTTTTGAGCAGGTTGTAGACACCCTGCCAGCCCGACCCGTCGACGAACGCGCCGTGCACGAGCACGACGTTGACCGCAGTGGAGCTCATGACGCTTTCTCCTCGCGTAGCGGTGGGATGCAGACGTGACTGGACGTCAACAGCCATGCGTGCGCTCTGAACTCAAGCGCCCGCCAGTTGCATCGCCTCGTCACTCACTTCCGAAGCGTAGGAGTGCGTACTTCCTAGTTTGTGAACGGCGAGTGGAACCAGCGCCCGCAGCACTGACCCGGCTGAAGGCACGCCCCGGTTTGGCGTTATGCGGAACGACCGTTGCCGTTGAGTGCTTCGCGGCGGTATTTGCGGCCGGTGGTCTCGTGCACCCCGAGCGTACGGGCGAGCGCGGCGCCGGTCATGTTGGGATCCTGAGCGAGCAAGGCCGCCACCCGCGCTCGCCGGTCGCTGTCCGCGCGGGTTTCGCCCGCCGATGCGTCTTGGTCTGCCCGTGTGGCAGCCGGTTCGGGCTCGGCGGGCGCTGACCGGCGCTCGCCTGTTTCTTGCGTCGGCTCGCCCGGGTCGATCTGCGGCGTGGCGTGCACCTCTGGCCCGGGCTGCGGCACCCGCAGCGCCTGGTCTGAGTGACCGCTCGGTACGCTCGGGGCGCTCAGGGGTGCGGGCTCGACGAGCGCTCCCTCCGACTGCCCGGCGTCGTACGCGCGCTCGGGCTCCCCCGCGTCGTACACGCGATCGGCAAGTTCGCGACCCGAGCGCACCACCCACATGATCAGCTCGTAGGAGATCACCAGCGCGATCGCCGGCCACGCGGCCAGCGCCGCGGCCAGGGGTCCCCGCTCAATCCCGTGCAAGATGTTCGCCGCCAGCGTCGCGGCAACTCCCAGTGCCAGCGCCCAGCGAGCCAGCGACGGCACCTTCAGCCGGTAGCGAGCACACCACAGCAGCACCATCGAGGAGGCGTAGATCATGCCGTCCACGGTCGCCGGGACCAGATGCGCCGACATCTCGTCCTCGGCGCCGTACTTCTCGATCACCGCCACCGCATGCCAGTACGACACCCACGCGGCCACCGCCGCGACCGCCAACACCACAACCGTCATGGACACACGGATCAGCCGATCCCCGCCCCGAGGCACCTGCTTGACCCTATTCACACCAGAAATGGTGCCATGCCCGATGTATCACTATGTGCCCATCCGTCACTTCTGCCTCAGGCAGGCGGCGTGGATGAGGGCGACAGCCGATCTGCTGGGGTCGGACCTCGGTGGACATGCCAGCCGACACGGTCGAAGATTGGCGCGTGCCTCGAACCCCACCTGGGCGCGTGTTCAACCGAGCGATCGTCGCACTGGTCGCGGCCGCCATCCTCGCGGAGGGACGGGATCTCCCGTGGACCCCGATGCAGTGGAAATGGATTGAAGTAGCCGGGAGACTCGGTTCATGAAGATCACAAAGCCCGGGGCGCCTAATGAGGAGACCCGCCGGAGGAACCTCGGGGCGTTACTACGCCATCTCCACCTGAATGGCCCGACTTCGCGTGCTGTGCTCGGGGAGAAGTTGGGGCTGAACCGCACCACGATCATGGGGCTGACCGCCGAACTTGCCGCCCTGGGCATGGTCGAAGAAAAGCTTCCCCAGGACACCCACAGAGCGGGCAGACCGTCCCTGGTGGTCAGCCCAAACACTGATCGCGTATTCGTGCTCGCCTTTGACGTGGCAGTGGACCGCCTGCTGGCCGCGCGAGTGGGCCTGGGCGGCGTGATACTCGATCGCCGTGAGGCCGTACGCCAACGCAAGTACCCCGACCTGGACGATGTCGTTGGAACTCTCGCCGAGTTCGCCCGCCAACTGCTCCGCGACGTCCCAAGCGATGCCGTGTGCGTCGGCATTGGCGCGTCGTTCTGCGGCATGATCCGGCCGGCGGACGGCACCGTGCGATTCGGCCCCAACACCGGCTGGGTAGATCAGGCATTCGGGCCGGAACTCGAGCGCCGTTTGGCCCTGGGCCTGCCTGTGCGAGTTGGCAACGAAGCTCACCTGGGCGCAGTCGCGGAGAACCAGAGGGGCGCTGGGATCGGATTCCGGAATCTCATCTATCTGCACGGCGATGTTGGCGTGGGCGGCGGCATCATCGTCGACGGCAAGCGCCTGGACGGCAATGACGGCTACGCCGCCGAAGCCGGTCACATGATCGTGAACGCACACGACGGGCGGCCGTGCGGGTGCGGTTCGCGCGGCTGCCTGGAAGCGGAGGTCGGGGAGGACGCACTGCTCAGTGCGGCCAACTGGCCCCCTGGGTTGATCGGGCGGGACGCGGTGGCGTCCGTGGTACATGCCGCTGAGCGAGGCGACGAATCCGCCAAGGCGGCGCTGACCCATGTGGGAGATTGGCTGGGTGTCGGGGTTGCCAATCTGATCAACCTGTTCAACCCGGGTGTCGTGGTCTTCGGCGGGATACTGCGCGATATTTACCGAGGGGCCTCAGCACAGGTGCAGAGTCGTATCGCCGCCAACGTACTGCCAGTTTCACGCGAACGAGTGAAACTGCGGATCGCAGCGCTGGGAGATGACACCACCCTTGTCGGCGGCGCTGAGCTGGGGTTCGCCGAGCTGCTGGACAATCCGGTTGAGGTCGTCAGCAGGGGGTATCGTCGCCAGGCTGACGCCAACATGAAATCGCAGGCTACAGGCCTTGCTTAGTGTCTCCGCTCTACCCCGAACGAGAGGCCCCGTGAATGCAGAGCGTGATGCCTCCCGAAAGGGTTGCCTCTCAGTCGTGAGTGTCCCTGGCCAGCGCCCCCCGCAGATATTCCATGTCGGTGCCAAGGGCCTTCCGGGTCGTCAGCCGTAACACCGGAACGAGCAGCGGACTGCGTAGATCCAGGTCGATGCGGTGGAGGATTCGGGTACCCTCCGGTACGCGATCGAGCCGGAAGCTGAGTTCGGCCCGTCGGAACAGGCGGGACTCCAGCAGCACGAAGGCCAATTCCCGCTCGGCGTCGTACTGGGTGATGCGAAACCGCTGGCGTTTACCCGACGGCGCGATGGTCATCGCCTCATATCCCAGGCCGACCGGCGCGGTCGACAGCGGGACCACCTCCGCGATACTGCGGTCCCAGCGGGGCGCGGTCAGCGGATCACCGAGGAAGCGCCACACCTGCCGGATGTCCTGCGGGACGACGATGGACGAGTTGAGCTGCATCAGACGACTGCCTCCTTCACAGGATGGGGCGGAACACCGCGCAGCGCGACTGCCCGAGCCGCAATATCTGCTTGGCACAGAGGCTGCCGCACTCGATCCTGCACCGCCTGGCCGCCAGGTCGTGACCGGAACGGGGGCGGGTTGGCCGAAGTAGTTGGCGAGAACGAGCTTCTCCATAGCTATGAGCGGGTCACCTTCGAGTGGCAACGGGAGCGAGAGCCAGGCGGGCATGCGCACCGCTTCAGCCCAGGCGTCGCCTACTCTGGCCTACGCGATTATCGGCAACGGGGACGACACCGGCTCAGGCCGGGGCGGGCAGCTGGATCGAGGCGAGTTTGGCCGGGTCGACCACGATGTGGATGCCAGTGATCCGGCCTTCGGCGACGGTGAAAGCGATGACCGACAGCGGCGTTCCGTCCGAGCGCCAAGACATGTGCCCCGGGATGCCGTTGACCAGCACGGGTCGTTGGCGGGCGACCTCACCGGAGAACACGCGGGCACCGGCGGCGACCTCGGTGGCGCCGAGGGTGACGACCATGCCGTCGGGGGTGTCAACTGTCAGCTTCACGTTCGGATCGAGGACCCGCAGCAGCGCTTCGAAGTCGCCACTGACTGCGGCAGCACGGAATGCCTGGACGACCTGCTGGTGCTCGCGGCCGGGGCACGCCGGCCGGTCCGTGGCGTGGACCTTGCGGCGGGCGCGGCTGGCGGCAGCGGGTGGAATCACGTTCTTGCAAGATCTTCGTGTAGGGGTGAGCAGGAGTCCGGAAAGCCTCTCAGCTGGCCCGGCCCAAGGTCACGGTGCGGGTTCCGGGTGTGAAGTCGCCGAAGGACTGTTGCCAGGACTCACCGGGCCAGTAGTACGTCACAAGGCCCTCGGCGGGCCGGTAGTGGGCGGTGTAGAGCGTTACCGTCCCCTGCTCGTCGACGGATCGATACAGCGGCGGCTTGAGCATTGCCGCCACGTCCGTACCCGCGGCGCGGATGGCTCGCAGCCGTTCCTGCGTCCGCATGGCCCGCTCCTGCTCGTCGGTTACCGGCAGGTGCTGGTGATTGGCGGCGCAGGCGTCCGGTGCCACCGTCGGGGACATATCCGGTCCCACGAACACCGTCATCGCCTTGATGGGATCGACAAGGGTGAGGTTCTGGGGGACGGCGACCGGCAGGGACCGCAGCCTGTCGACCGCCTCATCGACGGTGTCGCACGTCTCCAGTAGGTAGCGCACGAGGATGAGAATGGCGAAGCCGCGTCCGTAGACGGAACGTCCGCCCCAGGTGAGCGAGACCGCGAGACCGGCGTCGTTCATCCCGTCCAGCAAGCCCCACAGCATGTCCTGCATCCCGATCACAGGGCGCAGGAAGCAGGAGGAGACGATGGTCCCCTCGCACTGATCGGGCCGTAGGTCATAGTTGCGCAGCAGAGTGCCGTTCTGGCCGATCTGAGTGCATGCCTGGGAGAACGGCCGCAGTGCCGCATGGGTGAGGAAGACTTCCGCCTCGGGCCGGTCGAGTTGGCCGGCCAGGCGGTCCAGAACCGGGACCAGTTCTGGCATGTGCGCACGAAACAGCGCCCGAACGCGGTCCGTGCCCTCCGGAGTCCGGCCCTCCTCGGTCAGCAGGCGCTCCATGTCCTGCCACAGGGCCCGGGCGTAGGCGGCCCACCGCCCGTCGCCGCCGTCGCCGACCTCGATCGCCTGGAAGGTTTTGTGCTGTTGCCGCATGGCTGCCACTCCCCTGTGAGAATCGGACGAGGTGGGGGCAACCTAGCTAATTGGGCAGGTGTTCACCAGGTGGCCGCCATCGGCGACGGCCAGGCGCTGGATCTGATGAAGCCGCTGAACGCGAGCGTGGCCGATTCCAAGTAGGCGATCATGTCCCGCGTTGGAGAAGCCGGGAGTCAAGGGCGAGAAACGACATGTCGAGCGGTCGAAGCTGAAGCGGCTCGCCACGAGGGACTGGCTGAGCGAGAGCGAGCCGGGAGCCTTCGCCTTGACCCGGCAAGGGGTCCGGCAGCCAGGCATCATGATCGCAAGCGGCGAGGCTCTTCGCCGCGCTGGAGGGTGTCAACCACCCCCTGCAGAGAGAAGAGCCCGCATGTCACGCTACGCCGACCCGCCATCCTCGTAGGGGTTATCGAGGAGATCGAGGGGGTTGCCGCCTCCGCGAGCCTGTTCGCCGCGCCGGCGGACCCCGCCGGCGCGGCGATGACCCACGATGAGCTGGAGAATCTCCTCCCGGCCCTGATCGCAGGAGCGGCGATGGCGTTCTCCAGCGTGTTCGTGGTCAGCAACGGCCTTCGGCTGCGGAGTTTCAAGGAGAGCTGCGCAGTTTCAAGGAGAAGGGCCTTGGGCGGACTCGGCTCCGGTCCTCATTCTCTGGCTCGGCGCCCTCCAGCTCCCGCCTTGACTTATGGTGCTGCGCCCCCCACCGTAAGTCGTACATATCTGTTCGAGTTAACGAGAATCGAGGGTAATGGTGGTGGTGCTGAGCACGGAAGCCAAGCTGGTTCTCCTGGCGGCCGGACTGATCTTTCTGTTGGCGTTAGTGCTCGGCGTGTGGAAATACCGCCAGATGGCCGTCTCGGCCGAACACATGGCTCATCCCTACGTCGACATCGCGCATCGAGCCGCCTTGCTCTACTCGTTCGCTACGCTGCTGCTCGCAGTCTTTGTCGCCCTGAGCGGCTGGTCGGCGTGGGTGAACCTGGCTGCGGCGGGCATCGTGATCTTCTTCTTCGTAGCCGCAATCGGGACCTACGCTTACCACGGCTGGCGCCGTGACACCGACAACCAGTTGTGCCATCCGGTACGCGGCACAACCGCGTTCATGGTCTCGCTGATCGTCGGCGAGATCGGCGGCTTCGCCGTACTTCTGGCCGGTTTCGTGCAGGCACAACTGCTGTGACGCGGGCGGCGTTTAGAGATCATTCGTCGGGCAGCAGATAGCGCCAGGAGACCGCGAGCGAGGCACCCGACCGAGCACGGAACACCCGCCACCCGCCACGCTGGTCCGCGTCGCGCGGAATCAGTCGGATGGCGGCCATGGCGGCCTTCCCGGACAGGTCGCGGGTGCGAACGGGTGAGCCCGCGGCCCGTGGTTCAGGCACCCCCTTCGGCCAGGGTCGGGCCTTGCCACCCCTCAATGTCGTCTGCTCCGCGACCAGCCGTACGCGTCTGGACACGTAGTTCTGGCCCTTGGCCGTGATGCGCCGGGCGAGACGGTCGAAACGATCGCGTGCGTCGTACAGGGCCTTCGCGTAGGAGCCGCGCGTCTCGTCAAGGGCCGGGATCCTCACCTCTCGCTTGCCTCCCGCCGTACGGACGCCCAACACCGTGGTGGGTGCGTCCATCACTACGGGAGCGCCGGGCCGGGGCGTGGCCGTCGCCGGCTGGCCCGACATATCGCGATCAAGCGCCGCGAGCAGCTTGTTCAGATCGGCCTTCGCAAGCCGCAGGGTTCGGGCCGCATCCACGATCGCCCACCCGTCGGCGTACACGACGACCCGTGGCGGACGGATCGCGAGCAGTCCCGGGGGGAGGAAGCCGCCCTCCAGGCGCCACATGGCCACAGGCCCTTTGTCTGTCGCGACAGGTAACGCGGAATTCCATCCCGCAGGCGACGCCGAGCGGTGGGGGTGTCGGTCCGGCCGCACGATGTGGTCACGAGCAAGGCGGCGAGGATCAGTGCCAGGGGCCTGTACCTCATACCGCCCATCATGCGAGCGACGGGCGCAAGGTTCAAGCCGATGCTGTGGCTGGCGGGTGCCCGTACGTTCCCCTCTGCCACAGCGGCTGAAGCGGACATGGTGCTCCGGCGATCGGCGGGCCAGGCGGCCACTGTCATGTCAGTCCGGCCATCGCGACGGCCCAGCAGTTGGGGAGAGATAGGGGCGTCGTCTCATCGATACATGCATATTGCAACTTCGACATGTCTTCCAGAGGGCAAGCCTGCTACGACAATCCGTCGTACAAGCTCACCCCTCAGAGACGAGATTCCGATGACGGTGAACCCGAGGCCATCAGCCCGCGTACCCAATAGCACCCGCCTCCTCTAACGCCTGCGAGGTGCCCGCATTGGGACGGCGCCTGACGCGGGATGAGGCGGAAGATTCCCGGTTGGGAGGTGACATGAGCTGGACGGGCCGACGCTGGATGGTCTGGCTGCTGCTCGTCACACTCACCTCCGGCATCGTCGCCGGGCACGTTCTGGAATGCCAGGATCGGTCGGGGCACACGAGTTCGCAGCTTGTCGCATCCGGCTCTCCAGGCGATGGCGCCAGGGTGGCCTGCGCCGCATCTCACGGACCCGCGTCGATGTGCGTAGCCGTACTGACCACGGCGATCGCCTTTCTGCTGGCCCTGGCATTGCCGAGCGAGCGGCGCAGTGACGCCCGTGATGGTCGCGGCTGGAGGCTGGTACAGCAAGGGAGGGAGCCACCGGCGGCCGATCTGGCTTTTCTTTCGGTTCTGCGGATTTAGGAGGGTCGTTCCAATCCGACCCGTCCTATCCGATCCCCCATTTCCGAAGGAGAGATTCCCCATGACCGTCGCACACCGGATCACCATGCTCACCGTCGCCGGAATCGGCGCCGTCGCCCTGCTCACCGCCTGCGGCTCATCCACCCCCACGACCACCGCCGCCGGTGCGGGAGCCGCTCCGGCCGCCTCGTCGAACGACGGGGCCAGCGCAGATGTCACGAACATGGACGGCATGGACATGTCCTCGTCGAAGCCCAAGGCGGACTTCAACGATGGCGACGTGATGTTCGTCCAGATGATGCTCCCGCATCACCAGGAGGCCCTGCGGATGGCCAAGTGGGCCCAGACCAACGCCTCCAACGCCAAGGTCAAGGATCTCGCCATGAAGATGCAGATGGAGGCGCAGCCGCAGCTCAGCAAGCTCAACAACTGGCTCACCGCCTGGGATAAGGAGCCCATGGCCGACGACGACCCGATGATGACGTCGATGCCCGGCATGATGTCCTCCGCCGAGATGACCAAGATGCGGCAGATGAAGGGTGGCATGTTCGACCGCATGTTCACCCAGATGATGATCAGCCACCATCAGGGCGCCATCAAGGTGACCCAGAACGAGATCGCCAGGGGCAGCAACGCCAAGACGAAGACGATGGCCAAGACCATCCAGACGAGCCTGCGCAGCGAGCTCGCTGAGCTGAAGCAGCTGCTCCCGACGCTCTAGCCGCGGCGGATCCCGTACGGCGCCCGGCCGTACGGGGCCGAGGCATGCCAGATTCAACCAGCGGCTTTGACCTCGGAGGTCACGAAGCTGAGTTTCACTCCGCTGACCTGCCCAGTGACCTCCCAGAACCTTCCCTTCCGAAGAACGGACCGAGCGTCTGGCCAGAGGGCCGGGGAGCGCTCGGCAGCGTCACAGAACAGCCACCGGAGGTGGCGGCCGTGCGCGATGGGATCGTGGACGTGGACGACGTGGCTACAGGTGGCGCCGTTGTGGCCCGTGATGTGTGTCCGCGATGGACGAACAGCCCGCCGACAGCAGGGCAAGTTGAGCACCTGAACACTCCGGAGATGGCGCGCGTATCCACACATGGGCGGCGGCCTTCCGCTATGCCGGGTAGTACGTCCCGCCCTCGAGGCCAATCGACTCGAACAGGCTAATAAAACCCTTCACTTCGGTACTATTCGCCCCAGATCTTGGATGTTTACGAGGAGGCATCGTAGTGGCTGCGCCGACAAGGCTTGGGCAGATGGCAGGGGCCACAGCGCTGGCATTGGTCACATTAGTCTCCGCCCCCGGCACCGCCGCCGCCGCGCCGTCACCTGCCAAGGCCAGGGCCAAGTTGGTGAAGCTGAACGAGCGGGCCGACAAGGTGGTCGAGCAGTACAACCAGGCCACCGAGGCGTACAAGAAGGCCAAGCAGAAGTACGACGCGGCCAACGCCGACCTCGGCCGCAAGACGGTGCGCTCGGACGCCCTGCGCGCGGATCTCGTCACGGTGGCGGTCAACCAGTACCAGTACGGCGGCTTCGAGAACTGGCAGACCTACGCCGGCCAGGGCGAGACGCTGAGCAGCATGGCGGCACTGGGCCAGATCGCCACCGAGCGGTCGGCCAAACTACGGGCGTACGAGGACAGCATCAAGGACCTGCGCGACCGGCGCAACGAGGCCAAGAATGTCCTGGCCGAGGCCGACAAGGCGCGCGAGAAGGTGGACGACGACAAGACCGAGGTCGAGAAGCTGATCGCCCAGCAGACCAAGATCCTTCGCAAGCTCGGCGCCTTCAAGTCGGGCAATCCCAACAGCACGGGAATCAAGTACACCGGCCCGGCCTCGGGCAACGCCCGCATCGCGCTGCAGTTCGCGTTCGCGCAAGTGGGCAAGCCGTATGGGTACGGCGCCAATGGGCCGAACTCCTACGACTGCTCCAGCCTCACCCAGGCCTCCTGGCGTACCGCCGGGGTCGCCATTCCCCGCACGACGTACACACAGTGGGCCTGGGGCGCCAGTCGTCGCGTCTCGCTGGACGCCCTCCAGCCTGGGGACCTGCTGTTCAGCAAGGGCCTGGGACATATGGGCATGTACGCGGGCAACGGGAAGATGGTCCACGCGCCGCAGACCGGAGACGTGATCAAGGTCGTCGAGCTCGACGACTACTGGCGCAACCGCCTCCTCGGCGCAGTCCGCCCATAAAGCCGCCGCCGAGCCCCGCACGTCGAAATGGCGCTGGAAGTACTGGCAACGTGGAGCTATGTGCGTTGTCCACAAGGTTGCACACTGTGGCCCCGTATCAACGATCCCAAGTAGCATGAAAACAAATCGCGGCAGGAGGCCACAAGAAGATGCGGACGTTGGGCGACCTGGAGTCGGTGATCATGGACCGGATGTGGTCGTACCACCGCCCCGCCGCGGTGAGAGACGTGCTGAAGGATTTGCGACAGGATCGCGAGATCGCCTACACCACCGTGATGACCGTGATGGACAAGCTCTACAAAAAGGGCCTGCTGAAGCGCGAGCCGGTGGGTAAGGCGTACGTGTACAAGCCAGTCGGCACCAAGGAGTCCTACACCGCCGAGCTGATGCGCGAGACGCTGGCCAGCGGCGGTAACCAGGCGGCCACGCTGGTTCACTTCCTTGAGCGGCTGACCCCGGAGGAGGCTGCCGCGCTGGAATCCGCCCTTCAGGTGTTCCCGGCGCACACCCGTCGATCATGACGGTCGCCCTGGTCCTCGTCGTCTACGCCGTGGGTGCCGCCACGGTGTTGCCGCGACTGCTCGTCAAGGCCGCCTGGGCCGAGCGGGCCCCCCGATTGGCGATCTCCATGTGGCTGGCCGCGGACATCTCCGCGGTCCTCTCGGCGGTGATGGCCGCGCTGAGTGCCGCGATCCCCGGCGACGCGGTCGGGCACGGGTTGGCCAGGCTGTTCGAGGTGTGCAAGCAGTTTCTCGGCCACGGATCCGACGTCGACGTGGCCTCCGCCGGATTCCGGCTGGCCGTCCTGGTCAGCGGGTTCATCACCGCACGGACTGTGTTCTGCGTGATCAGGGTGCTGCTGACCTCACGGCGCGAGCGTGCCCGGCACTCGGAGATGCTGAGCCTGCTGGGCCGGCGTGACGGCGAGTTGGACGCGGTGGTCCTGGAGTACGACGAGCCGCTCGCGTACTGCCTGCCCGGCAGGGCGAACAAGGCCGTGATCACCACGGCGGCGCTCCACGCTCTGCCGCCCGAGCATGTGGCCGCGGTGCTGGCGCACGAGCGAGCCCATCTCCGGGGACGCCACCATCTTCTCCTTGCCCTGGCTGAAGGCCTGGCCAAGGCATTTCCTGCTCTCCCGCTGTTCGCAACGGCCAAAGCGGAGGTGGCCCGCCTGGTGGAGTTGCGGGCCGACGATGTGGCCGCGGGACAGCATCCGCGCCTGCACCTCGCCGCGGCTCTGGTCGGTCTGGCCACCGGGCGGGTGCCCGCGTTCGCGCTGGGCGCTGCAGGCGAGAACGCGTTGAGCAGGGTGCGCCGCATGCTCAATCCGGCCGCGCCGCTCCACCGCCGCGAGCGGCTGGTGGGCACGGTGGCCGTCACCTTGTTCCTCGCAGGACCGGCGGCTCTGGCGGTGTTTCCGGGGGTGAGCGCGCTGATCGCGCATCATTGCCACACGCTCTCGCTGCTCTGAGCTCAGGCGTACAGCAACTCCTGATCGATCACGAGGGCCGCGGTGACGCCCTGACCGGCGGCGATGATCACCTGGCCAGCCGGGGAACGGCATGGACGCCCGCCTGGCCATGTCGCCGGCCGCGAAGACTCCCTTCACCGAGCTCTGCCCGAACTCGTTGACCTCCACCAAGCCGTCCTTCAACATGGCGCAGCCCAGTTGCTTCGGCAGGTTGCTGCGCTGGCGGACACCCGACCCGCAGCGACTGGTAGCCGCCACCGAGGACGGCACGGTCTATGGGTCCAAGAACGGCGGGCCGGACTTCACCGCCGCCTTCCGCCCTGCCAGATCATGAACCGCTACGCCATGATCGAACGGTGACGGCCGGCATACCGCTGCTGCCTGCCTCTGGCAGAGCTTCGACGTCTCACCTGCCTGACCACGACGGCAACGCAAAGCACGCCCGCGAACACGACCCCAGACACCGCGATGCTCTCCGTGGAGGCCGTCGGCAGGACGACATCGGTCTCCTGCGCCTTCCCCGCCGCCTGCACGACCCCTTTCCGGACCAGAGGCGTCCGCGGGTTGCCGCCCGTCAGGACGAACGTCTCACCCTCCCCGAACTTCTCCTTGACCTTGCGGGGAAGGCCGTAGCCGACGACCTTGCTCTGGTCCCTGTCCTTGCGCTTGAGCCACACCTTGTCGACGTTGGCCTCGATCGTGGAGATCTGGTCTCCCTGTACCTTCTCGACGATGCCCGCATGGTCGATCCGCTCCACATCGCGTGACCCGCTCCAGTCGTAAAAGACGATGGCGCCGGGCTCCGGCTTGTCACTCCAGGCGTCCTGCTCCTTGAACCACTTGGCGTGGTCGACGGTGTAGGCGAAATCCCCCACGTACTTCTCGACGCCCGCCTGGTTGGCGGCCCAGGTAATGAACATGTCGCACCATGGGGCGGTCTTGAAGTAGGGGTCGCTGTTGTCCACGTTGGCGTAGTACCAGTTACCGAACTTGCTGTAGCCGTCGGTTTTCTCGCGATAGCCGAGATTTTTCTGGGCAGCGTCGAGCAGCCCGTCCACAATGGATGGCATAGGTCCGGGGTTTGACCCTTTCTCCTTATGGCCTACCGGGTTAGCTGACGGGTTCGGGCCAGGAGATGACGCCCTACCGCCGCATCCGTGGCGGATTCACCCCATGCGTGGATCGCTCCAGGCTCTGGTTCCCCCGTTCCCGCGGCGCGGGCCTCGGCACCAGCCGGCCGCCTCCACCGCGAAGGCAAGTCACCGGCAAGTACGAAGGACTGTAGTAGGTAGAAAGGGTGACTGGTTACCGAAATGAGATTTTTGGCATAAAAGATCTATCCAACGCAGACCGACCAATACCGTGCGCTACACGTTGTTATACGCAAGGCAAGCACCGCAGCGGGTCAACGCGTGATCACTCAATCACCCTCACCACGCCTGCGAGATTGCGCGTGTGGGCGGGCACCAGTTTGACGACGTCCCCCGTCCGCCGGGCTTGGATCATCTTTCCGTCGCCCCAGTAGATCGCGGCATGGGAAATGTAGCCCGGGTTGGTGGGGTCCAGCCGCCAGAAGATCAGGTCACCCGATCGCATCTGGGAAAACGGGACCCGGGGTCCACTGGCGAACTGCTGATGCGTCACCCGCGGCAGCCGAATGCCCGCCCTGCCAAAGGCCCACTGGATCAGGCCGGAACAGTCGAAGGCGTCAGGTCCCTCGGCGCCCCAGACATACGGGGCGCCCAGTTTGCTCTTCGCCGCCGCGCACGGTCGGCTTGGGCGTGTAGGCCCGGAAGGTCGATGGTTCCACCCCCACCGTTCCCACCCTCCTACCGCCGAGCGGTATCGCCGCCGCATCGACGATCTCCATGGAGCTCACGCCTTTGCGTACTCGAACCCGCTCGATCATTTGTTCAGGCAGCGGACGATTCGCGACCACAAGCAGGTGTGGCTCCCGCAGACGGTCGAGGGCCGCCACAACGGGCGGTTCAGGCGCCGGCGAGGCTTTGCCCGGCTTCCCGGGTCCAGCCCGAAGACGCCGGGGCGGCTTCGCCGGTCGCTCGTAGTCGACGAGGGCTAACATCCCCGCTACCAGCGTTGCAACCACGAGTCCGGCCACTAGGTACACCGCTCGGGGCAGCACGCTACTACGGTTCATAGTCACTGCGACATTATGCACAACCCGAACAGCGACACAGCGGCCCACCGCTCAGGCACGGCACCACGCCGTGGTAAAGGTAAAGGATTAATGGCTGAACCCTAGGCCACACAGGGCATTGGGGTCGGCTTCCAAAGGTTTCGCTTGCGCTGGCCATTTGGCTTGCATACCTTTACAGGCCCAAGGCCGCAGCGTTCCGATGGTGGCCTGTAATGCCGAGACCGCGTCTCGTCTGCACCGGCGTTGTGTGCAGATCGTAGCCGCGGCCGCCGAGTCCGCTTTCTCGCGGAGCCGGGGATCCACTTTCTTGGGGTGAATCGGTGCGCCCGTCCCAACGGGGCTCCGTAGGGCACTTCCACGCCCGAACCCGTCAGCTAACCCGGTAGGCGGCATGGAAGCAAGGAGCCATTCCCCGCATGTCCAAACACCTCTTGCCGAACTACGGCAGGTCCGCCCGTAAGCACGGCCTCACCCTCGCCGCAGCGGCCGTGGCCAGTGCACTCATCACCAGTACGCCCGCCTTCGCCAGCGACCACGCCAGCGAGACCCAAACTGGCGTCTCGCGGTCTGCGACTTCCTCCCAGCCCCAGCGCCAGGTCACAGCGGACGCCGTGCTGAAGCTGGCCCAGCAGCAGGTGGGGACGACGGAGAACGCCAGCGGCGGCGGCACCCGATTCCACAGCTGGTACATGACTTCCCCCAGGGCCCAGGAGACTCTGGCCCGCGACGGAGGAAGCCTTCAGGCCTACGCCAACGCTCCGTGGTGCGCCATGTTCGTCTCTTGGGTCGGTGAGCAGACCGGCGTTAGGCCGACGATGGGATGGGACGCCTATACGGTCACATGGGCGCGGTGGTTCAAGAACAACGGACGCTGGGGCACCCTTGCCAAGCCCGGAGCCGTCGTTTACTACGCATGGGGCGGCGACAAGAGCATTACTTCCATCGACCACATGGGCCTGGTGAAGAAGGACAACCGCGACGGCACCATCACCGCGATCGAAGGCAACACCGGCAATGGGAAGGTCGAGGAGCGGGTGCGACCCAAGTCCGACGTCGTCGGCTATGGCTATCCGCAGTACAAGTCCTGACATCAGGGAAGCCGTCGCTTCGGCAATTGCTGTAAGAGAGCTGCTATGCGGCTATCCGCGCATCAGCATTAGCGGCCGATCCTACTATGTCATATAGTGAAAAGTCGGCTGGCTGGTCCTCCCGGGAGGGGACAACCGCAGCCATCCGTTCGGACGTACTCGGCATTCGCCCCCGTGATGCCGGGCACGTCGTCCTAGGAGATCGACTTCCGGTCGTGCCGAGGCCTAGCCGAGAACCCCAAGCAGGTCCCGGCAAGCGCGTTCGCAGTCACGGCAGGCCTGTGCACAGATGCCACAGTGGGCGTGCTTGGTGTGCCGCCCGCACTCGTCGCCGCACGCCTTGCATGCCTGGGCGCAGGCTTCGAGGACCACACGCGTCATGTTCGCGTCATAGCCCGTGTGCCGCGAGAGCACGCGCGCAGTGGTCTCGCAGATGTCCGCGCAGTCCAGATCGCTGCGTATGCATTTGACCATTTCGGCCACCATGTCCTCACTCAGGCAGGCGTCCGCGCAGGCCGTACACGTTTGAGCGCACCGGAGACACTCTTCGATGCATTTCGTAAGCTTCGCCTGGTCGACATCACCAAGGTCCTTGGGGTAGGCGGAGAGCATCTCCCCGACTTGCAACGTCATCTCTCGTCCTCGCTTTCGCTGCACCGGCCACCGCGACGGCGGCTCAGACCTCCGTTACCCATCCCCCCGCGCACGTAACACCTCTCCCACTACACGAAGCAGTAGATAGTCGACCGCTCCGGACGGAGATGAATGCAGGGAGACGGGCCACATCCGAGCAGCAGTCTTCGCGCCGTCGCCAACCATCGCTACTATGATGGATAGGATTAGGAGGGGCGGGATGGCGCGCGGTCTTGGTGAGCTGGAGTCCGCCGTCATGGGCCACATCTGGTCATGCGACGGCCCTGTGTCTGTTCGTGAGGTGCTTCAGGCGCTGCAGCGCCGCCGGGTCCTTGCCTACACCACGGTGATGACGGTCATGGACAACCTCCACAAGAAGGGCTTGTTGCGCCGCCACCCATCCGGCCGGGCCTACCTGTACGAGCCCGTGATGAGCCACGAGGCTTACAGTGCCCAGATCATGCAGGAGGCCCTGGCCAAGGGCGGCAACCAGGCCATGACGCTCGTCCATTTCCTGGAGCGGCTCACCCCTGAGGAGCACGCTGCCCTCGATGCCGCCATTCACCGAAGCGACCAGCAGTGATCGTCGAGGGCGCCCTTGTTGCGCATGCGGCGATCACGGCATGGGGACTGCCACGACTAATCATGCGCAGCCAACGGCTTCGCGACTCTCCCCGGCTGTCGATCGCCGCGTGGCTGGCCGGCTGTGCATCGGTGATCGCGTCGGGAGCCTTGGCCGGGCTGCAGCTCGCCTTCCCCGCCCACGCCATCGGGGACGAGGTCGCCGCGCTGATCATGGCCTGTGGTGAGATGCTGTCGGGTCATGTTTCTCCGTTCACGGCCCGCCCGCTGGCCGCGCTGGCGGGCCTGTCCGTCGCCGGCGGCATCGCCATCAGGGTCGGCTGGGCCAGCCTGACCGTGCTCTGGACCGGACGGCGTTGCCGAATCAGGCACCGGAAGGCTGTCCGGCTGATCGGACGCGAGCGGCAAGAGCTCGGCGCGCTCGTCGTCCAGCACGACGAGCCCGCTGCCTATTGCGTCCCAGGCCGCCGCGCTGTGATCGTGATCACCAGTGGAGCACTCGCGGCGCTTGATCACCGTCAGGTGGCTGCGGTGCTCGCCCACGAACGGGCCCATGTGACCGGCCGTCATCACCTCCTGCTCACGGCCGCCCAGGTCGCCGCCAAGGCATTTCCCGGACTTCCCGTGTTCGCCGCGACGGGAACCGCGGTGCCCCACCTTGTAGAGCTGCTGGCCGATGACGTCGCCGCACGGAAGCATGCGCGCGGCGTAATCGCGTCGGCGCTGATAGCCGTCGCCAGGGCATCCACCCCCGCGGCCACCTTGGGAGCCGGCGGCGAGTCGACCGTCACCCGTGTCAAGCGCCTGCTCAGCCCCGTCACGCCGGCCTGCGGGCGCGACAGAGTGCTTGGCATTCTCGGTGTCAGCGGGCTGTTGGCGGCGCCGGGGTTCGCGCTGATCGTCCCCTCCTTGATCACCTTTCTGATTTCCTGCCCGGTCATCGGGTAGTCGAAAGGACCTCTCGCGATGCGTATCTGGACCAGGAGACAGTGGCTCGTTGGATTCGTGGCCGGGTGCGTCACCGCAGTGATCGTCGGCGTTCCCACCGGGATCATTCCCACCTCGTACTTTTCTCGCATGACGCCGGTGTTGTGGTGGAACTACCCGGTGTGGCTGCTCACCGCGATCCTGAGCGGTCTGATCGTCGCCACCTATGTCGCCCCGGTTCAGCCCCCGCCGAGCCAGCAGAAGAAGACGCTGAGCGGAGGGTTGCTCTCTGCCTTCGCCGTCGGCTGCCCCATATGCAACAAGCTCGTCGTCACCGCTCTCGGGACGAGCGGCGCACTCACCTACTTCGCTCCGGTGCAGCCTGTACTGGCGATCGCCTCGGTGTTCATGCTCGGCGAGGCGCTCCGCCGCCGGATGCGCGCCCTCAAGATTTGCCCTACCTACTATGAACGTTAGTAGAGATGGCTACACTCTTCCCATGCGCGATCCACGGCTAGGGATGTCTGCCTACCGTCCCGCGACGCCATGAACCGCTCGACGAGCACCCAGCCAAGCCCGCCGGTGTCTCGGAGCGGCTCCCGGCGTGCCCTGCGGAGTCGGCGGGCCCGGTTGGCCGTCGTCGTGACCGCCGTCATCGCCGTTCCAGTGCTGGCTTACGCCCTGCCCGCCATCGCGCTTGCCGGAGAGGTTCCGCCGGGCACACGTGTCGACAACGTCGACATCGGCGGTCTGTCTCCGGCCGAAGCCCGCTCCCGCTTGGAGCGGGAGTTCGGCAAACGGACCGCGCTTCCGCTCGCGCTTGTCGCGGTCGGCAAGACCAGACGGGTGACTCCCACCGACCTGGGCCTGGCCTTCGATGCAGAAGCAACCGTACGGGCCGCCCTCGACGGCGCGACCACGCCGGCGGGCATCCTCCGATCACTCTTCGGCAGCCGTCAACTCCAGCCAACGGTCACCGTGGACGAGCAGCGCCTCACCACCAAGCTCGCCGACCTGGCCAAGAGCATCGATGCCACGCCCCGCGAGGGCACCGTACGGTACCGCGGGCTCGAACCTCAGGTCGTACGGCCCAAAGCCGGACGCGCTCTCGACCGTGAAGCCGCAGGGAGAGCCATACGCGCGGCCTTCACCAGCAAACGCCAGTCAGTCGACCTGCAAGTACGTGCGCTGCCCCCCATAACCCCCGCCGCCGAAATGCAGGCTCCGCTGACCCTGGTCAACGGCGGCAAGCGGGCCACCGTATCCAGGGTTCAACTGGCCGCCGGGATGCGCTTCGTCTCTGATGGCCAGGGCAAGCTGCGCCCCTCCTACAACGCCTCCCGGATCAGGACCGACCTGGACAAGTCCCTGTTCGAGGCCGCTCAACGCCCCAGGGACGCCTCGTTCAAGATCTCGAACGGCAAGCCGCAGCTCATCCACGCCCGCGTTGGACGCGGTATCGACGTCCACGCCCTTGGCACGGCGATCTCCGCCACTCTGGCGGCGGGCGGCCGACGTGTGGACGTGCCCGTCGCCCTGACACAACCTCGGGTGATCACCGAGGCGGCCAAGAAGCTCGGCATCAAGGAGAAGGTCAGCTCCTTCACCACCCGCCATCCCTGCTGCGCGCCACGCGTGACCAACATCCACCGCATCGCCGACATCGTCGATGGATACGTGGTCAAGCCCGGCGAGACGTTCTCGCTCAACGGCCTGGTCGGCAAGCGGGACAAGGCACGCGGCTTCGTCGAGGCACCCATGATCCTTAACAACCGGTTCGTCAACGACGTCGGCGGCGGCGTCTCGCAGTTCGCCACCACCATGTTCAACGCGGTGTTCTTCGGCGGCTTCCAAGACGTGCAGCACACTCCGCACCAGTACTACATCTCCCGATACCCGGCCGGACGTGAGTCCACGGTCTCCTTCCCCCAGCCCGATTTCCGCTGGCGCAACGACTCCCCGTACGGCGTGCTGATCAAAACCTCGTACACGGGCACCTCGATCACCGTCCAGTTCTGGAGCACCAAGCGCTACGACATCGAGTCGCAAAGCTCATCCCGCTACCAGGTCAAACCCATCACCACGATCACCGACTCCGGCCCCGAGTGCATCCCGATGGGCGGCGCCGAGGGCTTCACCATCGACGTGTGGCGCATCTTCAAAGAGAACGGCAAGACCGTACGCAAGCAGCAGTTTCACACCGTGTACGCCCCCGAACCCCGCCTCACCTGCACTTAAGGGCTCTTGGGGTGGTCGGTGCGATCCGCGGCGTGGAGTCGGCGAGCGCCATGACTGGGCGTGAGCCTCAGTCCGGAGCCAGGAAGAGTGAATCTACGATACGTGATAGGAGAGTGCCTGCCGGGCACCCTCCGGTGTGAAGGAGGCAGGCCCGTGACAGGTCCCATGCATGCCCACCACGATCATCACAAGGGCTCCCGCACCGCGATCCTGGACGTGAGCGGCCTCCAGTGGGCGTCGGAGCAGAACGCCGTGGCCGCCCGGCTCGGCCGCCGGCCAGGCGTGCTCGACGTCGAGGTGAATCCGGTCGGCCAGACGGCGACGGTGGTGTTCGACCCGTCCCGGACGTCGCTGGCCGACCTCCGGAAGTGGGTGATCGAGTGCGGTTACCACTGCGCCGGGCAGGCGGTGCCGTCTCACATCTGCGACCCGATGGCCGAACCCGGCCAGCCTCGTCAAAACATACCGGGGAGCCACGCAGCGCCCGCACACGTAGAGCATCAGGCAGAACACGGCGACGGCCGGGAGCCATCCTCTCCGCACGAGATGATGGGACATGGCGGGCACGCCGGCATGTCGATGGCCGCGATGGTGGCCGACATGCGTAACCGGTTCCTGGTGGCGGCGCTGCTGTCGGTTCCGATCGTGGCGTGGTCGCCGATCGGCCGAGACGTGCTGGGCTTGAACCTGGCGGTGCCGTTCGGGCTGCGCATAGACGTCTGGGCGTTGCTGCTCAGCCTGCCGGTGATCTTCTATTCGTGCTGGATCTTCTTCGACGGGGCAGTGCGGGCACTGCGGGCGCGCACCCTGGACATGATGGTGCTGGTCGCCGTCGCAGTGGGCGCAGGCTGGCTGTACTCGGTGGTGGTGACCCTCACCGGCGGTGGGGAGGTGTTCTACAAGGCGGCCACCGTGCTGGCCTCGTTCGTGCTGCTGGGGCACTGGTTCGAGATGCGCGCCCGGGGCGGCGCCAGCGACGCCATCCGTACCCTGCTCGACTTGGCCCCGCCCAAGGCGGTCGTTATCCGCGACGGACAGCCGGTGGAGGTGCCCACCGCCGAAGTGGCCGTCGGGGATCTGCTGCTGATCCGCCCGGGGGCCAAGGTCCCCGTCGACGGCGTCGTCGAGGAGGGCGAGAGCGAGGTGGACGAATCCATGGTCACCGGCGAGAGCCTCCCGGTGCACAAGCGGCCGGACTCGGCCGTCGTCGGAGCGACCATCAACCGCAACGGCACGCTGCGGGTGCGGGCCACCAACGTCGGCGCCGACACCGCGCTGGCCCAGATCGTCAAGCTCGTCCAGCAGGCCCAGAACTCCAAGGCCCCCGGGCAGCGTCTGGCCGACAGGGCCGCGTTCTGGCTGGTGTTCGTCGCTTTGATCGGCGGTGGACTCACCTTCGCCGTCTGGTTGCTGGCCGCCGGTCGGCCGTTCAGCGCCGCGATCCTGTTCGCCATCACGGTGGTGGTCGTCACCTGCCCGGACGCGCTCGGCCTGGCCACCCCTACGGCCATCATGGTAGGCACCGGGTTGGGCGCCAAGCGCGGCGTACTGTTCAAGAACGCCATGGCGCTGGAGACCTCCGCACGTATCCAGGTCGTGGTCATGGACAAAACCGGCACCCTGACCAAGGGCGAACCCGAGGTCACCGATGTGATCACCGACGGCTGGACGGAAGACGAACTGCTGCGGTTGGTGGCCGCCGTGGAACGCGAATCCGAGCATCCCCTGGCCGAGGCGATCGTCCACCATGTCGACGCGCGTGGCCTGGGCATCGTGCGCGCCGACCGGTTCGAGAACGTGCCGGGGCATGGTGCGATCGCCGAAGTGACCGGACACACCGTGGTCGTGGGCAACCGGCGCCTGCTGGAGCGCGAGGGAATCGAGTTGAGCGAACTCGGTCCGCGCCGTGAGGAGGTGGCCGCCGGCGGCCGGACGGCGGTCATGGTGGCCGTCGACGGCACGGTGGCCGCGGTGATCGGCATCGCCGACGCGCCCCGCGAGACCTCCGCGGCGGCGGTGGCCGCCCTGCACGAACTCGGCGTCGAGGTCGTCATGCTCACCGGCGACAACGCCGCCACCGCCCAGCGGATCGCCGAACGACTGGGCATCGACACCGTGATCGCCGAAGTGCTGCCCGGCGACAAGGCCGCCAAGGTGGGCGAACTGCAGGCGGGCGGACGAAAAGTCGCCATGGTCGGCGACGGCGTCAACGATGCGCCCGCCCTGGCCCAGGCCGACCTGGGCATCGCCATCGGCGCAGGCACTGATGTGGCGATCGAGACCGCCGACGTGGTGCTCATGCGCTCCGACCCGCTGGACGTGCCCACCGTACTGCGCATCGGCCGCGGCACCCTGCGCAAGATGCGTCAGAACCTCGGCTGGGCGATCGGCTACAACGCCATCGCCCTGCCCATCGCCGCGGGCGTCTTCGAACCCGCCTTCGGCCTGGTGCTGCGCCCCGAGATCGCGGCGCTGTCGATGTCCGGCTCCAGCGTCATCGTCGCCGTCAACGCCCTGGCACTCAAACGCCTGCGCCTGCCCGTCCCAGGCAAGGTCGAAGCCGCAGACGCCGAACCTCTCCCGGCCCGATGAGTCGCCCATCCCTCGCTCGCGCTGCACAGCACCTTCCAGGCAGCGATGTGATTGAGGCGTACCACCAGATCTATGAGGACGCGATCATCGCGGAAGCGACCCGGCAAAGTCTGTTCACGGGGCGGTTGCTACTGTCTCCACGCATTTGTCCTCAAGATCGGCGGTCATGGCATGAGGTTCGCGCAGAAGTACGGGAAGTGGGCGGTGATCGCCGGCGCCTCCGAGGGCATCGGCGCCGCGTTCGCGGGCGCGCTGGCCGAGCGGGGGCTCAACCTGGTGCTGGTCGCCCGGCGTCCGGAGCCGCTGAGCGAGTTGTCCACGCAGCTGGGCGTCCAGACGATTACCGTCAGCGCCGACCTGTCCACCGCGGACGGGCTGGCTGAGGTGTTCGCGGCCACGGAGGACCGCGAGGTCGGACTGGTGGTGTGCAACGCGGCATACGCGCCGGTCGGTTCGTTTCTGGACCTCGATCAGGCCGCGCTGACCGCGATGCTGGACCTGAATTGCCGCACTCCCCTCCTGCTGGCGCGGCACTACCTGCCGGCGATGGCGGCCCGGCACCGTGGCGGGCTCGTGGTGATGTCCTCACTGGCCGGCAATCAGGGCTCGCCCGGCATTGCGGCGTACGCGGCGACCAAGGCGTTCGGCGCCGTGCTGGCCGAGGGGCTGTGGTCGGAGCTTCACGGCAGCGGTGTCGATGTCCTCACCTGCGTCGCCGGGGCGGTCGCGACACCGAACCTGCGCGAGGCCATGGCCAAGCCGGCCCCCGGCACGGTCACGCCCGACGTCGTGGCCGCCGCCGCCCTGCGGGCACTTGGGCGAGGACCACGTATCGTCCCGGGTGCACTGATGCGTGCCTGCGCGCCGCTGATCAGCCATCTGCTACCGCGCCGGACCGCCATCACCCTGATGGGCCGCGCATCGCGAGGCCTCTCGGCACCCTGAGTCTCGGCTTGGCAGCGCCTACGGATTGACGGCAGGCCACAGTATGTACGATCTTGTGTAGTAGATACTCATCTCGACCGAACGTGAGCCCAAGATACGGCGCCTCTTAGGTCATTTGCCACGTCGCCGTCGATCGCGTGACGGCAGGTTACAGACTCTGCCTTTGATTACTCAACGTCTACAGGTGATTTACAGTTAGCGATGTAGCGTTGCGTCTGTGATCGTCGGCGGCCGCGCATCCAATCTCACGCCTCGCGTGCGTGCGCGGCTATGGCTTGGCGGGCTCGCGATCATCGCCGTCCTCCATCTCCTGATGTGCGGTCTAGGGCACCATGCTCACGGCAGCCCGCTGTCATCTTCACGTCACGCTCACTCCACCGCGCAGGCGAACGAGCTGCCGGACCCCGGCACGGGCGGCGATCGGCACTTGACGTCGTGCGAGTGTCTCTCCGTCCAACCGCCGTCGGAGTTCACACCTGCTGGTGCCGAGCGTTGCCGGGTGACCGTGCCTGTCGCAGGCGTGGTGGCTGGACTCTCGCGTTCAGTTCTGTCTGCCGGTCTGTCACGAGCTGATTCGCGTGCGGGCACTTCCCTGCTGTCTGTGGTGTGCGTTTCTCGGGTGTAGTCGTCCCTGGCGTGTGCCTTGTCTGGCCGCGCCTGCCGTACATCCATGTGTAGCCATCAGGGGCGAGGACTTACATCATGAACACCATCTATTGGCGTCAGCCTGCCCGAATACGGGCGGCCACCCGGCGTACCTCTCTCGCGGGACTTGTCGGCGGTACGCCTGTCCTGCGGATCCCGGAGCTGTGGGGCGGCGGTTCGCACCGCTTCTGGGCCAAGCTGGAGGGTCACAATCCCGGGGGGATCAAGGACCGACCTGGACTGTACATGATCGGTCAGGCGCGGTGCCGGGGGCAGCTGCGGCCGGGTGAGCCGATCATCGAATCCACCAGCGGCACGCTTGGCCTGGGGCTGGCGCTGGCCGGGATCGTCTACCGGCATCCGGTCATCCTGGTCAGCGATCCGGGGATGGAGCCGATGATGCACCATCTGCTCAGCGCGTACGGCACGCAGGTGGAAACCGTGACTCGGCCGCATCCTGTCGGCGGCTGGCAGGAGGCCAGGCGCCAGCGGGTGCGTGAGCTGAAGCTGGAGTATCCGGGCGCGTACTGCCCGGACCAGTACAACAACCCCGACAACATCAGTGCCTACGATTCGCTGGCCCGTGAACTGGCCGAGCAGGTGGGTGGCGTCGACATCCTGGTCTGCAGCGTCGGCACCGGTGGACACAGCGCGGGCGTGTACCGCACGCTCAAGCGACTCTGCCCAGAGGTACGTCTCGTGGGCGTGGACACGATCGGGTCGACCATCTTCGGCCAGCCTGCCCGCCCTCGGCTGATGCGCGGCCTGGGCAGCAGCATCCACCCCGGCAACGTCGCCTACGACAGCTTCAGCGAGGTCCACTGGGTGGCACCGGCCGAGGCGGTGTGGGCCTGCCGCCAGCTGGCCGCGGGGCACTACGCCTCCGGTGGATGGAGCGTTGGCGCGGTCGCGCTGGTCGCCTCTTGGCTGGCCAGAACGCAACCCGCTGGTACCCGCATCGCGGCGATCTTCCCCGACGGGCCACAACGATACTTCGACACGATATTCAACGACGTCTACTGCGCCGAGCACGGCCTGCTCGACTGCGAGCCCGAAACCGAACCCGACCACATCGGCCACCCAGCGGACGCCGAGGTGACGCGCTGGACCCGGTGCACGACGGTCGTGGCCCCGTGACGGCCACGGTGGCGCAGGTGCGCTCGTTCAACCGGCCGATCCAGCTGCTACTGGTCAACCAGCTCACCATCAACATCGGCTTCTACATGCTCATGCCCTACCTGGCCACCTACCTGACCAGCGACCTGGGGCTGGCCGTATGGCTGGCCGGATTGATCCTCGGCGTGCGAAACCTCAGTCAGCAGGGCATTTTCCTGCTCGGCGGCAGCCTGGCCGATCGGATCGGCTACAAGCCGATGATCCTGGCCGGGCTGCTGCTGCGGACGGTGGGGTTCGCGCTGCTCGGGCTGGTCCAGGCCGTACCAGCGCTGATCGTCGCCTCCGTGCTGACCGGGTTGGCAGGCGCGCTGTTCAATCCTGCCGCCCGCGTCTACCTGGCGCGGGAAGCGGGCGAGCGCAAGGTCGAGGCGTTCGCCGTCTTCAACGTGTTCTACCAGTGCGGGATCCTCATCGGCCCGCTCATCGGCCTGCTGCTGCAGGCCGCAGCCTTCCGGATCACCTGCCTGGTCGCGGCGGGGCTGTTCGCCGTCCTGGCCGTTGCCCAGGCTCGCGCGTTGCCCGCGCGCCGCGGTGGCCGAGCGGGCGCGCCGGGCGGCATGCTGCGCGACTGGCGGAGCGTGCTGGCCAACCGGCCCTTCCTGCTGTTCTCGCTGGCGATGATCGGCTCTTATGTGCTCAACTTCCAGGTCTACCTGAGCCTGCCGATCGAGGTACGCCGCGCCACCGGCGGGGAGCTCGGCACCTACTACGGCTTCTACAACACCCTGTCCGGGCTAGGCATCGCGGCTGGGAACCTCGCGACCGGCGCCGCCCTGGATGCCGGTTGGTTGCTCGGGTTGCCGACGCTGCCATGGTGGATGCTGGTCGGGCTCGGATCGGCCTGCGCGGGAGCCGTGTTCGCGCTGAGCAGGACCGGGTGGTTGCCGACAAGATGCGCAAAGACCTCGCGCGTCGCGCCGGCCTGTCGGTAGGCACCTTCTACCTGTACTTCGAAGGCAAGGACGACCTGTTCGTCAACCTCGTCGTCACCTACACCGGCTTGCTCCAGGCACGGCTGCGCCAGGCGTACGAAAGGCGAGGGCACATCCCGTGAGCGACTGGCCATGGCGCCGGACGCGTACCTCGACTTCGTCACCGAGACCGAACCCGGCTTCCTGCACTTCCTGGAGGCCGGAAACGTGCAGACCACCGTCGGCCCGCTTGTACCGCGCCGCGGCGCGGATCGGACGCGCCCACATCGCCTCGGTGATCAACACGATCATCCTCGCCTACGCGGGCCCCTCGCTGCCCCTGCTGTTGTTGATCAGCATCGGCGAGCAACCCCTCGGCCAGGCGCTGACCAACCCGATGGTGACCCAGGAGATCATCCGCAGCGTCGTGGGCACCCTGGGGCTGATCTCCGCCGTACCCATCACCACCGCCCTGGCCGCCCTGACCCAGGCTCGCCAGGCCACCTCCACGGACCAACCCGTTCAGGACCAGTCCGATAACGACCGGCCTGCCCACGACCAACCGGGCCAGCCTCAACCGCTGAACGCCAGGCACCGCCGCGCCACGGATGCCAGTTGGGATTCCGAGCCCGAATCAGTGTTCTGGCAGACGCGGTGAGGTCGCTAACAGGATGCGGTCGGCGATGTCGCGCAGTCGTGCGTCGTGACTGACCAGGATGACGCTCCGGCCGTCCTGGGCGGCCAGGTCGCAGGTGCCGAGCGACCTCGCGGCCCGCGCCGGACCACTCTTCGATAGAGCCTTGACAGACGTGATGGCACGAGGCCACGAGGGCTCGTGCCACCACATCTACTATGAACGATAGAACGTTAGCGCGGGATACGGCTCAGTGCCCGGTGTACCGGAAAATCCACAGGCCGCTGTCCCGGTCGCTGCCGAAGAAGTACGTCTTGCCCTTGATCTTCTGAGCCTCGATGCCCCAGAAGTTGTTGCCATTGGCGTCCACATAACGGCCGACCTCCTGGATACCGTGATTGCCGACCTTGATGACACGTACGCCGCCCGCATAGTAGGACAGGTACGCCAGGTCGTCGCGGCCCGGATCGGTGGCCACCTCATGCACGGTCAGGTCGCCGGATCCGGTGGCGAATGCAGGGTCCAGCCCTTCCTTGATCGCGTAGTTGTCGATCTCCTTGAGCGTGCGCGCGTCGAGCAGGTGCACGGTCCCCCACCCGTCATACGTGGACGAGGCCCTGACCCCGGCGCCGATCGTGCCGAGCGCGGGCATGTCCGAGCCCTCCGGCTGGGAGGTGTACTCCGGCGAGTCGCCGAACAGCAGGTGCCCGGCCCGGTGGCCCAGGCAGATCGCCGACGCGGTGACCGTGAACTCATGGCCCTGGGACCCGCACAGGTACGACTCGCTGAACCGCCCCGCGCTCGTGGCCACATGGCTCTGAATGACGATCACCTTGTCGTAGCCGGCGAGTTGCCCGGACTCGACCTTTTTGGAGAAGAAGCAACCGCCACGGGTGAACACCACGACGTCGGCGCTGGTGGACGCCTTGGTGGGCACCTCGGCCCGGTCGCTGACGCCGTTGCCGTTCACGTCCTCCTCACACCCGCTGCCGCCCCAGACGGTCGTGCCGCCCTGGAAGTTCTGGCCGATCGGGACGGTCCAGTCGAACTCGCCCGCGCCGTAGGTGCCCGTGTTCGGCCCGCTGGTGATCGCGAAGGCGGTGCGGTTGGGCGAGAAGTCCTCATCGGTGCCGACGATGAACTTGTCGTCGCGGGTCCACTCCGCCTGGTGGCCGTTGCCCTCCGGCGGGCTGAAGCCGAGCAGCCAGCTGGACCGCGGCCTGTACGCGCCGCTGATCGTGGAGGACCCGCGCGAGCCGCTGGACTACGACGAGGAATGGGTCGTGGTACTCGACGACTGGCTCGACGGTGTCACCGGCAACCCGGACGAGGTACTGGCCGAGCTCTCGCGCGGTATGAGCGGCATGATGCAACCGAGCTCGTCGGCGTCCTCGATGCCCGGAATGGACCACGGCAGCATGAACATGACGCCCAGCCCATCATCGGGCATGGGCAACCACATGCTCATGGGGGCGACAAGTCCGCTGCTGGGCGGCGACGCGGGCGACGTGCGCTACCCGCACTTCCTGCTCAATGGCCACATCCCGGCAGATCCGGCGACCTTCCGCGCCAAGCCGGGCACCCGGCTACGCATCCGGATCATCAACGCGGGCGGCGACACCGCCTTCCGCGTCGCTCTCGCCGGCCACCGGCTGACCGTCACCCACACCGACGGCTTCGCCGTACAACCCGCCGACACCGACGCGCTGCTCATCGGCATGGGCGAACGCTACGACGTCCTGGTCACCCTCAAAGACGGCGTCTTCCCCCTGGTCGCCCTGGCAGAGGGCAAGGACGCGCTGACCCGGGGCCTGATCCGAACCAGCACGCAAGCCTCCGCGCCAAACCCCACGCTGCGCCCCAAAGAGCTGGACAGCGACGTCATCGACTACGCCAAGCTCCAACCCCAGGACGCCGTACGACTCCCACAGAAGCAGCCGGATCGGACCATCAGGCTGGAGCTCACCGGCAGCATGATGGACTACAGCTGGGCGATCAACGGCAAGAAGTACGACCCGAGGACCATCACGCCCATCCGATCAGGAGAACGGGTCCGCCTCTCCTTCGTCAACCGCACCACCATGTGGCACCCGATGCACCTGCACGGACACACCTTCGCCCTGCCCACCGGCATCCGCAAGGACACCGCCATCGTGATGCCCAACGACAAGCTCGACGTGGACTTCAACGCCGACAACCCGGGCATCTGGATGATCCACTGCCACAACGTCTACCACGCCGAGTCCGGGATGATGACCCTCCTCGGATACCAGCAGACCTGATCCGCGACGACCGCGGACCGTCGTTGGATCGCTCTTCGAGCGCGTCGCCACGAGAGGCTTCATGCTGTACACCGTAGCGACACTATGACTTGACATAGACATAATGGAGCCGCGCTCTCGTGATCATGAAGCCCAGGCTGCGCAAACTCGCCCTGACCGCGCACATCACCTGCTCGGTGGGCTGGATCGGCGCGGTCGCCGCCTCCCTGGCTCTGTCCATCGCCGCCATGAGCAGCCAGGACATCACTATGGTGCGGGCCGCGTACCTCACGCTGGACGTGATCGGCTGGTACGTCCTCGTTCCCGTGAGCATCGCCTCGCTGGCCACCGGACTGCTGCGGTCATGGGGCACCAGATGGGGACTGTTCCAGCACTACTGGGTGGTGATTTCACTGCTCATGGGCACAAGGGCAGGGTCGCGGCGGACGCCGACACCGCCTCGCTCGCGCTCGCGCTGGTCGGCGCGGCGCACCAGCTCCTGCTCACCCGTGGCCTGTATGCCCCCGACCTGCGTGAACGCTGCGCCAGGTGGTCACGGCGTTGATAGCGGGCGTCACCTGAGATCTGCCTACCCGGTGGCCTTTGCCTGCCTCCTGCCGACGTGGCAGTCCGCTCGGGCGAGCCGTCGCAGCGCGTCGAAGAGCTTTTCGTAGAAGACGGCGGCCTGCGTCAGCGGCGGAGTTCGACGCGACGTTCTGACCAGGCGCATTTCGATGGCGACCGTTTCCCTGGCGAGCCGTGCGTATCCGGCCAGCAGGGCGGGCTGGAGGTCGTGGCCGAGCTCTTCGAAGGCCACGAGCACGTCCGCCACCGTGTCGAGCGCTTCCGCCTCGAGCTGCACCCGCCATCCGCCCGCGAGGAGCAGGTTGATCAGCTGTTCCCTGGTCTGGCCCCACTTGGCGGGCCGAATCGGGGTGCGCCGCGAACCCGCGGGCGGGTGTTGCCGTACCGGCTGCGACGGGTCCTCCGTCGCGTCGATTAGTGTGCGGATGGTGGGCAGTGACAGGTCGCCGATCTCTACCAGAGCCCGGATCAGCCGTAGGCGATAGAGGTGGCCGTCGTCGTATTCGACCTGGTTGCAGCGCAGCGGACGCCCAGGAGGAAGCAGGCCCTCGCGCCGGTAGAACTTGATCGTAGCGATTGACAAGCCGCTCTTGTTGCTCAGCTCGCCTATCCGCAAGGTGCTCACCCCTACCGGTTCGAGACGGACATCAGCGGGGTGAGCCCCACCCACCCCGCTGACCTGTATTGCCGTTATGCGTGCCGACGGACCTGGGCGAGGAACGCGTCCTGCTGCGTGCCGTTCAGACGCGCCACACCCGGAACCGTGCTGAAGGTGCGGACCACGCCGCCGTCCAGCAGGTACCGGCCTTCGGGTGAAAGTACGACCTGCCGGCCGTCGGTCCGCTTGCCGTCCAGGATCAGTACATACTGCTGGCCAATCTGGTAGGCCGGGTCGTCGGCGATGCCGGAGGCGTCGTCACCGGTCCTGAACAGCGTGACCGTCGCGTCCGCGGACCCCTTGAGGGTCTCATCGGTCCGCAGGGTGATCGCCTGGGTGGGCACCCGGTCTACTCCGCCCGGCTCGGCCTGGGCTCCGACGACCAGGTCGTCTGCCTGACGCACCTCGGTCACAGTCGCCCGCACCACGGCGCTGCCCATCCGTACCGCCTGGCTCAGTGACCTGGGCTGGCTGCGCCAGATGGCCGCGTACTGCGGCGGGCCGCCGATCGTCTCGGTGCCCTCGACCGCCGCCGTGTGGTGCGAGGTGCGGTACATGGCCGAGATGTCGTTCCAGTTGTGCTGGACGGTGTTAGTGAGGTTGTTGTAGTAGCCCATCCCCATGCAGCCGTCGTTGGAGTGGTCCAGCCCGAACAGGTGGCCGACCTCCTGGCAGAAGATGCCGGTCTTCTCGGCCGAGGTGTAGCTGTAGTAGTAGTTCAGCCGGGCATGACCGTGGGTGATGTGGCTGCCGGAGGTGTAGTTGATGATCTCGGCGAGGCCGCCCCAGCCGGTGTTGCCATAGTTGCCGTCGAAGACACTGATGTCGGTGTGGGAGCCCACACGGGGCAGGGACAGGAGGGTGTGGCTGTCCCAGTCGTTGATGGACGCCTCGGCCTGGCTGAAGTTGGTCGCGGTGTCCTGGATCTGGATGGTGACGGTGGCGCCGTAGCGGTTCCAGTGCCAGCTGCCCCACTGGTGCGCGAACGCGGGTGGCGTTGTGGAGACCAGGACGAGTCCGATCGTTGCGGCCATTGCGAGTGCTGCCCTGATGGGTCGCAAGGCTGCACCTCCTTCGACACGGGGGGGTGAAAGTGCGGAAGGCACGTGCCAGCGTTTGTTACGCATGTCAGATCTGAGGCGAACGAAACGTAACAGGCTGGTCAAAGCCGGACAAGAGGGCATGGCGATTCCGCATTACCGCATCCCGTCAACCTGCGGCAATCGTCGTGTCGAGCTGATAGGTCAACTATCAGCTATAGGAGCGCGGCGCAGCCATCGATAGAGAACCAGCACTCCGCCCACCAGCGCGACACCTAGGAAGACCAACAGGTACGGGGAGGTCCCGCCCTGCTCGATGGCGATCGACCTGGTACGAGTACAGGCGTTGTCCTGGAACGGACTGCTCGCGTTGAGCGGATGGAACTCGTACCGCGCACCGGTCTTATACGTCCGATCAGCCGTAGTAATACCGCTCTCCGACGGCGTACCGACCACTTGGACGTCCTGACCGTCGTCCGTGCGTACGTGCGCGACGCGCCCCTCTCGCTCCACCGACAGCACCACGCCGATGAACACGTGCGGAGAAGGCGGAGGGGTCCCTGTGCAGTCGGCGAGAGCAGCTGCCGGCGCGACCGCCAGGGCCGCGCCCACGATGGCGCATAGGAGGCTGATCCGCAGTATGGCGGCCATACCCTTTTGACGTTTCGCAGCCCCTAGACGTTCACCAACTCGTATCCGGCCTCTTCCACGCCGGAGGAGCCCCAGGTCAAGCGTGGTCACGAACAGCCCCTTATGCGCCTCGGCGGCGGCTGTGGCGCCCCCAGCGGTACGGAGCCGGCCGCGAAAGGGTATGGCCTCGCTGAACCATGGGCACCCGGGCCGCAGCCCGGGTGCCGCTGTTGGTCAGAGTCGCTTGAGCAGGCCCTGCATCTGCTCGACTTCCGTCTGCTGGGCGGTCTCGATGGTCTTGGCCAGAGCCTTGGCCTCAGGGTTGGAGCCCTGGGACTGCTCGGTGCGGGCCATCTCAATCGCCCCGTTATGGTGAGCGGTCATCAGCTGGACGAACTGCTTGTCGAACGCGGCGCCCTTGGCCGCCTCCAGCTTCTTCATGTCCGCCTCGGACATGATCCCGGGCATGTTGTGACCCATGCCGCCGGAGGGCGCGGGCTTGCCCCAGGTCTTCAGCCAGCCCTGCATGGTCTGGATTTCCGGATCCTGCGCCGCCTTGATCTTCGCAGCCAGCTCCTTGACCTCCTTGTCGCTCGCGCGCGTCTCCGCCATCTCGGCCATCTCGACCGCCTGCTGATGGTGCGGGATCATCATCTGCGCGAACATCACGTCGGCGTCGTTGAACGCCGCACTACTCGACTCGGTCGCGGTCGGAGCACTGCTCGCTTGGCTAGCGGCCGGAGCGCTGCTGGACATGGTGGACATGTCGTGCTCGCTGCCCCCGCCGCACGCCGTTAGCAGCGCCAGGGCGCCTGCGGCGATGCCGATGCTGAATACCCGGTTCGTGGTCATATTTGGCCATCTCTCTGCTGGTCTGCGTACGGGTCCTGAGCTGCCAAGCAGCCGGGCCTATATGCGCAGCACCGATAGGTGAGCCAGCCGTATCGAGGTCGGCGAGGGAGGCGGCCTAGCCGTCCGGGCCACCCAGGAGGGCCTGCTGGACTCGGCCTCCGGTGTCCACCGCGCCAGAGCGGCGCTCGCGATCAGCGCGATTGTCAGAAGCGACGTCAGTACGGCAAGGCAGACAGACGTCGGGTCGAGCCCGGGCATCTCATCGTTCAACACCCGACTGGCGTAGGACGGCAGCGCTGCAGCCGCTTGGTGCGACTCCATGGCGCGGTCGCCGGACATCTCGCCCATGGCCACGTGCCCGAGCGTGTGCATCCCACAGACGCCAAGTACGAGCATGACGAACAGGAGCCAACGCCCGGCAGCCAGCCCGGTAACGCGGATTGACCTGCCCATCGTCCCCCGAATCGCAATGGCGCCCTCCTCGTACATGAGACATCTTACGAGGATGGGTCGTAGAACATTGCGGCATTGCACGATCTGGAGCAGGCCGGAGTCGCCCTGTTCGCCGCCGACGAGCCCATCACCTTGAACGGCAAGCGCGCCGACAAGGTGCCCCACCCGGTGCCCGCCAAAGCCGCCGAAGGCAAGCACAAGACGCGCCTGATCCCCGATCCCATCAAAGGACCGATCGTCACTCAGATCTACACCTGGCGGGTCACCGAGCACCTCGGGTACGGCGACATCGTCGATCGGCTCAACGCCGACCTGGACCGCTATCCCCCAGGGCAGTCGCTCAATCCCAATTACCGCGGCACGCCCGGATGGGGGCGCTCTGCCATCGTCGAAATCCTGAAGAACCCCAAGTACACCGGCTACATGGTGTGGAACCGCAAGGCCACCACCAGCCGCAAGGGCAAAGGTCGGGGCACAAACAACCCGCCCAGCGCCTGGGTCTGGTCCGACTACCCCACGCACGAACCGCTCGTCACCTGCGAGATGTACGACGCCGCCCAAGGCGTCGGCCGGCAGCGTGCCCGTTCGCGCGTCGGCTCAACGGTGAACAAGCATCCCCAGACCAAGCGGACCTATGTGCTGAGGTCGTTCGTTGTATGCGAGATCTGTGGCACCCGCATGTACGGCAAATGCGATCTGCGTCATGCCGCCAAGACCGTCTACATGTCCTGCCAGCCGGGTCAGAACCGCAAGAACCGAGCGGTTCCGGAAGGCCACCGCACTGGCATTCGAGTCCGTGAGGACCATCTCCTCACGGCCGTTCACGACCTGTTCGCGCGTCGCGTGTTCGGACCGCACCGCCGTGAACTACTGGCAGTCGAACTGCCCAAGACCGACCAACGGGCACTGACGGACTGGAAGGCGACCCGGGGGGCGGTGAGTCGGACTCTGACCGAGTTGGGCCTGCGCATAGACCGACTGACCCGGCAGTTCGAGGAGACCGACCTCAATCCGGTCCTGGCACAGAAGCTGAACGTCCGCTTCATCGAGTTGCAGTCCGACCACCGCGCCAGGTCCGACCGGCTCGCCGAACTCGACGCCAACCCGCCTGAACCCGACCACGCGGAAGATCTGATCGACCGCCTGCCCATCCTGACCGGCAACTTGGCGCACGCCCCGGAGGAACTCCAGCGTGAACTGTTCGAGGTCTTCAAGCTGGAGATCCGCTACGACGCCCGCACCAACCTCGCCACCATCAGGGTCACGCTGGACAGTGACACGATCGGCCATCTGATGACGGTGAGCAGAAAAGTGGTAAGTGAGCTGTCACCTTCCGGCAGGCCCGTAACCTGCACCGTGTCGGTCGGGTCGAGACCGCCTGGCGCATCAGCGACCGATCGCCTCCCGACGCATCGCGGTGAAGCAAGTCGGGCGAACCGCCCTCAACAAGACGAAAACGGGCCCCCTTTGCCCCGAAAGGCGAAGAGTGCCCGCTACGCAGATCTGATGAGTGCCCCCTGTAGGATTCGAACCTACGCACCCGGCTCCGGAGACCCCTTCACGATCAAGCATTTACCTGCGCATTCTTCCCGGAACGGTAAGGGTGGAACGTGCGTGGCACGTGACACGTCCAAAAGCGCCAGCGGTACCGCAACTGATGGGCTGTGACGGCCTGCCGGACGCCGCATGACCGCCTTCAAGGCGGACCCGACAGATCAGGCACCCCTCGGCGGCGCGCGAAAGCGCGCCGCTCGCATTTCAGACGCGCCTGACTTCACACGGTCGCCGCCCAGAGCGCTGATCGCCGCGGCGGTACCGCGCGGCATGCGGCGCGCGTCGTCGCAGAAGGCGTTCCTCCGCGCCCTGCGGGAGGATCCCGGAGTCCTGGACCTCCGCTACGACGGGTACGGCAACCTCTTGCGCGTCGCCCAGATAGTCGCCTGGGCGGCTGACTGGAAGACGATGTGCTCCCGGCCGACTATCGCCAAGATCGTTGAGGAGACCGGCCTGTCCAAGGCGACCGTCAAGCGCTGGATCAGGTGGCTGCGCGAGCACGGCTGGTTGGGCGTGGTCGAGCAGGGCTCCACCGTCCGCTTCCGCAAGGGTACGAGCGCGGGCCTGGACGATGACGGCCTGGGCAATCGCGCGGCCCTCTGGGTGATCTGCATCCCTCGCGACATCGCGCGTGTTTCGACCCCCGGCACCCCATCTGACGAGGAAAGATGCGTAAGTGAACCCCCCTCCTTGTCTCTCCCTAGGAGAGACAAGGAAGATCCCACGCGCACGCGCGAGGCCCCTCGCCGCGCTCGCGGCAACCCACGCATCTCGCCGACCTGGGGACTGCACCAATCGCCGAGGACCAAACGTGATCGACTCGCTGCCTGCGAACGTCTCCGGCAGGAATCCAGCGTGCTGCGCCGGATGACGGCCTGGTACCTGCGGTGGCTGCTGCGCGCCTTCCTGCTCGCCGGCTGGACGCCCGCGGACGTGCTCCACGCGCTCGACGTCCGCCCGGACGACAGCGTCTGGACCTACACGTGGTCCAGTGCGGACGAGCTACGGCACATCCCCGGCTGGGTTCGGAACCGCCTCGCGGCCTGGGTGAGCGGGGATGGCCAAGTTCTGTCGTCTCGGTCGCAGCGCGTGGCCGCAATCGCGCGGGAGGTGGAGGAGCTGAGGCGCCGCCGCGCCGAGGAGCAGGAGCGGCGTCTGGCGCAGCGCGTGGACGCGGGTGGCCAGGACGGGCCGGCCGCGCGCGCGCGGGCGCTGTTGGTGGCGACGAGTCCGAGCTTCGCTGCCGCGTTGCGTCGGACTGGCCAACGTCGCAGAAATGCACGCTAGACCTGTCGTTGTCCACGGAGATGCGCGATCAGGTCCGGTCCGGTCGCAGTGGTACCGGACACGTCCTAGATCCGCGTGGAGCGATTACAAGGCATCTGAGGTGCGGTTTCCTGACTCAGATGCATTGTCCCCTTTAGGTATACATACGTTCGGTGATCCTGATAAGATCGAGATCCAACCGAATATCAAGATCACATAGCTCCTCACCAGCGGAAACATCGAAAGGACACGGCACATGAACGCCCCCGCCACCACATTCGATCCGATCCCCTCCGATGCCATCCCCCTCCCCGCCGACATCGCCTCCTGGGCCTTGTCCGCGAAGGGCGGTAGCGTCGACCACGCGATGAACGCCATCGCCTACAGCGTCGCCGCGCACCTCCACGGCGCCACCATCCACCACCTGCGATGGGACGCGGTGCTCCACGAAACGCTCTGGGAGTGGCGCAACTTCGCCACCAACTACGTCGCGGCGCACTTCGCGGACAACTACAGCAACTTCTACGACGGTCTCACCTTCGACCAGCTCACCAGCAAGGACGCCACGCAACTACTCGGCGCCCTCGTCGAACTGGCCACCAAGCAACTGCCTGAAAGTGACGGCCACCTCGCCAGAACCTTCATTGCGTAACAACAAGCGACAGCGGTTCCGAAAGCACAACACGCCTCGCCCGACCCGGGCGGGGCGTTCCTGTTCACGCAGAGAGGCAGCCCCCGATGACCACCACCACGGCGACCGTCGCCACCCCGCCCGAGATCGGCGAGCAGCTCGTCCAGCTCCTCCGCGCCGCCGATCAGTGCACCAACCAGGTAATCGCGCGCGAACCTGGTGTGTTCGGCCACCTCCGCGCGGCGCTCCTTGAGCTGCTGCGGACCCAAGGCTGGGGGCAGGCCCAGGCTGAGGAAGTGGTCACCACCGTCGTGGGCGACCCGAGCGCCACGCTGCGGGAGACGATGCGCACCCTCCAGGTGCCCGTCGTCACTCGCTGGATGGCCGAGCAGGTCCGCCACGCGATCTGCAGGCAGTTCGGCATCACCCCGGACGCGCCGCCGGAACACGGCCCCGAACTTCGACCCGAGTGGGACGACGACAACCACCAGTGGGTCATCACCTGGCCTTTCGATGGGTGGACCTACACCTTCCCGCACGGCGGCGAAGACGAGAACGGTTGCGAATACCCCGAGGTCCCGCTCCCGCCTGGCGTGTGGGTCGAGCGGATCAGCGCCTTCGCCATATCCATCAACGCCCGCTGACCTCAACAAGCCCAACGAAAGGACATCATCATGCAGACGATCACCCGTACCCGCGCCAAACTGCTCAAGGCTGTGGAGGAGTGCCGCGACGCGGGCGGCACCACCACCCACATGCTCCACACCATCGCCCGCATGACGACCGGCCCGGCCGCGGCCCCGCCGCAGTTCGAGCGGGAGACGGCCAACGTGTTCGACACGGCAGGCTTCTACTACCTCGACCTGTCCAGCGAGTACGAGCGCACGACCGGCGCCACGCCGTACCCGTGGCAGACGGCATCGTTCGACGACCTGACTGGCGACGACCAAATGAAGGTCATCCAGTACGTCATCAACGAGTTCGGCGAGCCCGACGTACAGACCGAGAAGCCCGCCCCGATGGTGCTCGCCGACCACCTACTCGACGGGCTGAGGGTGATCAGGAAGCTGCGCGTCGAGTGCGGCGACCACATTCGCCCCGCCGAGAACCGGGTACGGACCGCGCTGGTAGCGCTGCTGAACACGCAATCGGTGACGGGCAGCCTCGCCCTTGAGGCGATCGGGCACGCCCTGGCAACCGGCTGCGGCATCCACCAGGCCGTCGCGGAGATGGACGGGCAGCTCTGATGGCGTTGCCCGTCGTCATCCCGATCTTTGCCTTCTACGGCGAGGTCCCGCTTGCTGGCCAGGTGTTCGTGAAGCCGGACGGCCTGTTCCACTGCGGGTGCGGCAACATCCCTGAGTACGGCGGATTCCACCCCTGCGACCGCGCCGGGAAGCTCATGGCAGGCCGCCGCTACACCAACGGCGAGGAGAACCCCTCCTGGGAGGGCTACTACCTGTGCGGCGGCTGTGGCCAGGTGGTCGTGGACGCCCGCAGCCTCACGTTTCCCCCCTCGTAAATGCCAGTGGCCGGACCTGTCATCAGGTCCGGCCACCGAAGAAACCCCCGCGCCACCACAACGCGGAAGAGAAACCAGCCACCGCCAGAAGATCCGGTGAGTTGGGTTCTTCCACCCTAACGCACCCACCACTGCACACCGAAGAGAGCGAGATCAGCATGTTCGATGACGACTTCGGCACCGAGACCGAAGCCATCGCGGCTGCACGACATGACGCCGATCTGGAGCAGGCCGAACTCGACGCCGCGGGTGATGCCTTGTACGCCGCCTGCGACGAGATGGACATCTGCCTGCACGGCGTGGTCGACGACCACCGCAACCGGCCGGAGCTGCCGAAGGGTCACCAGCGGTGCCGCTTCTGCAAGAAGGTCGAGCCGTTCGAGTGGTTCCGCGACGACCGCGCCGCCTCTTACGCGCGGCTGGAGGAGGCCGGAGCCCTGTGACCTTGCTCGACATCGAGGCCCCGTGCCGACACTGCGGCGCCCGCCCTGGCCAGCCGTGCCACTGGTGGTGCTTTCTGCGCGACGACGAGTTCGACGGCGACGACTACGAAGTGTTCTCCGATGCCGACCCGGGCCTATGACCGGATCAGCCGAGGGGATCGCGTGGGACCGGTTGCGGATGGACGAGCGCGGGCCCTGCCGGGCCGTTGGCTGCAAAGCCGGACATGCGGCTACCACCGTGATCATCGACGGACGCCGGTATCCCGTGTGCGCCGAGGACGGCGCGTTGATCCCCGGATTCCCTCCCGACCTGCTCGAAAGGAGCACGACATGACCGACCGCGATCCGCCGTACGACCTGGAGGAACACGCCGCCCTGGCGACCGAGGACGACGCCGACGACAGCGCGGCGGCCGGCCCGGACCCGCTGCGCGTCGTGGGCGACTGCTACGACTGCGGCGCCAAGCGCGGCGAGCTGCACTGGCCCACCTGCGCGAGCTTGTGGGGCACCGACGAGGAGAAGTTGTGACCGAGTTCCAGCCCAACCAGGTAGCCCGCCAGATCATCACACGCCTGGAGCAGAACAGGTTCACCGTCAAGGTGCCCGACGCCCCGCACCGGGCGGTGTGGGAGCTCGTCTTGGACAAGCCCGGCGCCCGGTGGTTCGGCGTGCTGTACGTGTCGGAGCGGAAGGGGCGGGCGCTGCGCGTCTCGATTACGTGGCATCCCGAAGACCGGCCGCACCAGACCCGCAAGGCCGAGGGCGCCCACGCTATTCGCGCCCTCATCAACCAGGTAACCCCGAATGGATGGGAGATCACGAATGCGTGACCAGCTCGTCGCCACCGGCGACGCCACGCTCGACGCCTTCCTATTACTGGCGCGCGGCGTGCGCCACCCGCAGCGCAAGCTCGAAGACGCCGAGAGTGCACTCGACGAGGCTCAGCGGCGCGACCGCGAGCACAACGGCTTCCACGGCACCGCCGAGGCCCGCCAGCGCGCCGAGCGGTCATACGGCAAGGCCAAACAAGCGATCACCGACGCACGCCGCGCCGAGGACCAGGCCGAACGCACCGCGCAGGCGGCCGCGCTGCCGCGCCTGTTCGCGCTGGCCAATGCCGAGGTCGAAGCCATGTGGAACGACTTCTATGGCCGCCGCGATCCCCAGCGCTACCGCGACGACAAGGGCATGCCCGACGACGACACCCTGTGGTGCGACCTCGAACCCGGCGCCGAAGTGCACATCCGCTACGCCACCACGGGCCAGGTCATGGTGTGGCAGTTCGTGGAGCTCGGCGAGGAGCACCCGGAGAACGAGGAGTTGCGGATCGCCCGGTACGTCGAGAGCAGCCGGTGGCGTGCCGTCCCCGACCTGGTCGAGCTGGCCGTCCACCCGGAGGACCTGGTGGGGCTGCACGCCCGATCCGACCAGATGACCATCATCCAACCCCGAAAGGAGCAGGTATGAACCCGCAAACGTTAGAGGCCCGCGCCTGCATGGCGCACTGGCAGCTCAGCCACGAGGGCCGGGCGCTCATGCTGACCCGCGACGACTGGAGCATCCGCGTCCTGTTCGACGGGTCCGCGCCGGCGAAGGCCGCCATCCGCAAGCCCGGCTCGGCCGAGTGGCAGCACCTTGACCGGCGCGCGATCACCACGCACGTGCGTGGCCACCGCGACCAGATGACCATGTTCCGCCTCGGCGACCGGGTGATGGTCGGCCCCCGGTACGGGACCGTCACCGACATCTACGTCGACACCCCGACCGCGCTCACCAACCGGGCCTGCCCCGTCAAGCTGCACGTCCTCTACGCCGATGGCGAGTCCGGCACCCCGTACGCCACGTCCGCGCTACGCCTCAGGGAGGCCCTCGCATGACCCGCAATCCCCTCAAGCCGCTGAAGTTCTCGGTCGAGCTACTCAACAGCGCCCCGTACCAGGATCCAGACGGCATCCACAGCTACGTGATAGCCCCCAGCAGCATCGTGTCCCGCGACCTCCTGCACATCGAGGGCTGCCCGGTGCTCGACCAGGCCACCGAGCGGCGCGCGGCGGTGTCCACGTACAAAGAGGCCACCAGCATCGCCACGGACACGCTGGGCTGCACCCGCTGCCAGCCGCACGCGTTCACCCACGTGACCCTCCCAGACGGCACCAAGCGGTACCGGCCGGCTGGGCCGATCCTGTCGGGCGGCGACGACTCCGACCCGCGCTACGGCAAGTACGCGCTCGTCAACCAGAGCGGCGGCCGGTGGCAGGTCCGCGAGTGGGCTGCGACCGGACAGGACGCCCTCGACCGGGCGAGCAAGCTCGGCATCACCGTCATCCTCGGCGAGGTCAATGAAGCGCTGGGCCTGCCGACCTCCAACCCCAGCTAGCCCCCACCCCCACCACCACAACAACCATGCGATGCCGCTGTCTGCGCAATGCGACAGCGGTACCGCTGTCATTTGAAGAAAGGCCATCGATGACCACCACCAGAGGCCGCCGCAGGCGCCCCCGCTCCGGATGGAGCCCCGGCGACAAGCAGGCGTGGCAGGAGCGCAAGGACCGCGACAAGGCCATCGCCAACGACGCCGTCATCAAGGCCGCCCGTGCGCTGTCGGAGCGGCCGGATCTGATCGACGCGTTCCGTGAGTACGCGGCCCGAGTCCAGGCGCACCGGACGTTGCGCAACGCGCTGGCGCTGCTTGGACAGGACCCCACCGCGACCCGCGTCAAGAGCGCGTTCTTCTGGGCGAAGGAGGATCGCGCGGTTCTGCCTACGGCCGAGCCGATGCGGATCGTCGCCCGCCGCCGCGGCGGCAAGCGGGTCGAGGAGTTCGAGGACAAGGAAACCGGCGAGACGAAGGAAGCCGACGCGGGCACTTGGACCGGTTTCACGAGCGAGCGCGTTTTCGACGTGAGGGGCACCACGCCGAAGAACCGGCCGTGCGACCACTGCGGCACCCATGTAGGGCTGCGCTGCCCTGACTCCTGCCCCGTCTACGAGCCCGTGCGCGGCCCGGCACCAACTCGGGACGAGGTCCTCGAACTGCTCGACCAGGTGCTGAAGGACGACGTCGGGTTCTACCCGGCCGACCTCGACGGCGGCAAGGGCGATGGCGGCGAAGGTGAGTAAGCGCCGTCGCCCGAAGGCAAGGCAGGTCCAGCTCGACCTGTTCGACCTCGCCGGGTCCGAGGAGACCACCGCGCCGACCCTCCCGGCGCCGACCAGGGAAACCACGATCGAGCTGCCTGAGCCGCCCAAGGCAGCGCCCCCGGCCGCACTCGCGACGGCCGCACTGGCCACCACGAAGAAGAACCCAGCGCCAGTCCGGCCGGCCCCGGCGCTCCGCTCGTCCCCGCTCCGGATCGCTGAACGAGTCGCGGACGCCTGGCATTCGCACCACGGCGGCGGCGACATCGCCATCCCTGTCGGCGTGGTGGCGGCCCTGTCGATGTTCTCCCAGTGGGACCGCAACGGCCAGGACGTGGCGGCGCAGTTCCTCGCGCTCGACGCCGATGAGCTGCTGAACGTGCTGCGGGACCTCTGGAGCTGCATGTGGGTCCAGGCGCCGTACCTCATCGGGACGGTCGCACGGCCCCTGCACTGGTGGCTGTACGAGGAGCGCACGCCGGAGCGGTACATCGTCAAGGCCGTCCAGGCGGTCGCGCACGCCGCGCTCAAGGGCGGCCTGCTGGCCATCACCGGCTATCGCGCGCCGGAGATGCGCACCGACGACGACGCGCTCGGCCTGGTGCTGACTCTGCTACGCAGCAAGGGAGCCATGAGCGGGCTCGCCCAGTACTTCACGCCGGGCCCAGTGTGCGAGGTGATGGCCCGCTTCGTTCTCGGCAACGGCGACGACCTGCGGGCGGGCATGTGGATCGGCGAGCCCGCCGCCGGCACGGGCGGCATGCTGCGCGCCGCGGCGGTCGTGCTGCGCGACCTCGGCCACAACCCGGCCAACTTCGGGTGGGGGCTGAGCGAACTCGACCCGATCGCCGCCGCATGCGCGGCCGTTAACTCGATCACTTGGGGACTCGGGCCGAACGTACTCATCCACGTCGGCAACACCCTCGCCGCCGACGACTGGATGGCGCTGGCGTTCAAGCAGCGCGCCGACGCTCTCGACCACTTCGAGAACGTGCAGTTCGTGGCAGCCACCATCGCGGCCACCGAGCAAGCGACGGCCCTGATGAAGAAGCTCGGCGCCGCGTAGAGGCAGACCAGCCCCGGCCCTGATCGCACAGCCCCGTCTCTCCACGAGGCGGGGCTATTCCCCTTACTACCTATGGAGAAATCTGTGTTTTACCACGACGGCTTGCCTCCCCTGCCGCCCCTGTCTCCTCGCGAGGCGGCGAACCACGGAGCGATGGCGATCGTCGCGACGCTCAACGCCTTCAAGACGCCCCATCAGCCGCATGTCATCGAGAACGTCGTCACCGAGCGGCTCTGGCCAATGCACTGGGCGTCCCCCCGTTACTTCATGGCGATGGCCTCCGCCACCGGGCGGACCATCTACATCCAAGCCCCCGCGCTGGCACCGATCCCGATCACCGCGCAAGGCGAGCTGTCCAAGGCCGTCGCACAGACCCGCGCCGCCAAGGCTGCGGCCCCCGAGCAGACCAGGTCGGAGGCTTCGTGGGCACGCTGATCCGGCACAAGGGCATCGACACTGTCACCGTCGCCGAGATGTTCGCCGGAGCAGGAGGCTCCGGCGATGGCATCCGCCGCGTCCCCGGCACAGAGCTGATCTTCGGCGCGAACCACTTCGAGCCCGCCAAGTGGACGTACATGGAGAACCACCAGGGCGTCGACTTCTGGCTCGGCGACGTGCAGAAGCCGGACGCGATCGAGAAGTTCCCATACTCCACATTTTTCTGGGCCTCGCCGGCGTGCCCCCGCTTCTCCACGGCCCGCGGCGACAAGCGGTGGTTCGACAAAGAGAACCAAATGGCCTTGTGGGACCTCGACGACATGACCGAGGACGACAAAGCCGGGGTCAGGTCGCGGGCGCTGATGGAAGAGGTCGTCGTCTACCTGCGCTACTGCCAGGAGAAGCACGGGCGGCCCGTACTCGGCTTCGGCGTCGAAAATGTGATTCAGGCCAGATTGTGGGTTCATTGGGACCGCTGGGTCCAAGAACTGCGGAAACTCGGCTACATCATCCAAGTCCACGCGATCAACGCCATGCACGCCCAGGGCCGCACCACCTCGCTCACACCACAGTCACGAGACCGGCTGATGGTGTCCGGCATCCACGAGTCTGTGCGCCGCACCCCGAACTACGCCAAGTGGTTCGACCCCTACGCCTGGTGCCCCAAGCACGAGGGATGGATCCAGGCGCGGCAGGCGTGGAAGAAGCCCGGCCAGGACATGGGCGCCTACGGCAAGCACGGACAATACCTGTACGTGTGCCCGCTGCCGTCATGCGGCAACCAGGTGATCGAACCCCCGGCGCTGCCCGCGGCTGCAACCATCGACTGGACCGACCTCGGCACGCCCATCGGCTCCCGCAAGAAGACGAAGGAAAAGCCCGAGGGCATGGCACCGAAGACGATCGACCGGGTCCGCGCAGGGGTGATAAAGCACTGGATCACCCCGTTCCTGTCGCCCGCGGGCGGCACATGGAACGACGACCCGACCAGCGTGATCGACCCGGCCCGGACGCTGACCACGCGGGAGTCACAAGCGCTCGTCGTCCCGTGCGAAGGACGCGAAGGCAAGATGGCGCGGCCGGTCAGCGACCCGAAGCGGACCAGCACAACCCGCCTGGAAGACGCCGTCGCTTTCCCTCCGGACTCGTTCCTCAGCCTGTTCCGATCAGATCGGGTGCGGACGTTCGACCCGTCCAAGGACCCCACGGCGACGCTCGTCGCGGGCGGCTCGAATCACGCGCTGGGGTCGAAGCCGGAGATGACGCCGCTCGTGTTCCCGATGCGCGGCGGCGGCGACACACTGAAGTCCCGACCTGCGTTCGAGAACCCCGCCCACTGCGTCACAGCGAGCGGTTTCTACCACGGGCTCGGTGTTCACCCCGACTGGATGCCGCCCTCGTTCGTGATGCGCAACAACGGCAGCAGGGGTGACGGGAAAGAGCACTGCATCGGCACCGGCGAGCCCGCGCGCACCATCACGTCGACAGGGCATCAGTCGCTCGCCAGGGTGCCGGAGGGCCTGCGGTCGCTGCTCATGGCCTACTACGGCAACGGCGGAACCACGCGGACAACCGAACCGGTCGGCACCCTGCCGACACGCGACCGGTGGGCGCTCATGGCCACCAGCGGCGAGATCACCCCAGACGCGATCGACGTGTCGTCGATCAAGTTCCGGATGCTCAAACTGCGCGAGCTGCAGCGGGCCCAGTCGTTCGACGACGACTACCGGTTCATCGCCAACAGCCAGCGCCACAAGGTCAAGTTGATCGGTAACGCTGTACCTCCGCCGATGGCGGAGATCCTTGCCTGTGCCGTCATTGAGGCGATTCTCGGCGTCGAGTTCGACCGGTTCGCCCACGACTACGCCCTCATCTCCTAATGCCTAGTTCGTGAGCGGTATCGCTTACGAACTTGTCCGTCCCAACCCTGGGACGGCCCTATTCCCTCAAGGAGAATCCACATAACGAAGCGAAAGCAAGACTGTGACAACCCGTACATCCGTCCCGCCGCCCCCAGCCGGTGTGCTTCACACCGATGTGACACTCGTGAGACGCATGCCGCGCCTAGTAGTGGCCACTCTTTCCATGCATCTCAGAAGGTCAAGACCATAGCCCAGTCGAAATGTCCAGCGACATCGCTGGCAATCCCAGCTCGCGACGAACAGACAGTTGGAATGTCCGTTCAGCTAGGAGGAACGCGTCGAAGAGTTCAGAGGGTATCTCTCCCGGCGTGGCAGTTGCCCGAGCCGCAGCGATGGCGCGGGCGTGCTTCACCAACATGTTCAGGTCATTCCGGGTCTCGGGAAACCCCGATACGAGTCTGGCCGCAGTCGCTGCGGACTCAAATCGCTCCTTGTAGGGCCTTCCCGACTCGTCAAAGAACGGCATGAGCTCCTTGGCTCTCCTGGGATGAGGTACAGCGGTGATCTTCGCCGTTGGCTCAAGGGCAAAGGCTACATATTGTTGATAAGCGGACAGAAATTCCCGGTAGAACTCCAATCGGATGTCACGCCACTGACGTGCATGGTCTCGGTTCCAGAGCCGATCCTGGTTCCTAATTGTCAGCCATCCGCCCAGCAGGACGGCGAGCAGCGTGACCAGCGCAGTAATCCCGTTGCCGAGAAGACTCATCTGGACCTCACTCCGAATCAAGGAGTCCGAGAACTCAGCATGGACGACTTCGACTGGGTGCGCCACATATCCGCGACCCGTGGATGCGTTGCAGATCGTGGACATCTACGAACAGCCGAACTGTCCACCCCCAGACAACGCCCGACGGCCGCCGCGACCGAACCGATCTTGCAAGAAGCCTTGTTCTAGGAGATGGCCATGCCCCAACCCGACAGTGCGATCTACAAGCCGCGTGGGTACTCGATCACCGTCTGCCGCCACAGCTTCCTTGGCCACCTCGCCGCCCGAGCGGAAGGCGAGACGTGGTTCTGGTCGCTCGTCATGCCACTCGACGTGGCCGAGTTGACCCTCTGGGCGGCTCACATGGCGGCGATCGAGTGGCACAAGCTAATCAGCGCACTCGTCAAGGCCGAGACGCTGACGTGGAAGGAGGCGCATGCGAAGACCGCCGCGATGATAAAGGAGGCCCGACCGTGACGCGGGTGGGTGAACTGCCCAAGATGCGTAAGCACAAGAAGGCCAAGTTCCAGGCATTCCGGGAGCTGTGGGAGGCAAACGAGACCATCCCAGTGATCGCTAAGCGGCTCCGTGTGACCAGCCGAACGGTTGAGCGGTACCGCCGCGATCTGCAAGGTGAATCTCGGCGACCCGACTACTACGCACGCTGGATGCCGCTCGTCCTGGAGCACATGCGCCGCTTCCCCAACTCCTGGTTCACCGATGGAGAGCTATCGCGGGTCCTCCTCAACCGCGACAACGTGCTGAGATGCACGCTGCAGCGGATGGAGCGTGAGAGCCTTGCCGTCTCGGAGCGCCGCACCATCAACGCCCGCGGCTATGAGTCGAAACAAGGAGTGTGGTGGTGGCGGCTCGCCCGAACGGACGAGCGGCGATGACCGAGGAACCGCGCGGCGCGGTCGCCCGGCACAGGCTGTGGCAGAGCCTGCCGCCCGACGAGACGCAAGGCGTCTGGTGCATCCTGATCAACCAGCCAGGATGGGGCCGAGGCCGCGGGGACCATGTCGAGGAGACCGAGGAGCACCAGCCAACCGTGCTGGCCTGCCGTACGTCGGAAGGCAAGCAGCAACGCCGCGGCGCCTGCCTCGGCTGCGACTGGGAAGGCCCGGACCGGAGACGGCTCAACGAGGCGATCGAGGATGCGAACGACCATGCCTTCCCCGACTGGCGGAATATGCCATCCGTGCAGCCGCCTCCACGGTTCGGAAGCCGCCTTCGCTGGCTGGAGAAGGTGGCGAAGGGATATCCGCCTGGTTGGTTCCAGCGAGGCGCGCCGATCATCACCCTGCGCGAGGAGAGCAACGGGCTGCACTGGGCGATGCGTGCTCCTGGGGGCGGCTACGACATTGCGTCGCCGTACGACTGGCCTGCGAAGAAGTCGAGACAGATGTCGGCCTATCAGCCATCTTTGCTCGAAGCTGAATTCGACAGCGGTATTGCAGGTGAGATGGGCTACGCTGCGTCTAGCGGCATGGAAGAGACGGGAGACTCCCACGATGGAGAAGAGAACGAAGGCTGACGTGGCGAAGGCCGCCGGCGTGCCGACCGCGACGGTGGACGCCATGCTCAGCTACGTCGTCGCCGAGGTGGCGGCCGGGAACGCAGTGCAGTTCATGGGCTTCGGCTCATTCCAGCCCGTAGAGCAGGCCGCACGTGAAGTCAACGTGCCATCCACGGGCAAGAAGACCGCGGCCCCGGCCAAGTACCGGCCGAAGTTCAAGGCGGGGACCAGTTTCAAGGACGCGGTGGCCACGGCGCGGAAGCCGTAGACCGCCAGGAGCAGTCAAAGGGCGCGAGCCGCAGGGGGCGGCTCGCGCCCTTTGTCGTTTCGACACAGATGGGGCCATCACTCTGGGCGTGGGATCCCGAGATGATCGCAGAAGTCGTTCAGTGCCTCGGCGATGACTTCCCCGCCCGTCCGCGACTGCTGCACACACACCGCCACCAGGCGTGCGCGCGTGTTCTCTGTCAAGCGGACGGATGCTGGCTTCGGCCCGCCGCTCGACTTCGCTTTGCGCGGTGTCGGCAGAGTTACCTCCGCCCCCTTCGGCATCGTCTCCGGCACACCACAGCGAGACGCGTACGCGTTGATGGCCTCCTCCCACACCCCTTGGAGGCCGTTGCCTGTCTGATCCGCCGCCGTCTTCACCCGCTTACGCGTGGCGTCGTCGAGTCGTGCGCCAGTTGAGTACAACGTGGGCCGCTCGAACACCTTGTCACGGTCGTACTCGCCGGGGATGCCCAGATCGTCGAACCAGGCGTTGAGCGCCTCGACAATGCACTCACTTCCACCCAGGCCGAGCCGGGACGCTACAGCGGCGAGTCGCGCCCGCGTGTTCGTCGTGAGCCGTACCGTCGCGCGAGCGAAGCCATGTCCGGCCGTCCGGTACTCCGCAGGGGAAGGCAGTTCCAGGTCGGCGTTGGCCGGCATCTCCTCAGGGATGCCGTTCTGGTCGGCGAAGAAGTTGATGGCCTCTTCCCAGGCACCCTGAATCCCTTGCCCGGTGCGGTTGACGGCAGCCGTGAGCCGATCGTCGGTGTCCGGGTCCAGGCGGGCGCTCGTGCTGTGCAGGTTCGTCCACTGCACTTCGCGGACACGCATCGGCCTGCGCTGGGGGGATGCCTGCGGTTCCGCTGCCGCTTTGCCAGGCTCTACGAATGTGACGGACCTGGGGTCGGGCTGTTTGCGGGGCATGGCGGGTGCTCCGGGTGATGGTGGCGGGTCGGTGCTGTGTTTCACAGTATTGGGTCGGCGGTCCTTTGTCGCGTTCTCAATATTCGATCAGGGGCTGGCGATTGATCAGCCCATGGCCCCTGGCCCCGGTTGTCCGGGCCGGGCCAGCCCCGCCCCGGACAACGTGCCGCACCGTGTGGACTGTGCTTGACCTCTAACGGCAATTGCTTCGTCCGTCCCACCCACCTGACCCAGCGCGAGTCCGGCACATGACAGGTCGTCGGTGAGGTGGCTCGCGCTGGGCGTGTTCGCCCCCACATCTGCATGGCCGCCGGCGCCACTCGGTCGAAGCTGGCGCCGGTCGGCCCGAATGGAGGGGCTGGTGGTCAGGACAGGGTGTCTTTGACCTTGATGTGGCTTTCGTCGATCACGAACTTCTGGTTGGCGTGGTTAGAGCACCGCCATATGCGGACTTTGTCGCCGTTGTTGCGGGTGTTGCCGACGTCCAGGCACATGGGGTTGCCAGCGGTGAGGGTGTCCTTGAGGATGATCTCGCCGTTCTTGATGATCCACCTTTGGTTCGCGTGGTTCATGCACTGCCACAGGCGCACCTTGGTGTCGTTGGTGCGGTCGTTACCGGCGTCGAGGCAGACTTCGCGGCTGGTGCCAAAGGTGTCTTCGACCTTGATGTGGCTTTCGTCGATCACGAACTTCTGGTTGGCGTGGTTCATGCACTGCCACAGGCGCACCTGGGTGCCGTTGGTGCGGTCGTTGGTGGCGTCGATGCACATCGGGGGGCCGGCGAGGGCGGTGCGGGCGGCGGTGTGGCCGGTGGGCGGTTGGGCCGAGGCCGTGGCGGGCAGGGCGGTGATCGCGGTCAAGGCGGCGGAGGCGAGGGCGCCAGCCAGTAGGCGGCGAGCAGGCAGCATGGGTCCTCCCAGGACGTTTGATCAGGTCCCAAGCAGCGTGTCGTGACTCTCTGTCATCAGACAATTACTTTTTGTTTACAGAACGCTCCCCCCCGTCGCGCACGCCCCGCTGACCGGCGCGCCGAGCGACTCTTCGCGGAGCGGTAGGTAGCTGTCACCGCGCCGGTAGTGACACGCAAGCCCATCCGCATTGATTACTTAGAGTCGCCATTCACAACTTTGAGTAATGGATGCTTCGGGTTGGAGAAACATGCCTGTCCCCATACGGCACACCCTGACGGCCATCGCGGCACTCCTAACCACCACCCTTGCCATTGGAAACACCCCGGCCACCGCTGCGGCACGGACGTCCCCCGCCGCGACCGTCGAAGGACCCCTGCTGGAGGAGGCGGTGCAGGGCCTGCCGACGGCCGTGGAGGACCGCACCGGCTACAAACGCACATCGTTCAAACACTGGATCGACGTCGACCGCGACGGCTGCGACACCCGCGCGGAAGTCCTGATCGACGAGGCGACCACCCCGCCGGACATCGGCCCCGGCTGCGTGCTGACCGGCGGAACCTGGAACTCCTACTACGACGACCAGCTCGTCGATGCGGCGTCCAAGCTGGACGTCGACCACCTGGTGCCGCTGGCAGAGGCGTGGGATTCGGGCGCCCACGCCTGGGACGCCGCCCAGCGCCAGGCCTACGCCAACGACCTGGACGAGCCGTGGCACCTGGTCGCGGTCACCGCGCGCAGCAACCGGCAAAAGGCTGACAAGGACCCCGCCCAGTGGCTGCCCCCGCACGAGCCGGCCCGCTGCCGGTACGCCGCCGAATGGACCGCGGTCAAACTTCGCTGGCACCTGTCGGTGGACCCCGCTGAAAAGGACGCCCTGGCCGCCATCGCCCGCACGTGTCCCGACCAGCCGCTTCCAAGCCCAGACCGCTGACCCCTGCGGCCCGATCCGCCGGACCACCGGCCCTCCGGCATCACCACGGGCCGCGCCCACCACACCGGGGCGGCCCTGGCCTCCGGCAGGACCACGCCCAGGCCGCCCCGTACACCACAAGGCCGCCAATAACGTTGCCGCCGACCACATGCCGGGACGCAGGCCGGCCTTGCCACAAGCCGAGCACGACCTCGACCAGCTCGCCTCAGCCGAGCAGATAAGGAGATCACGATGAAGTACCTCGCACGCCTGGCAGCCACGGCGGTGGCCACCCTAGCGATCGGCGCGGTCGCCGGCACATCGGCACCCGCCCAAGCCGCCACCCCCGCCCAAGCTGCCGCCCTCGTCCGGGCCGCCGCCGAGGACACCTTCTCCTTCGTCGGAGCCCGGGGGACGCCCTCTCCCAAAGACATCACCATGCACTGGCGCGGCACCTGCCAGCCCGGCGCGAGGATCCACGTCGTCGTCACCGGGGAGCATTGGGGAGGCAAGATCGAAACATCGTGCGGCTCTGAGGGAACCTTCGAGGGCGGCATCATGATCTACGACTACGAGAACAGGGGCTTGAGGTTCGGACGGTCCTTCACGTACCAGGCCGGGGTGCTGCAGATACCCGGAGGCTTCACCAGCCATTCCGGGCAGGCCACGCTGCACTGATGTAAACCGCACGATTGCCCTGACAGGCCGGGGCACCCCACCGTGCATGCTCACGCCGGGGCGCCCAGCCCACCCGCGCCCCGGCCCGCCTCGGCATCGGGTCAGCGTGAAGTTCTCCGCCAGTTCCCGCGCCGAGACCACCCACGCGAAGCTCGACCATGCCACAACGGCGTGCCTGCCCCTCCGCGGCAACGCGTACACCATCTGTCACAAAGCTATATCGGGCCTCGCCGACCTCAGCGTGCTGCTCACCAGCACTCCGGCAACGGGCCAGCCCACAGCCGACATCGAGGTCGCCGTCGACGACAAGGCCCTCGTCTCCGACATCCTCAACGCCGTCTTCGGGCCCAGCCGCCCCGCCTGCGGTCCGGGCCTCGGCGGGTTCCCCCGCTACCCGTACTTCTGAGCCGCACCCCCGGCAAGGCCCAATAGGTGTATCAGTTGTTGGGGGAGCGGAGTACCGTGGACGAGTGACCGTACCCCTCGACGAGCGCACAGCCCATAACATAACGCCGGGCCAGCGGGTGGCGACCAGCGTACTGGCCGACATCAAGTCGGGCCGGTTTAAGCACGGCGACCAGCTTCCGTCCGAACCGGACCTTCAAGCCACTTACGGCGTCGGCCGCGCGGCTGTCCGCTCGGGCCTGGAGCGTCTGCGCGAGCAGGGCAAGATCGTCACCGTGCACGGCAGCGGGTCGTTCGTCGTCGGCCCCGGTCGACAAGAGCCGCCGATCTCCGCCAGCGGCCGGCTGGTGAAGGATATCCGCGACGGCATCGCGTCCGGCCGGTTGAAGCCTGGGGATCAACTCCCGAAAGAACCGGAGCTGATGGACACCTACCGGCTGTCGTCGCCAGCAATCCGCGCAGCTCTCCGGGAACTCCGCGAGGAAGGGCTGATCCACTCGCGGGGCAGGTTCGGCCGGTTCGTCGGCCCCGAAGGCACGCCGGTGCGCCGAGAGCCGACGAAGGGCGAGACGATCGCCGAAACGGTGGCCGCCCGGATCCGTGCAGGCGATTACCGTCCAGACGGGTGCCTGCCGGGGGAAACCATGCTGGCGCAGGAATTCGGCGTGACCCGCAAGGTAGTGCGGGCTGGGCTCGCGCTGCTGAGAGACCAGGGTTGGGCGTACACAGTCCCACACAAGGGCACATTTGCTAATAAATCGGATAAATGGCCCAAGTTGGCTGATTGATAGAACAATGGAGTCTCTGTAGCCATACTCGGGCTTCCCGCCTGGAAGAATTCCCGCATGTCTGAGTCGCGGATCAGCCCGCCGCTACGGCTTTTCATGCTGGGTCGCAGGCTAACTGGCTTGCGTGACGCTGCTGGCCTGACCTGCGGCCAGGTGGCCAACCGCCTGGAGTGGAGCCCATCCAAGGTCTCTCGCTTGGAACGTGGCGTCAACAGCTACGCCACCGCAGGGGAACTCACGCGCCTCCTTGATTTGTACGGCGTCGACGCCACCGTGCGCGCGGAGTGCCAACACCTGCTGCGTACTGGCCGCATCACGCCGCCCTGGGAGGAGCACAAGCGCGGCCTCGGCGGCCTTGTCGATTACGTCGTGTGGGAGACCGAAGCGTCCCGGCTTCGGCATTGGCATCCGCTGCTCATCCCCGGCCAACTCCAAACCGAGACGTACGCCCGCGCCGTCATCGCCGCCGGCATGCTCGAACCGGACGAGGCCCTGCTGACGATGAAGGTCCGCGCACGGCTCGCCCGTCAGTGGATCACCTACTGCGACAACCCAGTCCACCTGCATGCCCTCATCGGGGAACAGGCGCTGCGACAGCAGGTCGGCGGGCCGGAGGTGATGGCCGCGCAACTCGACAAGCTGGTGCTCGACACCAGCAGGCCGAACGTCATAATCCAGATCATCCCCCAGGAACGGGCAGTCGGCCTGTCCAGCGGATTCGTCGTGCTTACGCTGCCGGATCTGGGGGAAGTGCTGTTCCTGGAAGCGGGCACCGCGGGCATAATCGACCAAGGTCCGCGCGTCGTCGAGTTCAAGAAACGCTTCGGCTACTTCCTTGAGCGGGCCCTGCCCGCTGATCAGTCCGCGGGCCTCATCACGGACATACGGAAGGGCCTTGCGTGCTGAGCGACCAGTGGATCACCGCCTCCGAGTCCGGCGACTGCGTTGAGGCGCGTCGGGTTGGCGCCGACCGTGTAGAGGTGCGCAATAGCAAGCGCCCAGACGAGGCGACTGTGTGGTTCACGTCCTCCGAGTGGTGGGAGTTCGTCGCTGGAGCCCGGCGCGGTGTGTTCGACCTTCCCGAGTGGGGTGCTAGCGCTGCTGGCGTATGCGTCGGGCCTCGCTGATGATCCCACGTTGGTAGGCGAGGTCTCTCTGGGCCTTGGGCCGACCGGGAAGGATCGCAGCGGTGACGCTGACGAGGCCGAGAATGGCCATGGTTACGGTGAGGAACGTATCGGCGTCGCTGAGCGCTAGGTCGCAGATGAGCAGAGCGTAAGCGGCGCAGCCGACGACAGCGATGGAGTGGGCGAGACGTCGTCCAGTCATGGGTGGTTCCTTGTCTAATCAACCCAAATGCGTGCCACGTCACCGTAGTGAGTCATGACCGTGTCGCGATATGCCACTGTGCTGCCCTGTTGCATGATCGTTACTGTATGCACAGGTTGACTGACAACAAAGTGTCATGGCCCTGAAACGTCACCAATAATTCTGGACATACCAGTATTCACGTATTTACATGGTTCCCTCCGGCGCGCACAATGCGTAACGCCTCAAGGTGGGAAACCGCTTCCCGGGATGACGACGTATGCGCCGCCTCACTAGACATCACTACAGAAAGTCACTCATGATCAAGCGCCTCCGCGCCACACTGGCCGCTCTCGCCGTCGCCCTTCTCCTCAGCGTGTCCATCTCGGTGGCGGCCCAGGCCGAACCCGTAGCGACGCCCACGCCGACCGCTACGGACCCCAACTCCATCCCGGAGCCCAGCCCGACCGCTACCAGCACGACGCCAGCCACCACGCCGGGCACCGTGCAAACACACACCGAGACAACGCAGACGGTCACTCACCCTGACGGCAGCAAGACCACCACCAAGACAGTTACCGACACCACCACCACGACCACCTCCACGACGACCAAGCCCGGCAGCACCCAGAACAGCGACACTGGCGGCTGGTGAACTTGGCTCCAAGCCTCACACGTCACGCAGTCGCGGCCGTCGTCGCCGTCGCCACAGCCGTGGCGGCCGCGGGGGCGGCCACGGCTGCATCTGACGCCGTCATTCTGGTGGCGATCGTCTGGATGGCCGTCGCCGTACTCGCGACGACCAAGGCCGTCACGCTCACCCGTGCCGTGTTGGCCTACCGTCGTGCCTACCGCACTGGCCAAGAGCACGCACGCTGGGCAGCCGCCCTGACATGGGACACGGTGCCGCACGTCGCAGGTGTCGAGTAACACGGGGAACGAAAAGGAGCACAACGTTGAGGTCCGGCCTGGGAATCGGCGCAATCGGGGAACAGCTCTACCGCTACCTGGTCGAGCACGGGCCCACACCCACGGACGAGTTGGAACGTATCATCGGGCCAGGATCCGACGAGGCGCTCGCCAGAATGCGAGACGTCGGCCTGGTCGTCGGAGAACCGGCCACCGCCCGTCACCCCGACTACGCGTTACGTCCCCTTGTGGCCAATGCCGAATCGGCTCTGACCAAGCTCAAGACTCAGGCTGCCGAGATGCGCGACATGTTCGACAGCACCGCAGCGGGCATGCGGGGCCCCAACACACCTGTCGAGGTCCTAACCTCCCGCCAGCGCATTGCCGCAGCCTTCGACGATCTATCACTTGGCGCAAACCATGAAGTGCTCCAGTTCGTGACCTGGCCTTTTGTGCCGCTGACCACCCTGCATGCACCGGGAGACCCGGCTCGCCGCAACCCCGACGGGTCGGTGCGCCAGCCTAGACGCCGGCTCCTCTACGAGCGGGCAGTGCTCGATAGCGAGGTGGCGGTGATCGGCCTACACAACGCGATCAGGCTCGGCGCCGACGTACGCGTCGCCAGAGAACTGCCGCTCAAGCTCATCATCTCGGATCGTGACCGGGCGCTGGTCCCGCGCTTCCCGCGCGGCTTCTCCGACCAGGCATCCACGCTGCTCATCAGGGGCGGCGCCCTGGTCGAATGCATGCTCGTGATGTTCGAGCACTTCTGGTCCGAGGCCACGCCACTGGAAGCCGACTACAACGGGTTCGAGCCTGAGGCCGCCAGCGAGATCGATGAACAGGACATGGCCATCCTCCAGCACATCATCGCAGGCCAGACCGACGACAGCATGGCCAGGCTGATGGGCACGAGCAAGAGCACCATCCTGCGCCGCGTCAAGCGGATGCGCGAGCTCGCGGGCGTGGAGACCAGGCCGGCATTGATCTTTCATGCCGCCCGAAACTGGATGAACTAGTCAGCGGACGCGAAGCATCTGAATCTGCTGATCGTAGGTTCGCAGCACCAGGTCGAGGTGTTGGAGAAGGGTCTCCTCCATGTTGGCGCGCTCCTCGTCGGTGATGCCCGGCATGGAGCGGATCTCTCGTAGCTTCTCCTGCAGCTCGGCCTGGATGTGTTGCGGTGTGATGGACGGGTCCAGGCTAGGCCGCGTCGTGTCGGTGGCAGAGTGCTTGGCGATGATGTCACGGAGCAGTCGGGCGGCCTCAGGCCGGCCGATCTCCTCGACCTGACCGACTGACGCACCTACAGCCCACGCGACCCAGGCGTAATCGAGATCACTGGCTCGGGTCTCGCCGCCTTCGATGCGCCGCAGCTTGTTGGGATAGAAGTTATAGCCCGCTGTCTTGGCAATGCGGTCGGCGACGGCCTTGAGCGAGATCTCGGGCAGAAGTTCGTCTTGCCGAGTGCGTAGGCGGTGGAGGAGTTCTGCATCGGCGGGCCTGTGTGGCGACTTGGGCACGGCTGGGTCCTTCTGCGTGGCGTATTTGTCGCAACAGTACCAACAGGCGTGCCACACCGCCCAGACATCCCAGGCATTGATTTCACATATGGTGATCATTAGATGACAGTTTCGAATGTCTCATCTGTCTCATATGTACCTCCAAAGTGGACATGAGCGACATGCGCGCGATAGAGTCAAGGCGTCGGACAGCCCTGTCCATTCAAGATCAACAGAGTAACCGACACGCATGTTGACCAGCCGCAACGGTGCCGACCAAGCGGAACCACCACATCAGGCACATAGCCAATTTTGCCAGCGGTACCGCAATCGAAACCAGGAGAACAATGACCATCACCCAGCTCCCGCCCGCCATTCGGGTCACCGGCGAGCGCATTGACAGCCTCGTCGAGGCGATCACCAGCCACCGCATCAGCGACGTCGCCGTGGGCGCCCGCGCCCGCCTCATCCGCTTGCTTGACGAGGACAGCGCGGCAGCAGACCGGCTGATCAACGAGCGCACCCGGGACATCGAGAACGACCCGGTGTACCGCATCGAATGCGAATGCCTGCCGAACCCGATCGAGCTGGCAGCCGTCAACGCCAACCACCTGGCCGACCGGCTCGCCGCTTACCTCGGGTACTACCACGACCTGCCGTGCGAAATCTCCATCGACCTGAAACAGGGCGACGGCCAGGTGATCCCGCGTGAAGGCGCCACGCGGCCCCTGTTCGTGACGGAGACGTCGCCCATCTACACCGTGATGTGGATGAGCCCGGACGGGGCCCGCGAGATGAAGCGGATGCCCGCCGACAGCTTCATTAACCGACTCTGCAAGAACCTTGCCCGCCGCGCGGCCCTGCCTCCCGGCCACGCCAGCCGCGTGTGGGACATCACCGTCTGCGACCAGTCCGGGGAGAACATCACCTCTGAATTCCCAATGCTCACCCCGCGCAGAGACGAGGGCGTACTCCCGTTCGCCGAGGCATACGTTCCGCTCGACACCCACCCCCTCCAGGTGGTCGCCCACATGGAGAAGCTCGTTCAGCGTTACCCCGACGTGTGGGAAGGGGGTGTCACCAACGGGCTCGGCATTTTCCACTGGAAGCGGAGCGGCTTCCTGGTCGAGGTCCAGACCGTGAAGGGCGGCCGCGCTGCGTGCATCCCGCTCCGGGTCGCTATCCACCGCATCAACTGCGTCGCGCTCGGCCTGCCAATGTCCGCACCGGAGAACGCGGTCGAGCGGCTGGTGCGCATCGCCGAAGGCTCGCCCCGCCTGGACCGTGCCGCCCTCTACCAGCTCGCCATCGGCGAGGGGACGGAGACGGCCGCGTGACCACCGACCCGACGCCCCGCCCGCGCCTGTGGCGCGACCCCGCCAACCCGGCCGAGCAGGCGATGACCACCTACGACGAGTGGGTCTACGGCCGAGAGCAGGAGAACTGATGCAGGGGAACATCAAGAAGGGTGACCGGCTTCGGGTCACCATCCTCGACTGCCACGTCGAGGAGGTATCGACGACGTCGCGCGGCCGATTCCTGTACCTCAACTTCCGGGACCAGTACAGCACCCTGAACGTGGGCCCGCTCCCCATCGCGGCCCAACTCCTCAAGATCGAGGCGCTCGCCCCATACTCCTGGCCGCCCCGCCAGGATGACGTCTGGGAGGACGGCCAGGGCCTGAAGTGGTTCGGCGTCCGTCCTGGTGACGGGACCAAGGTCACCCTGTTCAGCGCTCGAGGCGGCTACCCCGCGGACGGCCTCGACGAACTCCTCGTGACGAATGCCCCGTGGCGACTGGTCTACCGCAACGAGGATGAGCCGCCGTTCTGATGACCACACTCAGCACACCCACCGGCCGGTACCTCGGCCGGTGGGCCTCCGGAAGCCCCGAATGGCACGCCGCCCGGGAACACCGCATGACTGGTGATTTCAGGGGTGAGAGCTGGCTCCACCTACCGGCGAGTTTTGGCCCCATTTAGCGATCTTGGGGGTCTTGATCACGGGTGAGTTTTGGCCCCA
>NZ_JBFAVX010000034.1:0-140381 GCF_040680095.1 Nonomuraea sp. NPDC052129 | reverse complement strand
CATCCACCCACTCGATGCCCTCCGTGACGCCCTGGCCGGGAACCCCTGGATGCCACCGCAAAACGCCTGATCAATCACAGGCGTGAATGGATACGCTGTCCGCTGCATGGATGGGCCAACGGTCGCTCTCGTGTATGGTCGTCTGCCCGCCCCGACAATCGGTCCTGCGAATGAACCGCAGTCCACCGAGCGCGATCAATTCATAAACGACCTCCTCGCAGTCGCATGTCCAACGCAGGACCCGGCCGTCCGGCTCACCGCCGCGTAAAAGGTTCCAGGCCAGCCGGTCGTAATGCGACTCGATAGCTGGCACGTGAGATGCCATGCAGCAAAGGGGGAACAACCCTTGATCGAACACCCAACTCACCGCCATCACCTGGGGCCTCTTGGGGCAACCGCGCTTATCACGCACTCTTCGACACAGACAGGAACGCCCTGGCTCATGCGCACCTCCGCCCAGACCGTGAGTTGCCGACCGGCCAACGGGCGCACACCCCATGCGGCCGCGATCTGCTCCACCAGTCGCAGGCCGCGCCCGTGAGAGGCCAGGTCATCGGACAAGCGCGGACGCGGAACAGTGTCCGCTCCGTCGTCGGTCACCTCGATCCGAGCCAGCCCCGCATTGAGGCCGAGCACATCCACCGCGACAAGACCGCCCCCACATCCCGAGGCGGTGCGCTGGAGCGCGTTCGCTACCAACTCGCTGACGATCAACCGCGCGCTGTCCGCGTCCTGGTATCCCGCTCCCAGCAGGACCGCTGCGACGCAGCGACGAGCCGCGGGCACCACCCACTTCTCGCCGGGGAACACCATCTCGCTCAGAAACCGCTCCGTCACTGCGTCTCCTCCCAGACCCGGGCAACCGCGTCCGCGTCGTACGCCTCCACCCGCCGACACCGACCATGACCCCACGTGAAGACCCAGTGCTCACCCCTCAGGGCAGCCCGAACCCGCAACGCCCCTCGCGCCCGAGGAATGAAGATGAACGGCTCATCACGCCGTGGCCACTGCACCGCCAGCGCCACCCCGAGCCGAGACAGATCCCACGTCAATCGCACCAGGTGAATGAATCGTTGCTCTTCGTGATCGAAATAGCGCATGCCGACATCCCCCTTTCGGGATGAACGTGTCCATTGACCTGGCCTGCGGCCTCGAGCTCCACACCGATTGACCATGGTCACGCTTGAGAGCCAATCGCAATGATGGCCGCCTGGAGCATTACCAGGTCATCATGAGTCGACGTCGCTCATCCTGTCAATGCACTGTGCACACTGAACGAGATTCGAGCATTCTCAGAACATGCTGACCACCGATCTGGCACACTGATCTCCATGTCATCAACCCACAGCCCAACCGTGAGACTCCGACGTCTTGCGCGCGAGCTGCGAAGGATGCGAGAAGACAGCGGGCTGACTCCCGAAGCTGCCGCCGCTCAGCTTGGCTGGAGCCGGAGCAAGGTCAGCCGCATTGAGACGGGGCGAACCATGGCGAGCCGCGCCGACGTAGCCGCCGTCTGTGATCTGTATGGAGCTGGGTCATCGACTCGCGCCGGGCTGATACAGCTTGCGAAGGAGGTACGCCAGCGGGGATGGTGGACGGCCTATGCCGATGTATTCACCGGTTCCTACATCGGCTTGGAGGACGATGCGGCCCTGATCTGCCAATGGGAGGTCCAGCTCATCCCTGGCCTTCTGCAAACCGAGGATTACGCTCGGACGGTGATCGATACGCTTCGCCCCGATGACGAGGTGCAGCGGCGGGTCATGGCCCGCATGGCGCGACGCACCTTGCTCAGCCGTCCCAATGCGCCACAGCTCATCGCGATCTTGGACGAGGCCGCCATCCGTCGTCCTATCGGCAGTCGCCAGATAATGCATGAGCAGTTGGAGGCGCTTCTCATCTCAGCGCGTCGAACTAATGTAACGATCCGCATCCTCCCCTTCGGTGCGGGCGAACACGCGGGACTGGAGGGAGCGTTCACTCTGCTTACCTTCTCCGAGCCGATAGACCCCGATGTTGTCTACGTTGAGGGAACCGCAGGCGACATCTACGTGGAGAGCGCGGAGCAGGTTGAGCGCTGTAGGCTCGTGTTTGACCGTATTTGCAAGGCGGCACTGGCCCCGGATGACTCCCTGGGGCTGATCTCTGAAATCAAGGATGATCTATCCCATGATTGATCTCTCACAGGCCGATTGGCGCAAGAGCAGCCGCAGCGGCGGCGGTAACAACTGTGTGGAAGTAGCACGGAACCTTCCCGGTGTTGTCGCCGTCCGGCACAGCAAGGATCCAGATGGAGCGGCCCTGGTGTTCACTCCTGGCGAGTGGCGCGCCTTCATCGAAGGTAGCAAAGACGGTGAGTTCGACCTCCCCTAGCTCGGCATAAGCCCACGACATCCAACGCAGAGAGCCCGGTCTCCCCTGGTGGCCGGGTGTTTGGCGGGGCGGGCATCAGACGGGCAACCACCGAATCGGGTAACGGGTGGGCGCGGGACAGGTCAGGGTCAGCGGGCCAGGTCGCGGCTGATCACCAGCCTTTGGATCTGGTTTGTGCCCTCGAAGATCTGCATGATTTTGGCCTCGCGCATGTACCGCTCCACCCGAAACTCACGCGTGTACCCGTACCCCCCGAACACCTGCACCGCGTCCGTGGTCACCTTCATCGCGGCGTCCGTGGCCACCAGCTTGGCGACGCTGGCCTGTCGACCGTACGGACGGCCGGCGTCGCGGCGGCGGGCGGCGTCCAGGTACGTGGCGCGGGCGCTGTCCACGGCCGCCGCCATGTCCGCGAGCAGGAAGCCCAGGCCCTGGTGGTCGATGATCTTGCGGCCGAACGTCTGGCGTTCCTTGGCGTAGGCGACCGAGGCGTCCAGGGCGGCCTGGGCGAGGCCGGTCGCGCAGGCGGCGATGCCGAGGCGGCCGGAGTCGAGGGCGCTGAAGGCGATGGGCAGGCCCTGGCCTTCCTCGCCGAGCAGGCGGTCGGCCTCGATGACGACGCCGTCCCAGTGCGCGCTGGTGGTGGGGATGGCGTGCAGGCCCATCTTCTCCTCCGGGCGGCCGAAGGTCAGGCCGTCGGCCGCGCCGGGGGCCAGGAAGCAGGAGATGCCGCGGCTGCCCTGTCCCGTGCGGGCGAACAGGGCGTAGAAGTCGGCCTTGCCGCCGTGGGTGATCCACGCCTTGTTGCCGGTGATGCGGTAGCCGTTCTCGACCTTCTCCGCCTTGCAGGTGAGGGCGGCGGCGTCGGATCCGGCCTGGGGTTCGGACAGGCTGTAGCCGCCGACGATTCGGCCCGCCAGCATGTCGGGCAGCCAGCGTTCGCGCTGCTCGGGTGTGCCGTAGGTGGCCACGGGGAAGCAGGCGAGGGTGTGCACGCTGGTGGCCACCGCGACGGCGGCCCAGCGGGCCGCCAGTTCCTCCAGCACCTGCAGGTAGACCTCGTACGGCTGGCCGCCGCCGCCGAGCTCCTCCGGGTACGGCAGGCCGAGCAGTCCGGCGGCGCCGAGCGTGGCGAACAGGCCCTCCGGATAGGTCTCGGCGCGCTCATGCTCGTCGACCCGGCTCGCCAGCTCTTTGTCGGCGATGTCCCGGGTGAGGGCGATGAGGTCCTCGGCGTCCTGGGTGGGCAGCAGGCGGTCGACGGTCACGTTCTCTCCAGAGGGCTGGGCAGCAAGCGGTCGACGGTCACGTTCTCTCCAGAGAGCGGGGTCCGGTGGGCTCGCTCAGCTGCGCGAGGGCGGTCCTGGCGCGATCGCGGAACTCCGCGACCCGCGCGAGCTTGATGTCCTCATACCCGCGAACCGCCTCCGGCAGCGCCGCGATCGCGGCCACGGCGTCGGCGGTCGCCGGGCTCAGCCGGGCGAGAGCGTCACGCATCAGGTCACGGTACTCGGTGATGATCGCCCGCTCGACGCGGCGTACTCCTGCGTACCCGAACACGTCGAACGGCGTACCCCGCAGGAACCTGGCGGCGCGCAGCACGCGGAAGACGACGTTCGCCGAGCGGCGCAGCCGGATCTTGCGCTTCATGCCCAGCGCGCGCAGCAGCGGCGGGTGCAGCAGCACCGACACGGTGGCGTCAGCGCCGTACTCCCGCTCCCGCCTGGCCCGCTCGGCCGGGTCCAGGTGCAGCCGGGCGACCTCGTACTCGTCCTTGTAGGCCATGAGCTTGTGCAGCCCCTTGGCGTAGGCGAGGGCGATCGGCGCGGCGGCCTCCTCCCCCGCGCGGTCGGCGGCGAGCGCGGCCACGCGGCGCACGTCCTCGGCGTACCGGGCGGCGTAGGCCGCGTCGCGGTAGCCGGTCAGGTCGGCGATCCGCGTGGCCAGGGCCTGATCGAACGTCTCGGCCTGCGGAGCGGGAGTCTCCACGGCCGCCAGCACCGCCTGGCGGTCGGCGACGGCGGCCCGGCCCCAGCGGAACGCCGCGAGGTTCTGCTCGGCCGCGGCCCCGTTGAGCCGGATGGCCCGCTCGACGGCCTCGGCGGAGACCGGCAGGCAGCCGTGCTGGTACGCGGCGCCGACGAGCAGCATGTTGGCGGGCATGTGGTCGCCGAACAGCGCCTCGGCGAGCCCGTGGGCGTCGAGGTAGAGGTTGTCGGCGCTCCGGGTGGCCGACTCGACGCGGGTGATCGCGTCGGCGGGCGAGTCCGGTACGGTGACGCGGCCGGTCACCATCGCGGCGGTCGGCACGACGGCGCTGCTGACCACGGCGACGGTACGGTCCGGCGCGGCGACCGCCAGGTTCGTGTCGGCCGCCGCGCCGAGCAGGTCGAAGCCGATCAGCACGTCGGCGGTGCCGTGCGACGCCTTCGGGGAGCCGGCGATCGGGTGCGGGGAGATGCGGACGTCGCTGACGACCGGGCCGCCCTTCTGCGCCAGCCCGGTCTGTTCGAGGCCGGCCGCGTGCAGGCCGTCGAGGTGGGCCGCCATCTGCAGGATCTGCGAGACCGTTACGACGCCCGTGCCACCGATGCCGGGCATCCGCAGCAACACCTCACGATCGGGGAATCGGGTGACCGGCTCGGTCAGCTCCACCGGAATCTCCAGGACCGGCCGTGCGCCGAGTGCTTGGATCGGCCGTGGCCCACGATCCGCCGGAAGCTCCGGGACTGGCCGTGCCCTGCCCGGCTTGACCAGCAGGAACGACGGACAGTCGCCCTTGAGGCAGCTCAGGTCGGAGTTGCAGGACGGCTGGTGGATCCGGGTCTTGCGGCCGTACACGGTCTCCACGGGCTGCACCGACAGGCAGGTCGACACTTCGCCGCAGTCGCCGCAGCCCTCGCAGACCCGCTCGTTGACCACGACCTTCTCCACCGGTACGGGCAGTTTGCCGCGCTTGCGCAGGCGGCGTTCGTCGGCCGCGCACCGGTCGTCGTGGATGAGCACGCTCACCCCGTCGAGTTCGGCCAGCTCCTGCTCGGCCGCCGCCAGCCCGTCGCGGTGCCGTACGGTGGCGATCGGCGCGAGCCGGACGCCCCGGTAGGTCTCCGGTTCGGGGGTGGTGATCACGATCCGGCGGACTCCCTCGGCGGCCAGCGACCGCGTCAGCGCGGGCACGTCGAGGCGGCCCTCCGCGCGCTGGCCGCCGGTCATGGCGACGGCGTCGTTGTAGAGCAGCTTGTACGTGATCCGCACCCCGGCCGCGACGGCGGCCCGGACGGCCAGCGAGCCGGAGTGGTGGAAGGTGCCGTCGCCGAGGTTCTGCACGAAGTGCCGGTCGTCGGTGAAGGGGGCCAGGCCGATCCACTGGGCGCCCTCGCCGCCCATCTGGGTGAGGCCGACCTGGTTGCCGCGTCCGGCGCCGTCCAGGGCGATCATGGCGTGGCAGCCGATGCCGACGCCGACCAGCGTGCTGTCCGACGTACGGGTGGAGGTGTTGTGCGGGCAGCCCGAGCAGAAGTACGGCGTGCGCGCGGCGACCAGCGGCAGCAGGCGGCGCGGCTGCGGCTTCCGGGCGGGAGCCAGGTGGACGGTGGTCCGTGGCAGCGTGTCGGCGAAGGTGGCCAGCGCCTTGGCCACGTCCTCCGCGCCGAGCGTGCCGCGGGGGGTGAGCAACTCGCGCCCGACGACAGCGGGGGTGCCGGGGGCGGGGAGCGGGTCGCGGTCGGCGGGGGTGCGGGCGACGTCGTACAGCGCCTGCTTCAGCTGTCCCTCCAGGAACGGGACCTTGTCCTCCACCACGAGCACTCGGTCCAGGTCCGCGGTCATGGCGGCCAGGTCGGCGGGCGCCAGCGGGTACGGCATGCCGAGCCGGATCAGCCGCAGGCCCAGGTCCTCGATCGCGGCCTCGTCCAGCCCGAGGTCGGCCAGCGCCCGGCGCACCACCGCGAAGGACGCGCCGGAGGCGACGATGCCCAGGCGGGCGTGCGACGAGCCGGCCACCACCCGGTTCAGGCCGTGCGCGCGGGCGTAGTCGCGGGCCAGGTCGAGCCGCCGGGTCAGCATGTCGTGCTCGGCGTCCAGCGCGGCCGGGCCGACCAGGGCGGCCGGGGTGGGGCGGCTCGGGTGGTCAGGGGCCGGGATGCCGTCACGCAGCGAGCCGAGGTCGACGGTGGCCGACGCGTCCGCCAGGTCGGCGACGATCTTCAAGCCGGTCCACAGACCGCTGGCGCGCGAGAGGGCGACCGCGTGCAGCCCGAACTCGATGATCTCCGCCACCGAGCCCGGCGCGAGCAGCGGCACGCACAGGCTCTGGCACATCGGCTCGCATGTGCTGGGCACGGTCGAGGACTTGCTGCCGGGGTCGTCGCCGATCCAGGCCACCGCGCCGCCGAGCGCGGCGGTGCCGGCCAGGTTGCCGTGCCGGATGGCGTCGGCGGCGCGGTCGAGGCCGGGGCTCTTGCCGTACCAGAAGCCGGTCACGCCGTCGTGCCGCCGGCCCGGCAGGCGCTCCAGGAGCTGGGTTCCCGCCACGGCGGTGGCGGCCAGTTCCTCGTTGAGCGCCGGACGGACGACCACGCCCGCGGGGTCGAGCAGCCGGGCGGCCCGGCCCATCTCCAGGTCGACGCCGGCCAGCGGCGAGCCCGGGTAGCCGGAGACGAACACGCGCGTGTCCAGCCCGCGCTCCTGGTCCAGGCGGCGCTGTTCGAGCGTCAGCCGGACGAGGGCCTGCAGGCCCGACATGAGCACGCGACCGTCCGCGGCCGTGTACTTGTCGTCGAGGGTGACGCTCATGCGGGCCTCCCTGGGGTTCGTGGAGACCCCAGCACAGCAACGCGGGCGGGCATCGCGCAAGTATCGACCAAGAAGACACGACAAAGACGCAAAACCTTTGCGGCCTCGGCCTCTTTCGCTATGGTTCTTTCCATCAAAAACCGAGGAGTGCCCACATGCCAGAAATAGATGACATTGATCATCGGGTGTTGCGCCTGCTGCGCGAGGACGGGCGCCGCACCTTCTCCGACATGGCGGGCACGATCGGCCTTTCCGTGGCCGCGGTCAAGCGCCGGGTGGACCGGCTCAAAGAGATCGGCGTCATCACCGGTTTCAGCGTGCAGATCGACTACGCCAAGCTCGGATGGGGCATCGAGGCGTTCACCGAACTGCGTTACGCGGGCACGACACCGGTGAGCGAGATCGTCCGCACGGCGACCGACGTGGCGGAGGTTCAGGCCGTTTTCACCATCGCCGGCGACCCCGACGCGCTGATCCACGTACGGGCCCGCGACCTCGGTCATCTCCAGCAGGTCATCGATCACCTGCGCCGCGCCGGGAACGTCACGGGCACCAAAACGCTGTTGGTGCTGGGCTCGTGGACCCGCGACGCACTGACGCCGCGACCGCCCCGGATAGCGGGAATGAAATAGCTCGCTATGCAATTAGCCGAGCTTTCTTTGTCCTGGTTGTCCACCGCCCCAGGGGTGCGCCGGACAACGGCACCGTACGCTACAGTACTCATTGTCTTCTCGCCTCTGAATTCGGAGCACCAGCATGGCCAAGCAAATTCAAGAGATCTTCCTTGACGACCTCGACGGATCCGCCTTGTCGTCCGAGAACACAATCAGGTTCGGCCTCGACGGCTTTGCCTACGAGATCGACCTGTCGGATAAGAACGAGGAGAAGTTGCGCAAAGCCCTTGCCCCGTTCCTGGTCAAGGCGCGTCAGGTCCGCAAGGAGCGCGGTGGTAAGGTCCGTCGCGGAGTCGGCTCGGCACGCTCGGTCAGCCGCGACAAGTCCACCGAAATTCGCCAGTGGGCGAAGCAGGCGGGACTACCCGTGAGCGAGCGCGGACGTATCGCCGCGACCATCGTGGAGCAGTACGAGGCGGCTCACTGAGATTGCCGCTCCGGCAATCACCGCGGCGATAATGACCGGCACCTCCTGAATTCGAAATGCGCCCGCCCATCGGCCTTTGGCCGCCGCGACGGCGGGTGCGCGGCGGGAGGATGGCGATCAGAGTCGGCCGGCTGCCTTTAAGGCCGTACGGCCCGCCGGTCCAGGCGAGGGGACCGGTGGCGCAGCCGTTAGCCGACGTTGCCCAGACACTCCAGATTCGCTCCGAATGTCCGACCGCCTGACCACAACTCCTCAGGCGCGGGTCGACAAACCCCCCACGCAACCCCTCAGGCGCGGGTCGACTCCCGCAGCACCAGGCTGCACGGCATCCGCCGTACCCCGCCCTGGTGCGGCACGCCGCCGATCACGTCCAGCAGATGCGTGGCGGCCGCCCGCCCGATCTCACCGAGGTTCATGTCGACCGTGGTGAGCGGCGGCCGCGAGCCGAGCGCCATCGGCGCCCAGTTGTCGAAGCCCACGAGCGCCACGTCGTCGGGAATGCGCCGGCCACGATCCCTGAGCGTCTCGGCGACCCCCCTGGCGATCTGGTCGCTGCCGCAGAACACCGCGTCCACGTCCGGCTGGGTGCGGAGCAGGATGTCGGCGCCCTGCCGCCCCCACTCCTCCGACCACTCCCCGAACAGCGTCTCGCCCGCCGCCGTCGCTCCCGCCTCCGCCAGGGCGTCGGCGAACCCCGCCGCGCGCGTCCGCGCGGCCAGGAAGCGCTGCGGCCCGGTGATGTGGCCGATCCGCCGCCGTCCGGTGGCCAGCAGATGCCGTACGGCCAGGAGGCTCCCGCCCAGGTCGTCGGGGATCACCGAGAAGTCGGTGGGTTCGGTCGACTGGGTCATGGCGTAGACGACCGGGACGGGCAGGCCGGTGCCGATGCTCGGCCGGGGCTCGGTACGCCGGCCGGTGACGATGATGCCCTCCACCCGCCTGGCCAGAAGACGCTCGACGTAGTGCTGCTCCCTGATCGGGTCGTCGCGCGTGTCGCACATGAACACCGAGATCTGACCGGCGCCCAGCGCGTCCTCGGCGCCGAGCATGACCGGGATGCTGAAGCGCCCGAAGCTGTCGCACGTCACCAGGCCGACGGTGAAGGTACGGCCGTGCAGCAGGCCCTGGGCGAGCTTGTTCGGCCGGAACTCCAGGCGCTCGGCGGCGGCGATCACCCGCGCCCTGGTCTCCTCGCGCAGCCGGCCTTGGCCGTTGAGCGCCTTGGACGCCGTGCCGATCGACACTCCGGCGGCCGCGGCGACCTCACGGATGGTCACTGCGCGCTGGGAAAATTCAGACAACCGGTTTCCCTCCCTCGACATCCTGGTCACGGTCCAACTACCCAGAGGGTTGACCAGTGATGTGTAACACCTTACTGTTCGCCAAGGAAAGCCTATTCCCCATGTGCGAGGAGTTCGATGGACCAGGCCTGCGGCCCTGCCGTACCGACCGCGGAATCTAAGGCCGTGCAGCGGCCGCTGGGCATCCACGACGTCGTGATCACCGGTGGTCCGTTCGGGCGGTGGCAGAGCGTCAACCGCGCGGCGAGCATCCCGCTCGGGCTGGAGCAGATGGAAGAGGCGGGCAGCCTGCCCAACCTCAGGCTGGCCGGAGCCGGGGCGGGCACCGACGGCGAGTTCCGCGGCTACCGCTTCCAGGACTCCGACCTGTACAAGCAGCTCGAGGCCGTCGCCTGGGAGCACGCCAGGCGCCCGTCGGCGGAGTATCCGGAGTTCGTCGAGCAGGCGGCCGAGGTGCTCAAGCGCGCCCAGCGGCCCGACGGCTACCTCAACTCCCACTACCAGGTCGTCAAGCCGGACAAGATCTACGCCGAGCTCGAGTACAGCCACGAGATGTACTGCGCGGGTCACCTGTTCCAGGCCGCCGTCGCCGCCACCCGCGCGGGCACCGGCGCGGAACTGCTCGCGGTCGCCCGGAAGTTCGCCGACCATCTGGCGGAGGTCTTCCTGCGCGGCGGAAACGACGGCATCGACGGGCACGCCGAGGTCGAGACCGCGCTGGTGGAGCTCTACCGGGTCACCGGCGAGCGTTCCTACCTGGACCTGGCCGCGAAGCTGATCGACAACAGGGGCAAGGGGCTCATCCGCGACAGCGGGCTCGGCATCCTGTACGCCCAGGACCACCTGCCGGTCAGGGAGGCGGACACGGCGGTCGGCCACGCGGTGCGCCAGCTGTACCTGGAGGCGGGCATCGTCGACGTCTACCTGGAGACCGGCGACGAGTCGCTGCTGGAGTGCTCGATCCGGCGCTGGGAGGACCTGGTCGCCACCAAGACGCACCTGACCGGGGGCATGGGCAGCCGCCACTCCGACGAGGCGTTCGGCGACCGCTGGGAGCTGCCGCCGGATCGCGCCTACAACGAGAGCTGCGCGGCCATCGCCAGCATCCACTGGAACTGGCGGCTGCTCCTGGCCACCGGCCACGGCCGCTACGCCGACCTGATCGAGCGCACGCTCTACAACGCCTTCGCCGCCTCGACCTCGGCCGACGGCATCCGCTTCTTCTATGTCAACCCGCTCCAGCGCAGGGACGACCACGTCGAAGGAGCCTACGCCGGTCGGCGGCGCGAGTGGTTCGCCTGCGCCTGCTGCCCGCCGAACATCATGCGGCTCATCTCCTCCCTCGGCGGCTACATCGCGGCGTCCGCCGCGAACACCCTGCTCGTCCACCAGTACATGCCGGGGACCGTCACCGACGGCGAACTCACGCTGGCCGTCGCCACCGACTACCCCTGGAACGGCCGCGTCACGTTCACCGTGGAGCGCGCGCCCGGCACCCCGTGGTCGCTGGCGCTGCGGGTGCCCGCGTGGAGCGCCTCCACCACGGTGACGGTCGGCGGCGAGTCTGCGGTGGCCGTACCGGACGAGCGCGGCTATGTCGTGCTGACCCGCGAGTGGCGGGCGGGCGACACCGTCGAGCTGGAGCTGGACATGGCGCCCCGGCTCGTCCACCCGCACCGCCGCGTCGACGCCGTCAGGGGATGCGTCGCCGTGGAGCGCGGGCCGCTCGTCTACTGCTTCGAGCAGGCCGACCAGCCCGAAGGCGTGGACCTTCCGGATCTGGCGCTGCCCGCGGGCGCCGAACTGCGCGTCCTGGACAAGGACGACCTCGACGGCGTCGGGCGCACCGTCCTGATCGAGGCCGACGCCCAAGTCGTTTCCCAGCCGGTGGGCGGCCTGCCGTACACCACCACACCCCCCGGGGAGCTCTCGACCGGCTCCCGCGTGACCGCCACGGCGATCCCCTACTACCAGTGGGACAACCGTGACGGCCGCGGGATGCGGGTCTGGATCCCCCTCGTGTAAAGGAATCACCCCCATGAATAGACGTGACCTCTTCAAGATCGGCGGTCTCGCGGCGCTCGGCGCGGCGGCGGCCGCGTGTGGGAGCGGCGGCGGCGGATCGACCGGCGCCAAGCAACTGCAGTTCATGTACTGGGGCTCCACCTTCGAGCAGAAGGCCGTGGAGAAGATGCTCAGGCAGTTCGAGCAGAAGAAGCCGGGCGTCAAGGTCAAGGCGCTGTTCACCCCCGACGAGTACGACGTCAAGCTCAACACCCTGGTGGCCAGCGGGCGCGTGCCGGACGTCGGCTACGTGCCGATGGCCATGTCGTTCCGCCTGGCCGAGCAGGGCAAGCTGGTCGACCTGTTCCCCTATCTGAAGAAGTATCCGCAGCTGGCCGGCTACCTGCCGGACTCCTACCTCTGGTACGGCCAGGACAAGCTGCACGGCCTGGCCACGGCCAACGAGATCGAGCTGCTCTGGTACAGCAAGCAGGCCATCGCCGACGCCGGCATCGCTCCCCCGCCGGCCGACGCCGCCTCCGCCTGGACCTGGGACCAGCTCGTCCAGAACGCCTACAAGCTCACCGTCGACCAGAACGGCAAGCATCCCGACGAGTCGGGCTTCGACCCCAAGCAGATCAAGCAGTTCGGCCTCTCCAGCAGCATCACCTACGGCGCGGCCTGGTACGGCTTCCTGCGCAGCAACGGCGGCGACTTCGCCGACGAGGCCGGCAAGCGGTGCCTGCTCGACTCGCCCGAGGCGATCAAGGTGTTCCAGAACCTCCAGGACCTCATCTACAAGCACCGGGTCATGCCCGGCCCCGGCCAGCTCGCCGCCACCGGCGACGACGTGCCCGGCACGAACATCCTGCTCAAGACCAAGCGCGTGGCCATGGTGGTCGACGGCCACTGGTCGCTGCTCGACATGAACGAGAGCAAGGTCGACTACGGCATCGGCGTGCTGCCCAAATACGCGGAGCCGTTCACCGCCACCCAGGTGGCGGGCGCGTCGGCGGTGTTCGCCGGGACCAAGCACGTTGAGGAGGCCGTCGAGCTGTTCGCCTTCCACAACGACCCGCGCTACGTCGACCTGTACAAGCAGGGCCTGTGGATGCCGCAGGAGAAGAAGTACTACGAGGACCAGGCCGCCATCGACTCCTGGACCAAGAACGCCGAGCACCCGCCGGAGTTCAGGACCGCGGTCGTCGACTACGCCCGCGACCACGGCGCGCCGGCCTTCGGCAACCGGATCAAGAACATGTCCGTGATCAGCTCCGACGTGCTCACTCCCGCCCTCCAGGAGATCGAGTCCGGCAAACGGCCCGCGGCGGAGATACTCAAGGCCGCGGCGCCCAAGATCACCGGGATGCTGCAGGGCTGGCAGCACACGCAGGCGCTCTGATGCGCAGGTTCGAGACGCGGTGGGGCATCCTCATGGCGTTGCCGGCCATCCTCGGGTTCGCCATCTTCACCATCGGCCCGATGGTCGCCTCGTTCTTCTTCAGCCTGACCGACTGGCAGATCGGCGGCAGCCCGTCGTTCGTCGGCCTGGACAACTACAGCAGGATGGTCGACGACGAGCTGTTCTGGAAGTCGCTGAGCGCCACGACGTACTACACGCTCGGCGCGGTGCCGCTCACGCTGATCGTCAGCTTCGCGGTCGCCATGCTGCTCAACCAGAAGGCGCGCGGCCTGTCGCTCTGGCGGACGATCTTCTACCTGCCGACGCTGGTCCCGGCGATCGCCAACGTGGTGCTCTGGATCTGGATCTTCAATCCCGACTTCGGGCTGCTCAACTCGCTGCTGCGCCAGGCCGGGCTGCCGACCTCGCAGTGGGTCTACAGCGAGGAGATGGCGATCCCGTCGCTGATCATCATGAGCACGTGGGGCTTCGGCAACACCATGGTGATCTTCCTGGCCGGGCTGCAGGGCGTGCCGCGCCACCTGTACGAGGCGGTGTCGATCGACGGGGGCGGCCCGTTGCGCCGCTTCTGGCACGTGACGCTGCCGATGATGACGCCCACCATCTTCTACAACCTGGTGGTGGGCGTGGTCGGCACCTTCCAGGTGTTCAACCAGGCGTACGTGATGACCGAGGGCGGGCCCAACCACGCCACGCTCTTCTACGTCTACTACCTCTTCCGCAAGGCCTTCACCGAGAGCGAGATGGGCTACGCCAGCGCGCTCGCCTGGGTGCTTTTCATGATCATCATGGTGGTGACGTTCCTGATGTTCCGCAACGCCCGCCGCTGGGTCTACTACGAGATGGCAGGTGCCCGATGACCACGCTGGCGGCGCGGGAGAGGACCCGCGCGAAGGGCGTGGCGCCGACCCAGGGCCTGCGGCGGCCGCGCAGGTACGGCAGGGCGCTGCTGTACGTGGCGCTGGCCGCAGGCGCGATCCCGACGCTGCTGCCGTTCGTCTGGCTGGTACGCAGCGCGCTGATGAACGACAGCCAGATGTTCGTCGCGCCGCCGGAGTGGATCCCGCGCCCGTTCCAGTGGTCGAACTTCAGCGAGGCGCTCACCGCCCAGCCGTTCGGCCTCTACCTGGTCAACACGGTGATCATCGCGGTGATCTGTGTGCTCGGCACGGTGTTCACCTGCTCGGTGGCCGCCTTCAGCTTCTCCCGGCTGCGGTGGAAGGGGCGCAACGTCGTCTTCGCGCTGCTGCTGACCGGCGTCATGCTGCCGTACGCGGTGACGATCATCCCGACGTTCGTCATGTGGCAGGAGCTGGGCGCGCTGAACACCTTCGTCCCGCTCACCGTGCCCGCCTGGTTCGCCGGGGCGGGCGGCGGGGTGTTCAACGTGTTCCTGCTGCGGCAGTTCTTCCTGACGATCCCCTTCGAGCTCGACGAGGCCGCCTACATCGACGGGGCCTCGCCGTGGCGGGTGTACTGGACGATCGTCATGCCGCTGTCCAAGCCGGCCATCATCGTGGTCACCATCTTCACCTTCATCGGCACCTGGAACGACTTCCTCGGCCCGCTGCTCTACCTGCAGGACGAGGAGAAGTACACGCTCTCGCTCGGGCTGGCCTCGTTCCAGAGCATCTTCATCACGCAGTGGGGCTACCTGATGGCGGCCTCGGCGGCCGTCATCGTGCCCATCGTGGCCCTGTTCTTCTTCCTCCAGCGCTACTTCATCGAGGGAGTCACGCTCACCGGCATCAAGAACTGAAAGGTGTGTCACATCATGAAGCGATTAACCGTCGCGCTCCTGCTGCTGAGCTCCTTGTTCGTCGGAGTGCAGCCCGCCCACGCCCTGTCCGCCGCCCAGGTCGTCGACATGTTCGGCAGAACGGTCAACACCTACGGCGTCAAGCTCGTCGACTGGGAGGGGTACCTGGCCAACCCGTACATCCAGCTGACCGTCAAACCCCCGCAGGACGCCCAGTTCCCCGTCACGATCGACCTCAAGGCCGAGGGCACCTCCCGGTTGATGATGGACCTGCCCAGCCAGCTGACCGCGACGGGCGCCACCAAGACGCTGACGTTCGCGAACGCGTCGGAGCAGAAGACGTTCAAGCTGGAGATCGCCTCCAAGCGCGGCGCGGGCCAGGACGAGATGCACACGCTGAAGCTGGCGATCAGGGACGGCAGCGGCGCGACGTTCCAGCAGTCGATGCCGATCAGGGTCCAGCAGGACGAGAAGACCGCCCTGCAGCCGACGATCCCGATCAACTTCGACTACCGCTTCGACACGGTCACCGGTTACTTCTCCGACCCGGCCTTCAGGACCGCCGCCGAGGAGGCCGTCAAGGACTGGTTCAGGTTCTTCGACGTGACGCCCTTCGACACGGTGGCGGCCGGGGCGGAGAACAACCACCTGCCGGGCAACGACTGGCAGAACGAGATCACCGTCACCAACAACGCCGCCTACAACGGCATGTACGTCTTCTTCAGGGGAATCCAGTCGCCCTACTCGACCGGCTACCCCGCCGCCAACGGCAAGTACTTCACCAGGAACGGCCAGCAGGTCGCGGGCCCGCTCCACCGCTCCACCGCGATGATCTTCGAGTACGACGAGGCGAACAAGCAGCTGTTCACCTCCCTGGCCGACGAGGACTGGTACAAGACGGACATCGCCGGCTCGGTCCTCGACGTGGAGGGCCTGGTCATGCATGAGTACGGCCACGCCGTCGCCTACCACAGCGACTGGGCCGGGATGCGCTCCTACGTCAGCGGCGGCGGCAACGACCCGGACGTCGTCGACTACATGGGCTACGCCGTGCCACTCGACAGCAGTTACCACATCCCCGGCGACCAGCGTAACTGGGACCGGCTGAGCGGGCAGAGCGGCGGCTGGACGCACTACTTCCCGACCCGCAGGTGGATGCTCACCAAGCTCGCCCTGCTGGTGGCCGAGAACGCGGGCTGGAAGCTGAACCGCAACCTCACCCCCTTCCTCAAGCCCGCCATCACCACCACCTCCCTGCCGCAGGCGACGCCCGGCCAGAGCTACCAGCAGACGCTCGCCGCCAAGGGCGGGGTGCCGTTCTACGACTGGCAGGTCACCAGCGGCTCGCTGCCCGCCGGGCTCAGCCTCGACCGGTTCACCGGCGCGATCAGCGGCACGCCCACGACGGCCGGGACCTCGACCTTCACCGTGCAACTGCGTGACTACGACAGCAGGAGCACTCCGGTGACCAAGTCGTTCCAGCTCCAGGTCGGCGGCGGCGGTCCCACGCCTGTCAACCTGGCCACGAGCGCGACGCCGTCCGCGTCGTACACCTCGCCCTGGGAGAGCATCGCGGCGATCAATGACGGCATCGACCCGCCGAGCTCCAACGACACCGTCAACCGGCGCTGGGGCACCTGGCCCAACACCGGCGCGCAGTGGGCCGAGCTGACCTGGCCGGCCGCGCAGACGATCCGGTCGGCGGACGTGTACTTCTTCGACGACAACGACGGCGTGCGCCTGCCGACCTCCTGGAAGCTGCAGTACTGGAACGGCACCGCGTACGTCGACATCCCGGGCACCTACCCGACCGCGCTCAACGCCTACAACCACGTGACGTTCACCGGTGTGAACACCACCAAGCTCAGGGTCGCGCTCCAGAGCGGCCAGGCATCCGTCGGACTGCTGGAAGTGAAGGCATTCGCTTGAGAAGAAAGAACGCTTAGTGAAAAGAATCGGCGTTGTAACCGTCCTGGCCGGGCTCGTGGGCGCGCTCTCCGTGCCCACGCCCGGCCTGGCGGCCCGCCAGGCGGCCCCGGCCCTGGACGTGTTCGACATCTTCTACCGCAACGTCAACGACCATGGCGTCCGGCTCGTGGACTGGCAGGGCTACCTGGCCAACCCGTACATCGAGCTGACGGTGCGGGCACCGAAGGTGGCGGGCATCGCCTACCCGCTGACCGTCGACCTCAAGGCCGAGGGCACCTCCAGGCTGATGCTCAACATGCCGAGCGAGCTCACCGCGACCGGCGCGACCAAGTCCTTCACGCTCACCGGCCCGGCCGACCGCGAGGTCGTCCGGCTGGCCATCCACTCCAAGCAGGACCCCGGTCAGGACGAGCGGCACAAGTGGGTCATGAAGACCACCGACGCGACCGGCGCCACGATCACCCAGACGATGCCGATCACGGTCCAGCAGGACGAGAAGACCGCCCTGCGGCCGACGATCCCCATCGACTTCGACTACCGCTACGACACGATCACCCGTTACTTCTCCGACCCGGGCGTGCGCAAGGCCGCCGAGACGGCGGTCCGGAACTGGTTCGCCTTCTTCGACCTCAAGCCGTTCGACACCGTCCCCGCCGGGGACGAGGTCAACAAGCTGCCGGGCGACGACTGGCAGAACGAGGTCGAGGCCACCAACGCCAAGCCGTACAACGGCATGTACGTCTTCTTCCGCGGCATCCAGACGCCCTACTCGACCGGCTACCCGACCATCAACGGCAAGTTCCACACCCAGAACGGCAAGCCCACCCCCTACCACCGCTCGACCAGCATGATCCTTGAGTACGACGAGCAGCTGATGAAGCTGGTCAGCTCGCTGGCCGACGAGGACTGGTACAAGACCGACCTCGGCCAGGTCATCGACGTGCACGGCCTGGTCATGCACGAGTACGGCCACGCCGTCGCCTTCCACAGCGATTGGGAGGGCATGGCGAAGTACGTCGAGAGCAAGGGCAGGGACGACCAGGAGGTCATCGACTACCAGGGCTACCCGGTCCCGCTCGACACGAGCTATCACGTGCCCGGTGACGAGCCGTACTGGGACCGGCTCAGCGGCCAGAGCGGCGGCTGGCGCCACATCTTCCCGACCAGGCAGTGGGAGCTGACCAAGCTGACGCTGCTGATCGCGGAGAACGCCGGCTGGAAGCTGAACAAGAAGCTGACCCCCTTCCTCAAGCCCTCGATCGAGACCGCCTCGGTCAAGGCCGGCAAGGCGGGCGCCGCCTACGACCAGCGGCTCCAGGCCAAGGGGGGCGTGCCCTTCTACGACTGGCAGGTCACCGGCGGCGCGCTGCCCGAAGGGCTGGCCCTCGACCGGTTCACCGGCGCGATCACCGGCAAGCCCGCCGCGGCGGGCACCTTCTCCTTCACCGTGCAGCTCAGGGATTACGACAAGCTCAGCACGCCCATCACCCGCGACTACAAGCTCACCGTCAACGCGTGAATAGGGCGGCGGCCTCGCGTGGCCGCCGCCCTACTTCACGGAGGTTCAGCGCCCGTAACGGCTCTTCAGATGCCGCCACCAGTCGCGGAGCATCCAGGCGTCGAAGTCGGTGATCGAGGTCGCGCTGCCGGCCTTCATCAGGAAGCAGCACACCCCGGTCGGAGTCCAGTCGTAGAAGTCATCCAGACCGAACGAATGGCCCATCTCGTGCAGCAGGATGTGCACGTTGTCGGTGTTGAGGTTGCTCATGTAGTACTCGCTGCCGATGCGCTGGCCCCAGTCACCGCCCGCGCCACCGCCGAAGCCCGCGGTGAGCCACAGCGACATGTCGTAGTGGTGGGACGCGCCGCCGGGACAGTTCGGGTAATTGCCGCTCTGGTTGAAGAAGCGCCCGCACGGCTCGGCGCACTGCGGCGCGTTCTCGCGGATGTTGTTGACGTAGATGTCGACCGAGTTGTCGCTCCACTGGAGCTGGGCGCGGTCGCGCACGGCCCAGCCGACGACCTTGACCGGCACGTTGGTGTAGGGCCAGTTGTTGTGCCCGGCCATCACGTCCATCCACTTCTTGAACTGCCTGGCCAGCGTCGCGTGGATCTGGTCACGCTGGGCGGCGGTCACCGTGGCGGAGCTGTCCCAGCGCACGCAGTAGTTGATCGAGCCGCCGTTGGCCATGACCTGGTCCCAGCCGTAGTTGCGGAAGCCGTACAGGTCGGGATAGGTGCTCTCGACGTGCGACCAGACCTCGTTGAGCGGCGTGACCAGGTTGGCGGGCGGGTTCCAGGTGCTCGGGCTGCCGCCGCCGCCCGGGTCGTTGGTGAACGCCTTGACCTCCAGCAGCCCGACCGAGCCCTGGCCGCTCTGCAGGAGTACGCGCAGCCGCGTGGTGCTCACCTGGCCGAACGTCACCTTGTTGTAGGTGTTGAGCGCCGTGGGGTAGCCGGTCGCGTTCGGCACGTCGTTGTAGGCGCTGCCGGTCCAGTACTGCAGCTTCCACGAGGCGGGGACGCGCACGCCGCCGTTGTCGTCGAAGAAGTACACCTGGGCGACCCTGAGCGTCTGTGCCTGGGCCCAGGTCAGCTCGGCCCACTGCTGGCCGGTGTTGGGCCAGGTGCCCCAGCGGCGGTTGACGGTGTCGTTGGAGCTCGGCGGGTCGATGTTGTCGTTGATCGCCGCGACGCTCTCCCAGGAGGAGGTGTACGACGCGCTCGGGGTCGCCGTCGTGGCCAGGTTGACCTCGGCGGCCACGGCGGGACCGGCGGGGACGAGGAAGAAGCCGAGTAACAGGATCGGGAGGAATGCCATGCGTTTCATCGCGGTACCTGCCATTCGAGGACGCCGGTCGAGAAGCCGGTCTTCGAGGTGACGCTCAGCCGGAGCCTGGTCGTCGAGACCGCCGTGAACGTCGTGGTGTTGAAGGTGTTGGCTGCCACTCCGCAGGCCGACTGTCCGGGCACGTCCACGTACGCGCTGCCGTTCCAGTACTGGACCTTGCACGAGGCGGGCAGGTCGATGCCTTGGTCATCGTCGAACCAGTAGACGCCGACCCGGTTGACGGTCTGCGCGGACGGCCACTGGTACTCCAGCCACTCGGTGCCCTGGTGGTTCCAGTTGCCGTAGGCGCCGTGGCTGTGGTCGGCCGAGTTGGCCGGGGTGAAGCCGTCGTTGACCGCGCCCAGGGTCTCCCACGGCGAGACGTAGGAGGTGGAGGCCGTCGCGCTGAGCGCCAGGTTGCCGGGGTTGGCGGGACCCGTCGTCTGCACGACCTTCTGCATGGTGCCGTCGGCGTTCCAGTAGAGCTTGTCGAGCGTCACCGAGCGGCGGAAGTTGCCGCCTCCCGGGCTGCCCGCGTTGTGGTAGACCATGTACCACTGGCCCTTGAACTCGATGATCGCCGGGTGGTTGGTGGTCGAGGAGACCTGGTCGAGCACCACTCCCCTATGCGTCCACGGTCCCAGCGGGTTGCTCGCGGTGGCGTAGCGGATGCACGCGTAGCCGGGCGCGGAGCAGGCCGAGTCGTTGGCGGAGTAGGCCAGGTAGTAGGTGCCGTTGCGCTTGAACATCCAGGGCGCCTCCCAGAAGTTCGACACGCCGCTCGGGGTGACCACGCCGCCGTCGAGGTTGATCATGTCGGGCTTGAGCTTGGCGGCGCGCAGGCCGTAGTAGGAGCCCCAGTAGATGTAGGCCTGACCGTCGTCGTCGGTGAAGACGGTCGGGTCGATGTTGAGCGGCGAGGAGTTGGGGGTGCTGTCGCTGATCAGCGGGCCGCCCTTGGCGTCGTGGAAGGGGCCGAGCGGGCTGTCGCCGACCGCCACGCCGATGTCCATCCAGCCGGCGCCGTTGCCGTTGACGGGGGCGTACCAGTAGTACTTGCCGTTGCGCGGCTCGACCTCGCCCGCCCACGCGTCGGCGCCCGCCCATGGGAAGTCTGAAAGTTTCAGCTTCGCGCCCTGGTCCGTCCAGGTCGTCGCGTCGCCGGAAGTGAAGACGTGCCAGTCCCGCATGACGAAGTTCGTGCCACCGGCGGGCGCCTCGTCGTGCCCCGTGTAGAGGTACATCGTGTCGCCGACCACCAGCGCGGCCGGGTCGGCGGTATAGATGGAGGTGGTGATCGGCGCGGCGGCGGGCGCCGGGGCTGCGGAGATGAGCACCAGGCCGGCGGCGGCCGCCACGGCCATGGTCATGGATTTCAGACGTCTCATGTCAGGGCACTCCTCGTCTGAGCTAGCGATTGCTTGGTTAGCGCTAACATTTTCGATCCCGGATCTGTGCGGTCGGCGGGGCGTTGTCGAGTGTTAGCGATACCACCAAGGTCGTCAAGGCCCAATGTTTACCGCGATGGTCTTGCGACTAATCGATAGGTTGCTATCGTTTCTTGTCAGGGTATTTCGTGAAGACCGGTCATTCTGGGGGATGTATGAGCGACATCTCAACACTGCCTCTTTACATGCGGCGGACGGAGTTCAATCCCGCCACCGAGCTGGCGGAGCTGCGGGAGAAGGAAGGGATCACTCGCGTCACCACGTCGTTCGGCGTCGAGGCCTGGCTGGTGACCCGCTACGCCGACACGCGCGCGGTGCTGGGCGACGCCGAGCGGTTCAGCAACGCCCGCCAGACCATCTTCCAGCCGCCGGGCGCAACGGAGGAGGAGCTCAAGGTGCTCCGCGCCGGCAACCTGCTCTCCTTCGACCCGCCCGAGCACAGCCGGCTGCGCCGGTTCCTGACGCCGGAGTTCACCATCCGCCGGATGAAGCGGCTGGAACCGCGGATCAAGGACATCGTCGAGGAGCACCTCGACGCCATGGAACGCGCGGGCTCACCCGTCGACCTGGTGTCGTCGTTCGCGCTGCCCATCCCGTCGCTGGTGATCTGCGAGCTGCTGGGCGTGCCGTACGCCCACCGCGCGGACTTCCAGCGCAGGACCGGCCGGCTGCTCGATGTGTCGCTGCCCATGGAGGAGCGTCTCAAGCTGCAGCAGGAGTCGCGCGCGTACATGACCGAGCTGGTCGAGGGCATCCAGGCCGACCCCGGCGAAGAACTGCTGGGCATGCTCGTACGCGAGCACGGCGACGACCTGACCACGAACGAGCTGATCGGCATCGGCAACCTCCTGCTGATCGCCGGGCACGAGACCACCTCCAACATGCTCGGCCTGGGCACGCTGGCCCTGCTCCGGCAGCCGGACCAGCTGGACCTGCTCAAGAAGGAGCCCGAGCGGATCGAGGCCACCGTTGAGGAGCTGATGCGCTGGCTCAGCATTCTCCATGCCAGCATCGGCAGGGTGTGCACCACGGAAACCGAGGTGGCCGGTCAGATGATCCAGCCCGGCGACCTGGTGATGTGCTCGCTGCCCCTCGCCAACCGCGACCCCGCCTTCATGGACGAGGCCGACGAGCTGGACATCACCCGCGGCGCGCCCGGCCACCTCGCCTTCGGCCACGGCGTGCACCACTGCCTGGGCGCGCCGCTGGCCCGGATGGAGATGCGGATCGCCTTCCAGGCCCTCTTCCAGCGCTTCCCCGGACTGCGTACGGTCGCGCCCATCGCGGACTTCCGCTCCTTCCACGTCGTGTACGGGCTGGCCTCGCTCGAGGTGGCCTGGTAACGCTGCCGTGGAGTGACCGCGTGGATGCTGCTAGCGTTCGGCATGTGCCAGAGCAGCGACGTCGTGCGGACGCACTGCGTAACTCCGACAGGATCGTCAGGGCGGCGATCACCGCCCTGCACGAGTCGGGCACGGCCGTCCCGCTGGAGGAGATCGCCCGCCGCGCCGGAGTCGGCATCGCCACCGTCTACCGGCGCTTCGGCGACCGCGACGGCGTGATCCTGGCCTGCTTCGAGACCTACTTCGCCGAGGAGATCGAGCCGGTCCTCCAGGCCGCCCGCGTGGCCGCCGACCCCAGGCAGGGGCTGGCCGACGCGCTGACGGCCGTGGTCGACACGCTGTCCGGTCACCGGGCGCTCCTGTCGGCCGCGAAGGAGGCCGGGGCGTTCACGATCGGCATCGCCGAGCGGTTCATGGGACCGCTCGGCGACGTACTGACCGCCGCTCGGGAGCGCGGGCTGGTCCGCGACGACCTGCTGGTCCGCGACCTGGCGGCGATCGTGGTGATGGCGCTGGCGACGACCCTGCACTACGGGGCCGACTCCGACGACCGCGCCGACCGGCGGCGCTACCTGGCGCTCCTCCTCGACGGCACCCGCCCGTCGGCCGTCCCGCTCCCCCGGCCGTCCGCCGTCGACCTCTTCGCCCGCGAGTCGACGGACCGCTGCCCGGCCAAGGGCGCCACACGCCACCACCGCCGCTGACCCGAGGGCCTGGCCGGACGCTTCGCGTGGGAGCCAGGTGCCCTCGCGTACGTCGGCGTGAGACCAGCTATGCGGTCACGTGCTCGCGCGGACCGTCACGTGCTCGCGCGGACCGTCAGACGGGGGACCAGCAGGGTCGCTGGCGGCACCGGGCGGCCCGCGAGCTTGTCCATCAGCAGCCCGACGGCCTCCCTGCCGACCTCCTCGGCCGGGATCAGCACCGAGGTGAGCCGGGCGGGCTCGGCCACGTCGTCCGGGCAGATCGCCACCACGGCGAGGTCCTGCGGCACCTTGCGGCCCAATTGCCGCAGCGAGCTCAGCACGTGGTTGACGGCCGCCTCGTTGTGCACGACCAGTCCCGACAGACCGGGCCGGGCCGCCAGCAGCCCGCTCACGGTGGCGTGGACCTCCTCGAAGCTCTCCTCGCACGGCAGGGCCGTACCGTCGAGCCCGTGCTCGGCCAGGGCGGCGGTGAAGCCTTCGAGCGTACGGCGGGCGAAGCCGGTCCCCCGCTCGTAGACCACCGCCGGCGCGCCGAGCAGGACCACCTCGTGGTGCCCGCGCTCGGCCAGGTGCGCCACGCACAGCGCCCCGGCGGCGGCGAAGTCGAGGTCGACACAGGTCACCCCGGCGGCGTCGGCGGGGAAGCCGATCAGCACGCTGGGCTCGGCGAGCCGGCGCAGCAGCGGGACCCTGGGGTCGTCGAGCTCGACGTCCATCAGCACCAGGCCGTCGACCAGCGCGCTGGCCGCGGCCCGGCGCAGCCCGTCGAGGCCCTCGTCGGCCGTCATGAGCAGCACGTCGTGGTCGAAGTTGCGGGCCGCGGTGACCACCGAGGTGGCGAAGCGCATCAGCACCGGCACATGCATGCCGGCCCGCAGGGGCAGCACCAGCGCGATCACGTTGGCCCGCTTGCTGGCCAACGCCCTGGCGCCGGCGTTGGGGTGGTAGCCGAGCGTCCGCACGCTGTCGAGCACCCGCCGCCGGGTGTCGGCCGAGATCGCCCGCTTACCGCTGAGCACATAGGAGACCGTGCTCACCGCCACACCCGCGTGCCGCGCCACCTCGACGATGGTGACCGCCCTACCGGTCGCGTGCCCGTCCTCAGCACGCGCCTCCTCAGCGCGCGCGCCCGCCACTCCCCCGTCCGCCGCGTGCCCGTCCACCGGGTGGCCGTCCGTTATGTGGCGTTCCGTCATGTGGTGGTCCGTCCGGTGCCGGCGTGGTCTCGGTCCATGCGGCCTCTGCCCGTTCGTCCTCGGTCGGCGCGTACGGCGCCGGGCGATCGGGGGGCGGCCCGACCCGTGCCGGTCAGTTCCAGCCTGCCCAGCGTGATGCCCACGTTCTCGAACACGACATAAAGATCGTGCACCCCCGAGGCTTCCGCAAGCTCGCCCGAGGACGCCGCCGGAGCGTAGCGCCCGGCCGGCGGCACGGGGATGGCACCCAGTGTGGGGCCGTGGAGGAGGTCGTCCAGCCGGAGCGTGACGACCCCGCCCTCGGTGCTCGCGGCCTCGATCAGGCACGACGCGGCCCCGGTGAGCTCGACGTCGCGGAACAGGATCCACGCCCCCTCGGCCTCGGAGCGCACCGCGTCGCCCGACACCTTGGCCGCGTCGACGAAGGCGATCGCGTCGTAGGCGTCGTGGTCCGCCGCGGCCAGGGCGCCGCACCGGGGCGGGATGGTCTCGCCCTCGACGTGGAAGGCGGCGCTCAGCCGCAGGTCGGTCGCGCTGCGGCCGACCATGAGCTGGTGCGGCGCGTCCTCGACGGCGAAGGCGCCGCGCGTCACGTCCCAGAAGGCCAGGTCTCGCACGGGGAAGGTGAGCGTGACGGCCCGGCTCTCACCGGGCGCCAGCCGTACCCGCTCGAAGCCCCGCAACCGGCGCAGCGGCTGCTTGACCCGGGAACGCCGCTGGTGGGTGTAGAACTGCACGACCTCGGTGCCGGCCCGCGAACCGGTGTTGGCGACCGTGACCGTGGCGGTGACGGTCCCCCCGTCGACCGCGGCTGTGAGGCCCGAGTAGTCGTAGGTGGTGTAGCCGAGGCCGTGGCCGAAGGGGTACAGCGGAGTGCCCCGGTAATAGAGATAGGTGGCATCCGTGGCGATGATGTCGTAGTCGAGCAGGTCGGGCAGCTCGCTGGCCGAGCGGTACCAGGTCTGGGTGAGCCGCCCCTGCGGGTCGGCGTCGCCGAACAGCACGTCGGCCAGCGCGTGGCCGTACTCCTGGCCGCCGTGCGAGGACCACAGCACCGCGGGCACGTCCGGGTCCGACCAGGTGACGGGGTAGCCGCTGGTGATCACCATGACCGTGCGCGGGTTGGCCGCCCGTACCGCCCGGACGACCGCGTCCTGGGCGGGGGCCAGGGCCAGGTCCGTACGGTCCTCGGTCTCGCGGCCGTTGACCAGCGGATGGTCGCCCACCACCACGACCGCCACGTCCGCGGTGGCCGCCAGTGCGGCCGCCGCCGCGGCGCCGCTCTCGACGACCTCCACCGTCAGCCACGTGGCGGCGTCGGCGTCGTCCACCAGCCTGAAGACCCCGTCGGGGGACAGGCCGATGTAGCGGCCCGTGGAGATGTGGCGCAGGACGACGGCGCCGCGGGTGCGTTGCTCCAGCCGGAAGGTCTGGCGCACCTCCCAGCCGTTCGGGCCGGGCTGGTCGTTGACCAGGACGCCGTCGTCGTCCACGGACAGGAAGCGGCCGGTGGCGACCGCGCGGAAGGCGAAGGCCCCGCCGCCCCAGTCGAACAGGTCGAAGCGGCCACCCGACGTCCCGATGCCCAGGGGTCCGCCGTCGAGCCCGGCCACCACCGGGCCCGCGTCGGCGGTCAGCGTGACGCGGTCGACGGCCTCGCAGAAGACCGTCTCGCAGCGCTCGGCCAGACCGGCGCGGGCGGTCACCTCGTACGGCAGCGTGCCGCTGTACCAGTCCTCCAGCAGGGTGTCGCCGAGCTGGCCGAGCACCGCGATCCGGCGGCAGGCGGCCGGCGCCAGGGGCAGCAGGCCGTCGTTCTTCAGCAGCACGATCGAGCGGGCGGCCGCCTCGCGGGCCAGCGCCTGGTGCTCGGGGCAGTTGACGACCGCCTCGGTGATGTCGTCGTACGGCGTGGCGGGGTCGAACTCGCCGAGCCGGAAGCGGATCGACAGCGTGTGGCGTACGGCGGTGTCGAGGTCGGCCTCGGTCACCAGGCCGCGTTCCAGCGCCTCACGCAGGTGGCCGAGAGTGGCTTCGGCCCGGTCGTCGTCCTGGGTGAAGCTGTCGAGCCCGGCCCGTACGGCGTGCGCGTACGCCTCGGCCGGGTCGTCGTAGTACCCCTGCAGCCCGGTGAGGTTGCCGGGGGCGTAGGCGTCGCTGACCACGAGGAGGTCGTCCGGCGCCCAGGCCCGCAGCACCTGCCCGATCAGCGGGCTGAGGTGCGCCGGGCGGCCGTTGACCAGGTTGTAGGAGGGCATGACCGCGACGGCGGCGCCGCTCTCCAGGGCGGGCCGGTAGGCGGGCAGCTCGTACTCGTGCAGGACTCGCGGCGGCAGGTTGCTGGAGGTGACGCAGCGGTAGGTCTCGTTGTTGTAGCCGAGGAAGTGCTTGAGGGTGGGCGCGGTCCGCATCACGGGAGCGCTCCCACGAAGCCCGCGCGCGTAGGCCGTGGCCATGACGCCGGTCAGCAACGGATCTTCGGAGTAGCCCTCCTCGTTGCGGCCCCAGCGCGGATCGCGCAGCAGGTTGACCACGGGAGCCCACACGTTGCGCCCGGCGCCCGACGGGTCCTTGTGGTGGAAGGCCAGGACCTCCTCGCCCGCCGCCTCCCCCACCCTGCGGACCAGCTCCGGGTCCCAGGTCGAGGCCAGCCCCACGGCCTGCGGGAACACCGTCGCCGGACCCAGCCAGGCCAGGCCGTGCAGGGCCTCGGTGCCCGTGCGGAAGGCGCCCACGCCGAGCCGCTCGACCGGCGCCTGGTACTGGTGGAGCAGTGCGAGCTTCTCGGTCACGGTCAGCCGGGCCTGCAGATCGGCGATCCGCTCGGCGAGGGGGAGGTCCGGGTCGCGGAACGGTTCGTTCATGGAGCCACCTTCTGAGAGCGTCGAAACGCTTCGACTAGCGGGGGGAGCGCGCTTCGGGTCTCTGTCGAAGCGCTTCGATAGCCGGTCCAGAAAAACCCCGCCCGTTACACGAGTGTTTCGAACGGAGTTCTTCTGAAGGGTGCACGCGTGTGCGAGCGGGGTCAAGAGATTCGCGGCAATCTTCCTGAATCGATGGAGTCGAGCACCCGGGCGGCTCCACCGAGCGCGGCCGCGTCGTAGCCGAGGGACGAGATCACCACCTGGCAGCCGCCGGCCTCCGGCGCGATGGTGCGCTCGCGTACCTCGGCCTCCACGGCGGGCAGCAGCCAGGGCGCCAGCGGCACGTAGTAGCCCCCGAGGATCACCACCTGGGGGTTGAGCAGGTTGGCCAGGATGGCCACTCCGCGGCCGAGGTCGCGGCCCACGCCGCGGAGCAGGCCCAGGGTGTGGGCGTCGCCCGCGCGGGCCCGCCGGACGACCTCCTCGATCTCCAGCTCCACCTCGACCGGCGAGGGCGAGACGTGCTCCAGGACCGCGCCGATGCCGGCCACCGCTTCCAGGCAGCCGGTCCGGCCGCACCGGCACTCCGGCCCCAGCGGGTCGATCTGGATGTGGCCGATCTCGCCGCTGTAGCCGCGCCCGCCCCGGCGCAGCCGCCCGTCCAGGATCACGCCGGCGCCCACGCCCATCTCGCCGGTGAGGTAGACCAGGTCGGTGACCGCCCCATGGGGGCCGAACCGGTGCTCGGCCAGGGCGCCGAGGTTGGCGTCGTTGTCGGCCTGGATGGGGAAGCCGGGGTCGCGCAGCGCCTTGGCGAGGTCGCCGCTGACGTCGGTGTCGAGCCAGCCCAGGTTGGGCGCGACCCGCACGACGCCCTGCCCGTCGACCAGGCCCGGCACGGCCACGGTCAGGCCGAGGATCTGTTTGTCCTCCTTGGCCATGCGGTTGACCACCCGCCTGACGATCGCGGCGACGGCGGCCACCGAGCCGGGGAAGGCTCGCCGCCAGGACAGCAACCGCTCCCCCGCCAGGTCGACGGCGACGGCCGTCACGTAGTCGACGTTGATCTCCAGCCCGATCGCCGCGTACGGCGAGCCGTCCAGCACCAGCATCGTGGCCGGCCTCCCCACCCGGTTCTCGGTCAGGCCGGTCTCCCGGACGAGCCGCCTGTCGATCAGGTCGGCGACCAGGCTCGACACGGTCGCCTTGTTCAGGCCCGTGGAGGCCGCGATGTCGGCCCGCGAGCAGGGCGCGTGCTCGCGGACGAAACGCAGCACGACGGCCAGGTTGGTGGCCCGCACGTCGGCGAAGTCGGCCGGCTGCGGGTCGGTCGATGAGGTGATCAAAGTCTGTCCCGTCCGTCAGGCCGTCGCGGGTGGTCATGCCGCCATACCAGTGTGCGCTGTCCCCCAGTGTTCCCCTGCCGTCGCCGAGAGCCGCGCGGGCCCCCAGGAACGGCGGGGAGGGAGCCGTCAGCGAATCTCATATCACTCCCGACATCAATCTGTGACCGGTGCCACACCTTGTGGTCAGCATCGCCTCGGGTTTAGTTTGTTTGGTCATTAGACGAACTAATTCTAGCCCGTAGACCTCCCCTTCCGACACCCCTCACCATGCTCCGACCAACGAAGGGAGCCGTCGTGACACCGTCGATGACTCGCCGAGGATTTCTCGGCCTGGCCGGTCTGACCACCCTCGCCGCCTGCTCCGCCCCGACCGGGACCCGGCCCGGCTCGAGCGGCGCGACCGCGGCCGCCGCGGACAAACTGACCCAGCTCACGCCGGCGTACGTCGAGTTCGCCGGCGTCAAGCCCGACCTGGCCGGCACGGTCTCCAACCTGCCGGGCGTGCCGGGCATCGCCGGCGGCTTCACCACCTACCCGGCCGCCCCCACCGCGGCGCTCACCCAGAAGGCGGGCAAGGGCGGCACCTACAAGGCGATGACCCCGCTGTGGGGCCCGCCGCCGCCCGGGTTGCCGGGCAACACCTACTTCCAGGCGGTCAACGCCGACATCGGCGCGACGGTCGAGTTCCAGATCGCCGACGGCAACACCTACGCCGACAAGGCGATCGCCCGGCTGGCCTCCGGCGACCTGCCCGACATCTTCGCCCTGCCGAGCTGGGAGATCGACAAGATGGCGGACTTCAACACCGCCGTGGACAAGGCGTTCGAGGACCTCACGCCGTATCTGCAGGGCGACAAGGTGAAGCCGTACGCGCTGCTGGCCAACCTGCCGACCGCCGCGTGGGAGTGGTCGGTGTGGAACGGCAAGCTGATGGCCATCCCCTATCCCACCGAGCCCTTCCCGTTCTGCCTGCTCTACCGCAAGGACCTGTTCGACAAGAACGGCTGGAACCAGAACCCCAAGACCGCCGACGAGCTCTACCAGCTCGGCAAGACGATCACCGACGCGAAGGCCAAGCGCTGGGCGTTCGGCGACATCCACGAGATGGCCTGGACCATCTTCGGCGTCCCGCAGGACTGGCGCTACGCCGGCGGCAAGCTGACGCACAAGTACGAGACGCCGGAGTTCGAGGAGATGCTCGCGTGGATGCGCAGGCTCTTCACCGAGGAGCTCATCCATCCGAGCATCGCCGGCAGCAAGGGCGCCAACGAGAAGGACCTGATCGGCGCGGGCCAGATCACCATCTACCGGGACGGCATCGGCGCCTGGAAGGAACTGCTCCAGCAGCACACCGGCAAGAACCCCGACTTCGCGCTGGGCGTCTTCCCGCTGTTCGCGCATGACGGCGGCACGCCGATCATGTATCACAACAACGCGGCGGGCATGTTCACCTTCATCAAGAAGGGGCTGCCGAAGGAGAAGATGGAGGAGATCCTGTCCATCCTCAACTGGTGCGCCGCCCCGTACGGGACCAGGGAGTACGAGCTCTCCAACTTCGGGATCAAGGGCAAGCACTTCACCCTCGACGCCAAGGGCATCCCGCAGAGCACCGACCTGGGCCGCAAGGAGGTCGCCTACACCTACGGCTTCCTGGGCGGCCGTCCCCTCTACGTGGACTGGCCTTTCCCGGAGGCGGCCAAGGCCAACATCGACTGGCAGAACGCCTCCTTCAAGTACATCGAGAAGACGCCGTTCGACGGGATCAGGATCCAGCGGCCGTCGAAGTACTCGGGCCTGCAGGTGCCCACCGAGGACAAGTTCACCGACATCATGCGCGGCCGCCGCCCGGTAAGTGACGCCAAGCAGATCGCGGCGGAGTGGCGGCGCGACGGCGGCGACGAGGCGCGCGAGTTCTACATGAAAGTCCTTCGGGACAATGGCCGCGCCTGACCACATCGCGGTCGAGCGGGCAACGGACGCCGGGCCGGCGGGAGACCTGCCCTCTCCCGCCGGCCCGGGCATCACCCGGACACGGGTCCGGATCAAGCAGGGCTCGCTGCGGGCCCGGTTCCGGCGCGACTGGCAGCTGCTGCTCATGACCGTGCCGGCGATCGGGCTGCTGCTCCTGTTCCACTACGTGCCGCTGCTCGGCAACGTGATCGCCTTCCAGGACTACTCCCCCTACGTCGGCGTCAAGGACAGCCCGTGGGTGGGGATGTCGAACTTCCAGTGGCTGATGTTCGACCAGAGCTTCTGGGACGCGACGATCAACACGCTGTCGATCACCACGTTCCAGCTGATCTTCTACTTCCCGCTGCCGATCCTGCTGGCCATCCTGCTCGACAGCGTCGTACGGCCCCGCCTGCGGCTGTTCATCCAGGGCATCGTGTACATGCCGCACTTCTTCTCCTGGGTCCTGGTCGTCACCCTGTTCCAGCAGATGTTCGGCGGCGCGGGACTGCTCGCGCAGATCCTGCGCGACCATGGCTTCGCGGGCGTGGACATCATGACAAATCCGGACACGTTTATTCTGCTGGTCACCGCGGAGACGGTCTGGAAGGACGCCGGCTGGGGGACGATCATCTTCCTGGCGGCGCTGGCGGCCATCAACCCCCACCTCTACGAGGCCGCCGCCGTGGACGGCGCCTCCCGCTGGCGGCGGCTGTGGCACATCACGCTGCCCGGCCTGCGCCCGGTGTTCGTGCTGCTGCTGATCCTGCGGCTGGGCGACGCGCTCAACGTCGGCTTCGAGCAGTTCTTCCTGCAGCGCGACGCCGTCGGCCGCGACGCCGCCGAGGTGCTCGACACGTTCATGTACTGGCGCACGCTGCTGACCGGCGAGTGGAGCTACGGCGCGGCGGCGGGCCTGGTCAAGGGCGTGGCCGGGCTGATCCTCATCCTCATTGCCAACAAGGTCGCCCACCGTTTCGGCGAGCAGGGAATCTACAAACGATCATGACTATGCCTGTCTGGGCCGAGCGGCCCACCCGGTTCGGCGCGAGCGTCAAGGGGCTGGTGCTGGCCCTCATCGTGGCCGCCGTGCTGTTCCCGATCTACATGGTCGTGCTGACCAGCCTGTCCACGCAGGAGGCGGTGTCGAAGGCGGGTGGCCTGGTCACCGTGCCGGGCGAGCTGTCCTTCGCCGCCTACGAGCAGCTGTTCGCGGGCGGGGTGGTGACCCGGTCGATCGGGGTGAGCCTCGGGGTGACCGCCGTCGGGACCCTGCTGAGCCTCGCGGTCACCGTCCTGGCGGCCTACGGGCTGTCGCGGCCCGGCTCGCTGCTGCACCGGCCGATGCTGTTCCTCGTGCTGCTGACCTTCCTGTTCGGGCCGGGCATGATCCCGAGTTATCTGCTGGTCAGCTCGCTGGGGCTGATCGACTCGTACTGGGCGCTGATCCTGCCGACCGCCGTCACCGCGTTCAACCTGGTCGTCATGCGGGCCTTCTTCATGAACATCCCGGAGGAGGTCACCGACAGCGCGCGGATCGACGGGGCGAGCGAGTTCCGCATCCTGTGGCGGATCGTACTGCCCATGTCCAAGGGCGTCACGGCGGTGATCGGGCTGTTCTACGCGGTCGGCTACTGGAACGCCTTCTTCAACGCCACCCTCTACCTCAACGACAGCACCAAGTGGCCGCTGCAGGTGGTCCTGCGGCAGTTCGTGCTTCAGGGGCAGTCGATGTTCGTCGGGCAGACGGGCGACACCGCGGTCGGCGGGCACGCGCTGCCGCCGAGCCTGGCTATCCAGATGGCCATCGTGACGCTGGCGCTGATCCCGGTGCTGGTGATCTACCCGTTCGTGCAGAAGCACTTCACGAAGGGCGTCATCATCGGCGCCGTCAAGGGCTGACGAAGGACCGCCAAGGGCCGTCAAGGGCTGACCGAGGGAGGGGCCACTCCCTCGGTCAGTCCTTCTGTCGTCAGGCGGGGGTGCAGGTAACCGTGGCGGGCGGGTCGTTGCTGCTCGTCCAGTTGCCGGTGAAGCCGAACGTGGTGCTCGCGCCCGGATCCAGCGCGCCGTTGTAGCTGACGTTGGTGACCTTGACGGCGGCGCCGGTCTGGGTGTGGGCGCCGTTCCAGAGCTGGGTGATGGTCTGGCCGCCCGGGAAGGTCCAGCCGACCGTCCACCCGGTGATGGCGACGGTGCCGGAGTTCTTCACCGTCACCCCGGCCTGGAAGCCGCCCTGCCACTGACCGGTGGACGCGTAGGTCGCCGCGCACGCCTTGCCCGGAACCGGCGTCGGCGTGGGCGTCGGGGTGGGAGTGGGGGTCGGGGTGGGCGTCGGAGTCGGGGTGGGGGTCGGGGTGGGGGTCGGGTTGGGGCCGGTACGGTCGCCGTAGATGATGCCGCGGCCGTTGGTGCCGAGGTAGACGCGGCCGTACACGCGGGGGTCACCGGTGAGCGCCTCGCCCATGTTGGCGTACTGGTGCCGGTCGTCGTTGATCCGCACCCACGAGGCGCCCGCGTCGTCGGAGCGGAACAACCCGTGCACGCCGTCGATCTGGCCCACCAGGTAGATCGCCATGTACGAGCCGCCGGGAGCCGCCTTGCCGAAGCCGACGTTCTCGGCCGCGGTGACGTTGCCGAGCTTGGTGAAGGTGGCGCCGGAGTCGGTCGAGCGCCACAGGCCGTAGGTGCCCGCGGGGTCGTACTTGCCGGTCGACGGGGCGCCGCCGACGAGCCAGATGTGGCCCTCCTTGCCGGGTACGACCTTGAACTTGACGGTGGCGGTGCCGGTGGGCAGCCCGGTGGCGGCGGACTGGGTGAAGGTGGCGCCCGCGTTGGTGCTGACGTAGAACTTGCCGCCGGAGTAGCCGTAGAACTTGTTTGGGTTGACCCGGTCTGAGCGCACTTGCGCCTGGGCCGGGATGCCGGTGGAGGCGGTCCACGAGCTGCCCGAGTCCGTCGAGCGGCTCACCGCCCCTCCGGTCGGCGACCACACCGTCGTGCCGGCGTTGGCCGAGATCGCGACGCTGCCGCCCTGGGTGACCCCGCCCGGCTCGCTGCTGGCCTGCCACCAGTTGGCGCCGCCGTTGGAGGAGAACCCGATGCGGGTCACCCCGGCCGTGTCGTTGTCGCCGGCGCGGACCATGTTCGACGGGCTGAGCTCGGCGTAGTCCATGCTCCGGGTGGTGACGAGGTTGGGCTGGGTGTACATCATCGGCGGCACGGCGTCGAGGTTGCTGTGCACGAAGCCGCCGATGTCGCCGACCGCCGAGAGCAGGGGCGCCCCGGTCGGCGGGCTGATCAGGTCGAGGACCGCGGTCTCCTCCAGCCCCTCGATGAACGGCTTGATCGTGATCTTGCCGCCGGCGGCGTCCCACTGCTTGAGGTTGGAGGTGCCGTAGATGGTGGCGCCGGTGCCGTACAGCAGCCGGTTGGAGTCGAACGGGTCGATCTCCATCGCCTCGGTCATCCAGCCGAGCTTGGGCGTGATCTCGGGGGGCTGCGGGTTGCCCATGGCCAGCCACGGATGGGAGGAGACGTCCTGGGTGTAGCGGAAGGTCCGGTTGGGGTAGCCGTTCCAGTCCCAGATCCGCGTCCAGGTGGCGCCGCTGTCGGTGCTGCGGAACATGATGTTGTCCGGCCACCACGACACCTGGCTGGCGACCATGATCGTGCTCGGGTTCTGGCGGTCGATGGTCATGCCGCTGAAGCCGTAGTAGCGGTCGGCGTCGGGGGTCGGGGTGATCTCTGTCCAGGTGCCGGTGGCGGTGGCGTAGCGCCACACCTCGCCGTCCTCGCCCACGTACGGCCCGCCGGTGTTGCCGGTGGCCAGGTAGAGGTAGCCGTTGACGGGGTCGAGCACGCCCTTGTGCGGGATGTAGCCGGTCGGCTGACCGGCCACCCGGCTCCAGGTCGCGCCGCCGTCGGTGGAGCGGTAGACGTTGTTGTCCTTGTCCGCCACCCCGGCGTAGATCGTCTTGGTGGCGGTGCCGGCCGAACCGGTGCGCGGGTCGAAGGTGATCCAGGGGATGCCCTGGGTCATCGTGTTGTAGTTGTTCTGGGTGTCGTTCGGGTCCTGGGCGAAGTTGCCGACGTTCGGGAAGCTCGTGACCTTGGCCCAGGTGACGCCGTAGTCGGTGCTCTTCCACAGGCCGTTCTTGTTGGCGGTGCCGTAGAAGAGGATGTTGTTCTTGTTCGGGTCGATGACCAGGCGCTCGCCCATGCCGCGGCCCGGCATGTTGCCGAAGCCCTTGAACGGCAGCTCGGTGGCGGCCCAGGTGTTGCCCCGGTCGGTGGAGCGCAGGATGGCGCCGTTGTTGGCGTCCCAGTCGTTGGTGTACATGCCGGTGGCGACGTAGACCCGGTTCGGGTCGACGGGGTCGGTGGCGACGCTGACGCCGCCGACCCAGCTCCATTTGTCCCAGCCGATGCCGTCGAGCAGCGGCGTCCACTTGGTCTTGTCCCAGCGGTAGACGCCACCGATGTCGGTCCGGGCGTAGATGAGGTCCTTCTCCTTCTGGTTGAAGACGATGCCGGGGACGAAGCCGCCGCCGCCGATCTTCACTCCCTTGAAGGCGTACGGATCCGCGGCGACGGCGCCGACCGGCGCCATCCGCACCACCACCATCGCCACGACGACGACGGCCACCGCGAGCAGGCTGAACAACCTTCTTCGCATGAGCGGTTTCCCTCTCCGGGGCCAAGCGCCCCACAGCAGCAGATGACCGCCATGCACGACCGGGTACAGGACCCTGCCGTCGCCGCTCCAGCGCACATGGTCGCGAGGTCCCCGAACCCTCACTCAGAGGCTCACACAGCCTCCGAGTGAGGTCAATAGTTTGGTTATTAACCAAACTTACTTGGTGAGGGTCAGGTCCTTGATCCGCAGGTCGCCCTTGAAGACCAGGTAGAGGTCCCGGATCCCGCCGGCGCCGGACAGCGTCGCGGACGCGGTGCCGTACTGGTAGATCCCGCCGGTGGCCGGGACCGCGACGGTGGCCAGCAGCGCGCCCGACGGGGAGCCCGCGCGAACCTCGAAGGAGCCGCCCGCCACCGAGGACACGCCCGCGGTGATGCCGGTGAGCCCGCCACGCAGGTCGGCGTCGGCGAACTTCAGCCAGTCGCCCGTGACCGCCCCGATCGCTTCGCCGCTCGCCTTCGAGGTGTCGACCAGGTCCACGCCGGAGTAGTCGTCGAAGTCGATCGCCCGGGTGCTCCTGGTCAGGTCGCGGGGCGGGATCCGCTCGCCGCTCACCTGGAGGGTCGCGCGCTGCCTGATGGCCGAGGAGGAGCCGCCGACCAGGACGTCGTGGGTGGCCGTCTCCACGGTCCACTTGCCGCGGGTGACGTCCCACAGGGCCAGGTCGGCCTTCTTGACGGTCAGCTTCACCGTACGGCTCTCGCCGGGGCGCAGCGTGAGGCGGGTGAAGCCGCGCAGCTGCTTGACCGGCTGGGTGACGCGCGAGCTCTGCTGGTGGGTGTAGAGCTGGACGACCTCGTCACCGGCCCGCGACCCGGTGTTGGTGACCTTGACGGTGACGTCGTAGGAGTCGCCGCGCGGGGTCACCTTCAGGCCCCGGTAGCCGAAGGTGGTGTAGCTGAGGCCGTGGCCGAAGGCGTAGCGCGGGTCGCCCCGGTGATAGAGGTAGGTCATCCCGGTCTTGGTGAGGTCGTAGTCCAGGATGTCCGGCAGGTCGTCGGAGCGATACCACGTCTGGGTGAGCCGGCCCGCCGGGTTGCGGTCGCCGAAGAGCACGTCGGCCACGGCGTGCCCGGTCTCGGCGCCCGCGTGGGTGGTCCAGAGCAGGGCCGGGGTGTCCACGTTCATCGTGGTCGGGTAGCTGTCCTCCAGGACGACCACGGTGTTGGGGTTGGCCGCCCGGACGGCCTTGATCAGCTCCTGCTGGCCCTGGCCGAGCGCGAGGCTGGAGCGGTCGTGGTTCTCGCGGCCGTAGACGAACGGGTTGCTGCCGACCACGACCACCGCCGCGTCGGCGCCCTTGGCCGCCGCCGCCGCGGTCTTGGCGCCGCTCTGGACGACCTCCCTGGCGAAGTGCGCCGCGGCGGCCTTCGTCCCGGTGCCGAGCGTGCCGTCCGCGCCGACGGTCACGTAGTGCTCGGGGAAGGGCCACCAGCCCTCGTTGACCTCGTAGCCGACGTACTGGATCAGGTACGTGCCGTCCGCCTGAGCCTCCAGCCGGAACTGCTGCTGGACGAACCAGCCGCCCGGGACGTCGGAGTTGGTGACGTACGGCCCGAAGTTGCCGGTCAGCAGCTTGCCGTTGCCCACGTTGCGCAGGGTCGAGACGTCGCCGGTCCAGTCGGTCTGGTCCCAGGTCGAGGCGCCGCCGGGCGCGGTGTCGGAGACGACGACGCTCTGGCCCGTGGTGCCGGTCGCGGTGACGTACTTGCCGCTGGCCAGGTCCTTGAGCGCGATCCGGTCGAGCGCGTCGGCGCCGGTCACGGCCGCCCTCGCGCCGAGCCGCTCCTTGATGCCGGCCAGCGGGGTCACCTGGTACGGCATGGTGCCGCCGTACCAGTCGCTGAAGAGAGTGTCCTGCAACGGCCCGAGCACCGCGACCTTCTTCAGGCCAGGCGAGAGCGGCAGCGTCTTGCCGGAGTTCTCCAGCAGGACCATCGCCTCGCCCGCGGTCTGCCGGTTGAGCCGCTGGTTCGCCGCCGAGTTGATCACATCCTTGGTGATCTTCGCGTACGGTCCGCCGTCGGGGTCGAGCTGGCCGAGCCGGATCCTGATCGACAGCACGTGCCGCACGGCCCGGTCGATGTCGGCCTCGGTGATCAGCCCTTGGGAGAGGGCGGACTTGATGTTCGCGGTCATGAGGGAGGGGTCGTCGTTGTTGACCGTGAAGCTGTCCAGGCCCGCCTTGAGCGTCGCGGCGACGGCCTCGGGCTTGGTGTCGTAGTAGTGCTCGTACTCCTGCAGCGCGTCCGGCGCCCAGGCGTCGCTCACGTTGTAGAGGTCCTTGGCCGTCCACGAGCGGACGACCGCGTCGAGGTCGGGGTTGACGGTGTTCGGCCGTCCGTTGACCAGGTTGTAGGAGGCCATCACGCCGGTGGCGGCGTCGTTGGAGATGGCCGGCTTGAACGCGGCCTCGTCGTACTCGTGCTTGATCCTCGGCCGCAGGTTGGAGGAGGTCAGGCCGCGCAGATACTCGTTGTTGTTGGCCAGGTAGTGCTTGAGCACCGGCGCGGTCTTGAGGTAGACGGGGTCGTCGCCGGACAGGCCCTTGCCATAGGCGGTGGAGATGGCGCCGGTCAGCAGCGGGTCCTCCGAGTAGCCTTCCTCGTTGCGGCCCCAGCGCGGGTCGCGCAGCAGGTTGACCACCGGCGCCCACACCTGGGTGCCCCACAGGACCGGGTCGATGGCGTTGTAGCCGCGCACCTCGTCGCCCACGGCCGAGCCGACCCGCTTGATCAGCTCCGGGTCCCAGGTGCTGGCCAGGCCGACGGCCTGCGGGAAGACGGTGCCGCTGGCCAGCTTCTGGTTCCAGGCGTCGTTGTGGTCGTTGGACCAGGCGACGCCGTGCAGCGCCTCGGTCCCGGCCTTGAAGTACGGCAGGCCGAGCCTGGGGATCGCCGGCTGCGACTGGTGCAGCAGCGAGATCTTCTCGTCGAGGGTGAGCCGGCCCAGGAGGTCGCCGACGCGCTGGTCGAGCGGCACGGCCGGGTCCTGGTACGGCAGGGTCGCCGCGGCATGGACGGGCACGGCGTTGACGGGCGCCGCGCCCATGGTGACCGCTAATAGGGCGGCCGCCAGGAATCGCTTCATTCGGAAGCTCCTACTTGATGGCGCCGACCGTGATGCCCCTGGTCAGCGTCCGCTGGAAGATGAGGAAGAACGCGACGGCCGGGACGATGCCGAGCAGCGCCGAGGCGCTGGACATGGTGGCGTCCATGTACTTCTCGCCCTGCAGCACGCCGAGGGCGACCGGCACCGTCTGGGTGTCGTTGGAGACCAGGAAGATGAGCGGAAGGAAGAACTCGTTCCAGGTCCAGATGAAGAAGAAGATCACCAGGACCGACAGCGTGGGCCTGCTGATCGGGACGACGATCCGCCACAGCGCCAGGAAGCGCCCCGCGCCGTCCATCCGCGCCGCCTCGAGGATCTCCTTCGGGAACTGGCCGAGCACGGCGCTGAGCAGGTAGGTGCCGAAGGCGGCCTGGATGACGGTGAACACGATGATCACCGACAGCTTGGAGTCGTACAGGCCGGCCGCCTTGGCCAGGTAGTAGAGCGGGTAGGCCAGCGCCTCCTGCGGCAGCGTGTTGGCCACCAGGAACAGCACGAGGATCCACAGCCGGCCGCGTACCCGGCCGATGCCGAGGGCGTAGGCGTTGAGCACCGACAGCAGCACGGCGAGCACGGCGACGGAGCCGCTGATCACCAGGCTGTTGAGGAGCTTCTCGCCGAAGTCGACCCGGGTCCAGAACGCGATGATCCCGTCCAGGTTCAGGCCCTGCGGCGGGCTCAGCGGGCTGCCCGCCGAATACTCGGCGGGCGTCTTGAAGGCGTTGAAGGTGACGATGACGAACGGGAACAGCATGACGACGGCGAGCACCGTCAGCGCGGCCAGGATCGGGTAGCGTCTCACGGCTTCCGCTCCTGGAGGAACAGGAAGGCCGAGGTCACCACGACGATGATCAGCGCCAGGACGGTGGCGATGGCCGAGCCGTAGCCGATGTTGGCCTTCTGGAAGAAGTTCAGGTAGGAGAAGTACGAGGGCACCATCGTGGCGTTGCCCGGCCCTCCCCTGGTGAGCACGAAGATCGGCCCGAACACCTTGAGCGCGGCGATCGTGCAGGTCAGCAGGACGACGAAGATCTCAGGACGGATCTGCGGGATCGTGATGTGCCAGAACCTGCGCCACCACGAGGCCCCGTCGATCTCCGCCGCCTCGTGCAGGGCCGGGTCGGCCCGCTGCAGCCCGGCCATGAAGATGACGACCGGGTAGCCGAGCTGGAACCACACCATCACCGCCATCACGGTGGCCAGCGCGAAGTCGGGATCGCCGAGCCAGTTGACCTTCAGCCCGAAGATCTGGTTGACCGCGCCGTAGGTCGGGTGCAGCATCCAGCCCCACACCACCCCGGCCACCGCGACGGGCAGCACCTGCGGCAGGTAGTAGGCCGCCCGCAGAGCCGAGGCCGTGCGGGGGCCGAACCTCTTGCCGATGTAGTCGAACAGCGCGGCGGCCAGCACCAGCCCGATCACCGTGGGGATGATCGCCATCGCGACGATCAGCCCCACGTTGTTGCGGAACGACGTCCAGAACCGCTCGTCCGCGAACAGCCGGACGTAGTTCTGCGTACCGATCCAGGTGGGTGTGCCCACCCCCGACCAGCGGGTGAAGCTCGTCGCGACATTCATCACGAACGGCACGACGATGACCGCGGTGAACAGCACCGCGCTGGGGATCAGGTACGGCCAGTAGCCGCGCTCCGCTCGGGTTCTAGTTGCCAAGGTCGGCGAGGTTCTCGTTGTACGGCTGGGCGATCTCGTCGAGGACCTTCGCCGGGGGCTTGCTGCCGTTGATGAGGTTCTGGACGCCGGCCACGAGGACGTCGTAGTAGCCGGGGGCCGGCCAGTCGGGGTAGAAGGCCAGCTGGTCCTGCGAGGTGAGCTTGTTGAAGTTGTCGATGAGCTCCTTGCTCTTGGGGTCGGTGATGGCGGCCGGGTCGGCCGCGACGGGGACGCCGCCGGAGTTGCCGAGCAGGTTCTGGATCTCCTTGCTCATCGTGATGTCGATGAAGTCGTAGGCCAGGTCCTTGTTCTTGGACTTCTCGGGGACGACCCAGATGTTGCCGCTGGAGCCGGGGGCGAGCTGGTTGCCGGGCCACAGGAACGAGCCCCACTCGAACTTCTTGATCTCCGTCTGGAACCGGCCGTACCACCAGCTGCCGGACACCATGATCGGGAACTTGCCGCCGATGAACGCGGTGGCCATGTCCTCGGCCTTGATGCCGGCCGAGTCCTTGGCGATGTAGCCCTTCTTCACCCAGTCGGCCAGCGTGTCGGCGGCATAGGTGAGCTCGGGGCCGTGGAAGTTGACCTTGCCCTTGTAGAGCTCGTAGGAGTCGACCCAGGCCCGGTTGGCCTTGCTCAGCGCGAGCAGGTAGAAGATCTGCTGGGCGGGATATTCGGCCCCGGCGGTGGAGATGGGCGTGACGCCGGCCTTGGCGAACTTGTCCAGCGCGGCGGTGAACTCCTCGAACGTGGTCGGCACCGTGACGCCGTTCTTCTTGAACAGGTCCTTGTTGTAGTAGACCATCACGTATTCGCCGTAGTTCGGCACGCCGAACCACTTGCCGGAGCCCATGATGCCCCGGTCGTCATACTTGGCCGTGGTCTGCAGGCTGGCCGACAGCAGCTTGTCCCAGCCGCGCTTGGTCGCCTGCTCCGACAGGTCCGTCAGCAGGCCCTGCTTCGACAGCAATCCGGCGGTGGCGTTGCCCTTGTTGTACTCCATGACGTCGGGCGCCTCGTCGGAGTTGAGCACCATGCTGGCCGTCTTCTGGATCTGCTCGAAGCCCTTCTCCTCGAACTTCACCGTCACGCCCGGGTGGGTCGACTCGAACTTCTTGATCGCCGCCGCCCAGGCCTTGCCCATCGCGCCTTCGGCGCTCTCGTAGTGCCACAGTTTGAGCACGCGCGGCTGGCCGCTGGCGGCGGGCTGCTGCCCGTCGGAGCCGGAGCCGCAGGCGGTCAGGGTCAATGCCGCGACGGCGAGCGCCGCCGCGGCACTTCTCAGCTTGATCATGGTGTCTCCTGGGAGGTGATGACCGCCCGGACCGGGGCGCCCGCCACCGGGGCGAACTCGACCCCGGCGACCCGCTTCGGACCGGTGACGGTGACGTGCAGGGTGTCGCCGTCGCGGGTGGCCTCGACGACGGTCTCGCCGTCGAGATCGTGGACCGTGCTACGGCTGTCGCCGCCCCCGAAGGCGACAAGGGTGATCTCCGAGGGGACGTCCACGGTGTCCCCAGGCGTGGTGACCGGGATGAGCGCGCCGTACCGGACGAACAGCGGGATCCGCTCCAGCGGCGCCGAGACGGCGCGGTAGCGCCCGCCCTCCATCAGCTCCCCGGTCCAGTAGTCGACCCACCGGCCCTCGGGCAGGTACACCTGCCGGGTGCCGTCGGGCGTGGTCATGGGCGCGACCAGCAGGTCGCGGCCGAGCAGATACTCCAGGTCGGCCCGCCAGGCGACGGGGTCGCCCGGATGGTCGACGCACAGCGCCCGCATCATCGGCGCGCCGGTCCGCGCGGCGTCCACGGCCGCCGAGTAGAGGTACGGCATGAGCCGGTACCTCAGCCGCAGCGCGGCCACCGCCTCGGCCTCCACCTCGGGAAACTCCCACGGCTCACGGCTGGTGGTGCCGTGCAGTCGCAGCAGCGGGGACAGCGCGCCGAACTGGGTCCAGCGGACGTAGAGGTCGTCGGCCGGGCGGCCGGTGAAGCCGCCCGCGTCGTGGCTCCAGAACGGCACGCCCGACAGGCCGTGGGCCAGGCCGCCGCGCAGCGTGCTGCCCATCGCCGGGTAGCTGGTGAAGGTGTCGCCGCTCCACTGGGCCGAGTGCCGCTGGCCGCCCAGGAACGACGAGCGGGCCCAGACCAGGCCGTGTCCCTTGACCTCGCGGGTCACCTCGGCGACGGCGTCGTTGAACAGCAGCGTGTAGACGTTGTGCAGGTCGGTGCCGGTCATGCCGTTGAAGGCCGTCGCGTCGTGCGGCACGCCCTCGGCGAAGTCGGTCTTGAACGCCTGCGCGCCCTGCTGGAGCAGGGGGCGCAGCAGCCCCTGGAACCATTCGACGGCGGCCGGGTTGGTGAAGTCGACGATGCCGCAGGCCGGATAGGAGCCGTGCCAGCAGTCGGCGACGTACGCCTCCCCCTCCTGATTTTTCAGGAAATATCCGGCTTCGGCGGCTTGGGGGAAAGCTGGGCTCAGGTGGGAGATGTAGGGGTTCATCCAGAGGCAGACCTTGAAGCCCATCCCGTCGAGCTCGGCGAGCATCCCGGCCGGGTCGGGGAAACGCGCCTCGTCCCAGCGCAGGTCCGACCAGTGGCCGTCGGTCTGCCAATAGGTGTCCAGGTGCAGCACGTCGCACGGGATGCCGCGCTCGCGGATCTTCCGGGCCCGCGTCATGACCCGCTCCTGGCTGTCCACGAAGAAGCCCGAGGAGATCCAGGTGCCGAACGCCCACTTCGGCGGCAGCGCCGGACGGCAGGTCAGCCGGTCGTAGCGGTCGAGGATCTCCGGCGGCGTCGGCCCGGCGATCACGTAGTAGTCGATCAGGTCGTCGGGGACGACGATCTGCACGACGCTGTGCGTGGACTGGCAGACGTCGAACTCCGTCGGCGCCCCGCTGTCGACGACGATGCCGTATCCCCTGCTCGACTGGTAGAAGGGCACGTTCTTGTAGGCGCGCTGCGACTCGGCGCCGAAGGCGTCGAAGTTCCACATGACGGGCCGCTGGCCGCGCTTGTCGAGCGGGGTGAACGACTCCCCGAACCCGGTGAACGCCTCGTCGGCCGGCGCGGCGAAGCTCTCGTGGTAGGCCACCGTGACGCCGTCGGCGTGGGAGCGGCCGAACGGCAGCGTACGCAGCCGCCCGCTGATGTCGGTGTGCCCCCGGTCCTGCTCCACCAGCGTGGCGCCCGCCGCGTCGGTGAACCGCAGCCGCCACGGGTCCAGGGTGATCTCCGCGCGCAACGAGCCCGCGTCGATGGTCAGCCCGCCGGGCCAGGTCTCCACCCGGGCTCCCGCGTAAGTGCCCGGTGTCACCAGGGAGGTCGCCCGGGCCGAGCGGGTGCGGGCGTCCACGTCCTGGCCGAGCCGGACCCGGATCACCCCTTCGCCCGCCACCCGCACCTGTACGACCAGGCTCTCCTCCGCCGAGGTGATGCCCTTCAGCGTCACTCCGGAGTCGTCCACGGCCACCGGCTCGGCGGCGGTCAACGCGGACAGGCCCTGTTCGCCCCGTATGCGGACCGGCAGCTCCGGCGGGTCGGCGACAAAGTACTCGTGCGCGACCAGGGGCGGGCGGTAGGGCATGAAGGCTCCTTCAAGTGACCGGCACGGCTCGCGAGTTAGTTTTCCGTCCCAACCAACAAACGTCAACGGTCGTTCATTAGTTTAGATGCCAGCCAAACAAAGGAAGATGGCGTGGCGGTGCCGGGGAGAGCGCTGGGCCTCGCCTCAGACGCGGTCAGAGTCTCCGGATGCAGGTGATCGCCGGGTAGGGATCGGGGCCGTGGGCCAGCCCGTACAGCGTGGTGGTCGAGCTCGTCACCGAGTAGTCGGCCGGCCGCCGACACTCGAACTCGATGCTGACGTGCCCGACGACCTTCCCCCACGCCTTCTTGAGCTTGCAGGACACCTTCTTCAGCCCGCCGACGATGGAGTTCTCGGTGCCGAAGACCGTCTTGCGCTTCTTGGTCTTGGGCGCGGTCAGACAGCTCGCGAGCGCGTACTGCGGACCGACCTCCTTGGCGTCCTCACCCGGACCGACGCACACGTAAGAGCCCTGCCATTTGTAGGCGTAGGACCAGATCTTGCGCGTGCACGCCTTCTTCGTCTTGGTGAAGGACCTGATCCGGCCGGGGCCGTGGGCGTCGTAGCAGGCCCGCTCCTCGACGGTGACGACGGGATCGTCCTCGATGAGCGTGCAGTCGCCGACGCGCAGGAGCCCGCCGCCCTTGCCGACGTCCCCCGGATGCGGGGCGCGGCGGTTGCGCAGGCAGGCCGTGCGCGGCTCCTGACCGGCCGGGGTGTCCAGCAGTCCGTCGCTGTCCTTCGGGCACTCCACCGGCCCGTTGCCCTGGTAGACGAGCTTGGTGATCTGGGCCCCGGCCGTCACGAAGGCGCAGTCGACCAGCGCGGGGACCTGGCTGTCCGGCTTGGGCGCCTGAACGTCAAGGCAGCGCCCGGCCGCCCAGGGGGTCGGCTGGCTGGTCGGCCGGCTGCTCGGCTGGCTGGGGGAAGGCGGCGAATTCGGCGCGAGCGAGCCTGCGGCGGAGGGCTTGGGCGTGTTCTTCGGCGGGGCGTCAGCGTCGCAAGACGAGACGGTCACGATGACCGCCACCACCAGGGCCGTCACCGTCCATAACCTGCCGCTCACGTCCCGCCACCCCCGCCAGAGAGCCGTCGCGCAGATCTTCATCCACGACCCACCACCTGACAAGACACCGACGGCGGCCCGCCGCGGCCGACCCCGCCGAAGCGGCAGGGGGGTTCCCAGGCCCGGCCGATGAGGGGCCGAGCCTGGGTGGTGTGGTCGCCGGTCAGCCGATGGCGTAGGCGCGGGTGATCGTCTGGGTCAGTCCGATGCCCTCCGCGTCGGTCACCACCGCGCGGAGCGTGCCGAACCCGGCCTCACCCGGGTTCGGCACGCTGGCGGACCAGCCCGAGCCGGTGCGGACGACCGGGATCTTGCGCCAGTTCGCGCCGTCGTCGACGGACATCTCCAGCCCGACCGACTTCGCCTTCACCGGCGCGGACCCGGCGTTGCGCTCGATCCGGAGGGGCAGGCGGGTCACGCTGCCCGGCTTGGCGGGGTTAGACGCGTCCAGGCCCTCGGGGTTGTACCGGACCGCGGTCAGCGGCAGCGGCTGCGCCTTGGCGGTGGTCGCGGACGGGAACGTCCAAACGGACTCCACGCCGGTGGACAGCGCCGAGTGCGGGACCTGCCTGCGCGTTCCATGCGCCGTGGGTCACCCCGAGGGCGTAACCGCGCTGAATCTCGGCGCTCGGATCGTCAAGCATGATCTTGGCCGCCTTGCCCTGGCGCGCGTCCACTGTCAGCTTCTGGTCGCCGCCGTCGATCTTCAGCGCGGGGTCGGCAATCGTTATGATCCGCTTTCCGTCGATCCTCTCCGCGATCTCGGTGTAGAGGCTCCAGTCGCCCTCGGGCAGTCTTACCTTGGCCACGCCGTCCCGGAAGGCCGGCTGGTGGACGGCTCCGGTCTTCGCGTCGTAGATCTGGCTCTGCATGGGGTTGATGGGCTGGCCCTGCTTGCCGACGACGGTGAGCGTGACGTCGTAGGACTCGGGCTCGACGTAGGCGCCGGCCAGCGTGCGGACCACCGTCTCACCCGACTTGGCGGTGACCGTTCCCGGATAGTCGCCCGGCGCCTTGCCGCCGGCGTCGATGGTGAGCGTGACCGAGGCCTCGCCCTTGGCCGGGACCGTGACCTGATCGGCCGGCAGCTTCAGCACCTCGCCCTGAGCCGACAGGTCGAGGGTGACCGAAGCGTCGCTCGCATTGGTGTATGTGATCGTTTTGGTGGTGACCCGCTCGCCGGCGGCGTTCCAGGGGAAGGCCGCCCAGAGGTTGCCCTGCGCGACCGTGACCTGCTGCTTCAGCACGCGTTCCAGGTCGATCAGCCCGGCTCCCTGCTGATAGAGCGTCGGGCCCTGAGCGGGCGCGGCGCTGCCGATCAGCGCGGCCTTGAGCTGCGCGCCCGTCCACTCCGGGTGGCGCTGAGCCAGGATCGCCGCCGCTCCCGCCACGTGCGGGCTGGCCATGGAGGTGCCGCTGAACGACCGGTGGAGGCCGTCGGCGGTGCCCGCGGCGGCCGCGGCGACGATGTTCACGCCCGGCGCGGTCACCTCGGGTTTGATCGCGTGATCACTCACTCGCCGCCCGGGGCTGGAGAACTCGGCAAGGATACCCTTTTTGTCCACCGCGCCCACAGTCAGCGCCGCCTCAGCGCTACCGGGGCTGAGCACCCTACCGCGGGCGCCGTCATTTCCCGCCGCCGCGACGAACAGCGTGCCGGTCCGCTCAGAAAGGGTGTTGACGGCCTGCTCCAGCGGGTCCAGATCGGGAGCGTCCACGTCGCCGAAGCTCATGTTGACGACTTTGGCCTTGATCTCGACGGCCGCCCACTCCATACCGGCGAGGATGGCCGAATCGGTCGGGCCCGCAGCGCCGCCCACCTTCCCGATGGCCAGCTTCGCCTCGGGCGCCACGCCCCGATACTTCTGATCCCTTCCCGCCACGATCGAGGCGACATGAGTGCCGTGGCCGATGGAGTCGCGGATGTCGGGGTCGTCGCTGAAGTTGCGCTCCTGCTGTACCGCGTCCTTCAGGTCCGGATGGTCGGGGTCGTAGCCGGAGTCAAGGACCGCGACAGTGACACCCTTGCCCGTCATGCCCTGCTGCCACGCCTGCGGGGCACCGATCTGCTTGACGCTCTCGTCCAGCGAGAACGACCTGCGGCCGTCCAGCCACAGCTTGGTACGGCCCACCGTCAGGGCGCGGGCGCCGCCGCCCGTCAGGTCCTTCCAGGTCTGGGCGGCGTTCGCCTCGGCACGCGCGCCGCGCTCATCCCGAGGCTGGATAACTGCCGGACCCGCTGGGCGCCCTGCGGTGCGACGGCCTGCCCAGCGATCCCCTGCGAGATCACGGGTATGTCGGGGGTGTCGGCGTCGCCGTACTTCCAGACCAGGAGCTGGGTGACATCGAACAGCCGACGGTCCAGCACACCCTGGGCGATCAGCGGCGTGGCGTCGGCGGGTATCACGTACAGGTGGCCTCCGAGCACCTGGCTCGTGAAGTCCGCCTGCCTGCCGGGACCGGGCTCCACACGGTGCCCCGGCCCGGTGACCACGACCCGGTCACCGGTGATCAGGGTCACCCCGTTCTCCTGCTGAGGCGGCGCCTGGCGCATTCATCTTCCCGATCACAAAATTCCGTGCCGTCTGGGGGAAGCACAGCGAGACGCCCGGCGAGGGGCTTTCCCTGCCGAGCGTCTATCTTTTTGGGTGGAGCGTTGAGCTCAACGGCGGTGGCGGCGACGGCGGCGCGCGAGCGCCGCACCACTGCTGTCACTGGACAGATCCGGAGGCGCAGGATAGGGCGGGCGGATCATGCCGAAGAAGCACAGAATAGACATGGTGTTCTCCGTGGGATTCTGGTGTCAGCGGGGGCGGGTGCTGCCCCCGCTCTCCACGTTAGAACACCCCGAGCGTCCATATCCTGCCCGCCGAAAGGGCTTGTGACCTGGATTTTCATCTCCCGCGCCCATGCTGAGACCCTAGTCTCGGCACCGTCCACCGCGCTTTGCGCCGCGAGGATGTCGTTGTGGCGTTCCGACCCCGATAGGAAAGACTAGGCCCGGTCAGAGAGCGGTGCTCTCCCGGACGATGAGGCGGTGGGGGACGACGATCTCCGACGGTGCGGCGCCCGAGCCGTTGATCGACTCGATGAGGACGCCCACCGCCAGCCGGGCGATCTCCGCCTTGTCCGGGGCGACCGTGGTGAGGCTGGGCGTGCTGTACTGGCCCTCCTCGATGTCGTCGATGCCGACCACCGCGACGTCGTCAGGAATGCGGCGCCCGGCCCTGTTCAGGGCGCGCATAGCGCCGAGGGCGAGCAGGTCGTTGTAGCAGAAGACGGCGTCGGGCGGGTCGGGCAGCGCGAGCAGGCGCTCCATCGCCTCCAGGCCCAGACGCCGGTGGAAGCGCGGAGTCGGGACGATGAGCCGCTCGTCGACGTCCAGCCCCATCCGGGCGTGCGCCTGCCGGTAGCCGGACGTGCGCAGCTGCGCGGTCTCGCCGGTCGCGTACGGCTGATCGCCTATGGCGGCGACGCGGCGGCGGCCCTGCTCCAGCAGGTGCCCGGTGGCCGTACGGGCGGCGGCGACGTTGTCGATGGCGACGTGGTGGAAGCTGCCGTTGAAGATGTGCTCGCCGAGCAGCACGATCGGGACCCGGTTGCCCCGGCCGCGCAGCTCCTCGGCGGAGATGGCCAGCGGGCTCAGCAGCAGGCCGTCGAACATGCTGGCCCGCGAGTCACGGGCCAGCAGCTCACGCTCCCGCTCGGCGTCGCCGTCGGTCTGGTCGACCATCACGACGTAGCCGTGCGCCCGGGCCGCGGTGATCACCTCGCGCACCAGCTCGGCGAAGTAGGGGACGTCCAGCTCGGGAACGACCAGGCCGATCATCCCGGTGCGGCCCTGCTTGAGGTTGCGGGCGATCAGGTTGGGCCGGTAACCCACCTCGTCCAGCACGACCTGCACCCGGGCCCGCAGCTCGTCGGAGACCGGCGCGTAGCCGTTGACCACGTTGGACACCGTGCGGATCGAGACGTTCGCCCGCTTGGCGACGTCACGCAACGTTGGACGGGCCATGTTCCTCCTCTGCGGTTGGTGTGATCATAACTCACTCTTGCATCGTTGCAGAGGAGTATGCATGATGTCTGCATCGTTGCAGAGCGATTTCCGAAAGCCGCGCCGTACCCCCGCCCGAGGAGTAGAGATGTCCACACCCGCCATGGCCCGCCGCGGCTTCCTCAAGGGAGCGCTCGGAATCGGCGCGCTGGCCGCGGCCGGCGCCTGCGCTCCCGGCGGCAGCACCAGCGCGGCACCGAGCAAGCTGGCCAAGCCCACCGTCACGGCGTCCACGTCCGCCAAGGGCGAGATCACGATCTGGAACCGGTCCGGTGACTTGTTCAAGGTATTCGACGCGGCGATCGGCAAGTTCCGGGAGGCCTATCCCGGGGTCAAGGTGAACCACCTGGCCGTCGACATCGACGCCAAGCTGGCCAACACCCTGATCAGCGGCACCGATGTGCCGGACGGCAGCTTCTGGGACGACGCCAAGATCGGCGGCCAGTCCGAGCACCTGTACGACCTGACCGACCTGATCGCCCCCTACCGCGACAAGGTCGCCCCGTACAAGCTGTCCGTCAACACCGTCGGCGGCAAGATCTTCGGCGTGCCGTGGGACCTGGACCCCGGCCTGCTCTGGTACCGCGAGGACATCCTCCAGGACGCCGGCGTCGACCCGGCCGGGATCGGCACCTACGACGACCTGCTGACCGCGGCCCGGACGATCAAGGAGAAGGACCCGAAGACCAAGCCCATCCACCTGGACAAGAACCCGTTCCTCGGCCAGCTCTGGCTGGAGATGCTGGCCAACCAGCAGGGCACGAGCCTCGCCGACGCGCAGGGCAAGCTCCGGCTGGAGTCGGCCGAGTACCGGCGGACCCTGACCTGGATCCAGGACGCGGTCAAGGGCGACCTGGTCACCCACGCTCCCTACCTGGAAGCGGCCGACATCAACACCCTCGACAGCGGGCAGCAGGTGTTCGTCCCGTGGGCGATCTGGTGGTCGTTCGCGCCGCAGCAACTGCTCAAGGCCACCAAGGGCAAGTGGCGGGCCGCGCCCCTGCCCGCGTGGACGCCCGGCGGCGCCCGCAGCGGCGCCATGGGCGGCAGCAGCTTCATCATCCCCGCCAAGGCGAAGAACCCCGACCTGGCCTGGCTGCTGTACGAGTTCCTGTGCTTCACCGAGCCCGGCTGCACCGCCGTCTACGGCCCCAACAGCATCTACCCCGGTGGCCTGTCCACCTCCGTACCCTCCTTCACCCCGGCGCTCAAGCCGGACAAGCCGCTGTTCAAGCCGATCGACGCGCTCGGCGGCCAGGACCTGTGGAAGGTCGCCGTCGAGGCCGCCGCCACCATCCCGGCCGCCGCGCCGATCCCCGTGTGGTGGGCCCAGTCCGTGGACTATCTCGGTGACAACACCCAGCGCCTGATCGAGGGGAAGATGTCCCCCGACGACGTGATCGCCGAGTCGGCCAAGAAGATCCAGCGCAACCTGATCGACCGGGCCTGATGTCGACTCTCACCGCCACGACGGCCGGGCGGGCCGCCACCGGCTCACGGCGCCTGCCCCGGCTCTCGCCGTACCTGTTCATCGCGCCGTTCTTCGCGGTCTTCGCGGCCTTCGGCGTCTACCCGCTGATCTACGCGCTGCGCCTCAGTTTCACCCGCTGGCGCGGCGCGGGCGAGGCCACCTGGGTCGGCGTGGGCAACTACGTCTACCTGCTGACCAACCCCGACTTCTGGGCCTCGCTCGGCAACAGCGCGGTGATGTGGCTGCTGATCGTGCCGGTCCAGGTCATCGCCGGGCTGGGCGCGGCGGTGCTGCTGGCCAACGCGCGACTGCGGCTGCGCGGGCTGTTCAGGGTCGCCTTCATCGCGCCGTTCGTCACGCCGCTGGTGGCCATGGCGCAGGTGTGGATCGTGGTGTTCGACGAGGACTACGGGCTGGTCAACCACGCGCTCGGGCTGGTGGGCCTGCCCGCCGTCGGCTGGCTGACCTCCACCGCCTGGGCCAAGCCGACGCTCGCGCTGCTGTTCCTGTGGAAGACCACCGGATTCGCGATCATCATCCTGCTCGCCGGGCTGCAGGCCGTACCGGGTGCCGTGTACGAGGCCGCCTCGATCGACGGCGCCTCGCGGTGGCGGCAGTTCTGGTCGCTGACCGTGCCGCTCGTCCGACGCAGCATCGCCTTCCTGCTGGTCGTGCAGACGCTGGCGGTCTTCCAGATGTTCGCCGAGCCGTACGTGGTCACCGAGGGCGGCCCCTACGGCTCCACCACCACGGCCGGCCTCTACCTCTACGACCACATCTCGGCATCCGACCTGGGCACCGGTGCCGCCAACTCCTTCCTGCTGGTGCTGCTGGTGTTCGGCCTGTCGCTGGGCGCGGTCCGGCTGCTGCGCCCGAAAGACGAGGTGTTATGAAGCAGGCCAGGCCCGGTCCGGTGCAGTACGTGGTGCTTGCGCTGCTCGCCGTCGCGTTCCTGTACCCGATCTGGTGGGCGCTCAGCTCCTCGCTCAAGCCCGCCGCCGAGATCATCACCAGCCCGCTGTCGGTGGGCGGCCCGACGCTGGACAACTATCGGGCGATGTTCGCCGACGTGCCGATCGGCACCGGCTTCGTGAACACCGCGCTGGTCCTGGCGGTCAAGGGCGCGATGACGATGGTGTTCTGCCCGCTGGCCGGCTACGCCTTCGCCAAGTACACCTTCCCCGGCAAGAACGCGCTGTTCGGGGTGGTGATGCTCACGCTGATGCTGCCGACCCTGGTGCTGATCATCCCGCTGCTGCTGGAGATGAGCTCGCTGGGCTGGGTCAACACCTACCAGGCGCTGATCCTGCCGGGCAGCGTCGACGCCTTCAGCATCTTCTGGATGCGCCAGGTCATCGCCGCCATCCCGGACGAACTGCTCGACGCCGGGCGGGTGGACGGCGCGAGCGAGTTCGGGGTCTTCGCCCGGGTCGTCATCCCGGTGATCCGGCCCGGCCTGGCCGCGCTGGCCGTGCTGACCACCATGAACATCTACAACGACTTCGTCTGGCCGGTCGTCGCCGTCAACGACACCGCGCACCAGACGGTCCAGGTGGTGCTGTCGACCCTGGCGCAGAACGTCACCGGCAACCGCGTCGGCGCCGACTTCGCCACCGTCTGGGGTGAGCTGCTCGCCGCCGGCAGCATCGCCATGCTGCCGCTGCTGGTGATCTTCATCCTGCTGCAGCGCCACTTCATCAGCGGAATCCTCGCCGGCAGCGTCAAGGGCTGACCGCGCACACCTTCTCATGATCGGAGCACCCTTCCAATGACGCCGCGTGCGGAATACCCGCGCCCCCACTTCGACCGGTCGCACACCTGGTCGAGCCTGAACGGCGACTGGGACTTCCGGGCCGACGCCGACCAGGGCTGGGACCGGACCATCACCGTGCCTTTCGCCTGGGAGACCCCGGCCTCCGGCATCGAGGCCCACTGGCTTCCGGTCGCCTGGTACCGCCGCCGGATCACCGTCCCCACCGGCTGGGCGGGGCAGCGGATCGTCCTGCACTTCGGGGCCGTGCACCACGAGGCCACCGTCTGGGTCAACGACACCGAGGTGGCCCGCCACGTGGGCGGCTACACGCCGTTCGAGGCGGACATCACCGACGCGCTGCGCGAGGGCGAGCAGGAGATCCTGGTACGGGTCTCCTCCCCCGCCGACAAGCGGGAGATCGCGCACGGCAAGCAGCGCAGCATCCCGCGCGACGACTTCGACGGCGTGTGCTTCACTCCTTCGTCGGGCATCTGGCAGAGCGTCTGGCTGGAGGCGCGGCCCGCCACCCACGTGGCCGCGCTGAAGTTGCGCCCGGCCGAGGGGCTGGACGGCATCGAGGTCGAGGCCCGCGTCGAGGGCCCGGCTCCGGCGACGCTGCGACTGACCGTGCGCGGCCACGGAACGACGGCGGACTTGGCGATCTCCGATGGTGTCGTGCGAGGGGTGCTGCCGATCGCCGAGCCGCGCCTGTGGTCTCCTGAGGACCCGCACCTGTACCACGTGGACGCCGAACTGGTCTCGGCCGATGGCACCGACCGGGTCACCGGCTACACCGGGCTGCGCCGGATCGAGGTGTCCGGCGAGGACCTGTACCTCAACGGCCACCGCCTGTTCGTACGCGGCGTCCTCGACCAGGGCTACTGGCCGCGTACCGGCATCACGGCGCCCGACGACGCCGCGCTGCGCCGCGACCTCGAGCTGGCCGCCGCGGCGGGCTACAACCTGGTGCGCAAGCATCTCAAGCTGGAGGATCCGCGCTTCGTTCACCATGCCGACACGCTCGGCATGCTCCTCTGGGCCGAACCCGCCGCCACCGGCCGGTTCTCGGCGGAGTCGGTCGCCGCCTTCGAGGCGCAGATCGCCCCGATGGCCGAGCGCGACGGCAACTCCCCCGCGATCGTCATCTGGGGCCTGTACAACGAGGAGTGGGGCCTGGACTGGGACATCCCTGGCGACCCGGCCAAGCAGGAGGCCGCGGCCCGCGCGTACGACCTGCTCAAGGCCCTCGACCCGACCCGGCCCGCGGTCGACAACTCCGGCTGGGCGCACGTGAAGACGGACCTGCTCGACTGGCACTACTACGACGAGTCGGCCGCCTCCTGGGGCCGGACGATCGCCGCGCTGCTGAACGGCGACCAGGACGACTTCCCCGTCCCGCTCGGCCCCGACTACGTGGTCCGCAAGAAGCTGACCGGGTCGCCGTCGCAGCCGCTGCGCGGTCTGCCCAATCTGAACAGCGAGTACGGGACCGGCTTCACCAGCGTGCAGCGGGGCTGGCAGTTGCGCTGGCAGACCCAGGAGATGCGCCGCCACGACCGGCTGGCCGGCTACGTCTACACCGAGATGTACGACATCGAACACGAGTCGGCCGGGCTGCTGGACTTCGAGCGCCGCGCCAAGGACCTGGCCGGGGTGGACCCGGCGCACGTCAACGCCACGACGACGCTCGTCCTGGACGTGGTCCCCGTCGCCCCCGGCCGTGACCTGCTCAGCGAGACCGGTCGGGTCACGGTCCCGGTCCGGATCTCCCATCACGGCGCAGACTCCATCAGCGGTCACCTGCACACCGCCTGGTCCCCCGTCTTCGGGCCCGCGCCCGCGCGACCGGGGACGGCCGGGGAGCGGGCCGAGGCCAAGCCGTTCCTGCTCGGCGCGCCCGCCGAGGTGCACGCCGAACTGCCCGCGGGCTGGACCAGCGGCCGACTGCACATCGCCCTCGTGTCCGGCGGCGCCGTCCTGGCCCGCTCCGCCGTGGACGTGGACACCTCCATCGCCCCGGTCATCGGCGATGACCCCCAGGCCCGCGCTTGAACGTCCCCCGGGCCACCCCTGGGCACACCCGGAATCGGCTTTCGAACGTCCCGGTGAGATCCGCTCACCGGGCCCGAGTGCGACCTGCCTCAGGTGTACAAAATCGCCCTGGAGCGCCCCGCGTCGCTGGAGGGCCGGTCGTGGCGGTGGCTGCGGGCCCGAACTCTCGGCCTGCTCGACGCTGACACGCGCATCGCTCGCGCCCTCACCCCCGACAAGGGGCGACCTCGGCTGGAGGTGAGGGCCAGCACGCCGCCACCGCGCACCATGCAGCCCAGCTGAATACTTCGGGATCGGCTTGGCGAATGAGCTTGGGAGTGCGGTGGACCGAGTGCGGTGCTGTAGTCATCAGCGTCGCCTGCAAGGGGCCGAACTCGTTGATACCGACCCGCGCCTCGAATCCATCCTCCAACGACCGCGCCCTGGTCCTGGCGATGCTCGCCAGCCCGCTGACCGGCAGCCGCGGCGGCACAGCCTACGCGCTCACGCGGAGCAGGCTATCGCCGAAGCCATCGGTCGCGGCGCAGATCCTGGGGAACGAGGTCCCGGCCTTCCCGCTGTAGGAGCTCGCCGAGGCCTGCGGTGTCCGGCATCACGACCCAGTCGGGCCGTTGAGATGGAGGCATTGAAGCGGGCATACGCCACTCATCTCTGAAATACCGCGTGCCCTGCACGCGATATCTCCAGTGTCCCCACTCGGAGGTGCCCGTGACGGTCGACATCCCTGCGCCACAGGAGCGGCAGTGCCGGGTTTTCGTCTCCTACACGCACGACAACGAGCCGCATAAGGCAGCGGTCCGGGAGTTCTGCGCCTTCCTTAGCAGTCAACCCGGGATAACGGTTATCGCCGACTTCCAGGTCAAACCACGCATCGCTTGGGGATTCTGGGCACGAAGGCAGATCGCCACCTCCGATTTCACCATCGCCATCGCGTCCCCGAAGTACCGGCAGGCGGGCTCGGCCACGGAGACAGCTCCCGAAGGGCATCTCGGAATCCAGAACGAGATCCACTTCCTCGACGAACTCCTAACCCGCGACCGCCGGGCATGGACCCCGCGCATTCTGCCCGTCGTGCTGCCCAACGGCAGTCCCGAGCACATCCCCGACTTCCTGTTCCCCAGATCCACCGGATACTTCATCGTCTCGGCCTTCACCACGGAAGACGCCGCCGACCTGCTCGCGGCGATGACCTGCCCGCCCGGCGACGGCGACGCTCCTCGCTGGAGCTCCCCCATCAGCGAGCTGGAGCGGCACTGGTGGCCCGCAGCCCGGGGAACGACCACGACCACGCGGAACTGGTACTTCACGGGTCGCAAGCATGCCATGGCAGAGATCAAGGATTTCACGAACACAGCAGAGCAGGGCCTCTGCGCCGTGACGGGCATGCCGGGCGTCGGGAAGTCCGCCCTGCTGGCCGCCCTGGTGCTCCGCAGCCTGCGGCAAACCGACCTGCCACCGAACCTGCGCAAGGAGATCCCCGACTGCGACATCGACGTGGCCCTCTTCGCCGGCGGGAAAAGCCCCCGCGAACTCGTGACCCGGCTCGCCGACACCCTGGGCGTGCCGCGCCTCGACTGGGACAGCCCCGTCGAGTCGCTGATGTCCTGGCTGGACGCGCAGTCCGGGCGGCACACAGTGGTGATCGACGCCCTGGACGAGGCGGCGCTGCCATCGGCGGACGACCGCGCTGGATTCGACCTGCTGGATCTGCTCAGCGAGCTCGCCTGGCGAGTGCGGCTGATCATCGGCGTCCGAAGCGAACTATCAGGCCCCGGCGATCCCCGGGCCGCGCTCCCGGCTGGTCTTCGAAGTCAGGTGACCCGGGTCATCGACCTCAACGACACCGACCGATACCTCAGTGACGACGACGTGGCCGAGTACATCGCCGGCCTGCTGCGCACCGACCGGCGGCCGGGGGGCTACGGCTACGACGACCCGGCCGACCCAGCGAAATGGACCGACGTGGGAACCGTTATGCGGATCGCTCGCGAAGCCACGGGGAAGACCAAGGGCAATTTCCTGATCGCCCAGTTCATCGCCGAGGAGCTGCTGGCCACGGCTCCCCTCACTGGCGCCGAAAGTGGATGGAGCGAGCAGATGCGCTGGCCGGACAGGCTGGAGGACTGGCTGGCCCGCGACATCGACCGGCGCTTGGGCGGTAAGGAGTCCTGGGTGCGGGAATTGCTCGTGCCCATCGCGCTCGCGCAGCAGGGCGGACTGCCCATGGACCTCTGGTTGAAGCTCGCGCAGGCCTTCGAACGACCGCGGGAAATCACGGAACGGGACTTGCGTCACGCGCTGGAGCTCTTCACATTCTTTGTGGGCGAGGCCGGCGGGAGCGTGCCCCGATTCTCCATGCGGCACGCGTCCTTCGCCCGGTTCTTTGCCGGTCGGTGGCCGGAGCGGCGCGTGGAACTGTTCTTCGAGACCCTGCTCGCCAGCGTCCCCACCGAAGAGGGTGCCCGCCAGTGGCAGCAGGTCTCCGACTACGTACGCGTCAACCTGCTGACGCACGCCCAGCGGGCGGGTCGGATCGAGACGCTGATCGCGGAGGAGCCGGCCTGCCTAGCCGCGGTCGACCCCGACACCGCGATCGTGCCACTGACCGGGCTGCAGTCGCCACGAGCACGTCAGGCGACCATGGTCTACCGGCGTGCGGCCTACGCCCTGGACGGCCAGTTCGGCGAGCGGGTCGCCGCGTTGCGATTCCACTCGCAACTGATCGCTGCGGACGAGATGGCGGAGGCACTGGAGCTCCTTGATCCACAACAACCCTGGTCCACCCCCTGGCGCGCCGGCGGCATGCCCAGCACCATCCCTCTGGGCAACGCGGAAACGGCCTCGTGGGTACTGCCGGTACCGGGACCACACGGCGAGCCCGCCGCGTTGCTCGTCCGTCCGAACGGCAGATGCGTTCTCGTGGACGCCGCGACCCAGTCACGGCTCGGTCCGACCCTCGCACTGACCGGACCCGGCGCGGAGCCGCCGGACATCGTCAAGGCCTGGGCTGAGGAGTCAGGGGACGTCCGGATCGCCGTACTGGAACAGAGCGGTGAGATCAGTATCTGGACGGCCGCCGGCCCGACCGCGTCAGGACGCCGCAGCGAGTCGATACACCCGGCGACCCCGCCCGAACGGCTCGAGGTGATCGGCGGGCCGCGCGGGCTCCGGCTGCTGTGCGCGTCAGGCGGCGACACGGGCGGGCTTACCGTATGGCCGATCGGGCGCACCGTGCCATTGGCGACGCCCGGCGACCACGGTGGTTTTCTGGCCCCGGTCGCGGCCACGGCCGATCTGGGCGCGCTGGTCACCGCGGCGGCCATCGGCATGGTGCGGCTATGGCGCTTCCCGCCGAACGCCGCACCGGAGGCACAGTCACTTACCATCGGCGAGGGACTTCGCGGCCTGGCCGCCACGGGGACGGCTCAGGGGGGCTGCGTCCTCGTGGACGACGGGAGTAGCCACCGAATCCTCTGGTTCTCCGACACCGGTCCGCTCGTCGACTCCGGCCACCAACTCGGCGAGGGCGGCGCGCCGACCAGGGTTGCGATCACCTGGATCGGTGCTGGAGCACGCGTGGCGATGACAGAAGGCGGCTACGGCAATGTCGCCATCAGCGTGCTGCGCCCCGCCGAATCCCCGCGCGTCGTCAGCCGGCTGGACACCAGGCACGTGATCAGGCAGCTGTCGTTCCTGGATGACGCCGGCACGCTACTCGCCGCGACTGACTGGAATGGCGTGATCCATATCTATGCCCTCGACGACCCCGCGACGCCGCGCCTGATCACCAGCATCCCGACTGGCGAGAACGCCACGAACCTGCTCGTACTCGGCATGAGCGCGCAGGGTCCGCTGCTCGCGACCAGGGCGATCGCGGGGATGACCAAGTTCTGGCAGGTCGACCCACCATCCGACGCGCACGTAAGCGCGCCTATCGATCAGATGAGGTGCGCGCGGTACCAGGAGGACGAGGGTGTGCTGGCGACCACCACCGAGAACGGTTCCGAGGTTCGCGTCTGGCATGCCACCCCCGACGCGCCGCACCCGGCGGTGACCTTGCGACACGGCGAGCCGATTGAGTGCATCGCGATCACCACCGACCCCGGCGGCATCCCCATGGTGTGCGCGGCCGGGGCCGAACGGGTCACGCTGTGGCAGGTGAGAGACGGCCTCCGCGGGGCGGTTCTCCGGTCCTGGCCGACGAACGGGAACCCGCTGGAACGGCTCGCCGTCATAGCCGTCGGCGGGCTGCGACTCGTCTGCGCGGCCGGTCCCGAGTCCCTCACCCTGTGGGACGCCGTCGGGGACCGATCGGTGGAGCCGCTGTTCGCTGAGCCGGACATCCCGGTCAGCGACCTGATCTGGTTCGAACGATCGGACGGCGAAGCGACCATCGTGGCCGCAACAGAGGACGGCCCGATCCACCTCGTGACGGTAGATCATTCCGCCCGTGTGCGGCGTACCGTTCTCGACCAGGGGGAAGCGGTGGAGCAGGTCGTCGCGACGGCGACGGCGGACGGCCGGCACCTGCTCGCGAGCGTACGTCGAGACGGCCAGATCATCATCTGGGACGCCGAAGCCGAAGCCGAAGAAGCCCGAATGGGAGCCCTTCCGTTGCAGATCCCCGGCGTCCAGGTGGCCTGGACCGACGACAGGGGCAACGGCGATGGCGATCCTATCCTCGTCATCGCGGAACCGAACGGCCCGGTACGCCTGGTGAACGTGTTCGACCCGTGCGATCAGCGCTTTCCCCAGCAGTTCGACGGCCCTGGAGGCCGCGTGCGCCATCTCGCCGTCGGGTCGGACGGGCAGGTGGCGTGCTCGTTCGCGGCGGGCTCCGTGCTCTTCGCCGGAGTACGCGACAGGGACGCCGTCGTCGCCAGACTCAACTGCGACCTCACGGATCCGGCCTGGATACCGGGCACACGATGGTTGGTCGGCGCGCAGGGATCAGCGCTGGTCGCGCTCAGGCGGGGCGCCGACGGGGGGCGGACCGGATGACTGAAGCGCCCGCTCGACAGGTAGGGCGTCAGGTGCGCCCAGTGGCCGGAAACGGCTCAGCGCCAGATTCCACAGGCGTTCCGCCTCGCGCGGGTTCTTGCGGTCGGCCGCCACCTGCCCCAGCGTGCGGTATCCGCGTGCCTCCTCGAACGTGCTGCCGCACGCCCTGCTCCACTCGATCGCCTTGCGAAGCTCGCGTTCCGCGTCGTCGAGTTCCCCCGCGCGATGATGGGCCTCACCGAGACAGTTCAGCGCCATCGCCACGTCCAATGGCAACCGCAGTTCGGCCAGGATCCGTAGCGCTTCGCGCAAATGCTCGACGGCCTCGGCGTACCGCGACAGCTCGATCTTCGCGAGGGCGATGCTGCGCAGCGCGATCGCCTCGTTCCTGAGTTCTCCGCGCCGGTGGTACGACTCGAACGCCCGCTCGCCCGCATTCAGAGCGCCCCCATAGTCTCCTCGATGGAACAGCACCCAGGCGTGATTCGCGGTGGCGTTGGTCGCGCCGTGCTCGTCGCCCACCTGGCGGAACAGATCGAGCGCGCGCTGGAAGTGCGGTTCGCTCCGCTCGGACTCGCCGCGCTCCATCAATGCCAGGCCGAGGTTGTTGCGCGTGTTCGCCTCGGCCAGCGCGTCGCCCTGCCGCATGGCCGCCTCCAGGGCGTAGCCGTGCGTCGTGATCCAGTCGTCCCATCGCTTGGACAGGAAGTAGTAGCCCCGCATCGCGTACGCCAACTGCCAGACGAGCGTGTCGAAACGATATTCGTCGACCGCGCGGCAGAGCGCGACCAGATTGTGCTGTTCAGCGGTGAGCCACGAGAACGCGCTCTGATAGTCTCCCAGGTCCACGAGCAGCGACTCGGCAATGCGCATCTGCAGCTTGATCCGGTGCCGGTGCGGGGTGACGATCTCGTCGGCCCTGATGAGGGTATCCAGAAACCACTCGGCCAGTCGCTCGATCGCGTCGGCACGCTCCCGGCCCGTCAGGGAGTCCTTGGCCGTACGCCGCGCGTAGGCTCCGACCAGGTCATGGAAACGATACCTGCCCTGCTGGGGGGTGAGCAGGAGATGGGCCCGGCGGAGCACGCTCAGGTGGCGTTCCACGTCGGGTAGGTCGAGATTCGCCAAGGCGGCCGCGGCGTGCCCCGTCCAGTCGGTGCCGGGGTGCACTCCGAGAAGCGTGAAAACCCTCCGCGTGTCCGCAGGGAGCTGGCGCAGGCTCATACCGAAGGCTGCGGCGATGCTGCGCTCCCCGTCGTCCATCTCGGGGAGGCGGTTCCACTCGTCTCCGAGCAGCGCGGCCAGACGTGCCACGCGGCGCGGGTCCTCCTTGCATCGGGCCGCGACGATCCGGACGGCGAGCGGCAGCCCGCCGCAGGCAGTCACAATCGCGCTCCGCGCCGCCTCGTCGGCGACTTCCGCGAGGACCACAGAGCTGAAGACCGCGGCGGCTTCCCTCTCGGAGAGCCCGCCCAGTTCCAGGTGATGCGCATCGTCGAGTGAGCTCAGCGACTGGCGGCTGGTGATCAGAAATCTGGCGTCCGAAGTGGGCGGCAGCAATGACCTCACCTGCCCGGCGTCGTGGGCGTTGTCGAGCACGACGAGGATGTCTTTGCCGATCAGCAGTTCGCGGAACAGCGCCGCCCGCTCGTCGAGGTGGGCGGGAATCTCCGCACCGGTCACGCCCAGACGACGCAGCAACCGGTCCAGCACCTCGGCGGCAGTGAGAGGGGCGGTGGTGGCTGTGTGGCCGTGCAGGTCCACCATCAGCCGCCCCTGAGGGAACCGACCGGCCACCTTGTGAGCGACCCGTACAGCCAGAGCCGTCTTCCCTATTCCGGCCATCCCATGAACAACGACGACGACAGGCGAGAATGGAGCCGCGCCCCGGCCGCACAGCCCCGCGATCACCTCATCGAGCTCGGCCTCGCGGCCGCGGAAGTGGATGGAGTCGTGCGGCAGGCCGGACACCAACCGCCTGCCGCTGGGGTGCTCTGGGCCGCCGGCCTGTCGACGCTTGTCGGGCAGCAGGGCGGCCACCGCGCCACCGGCTCTGAGGACGGAGTCGATGCCCCACGCCTGGCGCATGGGCGGAAAAACCAGCCCATTCTCGATCTTGCTGAGGTGACCCGCGCTGTAGAAGGTCAGCTTGGCCAGCCCGGCGAGGGACATCCCGGCCTCTACACGTCGGCGCCGTATCTCTTCGCCGAAGGTGGGAACCGTGTCCACGCGCGAACTCCTCATCTGACCTGCTTTCAGTATCAGACGCGCCATCGCAGCCAGGCGACTACAAGCTCTTGGGCAACGTCTCCGGGCTCGACGCAGGCTGACGACCTATCCCGGGTTTGCCGGTTTCCTCTTCCTGGAGGCAACGAGCAACGCCGGTCCGCCATCGGGCGGCTCACTAGCCTGGCTGGCGTCAGGCCTCAGGGGGCACCGGCTGCGACAGGGAACTGGACGGACTGGTCCGGATGTACAAGCATCGCCGTTGGTTGTTATGGACCACTGGCTGTCTGGGAACCGCCGCCGTCCTCGTCCTGGCCTGGCAGTTTCTCGTCAAGGGACTGGATGAGGCGGATGCGCTGGCCAGCGTGCTCAGCGGGGGCTTCGCCGCACTCAGCCTGATACTCGCCGTCGCCACCGCGCTGGCCAGGCCCGGAGCCAGGACGACAAGCCCCGAACAGCTCGCTCAGGCCGAGCAGGCGCTGGCTGACTCCGCCCTGCGGCAGTGGAACGACGAGGCCGTGGCGCGCGGCGCGCTCAACATCGTGCCCGCCCGCGTCGGCTGGGAGGGGCAACCCCCTCGGCGGGGGAAGGGAAGCGGCTGGCGGTCCAGCCGGCCGAACAAGGGCGGGCCGCGCAAGTTCGAGCGCTACCGGGAGGAGATTCTGCAGAACTTCCAGAGAGTTCCTGGCCGGCGCCTGGTGATCACAGGCGACCGAGGCTCGGGGAAGTCCATCTACGTGCTCCTGCTGACCTTGGGTTTGCTGGCCCGGCGCCAGAGAAACGAGTCCTTCGCCGACCACCACCGCGAGGTGCCTGTCCTGCTCACGCTGGCCCAGTGGGAACCGGGCGTGGAGAAGTTCACCGATTGGGTCGAGCGGCGGCTCACAGAGACCTATTCCTTCCTCCTGGACACCCAGAACTACGGCGGAACGGCCGCGCGGAGCCTGGTCCAGTCGCCTCGCCTGCTCCTGATCCTCGACGGCTTGGACGAGATCGACGCTGCCGTCCGGCACCAGGCGATCATCGAGATCGACAACGCCGTTCCCGTCGATCGACCCCTGGTCGTGACCTGCCGGACCGTCGAGTACGACCAGAGCGTACAGGCGGGCACCTCCTTCACCGGTGCGGTGGAATGGCGGCTGGTGCCGCTGACCCCTGGAGAAGCCTCCCGCTACCTGCTGGACAACGGCGCGGGCCGCCCCGACGGCCCATGGCGGCAGCGGCGGCGCGAAACCGACGACGGCGGATGGGACCGGGTCCTGCGGCGACTGGCCGCGCACAGTCCCTCCCCGGTCAAGTCCGTCCTGACGATCCCGCTGTACGTCTCGATCGCCCGGCATGTCTACCTGAACCAGCCCGATGCGGCGCGCGAGATGACCGACACCGCGCGATTCCCCAATCCCGAGTCGTTGAAGGCGCATCTCCTCAACGAATTCGTCGTACGCGCGTTCCAGCGGTCAGGGCATGAGGAGCGCGAACGTATCGCGGAGCGGTGGCGGCACTCCCCCACCCACGGCTGGCTCCGCGACCTCGCGGCGACCACGCGACGCCTGGGAGGACACCGGTTCGCATGGTGGCTTCAGCACAGGTCACTGGAAGAGCGGGACTGGTCGCTGATCGTGAGCGTCGTCTCCGCCGCGATCTACGGTCTGACCGATTCCTTCCCCAACGGGCTCCGTCACGGCATCGCCGTCGGCATGTCGCTGGGCCTGCTCATCGGACTGACCAGGGGACGGCTCAGCGGCGTCGCGGACGGCGTCCGCACGGGGATAACCATCGGCGGGTGCGTGCTGCTGGTGGGGCTGCCGATGGTGGGGCTCACCCAGGCCATTACGGACGGGATCGAACTGGGGCTCGCGCTCGGTGGATCGGTGGCGCTGATGCGCCGGCTGACCAGCAGCCTGCGGGCGGTGCATGGGGTCTCCGTGATGATCGGAGCGGCCGTCGGCATCTTCATGGGGATCCGGTACGGCTTCTCCGAGGGCCTCGTCTACGGACTGATGAAGGGGCTCACTGCCTTTTTGGGCATGACGATCTCCGTTGAGTTCTCAGCCGTCCTCACCTCGTGGCTGGGCACGGGGAAGTCGCCGCGGCAGCCCACCCGGCTCAATTTCGGCATCTCCGGCCGGACCAGGACGCTCGCCTTTCACCTTGTCGTCGGCACGGTCAGCGGGCTGGTGATCGGCCTCGGCGGTGGCCTGATCGGGTTCCTGCGAGCCTGGGCGGAGTACGGGCTGGACGAAGGCGCCGTCTACGGCGCCCGGGTCGGCGTGAGCTATGGGCTCACCGCAGGCCTGGCCATCGGCCTCACCGGCGGCGCCGTCCGCTGGCTGAGCGAAGCGTCGCCGACGAAAAGGGCGGAGAGCCCGAGGTCCACCCTGAGGACCGCCCGGATCGTCGCCTTGACCTACATCACGGTCCCCACGGTCCTGGCCGCGTTCTGCATGGACATACTCGGAACCCTGAGCGCCGGACTCGTCCACGGCGGATACGCTGAGACCGGCGTCTCCGCCACCGCCTTCCAGGGAGCGGCCCTCGGGTTCTGCATCGGCCTGGTCCTGGCGACGTCCTTCACTCCGTGGCCGACATTCGCCGCGGTCAAGCTCATGTCGTTCCTCAAGGGGCGTGCACCGCTGCGACTGATGTCCTTCCTCGAAGACGCCTACAGGCTCGAAATCCTCCGGCAGGACGGGGCGGGTTACCAGTTCCGCCATTCCGAATTGGAGCAGTATCTCGCTGGCTCCCGCTTACCAGGGGCTGCCCCCTGACGCCTATTGACCCAGGGATGGACGCGCTGGATGCCATCGTCCGAAACGGCACCGGGGATAGCACTCCCGAGCGTGAGAGCCGTTGCCGGCACACACCGACGAAGCCTTGCCCAGCTCCGGGAGTTAGTACTTCTGGGAGTCGGGCCTCTGCCGGCGTCCAATCTGACGGTGACGGCCCCGGCGCGAGCGTATGTCGGCTCGCCGTCGGCACGGCCACGGAGCTGACCGGTGTGCTGACGGCGGGTGGCAAGCCGCCCTCGCCGTGGGCCACGCTCACCGTGCAGCGCAGCGTGCACGTCGACAACGTCAGCGATGGAAGCGTCAAGCTGCCGCCGGTGAGCGTGAACGCCGACGGCACGTACACGTTCACCGACACGCCCGCCATCGCCGGCAGGTACAGCTACCTCGCGTTGTGGTCAGGGGAGGTCACGGCCGGGCCGGCCAAGGCCACCCATCAGATCATGGTCGAGTGACCTGACGGCCGTGCCCGGCCTCGACCCGCAGAAGTGGACCGTCCCCCAGTAGCCCCTACTTCACCGCGCCCCCGGTGATCCCCGAGATGATCCTGCGCTGCGCCACGGCGAAGACGACCAGCAGCGGCAGGCTCATGAGGATGATGTAGGCGAAGATCAAGTGCCAGTTGTTGAGGTAGAGCCCGGCGTTGGCCACCTGGAACAGGTTCAGGGGCAACGTGTCCATCCGTCCGCCGATGACGAAGAACGCGTAGAAGACGTCGTTCCACACGTACAGGCAGATGAGGATCGTGGCGGTGGCCAGCACCGGGCGCAACATCGGCAGGATGACCGAGACGAAGACCCGCACGGGGCCCGCGCCGTCCATGCGCGCGGCCTCCTCGATCGACAGCGGCACCGTACGGACGAAGCCGGTGACGAAGAAGACGACGGTCGACAGGTAGATGCCGACGTAGACGCCGATCATGCCGGTGAGGGTCCCGGCCAGGCCGAGCTGGCGCAGCAGCAGCACGATCGTCACCACGGCGGGCGGCAGCACGATGCCGCTGATGGCCAGCGCGTACAGGACGGCGTTGAGCCGGGTGGCCCGGCGGGCCAGGATCCAGGCCGCCATGGAGCCGAACGTCAGGACCAGGGCGACGGCCGGGACCACGATCAGTACGCTGCCGAGGAACGCGGCCGGGATGTCGCCCTGGGTCCACACCTGCGCGAGGTTGTCCCACAGGAGCCAGCGCGACGGGAGCGACAGGTCCGGCGAGAGCGCCTCGGACTGGGACTTGGCCGCCGTCGAGACGATCAGCCACAGCGGCACGCCCATCACGGTGGCGACGAGCGCGACGACGGCGAAGGGACGCAGCCGCGCCGCGAGGCCGCTCGCGCGGGGCGGCCGGACCCGGCGGCCGCGGACGCCGTAGGCGGGGATGGTCATGGGCGGGCACTCCCGCCCATACGAACGGTCACAGGATCTCCTCCCGCTTGCGCAGAATCCGGATGACGGGGAAGGCCAGCAGCCCGACCAGCAGGAACAGCACCAGGCTCATGGTCGTGGCCTGCGCGAACAGGCCCTGCCCGAAGGTGCGGTAGATGAAGATGTTGAGAATCTCGGTGCTGCGCGCCGGCCCGCCCCCGGTGGTGGCCTGGACGATGTCGAAGCCGTTCATCGAGCCGAGCAGCGCGGTGGCGACGTTGAAGGTCACCGCGGGCGCCAGGAGCGGGAAGCGGATCGACCAGAACGCCTGCCAGGGCGAGGCGCCGTCCATCCTGGCGGCCTCGGTGACGTCCTCCGGCACGGTCTTCAGCCCGGCCAGGTAGATGAGCATGGACAGCCCCATCCACTTCCAGGCGTGGATGACCGAGACCACGACCAGCGTCCAGGTGGTGTCGCCGAGCCAGGCGACGCTCACCGGGTGCCCGAGCAGGCCGCCGAGCAGACCGTTCAGGCTGCCGCTGGGTTTCAGCAGCGCCTGGAAGACGTAGCCGACCGCCAGCGCCGACATCAGCACCGGGATGAGGAAGAACAGCCGGGCGATCCGGTTCAGCCAGGTGTCGCGCTCCAGCAGCACGGCCAGGCCGAACCCGAACAGGTTCTGGAACAGCGCCACCAGGACGGCGTAACTCACCGTGATGTGCAGCGCGCTGAACAGCGTGCCGTCCGACAGCAGATCGGTGAGGTTGTCCAGCCCCACGGGGCGGATCTCGCTCTTGAAGCTGGACCAGTCGGTGAAGGCGTAGATGAAGTTGAACAGGGTCGGCAGGAAGAAGAAGACGAACAGGATCGCGAAGGCCGGGATCAGGAACCACATCGGATGCGTGCGGCGCACGCTGGTAACGGTCATGTGGTCAGAACCCGGACGCGCCGGCCGCCTTCGCGAGCTGGGCGAACTGCTTCTGGGTCGCGGCGGCCACCTGCTCGGGCGTCAGGCTGCCGGTGATCATGTCGGCCAGGTTGAGGTACAGGTCGGGGTTGGCCACCGCGAGCGCCTGCATCGAGCCGACCGCGTCGCCGAGCGACTTGTGCACGTCGAGCAGCGCCTGCGGCACGCCCGCCGGGCTCGGCACGTCGGCGCGCAGCGACACGGTCTTCCGGTCGGCGACGAAGCCCTGGTAGCCGGGGCCCATCCAGTACGACAGCAGCTGGCGGGCCGCCGCCTCACGCTTGGCGTCGCCGGTCCTGAAGGCCACCAGCGCGTTGCTCTGGTCGGGGATGAAGGTGCCCACGTTGCCGGACGGCGAGACGGGGAAGAAGCCGATCTTCTTGTCCAGCGTCGCGGTGTCGGCCTTGGCCTGAAGCTGGCCGAAGAACGAGTTCACCTGCACGGCCATCGCCGCCTTGCCCGACAGCAGCGCCGCGCCCTGGTCCTCGAACTTCGCCGTCTTGATGTCGGAGTTGAACAGGCCCTCGCCGATCAGCGCCTTGTACTTCTTGATCGCGTCCAGGATGGTCTTGTCGGAGAAGGTCTCCTTGCCGGTGTTGACCCGGTCCCACAGGCCGTCGCGGGCGGCGTCGGCGAGCTGCACCTGTACCCACCATTGGGTGGCCCACTTGTCGCCGGCCATCTCGAAGAACGGGGTGACGCCCTTGGCCTTGAGCTTGCGGGCCGTCTCCACCATCTCGTCGAAGTTCTTGGGCGTCGCGGTGACGCCGTTGGCGGCGAAGACCTCCTTGTTGTAGTAGACGCCTTCGACGGCCGGGCTGGTGACGAGGGCGGCGTAGCGGGTCTTGTCCAGCAGGCCGGTGATGTCGCGTAGTTCGGGGGTCATCGAGGCGATCCAGGGGGCGCCGTCCAGCGGCTGGAGGTTGGTCCTGGCGTTCAGGGCGGTGAGCATGGAGGCGGTCGGCTGCCAGAAGGCCAGGTCGGGCTTGTCGCCGGTGGCCACCTTGGTCTGCACGCCCTGCTCGTACGGGTCCGGGATGGTGACCACGTCGACCTTGGCGCCGGTGGCCTGGGTGAAGGCGTCGGTCACGGCTTTGGGCACGGTGTTGCTGTTCTGGGCGGCCCAGATGGTGAGCGTGGTGCCGTCGAGCCGGCCGGTGGGCGCGGCCCAGGCGGCGGGCTGCCCGCTCCCGGCCGGGGCGGCGGCGGGTCCGGAGGCCGGGTCGCTGCACGCGGTGAGGGTCAGGAGCGCGGTGGCGGCCGCGGCCGTGATCGCGGTGAGTTTCACGGTGTGTTTCCTTTTGGTCCGTGGGGGGTCAGAGGGTGCGGAGCTTCAGGATTCGGGCGGTCGGTCCGGTAACGGTGCTGGTCACGGACAGCTCGGCGGTCTGCGGGTCCCACGAGTGGCCCCATCCTGCCTTATCGCCCGGGTAGACGGTCTCGACCTGAACGGCGCGCCCGGCCAGGTGGGGCAGCGACAGGACCGAGGTCTCGGCGGCGCCGGGGCGGCGCCACAGCCCGAGATGGGTGGTGTCCCCGGCGCGCAGGCCGAGGGCGAGCCAGTGGTCGGCCCAGCCGGGCAGGCCGAGCGGCCAGCACGGGACCGCGCGCACCAGGTCGGCGCGCAGGTCGCGGTGCGCGCGTACGCCCGCCCGCACCAGGTCGAGCTGGGCGGCGCTCATCGCGGGCAGGTTGCCCGACAGATAGAGCCGCCCCAGCATGCCGGTGCACATGGTGAAGACGAGCTCCTCGTCGGTCATCTCCGGTTGCGGGTACGCCCAGTTGGCGGCCTGTTCCGGCAGCATGGACAGCGGCGCGGCCACGGCTATCGGCGGGTAGCGCAGGAAGTCCTGCTGGTCGCTGGTCGACTGCAGGTTCAGCCGGGACAGCAGCGCGTAGTCCATGCGCATCGCGCCCGACGCGCAGTTCTCCAGGACGAGGCCGGGGTGCCGGTCCAGGACACCGTCCAGCCAGGCGAGGTGGGCCCGGTTGCAGGCCAGCAGCCCGGCGCCGGCGCTGTCGGCGTGCAGGTCGGTGCCGGCGCCCGGGTTGATGTTGTAGTCGAGCTTGAAGTAACCGACGCCGAGCTCCTCCACCAGCCGGTCCACCACCTGGTCCAGGTGCCCGGTGGCCGCGGGGTGGCGCAGGTCCAGGTGGTAGCGGCCGTGCTCGGCCACGCGCCGGCCGCCGCGCTGCAGGAACGCCTCGGGGGGCAGCTTGTCCGCCATCGGGCTGCGTACGCCGATCACCTCGGGCTCCAGCCACAGCCCCGGTGTCATCCCGCGGTCCCTGATGTGGCCGAGTACCTCCTGGATGCCGCCGGGGAAGCGGGTCCGGGACGGCTCCCACGCGCCGACGCTGTCCCACCAGGCGCCGTCGTCGTCGTACCAGCCCGCGTCGACGCAGAAGATCTCCGCCCCGGCCGCGGCGGCGGCGTCCACCAGCGGCAGCAGTTTGGCCGTCGTCGGGTCGCCCATCAGGGTGTTCATGTAGTCGTTGAACACGACGGGCAGCGCGGATCTGTCGGGGTGCGGGCGCAGCAGCGCGCGGCGGTGCGCGGTGAGCGCCGCGACGGCGCCCTCGAGCCCGTCGTCCGAGACGGCGACCGAGACCGGCACCGTGGTGAAGGACTCCCCCGCCGCCAGGGTCTGGCTCCACTGGTGGTCGGCGTCGGTGGGGCCGGTGGCCACCACGTACACGCCGTCCAGCCGCTCACCGGTCTCCCACCCCCAGGCGCCGTTGTGCTCGATCTGCCACAGCCAGGTCTGGCCGGTGCGCCGGTCGGCCAGGCCGCCCATCGGCACGTACCGCCCGCTGGACCAGGTGCCGGTGCTGCTCAGCGCGTACCGGCCGCGCCCGTGCTGGCCGTGCGCGGCCAGGCCGAGGTCGGCGATGTGGTCGCCGAGCGGCCGCCTGCTCCACCTGCTCTCGCCCAGCCACTCGCTGTCGGCGGACAGGACGTCCACCTCGCTCACCGGGCGGCCGAGGAACCCGCCGGCGAAGGAGGACACGGCGAGCAGGAGCACCGGGTCCGTACCCTGGTTGGTCACCCGTACCTGGGCCTGGCAGGCGGCCACGCCGTCGAAGGAGCGCAGCGTCAGCTCGGCCGCCAGCCCGGACACCTCGTCGCGCAGCACGACGCGCAGCGTGTGCCAGTCACCGTCGCGGCTCTGCTCGGCGCCGGTGTACCGCAACCGGCAGCCGACCGCCGTCTCCGACAGCCGCTGCGAGGCCTTGGCCCGGCCCTCGCCGGGGATCAGCACCTCGACCAGCGGCTGCGACAGACGGGACGGCTCGCCGCCGGGCGGTCCCAGCCTCTGGAGGGCCACCGGCCGGTCCGGGTGGATCTCCACCACCGCCGCCAGGGCGCCATGTCCCCAGCGCAGGGTCTCGACCACGTCGGCAGGCTTCACGTAACTCTCCTTCGGTTGTGCGGTGGTTGTGCGACAGGTGTCAGCCGAGGGCGGCGGCGATCTGGATCCGGTCGACGTCAGGGCCGTACGCGGCGGCGTTGCCGAACTCGATCGTGTTGGCGCCGGCCCTGAGGTCGGCGGTCATCACGGTGGTGCGGAAGTTCGACCAGCCCAGCGTGTTGCGGAAGTAGACCCGGGTTGACGTGCCCCCGTTGACGCGGATGTCGGCATAGCGGTCCACGATGTTGGTGTTGTAGTTGCTCGCGCCCTCACCCAGCTCGCCGTTGGCGTACGTGATCACCACGCGGTAGCGGCCGGCGTCCGGGGCGTTGACGCCGGTGAAGCGCAGGATGTTGGCGGCGCCCTTGCCGATGTAGCCGACGTACGAGCCGCCGGACGCGGCGCCGTTGGCGCCGACCACGGCCGTGCCGCCGAGGACGTTGGCGCCGCTCTCGGCCTCGTAGGCGGTGACGGTGCCGGTGGTGGCCGTAACGTCCAGGTAGTCGAGGTTGACGGCGTCGCGGTCGTCGGTGGTGAAGGCGTGCACGCCGACGCGGTTGACGCCGGCCTGGAGGAACACCTTGGTCGTCACCATGTTCCAGGTGTTCCAGTCGGCGGTTCCCGGCAGCGTCAGGTCGGTTAACGCGGTGCCGTTGAGCACCAGGCGGGCGGCCCGGTTCTGCGGCGCACCGGTGTACGGGCCCGCCGAGTAACGCAGTCCCAGGTTGTAGTAACCGTCATTGGGCGCGCTCACCACGAACGTGGTCGCCGCCGTGTCGCTGGCGCCGTAGCCCTCGGAGAAGGAGGTGCCGGAGTAGCCGGTGTTGGGGCCGAAGGTGACGCGGGCGGTGCCGCCGAGCGCCGCGTACTCGGCCTGGTAGCGGGTGGCCGGCCCGGCGGGCGTCAGGTCGGTGTTCGGGGTGACGATGACCTGGTACGCGGCGGCGCCGTTCAGCCCGGTGAGCGGGACGGTGATCTGGCCGCCCGAGACGGTGTAGTCGCCCTCGTGGATCAGGGCCGGGCCCGGGGAGGCGTTGAGGCCGGTGCTGTTCACCCCCCACACCGTCACGTGGACCGAGCCAGCGAGATAGGGGGCCGAGGCGATGCCCTTGACCACGACGTCGGCGGCGTAGGTGTCGTTCACGCTGAGCGAGCCGCCGAAGATCACCCGGGCCTGCTTCCTGGCCGGGTCCAGGGCTGCCAGCCCCTGCAGGGGGCCGTTCCTGGTGGGCGGGGTGACGGTGACCGTGTGGCCGGTCAGCTCGCCGTACCACTTGTAGAGCCACCACCCGCCGGTGGCCTGGTTGTTCCTGGTCACCAGGTCGTTGAGCGCTCCGGCCGTGGTCCAGAAAGCCAGGCAGGCGTCGACTTTGCTGTTCTCGAACCGGGTCACGTACTGGACCAGGTTGCCGGGCACGCCCAGGTCGCCGGAGTAGCGGGCGTACTCGTTGATCACGATGGGCCGGGGGCTGATGCCGAGGCTCGTCTCGATGGCCCGGTAGTCGGCGTGGTGGTCGTACCAGCTGGTAAAGAAGTCGTCGCCGAGCTCGTGCCAGGTGAACACGTCGGGCAGCACGTTGTTGGCCTTGGCGTAGGTGAGGAACGCGCGGTGGTCGGCCGAGCGGTAGCCGGCGAAGTTGGGGCCCGCGATCCGGGCGCCGGGGTCGATCGAGCGGATCTTCTGGTAGACGCGCTTCCAGGCGTCGAGCAGGCCGTTGAGGTTGCCCTGGTACCAGATCTGGTCGGGCTCGTTGAAGGGCACGTACACGTACGACGTCCGGTACGGGTCCGCGACGATCTTGCGGGTCATCGTGTCGACCTTGGCCAGGTAGTCGTCGATGCCGAGGTTCTCGTACGGCCATTGGCGGTAGACGTCCTGCATGTAGACCTGGATGTCACGGCCGCCGGTGCGCTTGAACATGGGCGCGATCTGGAGGGCGTCGCCGTTGGGATGCTGGAGGCCGTCGGGCGCCTTCTGCGCGGTGACCTGGGGCTTGAGGGCCGCCAGCATGGTGTCGGTGGGGATTCCGTCGTTGCCCAGGCCGTACAGGAAGCCGGTGGCGCCGTACTTCAGCGGGCCCGTGTCCGAGGCGAGGTCGACGACGAGGGCAGGGGACGCGGCCTGCGCGGGAGCGGCGGCGCAGAGCAGGGCCGAGACGAGCGCGGAGACGACGGTCGTGACACCCAGGAGCCGGAACGAAGTCAACGGGAGTACCTCCTGCCGGGAGAGGAGCGGCCATGTGACCGGTCACATGGAGTGTGAGCGGTCACATGGCAGGAACGGAAGGGCCCTTTGCCGGATTGTTACGCGCCGGTTTCGGGTGCGGTCTCAGGTTCGGACGCGTCGCGATCTCGGGACGCGCGGATTCGGCAGGTGCGCTCTCGGCGGGCGCGATCTCGGCGGGGCCGTCTCAGGAGGAGGAAGCGGCGGCGGTGCGTGGGGGTGCGGTCGACTCGCGCACGATCAGGCGAGGCGGGGTCAACTCGGTCTCGGGCTGCGGCTGGCCGGTCAGCTCGGCCACCGCCGCCAGGAAGCACGCCCGCCCCAGCCCGACGAAGTCCATCCGTACGGTGGTCAGCGCGGGGATCCAGAAGGCCGAGCCGGGAATGTCGTCGAACCCGACGATGCTCACGTCACCGGGCACGTCCCTGCCCGCGTCGTAGAGGGCGCGCCGCACCCCCTGGGCGATGTCGTCGTTGCCGCACAGCACCGCCGTGACGTCCGGATCACCGGCCAGCCGTTGCCCGGCCAGGTAGGCGGCCCGGATGTCCCAGCCGGAGGCGACCACCTCGGGGATCTCGGCGCCCGCCCGCGACAGGGCGTCGCGCCAGCCGGCCTGCCGACCACTGGAGCGTCCCTCGGACGGGATCGCCACGTGGTGCACGGTCCGGTGACCCAGGGCCAGCAGGTGCTCGGTGGCGTCGGCGGCGGCACCCCGCTCGTCCAGCGCGATCGTGACCCGGCCCGTGTCGGGCGCCACCGGCTCGGTCGCGGCGATCGCCGGTATGTCCGCCGGCAGCGCCTCCAGCACCGCCGTACCCACCGGGTCGAACGCGATGACGACCAGCCCGCCCGCGCTCGGGTCGCTCACGTAGTCGACGGTCTGCTTGATCTCGGCGGGCGAGTCCGACTCCACGACCCTGACCCCCACGGCCAGGCCCTCGGTCCGCGCGGCCTCCTCGATGCCCTGCAACGTGGAGGCGTAGCCGTACAGCATGGTGTTGGACGTCACCACGGTGATGCCCGGAGCGCGCCCCAGGCCGAGCGCCCGCGCGGCCCGGTTGGGCCGGAACCCCAGCGTCTCGATGGCCGCGCGCACCGCGGCCCTGGTGTCGGGGCGCACCCGCGGCGAGTCGTTGAGCACGCGCGAGACGGTCTGGTAGGAGACGCCCGCCGCGGCCGCGACGTCGCGGATGCTGGGCACGGCCCCTCTGCGGGCGCCGGAGCGCGGCTCGCGCCGAGGGCTCGGACTCACGATCACATCGTAAGGCTCCGCCCCGGCTCACCTGCCCGCCGAGAGCCGTCGCCGGGTGGCGTGGCAGTCGAGCGGGTGATAAATACCCCTATGTACCGGACAATGTTGAGGTGCGGGCAGCCGACCGGCAGTCCGGAGCGCATCATGGGGGCAAACTCGCCGTGCTCGGCATCGGCAGAGGAAGGAACGCGCATGGAGGTGGTGTCGGTAGGCACCGTGACCGACGGCACGCTGGAAGTGGTGCTGCGCGGCGACATCGACTTCACGAACGCGGCCTGGGTACGGAGCACGGTCTCCGCCGCCGTACTCGACCAGCGCCCTTCCGTGGTGTGGATCGAGATGGGCGAGGTGGCCTTCATCGACTCCTCCGGGATCGGCGTGCTCGTGGACGCGATGAAGGCGTCCGCCGAGGTCGAGGCGGCCTTCAGCGTGCGGCATCCCACGTCCCGAGTGTTCGACCAACTGCGCATCACGGGGCTACTGCCCGCGTTCGGTCTGGCCTGAGTAGGTCCGGCCTGAGGAGGTCCGGCCTCAGGCGGGCTGGCCTGAGGCGGGCTGGCCTGAGGCGGGCTGGGCGCCACCGTGCCCTCCACGCCGCGGCCCCGTCCGGAGCGCGCCGATGAGCGAGCCCGGCGAAACCCTGGAAACGCGGTACGACTTCGACTTCGGCACGCTCGTGCTGCTGCGCCGGTTGGTGGAGCGGTACGCCGCGCGACACGGTCTCACCGGGCGGGACCTGTACCGGTTCGTGGTGGCGGTCAACGAGATCACCACCAACGCCGTGCGCCATGCCGGCGGGGGCGGGCGCCTCAGCCTGTGGCAGGCCGACGGCCGGCTCTACTGCCGGGTCACCGACAACGGCCCTGGGCTGGCACGGCCGGACTCACAGGGCCACCACGCCGTGCCCGCCGACAGCAGCAGCGGCCGGGGCCTGTGGCTGGCCAGGCAGTGGGTCAACCGGCTGACCATCGAGAGCGACGCCAACGGCACCACCGTCACCCTGGAGGCCGCGCCCCCGCAGCCGGACCATCCCTGAGCAAGACGCTTCAGCTCTCAACGAAGGTCCGCACTTGGATGTAGACGGCGGCAGCAGCTTGGCGTTCCCACTCGGGCGTCTCTTCCCATGGAGCAACGTAGGAAGACTTGGGCTCGCCCGGGTAGTGCTTGTTCACCCCAGCGATCCATGCTTCGCGGAAGACGCGGCCCTGCTCGTCCGTCGCAGTCTCATGGTCGGTTCGCTCATCTTTCGGCCCCTCCTGGGAGCCCCTGACTGACTGTTCTCGCTTGCCTCTGAGCGAGGGCAGGAAGGACCTCTTGTTGCTCCTGGCGCTCATCCTTCTCTTCCTCACCGGCAACCTACGTCGTGGTCGCGGTGATCGGCCTGGCTGCCGGTGCCGCCATTCACATGACGGCGGGAGATGCGGCGTTGAGCGGGGACATCGCCAAGCTGCTGGAGAAGATCGACGCGCGGGCAGTGTGGTGCTGGAGGCGATGCGGGCCGAGAACCGCGACGGCTTCGCCCACGCCCTGCAGGTGATGACCGAGCACTTCGGCGAGTGCGTTTCCTGCTCGGCTCGGTGCTGGACGACTTCGACCGGCTGATCGGCTAGCAGGTCAGCCAGGGCGCACTGTTACGCGCGGGCATCCAGACCGCTCAGCAGCAGCTTGCCGAGCTGACGTTGATCAGCGACATGATCGCCCGGCTGCCGCAGTCCGGTCCCGCGCCCGTCCGTACGCTTCGGTCGTCCGTGGCCGGGCCGCTCCGGCTGCCCGTATCAGGCTTGGCCGGGCCAGCGCAGAACAATCCGCGTGCGGCTCCAACTCTCCGGCCCCGAATCCGGCATGTCCGAGACGATCAGCGACGGAACCCCGTCGGCGATCATCGTCACACCGTCCGCCCACAGCGAGCAGGAGGTGAGAAGGCCTCACCCCTTACTCGACTTCTGTGCAACCGTATCTCAGGTCGTCTGGTTCATGACTTGCCGCCCCAGGAGTTAGGCGTTTGGGGACGGTCGGACGTAGAACTTCTCCCACGCCCCGGCGGTATCCGCGCGCGCCCGGAGCATGCCGTAACCGCTACCCTCGTAGGCATACTCGGCACTCACGTATTTGTTGTTCTTGGAAGACTTGATGGCGCAGAGGCTTCCGGTGCACTCGAAACGGAACTTCTCCCAGTCTCCGACGCCGGTCGAGCGCGCCCGGAGCATGCCGTAGTCGGCGCCTGAGTAGTCGAGCTCGGCGCTCACATACTTTTTTGTCGTCAACGCAGCGATGGTGTAGTTCGTATTGTCGAGGTTGCAGAGCTTAAAAGTCTCCCAGCTTCCCAGCAACGCCGCCGTAGCGGTAAGCATGCCCTCCTTGTATCCCACTTCGCTGTTTCTGGTACTCCAGGCACGGCTTTTTTCCTGGGATATGATGCCTACCCACTCACATTGGCCGGCAGCGGGGGTGGAGGCCGCGTCGGCGATCGCCGCAGGCGTTGTGGCCGGCACGACCGTCCCCACCGCTAACGTCATGCCGAACGCGCGGAAGATATTCCTGAAGTTCATTTCCCTGCTTTCTGCGATCTTGGTGGCGCATCGATCGCGCCCTGTCCATCGGATGCTGCCAGGAGGGAGTTGATTTTCACTGAATGCACCCTAAGTTCATTTTGGCCCGGGTAAACTGATAATCAACTGCGACATGAGATCGTACGGGCGATAGTCGACTCTGCGAGTGCCGGGAATCGCATCCGACGGTCTCACCCATAGTCCTTTGATGCGCGAAGATCATCTCATAAGCGGGCGCTCAAGCAATGTTGTGCAGTCGCTCAATCGAGTTGAGCGAGAGGCGATAAGCTGGTTTTCCTGCCCGGCCGTCGGTGTTCCGGCCGGTGCGAACAGCACTTTGTCTCAGCCGGCTCTGTCCTGTGAGTGCCCGAAACTCGTGTCCGCTGCCAGAACCGATGCGGAGGGTCTGCCGGCCAGGCACCTGGAAGATCGTTCATGACGGAGTCGAGTTCACCGGCGCGGCCGGCGTCAAAGTAATCCGATACCGCTACCGGGGGCACGGAATCCCAACCCCCTGGACCCCGACACCGGCAGCCGCCCAAAGCGGCTGACCACGGCAACGACACGTGGAGCGCCCGGTGCGTGGAGACGCGCACGCCGGGTGCGGCGGGCGGGCCGGGGAAACCCACCGTGAGCGATTACGGCAGGGCGCCCCGGTCCGACCCAACAACGAGCGGCTCGGGTACGGCAAGCAGCGACTCAGTTGGTCAATGAGTACGGTGGTTGGAAGGGACTTCGAAGATGAGTCCGAGACCGTCCTCTTCGTCCCAGTCTTCGCCGACTTGGACGAAGCCGAAGCCGGCGATCGTGGCCAGGGACGCCACATTATCGGGACTGATCGTCGCACGTACGGTCTTGACCGCCGGTTCGGCCGCGGCCCGACGCAGCAACTCGATCAGGATAGCTCGGCCGTACCCCTGGCGACGGAAGTCAGGAGCAACCGCGTAGCCGATCTCTACCATGCCCGCCTCATCGGGCGGTCCGTGAAACCCGGCATGACCGACGACGACACCTTCAGGCCCCGTCACCGCCTGCCGCGCTATCCACGGTGCGTGGCGGGGATCGGCGGCCATCTGGTCGATCCGAATCCGCCACAGCCACCGTGCTCTGTCTGTCACGAAGTACTCAGTCAGCGCGACCCCGGCCGCGTTGCTGGCCGCGGGCAGATCCCCATCGAGCAGAGCGGACAGCGCAGTGCTTGACAACTCGACGAAGCGCACGTGCTTCGAACTGGTGGGGAACGACGTCTGGCGATCGGCTTCATCTGTCACGGTGCGGACGATCCCAGGATGCCCGACAGACGTCCAACGATTTTCGAGTGATCAGCATCCACCTCCACGACGAGCACCGACCCGTTGAGAGATCATGGCGGGACGTTGACCACCAGCCAGTTGGTCAGCTTGTCGGCGTCGGCGACGCCGCACACCGATAGTCCAGGTGCTCCTGGGCGCCAGCACGCCGGACCCGCCGATGGGGTTCGGTCCGGCCGCGGAGGTCCCGGCTGCGCAATATCAGCTGGAGCCCGGCGACCGGCTGCTGCTCTAACGATCGCCAAGCCACCGACGAAGGGTGATCTACAGGACGTCCTCCTCCCAGTCGGGCTCATCGGGGTTACGCAGCGGCCGGACGTCGGCTGAAACCGAGGTCGGGCGGGGCGAAGGAGTAGGTGCCAATCACGTTGCCGTGCCGGCGGACGAACGGCGACAGCCGGGCAATGTCTTCGCCGGCCAGCGAGTAGCCCTCAGTCTGAGCCGTTCCAGGGCCGGTCCATGTAGAAGGTGTTCCACAGCGTGACGCAATTCAGCACCAGGCCGAGCGCACCGAGCTGGTCCTCCATACCTTTGTCATAGCGCTGATACAGCGTGCCGGCGCATGCACCGCCCGCCGAAGGTGTCGTACGGCATTCACACATCAGGCGCCGCCGGTCGGCAGGCGCAGGTAGGAGGGCAGGTCAGGTGGCGGAGGGCCGCCGTGGAGCGACAGGGCGGCTGTGGCGGCGGAGAAGGCCAGGATCATGGCGGTGACGATGCCGACACCGGCCAGCAGGGTCACCATGCCGTGCCGTGCGGGGTGAGGGCTGAGGATGGTGAGGTGACCTTGGCGGTGGCGGCAGAGCAGCAGCGCCGCCGGGCCGTTGACCAGCACATCGGTCCAGGCCGCGAGCAGGTATCCGGCGGCCAGAGCGGCTGCGGCGGTGACGGTGCGGGCGCGTACGCAGTCCCGTATGGCGTGCAGGACGACCAGCAGCACCAGCACCGCCATGGCCGCTTGCGTCGCCCAGCCGATCATGCGTGGGGCGTCGCTGAGGTCCAAGCCGCTGGATGGGGCGGCGTGCAGGCCGTCGCGGGTGATCCAGACGGCGGCAACCCAGCTCTGGGCGGCCAGGCAGAGGGCACCGATGCCCGCCTGGTGTCTGCGGTTTGTCGGTACAAGTAGGACGTCGCCCTGCACTGCTTGCCGGGGTCGGGGGTCAAGCTGCGCAACTCGCGCCGTGCGCTCCTCATCGGCGGCGATGCGATTACGGCATCTATTTACTTCACACTATTGAATAAATACTCTAAGGTCGGACCGTCGGTGCCAGGCTGACGTCGACTGATCCGCCTCCGTGCAGCAGAGTCGGCAAGAGGAGAAATACATGTTCCGGCATCTCGGAGACAGTCCCGTGAGACGAGCGAGACCTCAGGGGCGACCACAACGATCGGTGCGCCTGTTGGCGACGGCCGGGCTCATCGCGCTGGCCGGCGTGGCCGGGCTTCCGCCGTCCCCGGCTCTGGCGCGACCGGCCTCTCAGGCGGGCGCGGCGCCGACGAGGATCACCGTCTCCCAGGAGCGCTACGTGACGACGGACGGCCGCCAGGTCGGAAAGGTCCCCGCGGCGATCGTCGGCGCCAACCAGCGGTGGCCGGACGACGGCAAGGGGATCTGGAACTCCGCCGCCGGGCGGCCGGCCGACGGGATCGTCCGGCTGAGCAAGCAGGCGGGCCTCGACATGCTCCGTTATCCCGGTGGCACGGTCGCGAACCTCTTCGACTTCAGGCGGGCGATCGGCCCGCAGAGCCGGCGGAAGTGCCAGACGTCAGGCGGCTTCGCGAACGGCCGCTTCGCTTCGACCGACAGCCGCTTCGGTCCCGATGAGAACGAGAAGTACGTCCACTCCATCGGCGGTGAGACGATGATGATGGTCTCGGCGATCAATCAGTCCGCCGCCGGCGCCGCCGATTTCGTCGAGTACATGAACGCTCCCGCCGATGGCAAGGCGACGAACCCGAACGGCGGCGTGGACTGGGGCGACGTACGCGCACGCAATGGTCACCCCAAGCCCTACGGCATCCACTACTGGGAGTTCGGGAACGAGCCGTACCTCGTCGGCCAGCACTACTGGTGGTCAGGGGAGGCGGCGGCGCGCCTTCAGCAGTTCATCGAGGGCGGCTGGCAGCGGCAGACCGCGAAGGACGCCGCCTACCAGGCCAACGACGGTCTGTTCCTCGGCTGCGACCTGGCGACCCGCCGCCAGGGCACGGGTGCGCCGAACCAGGAGTATCGGGTCAGATTCGCTCCCATCGCACTGCCCGGTGACGACGAAGGAGCCGCGGGCGTCGGCGACGGGCCGATCACCGAGCCCGTGCTCCGCGTCGCGGGCAGCCCCTGGCAGCGGGTCGCGACTCTCGCCGGGCAGGCACCTGACGCGCATGTCTACGCCGTCGACAAGGTCGACGGGATCATCCACTTCGGCGACGGTAACCACGGAGCCGTTCCACCCGCGGGCGCATCCCTGTCGATCGAGTACACCAGCGGCGTCCACCAAGGCTACGTCGCTTTCCGTAAGGCGATGAAGTCGGTCGATCCCTCGATCGAGGTCTGCTCCGGCTGGGGCCGCCCGGAGTTCGTCGAGGCGATGGGATCGCGCCCGTACGACTGTCTGGGCACGCACTCCTACAGCACGCCCCCGGCGGACGGCACGCTCACACGCTACGGCAATCTGCAGGTCGCGACCGCGAAGCGGGACGCCGACCTGCGTGACCTGCGCGACCGGATGGCGCGCTACTTCCCCGACACCGCCACCCGGCCGGACCTGCTCGTCACCGAGTACGGCACGCTCAACACGCCCGCGCCCGCCTACGAGGCACGGCTCGCTCACGTCCTGTACCTGGCCGCGCAGGTCGCCGGCCAGATGGAGAACGACGTCAGGGTGTCGATCAACTCCAACACCGCCGACCTGCCTTCGGACGACGGATCGCCGGACCCGGCCAATCTGTTCGGAAGCCCGCCCGGCTTCCTCATGACGGGCCGGGCCGACATGCTGGGGCTGTACGCCACGATGGCCGGTGGCCACGTCGTCAAGAGCACCGTGACCGGCAACCCGGTCCTCACGGCGCCGGCGGGGACGTACCCCGCGCTTCGCGTGGTGTCCGCGTGCGCCGGCGGAGTCATCCGGACCATGGTCGTCAACCGTGACGCCGAGCACGCCGTATCGGCCGACGTCGCGCTGCCCAGCGAGGGCGTCACCGGCCCGGTGAGCGTCTCGACGGTGAACGGCGCCTCGGTCGAGTCGAACAACGCCCCCGACCATCCGCACGACATCAGCGTGCGCACCTCACGGGAAAAGGCCGGCCATGGCGTGCTGAGCCACGAGTTCGAGCCGCACAGCGTGACGCTGCTGCGGTTCACCGGGCACGGGCGAACCTGCGGTTCCTGAACTCGTCCGGTTCCTGAGATCAGGGCGGCCGGCCCGAGCGCCGGCCGTCCGGACCTCCGTGTCCCAGGCTCCGGCACGCACATAGGATCAACGGAATCAGCGGCCGGCGCAGGAGGGAGCCTCGTGACGACGCGAACGGCGCTGCAGGGCCGCCAGCTGGGCCAGCAGCTCGACAGCCTGCGACGCGGTAACGCCGCCGCGGTCCTGTCCGAGATCCGGGCCCGCGGGGCGGTGTCTCGCTCGGAGATCGCGTCCGGCGTGGGACTCAGCGCCGCCGCCATCACCAAGATCATCATCGAGCTGGAGCGCGCCGAGTACATCGCGGAGGCCCCGCAGACCGAGCCGGCGTCGGCGCAGGCGCGGGGGCGGGGCCGGCCACGCCGGCCCATCACGCTCAATCTGCACCGTCATCGATTCGTGGGCGTGCACGTCGGGCTGCAGCGGGTCACCGTCGGACTCGTCGATCTGGCCGGCCAGGTGGTCGCGCTGCGGTCCCGCAAACACGGCAGCGCCGCGCCCCGGACCGTGCTGTCGACCGCCACCCGTCTGGTGTGTGAGATGGTCGAGCAGTCCGGCGTACGACGTGAGGACGTGGTGGGCTACGGCGCCTGCACGGGTGGCTGGGTGCCGCCCGAGTCCGGCGCCGTCCGCGCCTTCGAGGGGCTGGGCTGGCACGATGTGGCCTTTTCCGAGGGGCTCCGGGTCGACGGCCTTCCGGTGCCACGAGTCGAGTCCACCGTCCGGGCGCTGGCACTGGCCGAGGCCCGGCTCGCGGCAGCCACCGGCGCGCGGAACGTTCTTTATGTCTTCGTCGGCAACGTCATCGGGTGCGCGCACGTGGTGCACGGGGACATCGCGCGCGGTCAGCACGACGCGGCTGGGCTCATCGACCACGTCAGCTCCGGTTCCCGGTCCGCCGTCCCATGCACGTGCGGGCGCCGTGACTGCTTGTGGGCGGTGGCCAGCGACGCCGCGCTCACGCTCGAGGCGCAGCAGCGCGGGCTGTTGCCGGCCGGCACCACCATCGACGACCTCGTCAAGATCTCCCAGGAACGCACGGTACGCCGGATGCTCGAACTGCGCGCCGCGCGTGTCGGCACGACCGTGGCCGCACTGATCGATGTCCATGATCCGGATCTCGCGATCATCGGCGGCGGCGAGGTCGTCTCGTCCACGGAACGGTTCGAGCAGGTCGTGTCGACGGCTCGCGAGCGAGTGGTCGGCGGGCGCGAGCCGACCCCGATTCAGCCCGCGGTCCTGGTCGGGCCGTCAGGTCTCGTCCAGGGCGCGGCTACACCGGTGCTCGACGCCTTCTACGCCGATCCGCTTGCCCGGCCATAGTCATCGCTCGCCGCGCCGGTCCGGGAGGGCCGCCCGGCTCCGGCCGAATGAGCGGGCGGCAGCATGCCGACCGGGTCGGTGAAGAAGGCGTGCAGGACGAGACTGGCCGATCCACGTACGAGGGAGCCCGCACCCAGACCGGTCGGTACGATGCGGTCCGCCGCGTGCGGACGGGTGAGCCGGCGGGCAGCGGCGGAGCGTAGGGCGCCGAGGTGCTCCGGCGTCTGGAGCAGGCCGCCGCCGAGCACGAGGAGGTCGGGGTCGAGCAGGTCGAGGAGCGTGGCCGCGGCCACTCCGGCCAGTTCGGCGCGGGTCCGGAGGAGGTCGGTCGCTGCCGGGTCACCGGTCCGTGACTTCTTGACCAGCGACTCGAACGAAGCGTGTGGTCGTACGATACCGGCACCGCGCGCCTTCGCCAGGACGGCGACGTCGCTGACCAGGGCCGCGAGGCAGTCGTGACGGCCGCAGCGGCACCGCTCGCCGGGCGTGTCGGTGCCGAGCGACAGATGGTCGATGGTGCCGGCCGCGGCGTCGTGGCCCTTCCTCAGCCGGCCGTCGATCATGAGCCCGGCACCGACGATGTTGCCGATGAAGAGGAAGACCGAGGAGCTCGTGTCGCGGGCGGCGCCGAGGTAGGTCTCGGCCAGGGCCAGGCCACGAACGCTGCCGTCCACCAGGACGGGATGACCGGCCGGCCCGATCTCGGTCACGAGCGGCACGTCTCTCCAGCCCAGCAGCGGGTGCTCGACGACGACGCCCCGGCCCGGGTCGACGCGTCCACCCGTCACGATGCCGGTGCCGAGCATCCGGTCGGCTCCTCCGGCGGCCGCTTCCAGCTCGGTGTGCAGGTCCCGCGCCTCGGCGAGGATGCCGGAGCGGGTCAGCCGGCGGTGCGTGACGGCATGTTCCATGACGACGTTGCCCGCGAGATCGAGCAGGCCACCGGTGGTCCGCCGCAGTCCGATGTGCAGGCCGATGAAGCGGTGGTAGGAGGTGTCGAGCGCGACCGGTACTCGTGGACGGCCGGTGTCTCCTCCTGTGATGACGGCCAGCTCGCGGATCACGCGCATCCGGATCATGTATGCGGTGATCTTGGTGAGGCTGGTGGCGCTGAGCCCGGTCATCCGGGCGATCTCGGCGCGGGCGGAGGCGCCGAGCTGGAGGAGTGCCCGGGCGACCTGCGCCGTGTTCCTGCGGCGCAGACTTTCGAGTCCGCCGGCCGGGGCCGGATCGAGTCGGGGCGAGTGCCGGGGGACGATGGCGTGACCGTCGCCGGACGCGTCCACGTCTGTCATGGCACCATGCCCGCGCTGTCGAGACCGCTTCGGCGCAGTTCGCCGGGGAAGTGGCAGGCGGCGTACTGGCCAGGGGCGACCTGCCGGAGAGGCGGTCGTTCGGTGGCGCAGATGGTGCGGCCGGGGTTGGTCAGCGGCCCGATCGGGCAGCGACTGTGGAACCGGCACGCCGGGGGCGGGTCGATCGGGCTGGGCACGTCTCCGCCGAGCACGATGCGCTCCCGCTGCCGCTCGCGGGCGGGATCCGGCTCCGGCACGGCGGAGAGCAGGCTGGCGGTGTACGGGTGCTGAGGATTGGCGGTGATCTCTTCGGACGGACCGGACTCCACGACCTGTCCGAGGTACATGACCATGATGCGGTGCGAGATGTAGCGGACGGTCGCCAGATCGTGCCCGATGAACAGGTAGGACAAACCGAGCCGTCGCTGCAGATCCTGAAGGAGGCTGATGATCTGTGCCTGCAGGGAGACGTCGAGAGCGGACACCGCTTCGTCGCAGACGAGCAGCCGGGGATTCACCGCGAGAGCGCGTGCGATGACGATGCGCTGTCGCTGACCGCCGGAGAACTCGTGCGGGTAGCGGGAGGCCGCCGCGGGGTCTAGTCCCACGAGCTCCAGCAGCTCCGCGACGCGATGCCGCGCCTGCTCCCCCTTGGCGAGGCCGTGGACGAGAAGGGGTTCTCGTATGGCGTCGCCGGCCGTGAGGCGGGGGTTCAGTGAGGACATGGGGTCCTGGAACACCAGTTGTGTCTGGCCGCGGTACCAGGCGAGGTCGGCGCCGCGCAGGACGCCGACGTCCCGGCCGTCGAACCGGATGGTGCCCGACGTGGCCGGGTGGATGCCGAGGAGTGCCTTGGCCACGCTCGACTTGCCGCAGCCGGACTCACCCACCAGCCCCACCGTCTCGCCGGGCGCGATGGACAGGCTGACGCCGTCGACGGCGCTGACGTACCGCGTGGTCCGGCGCCAGGGCGAGGCGCGCCGCTTGACAGGGAAGGTCTTCACCAGCTCGTCGACCTCCAGCAGCGGAGTCTCAGGCCCTGCCGGGTGCTCCCGTGATGCGGGCGCACCCGGCTTGGCGGCCGGCGGCAGCTCGCCGTCCTGTCCGGCGATCCAGCACGTCCAGTCCCGGGTTGCGCGTTCGTCGGAGTATGTCGGCGGGTGCTCTTCGTGGCAGCGTTCCTCCGCCACGTCACAACGTGGCGCGTACGGGCATCCGGGTATCGGCGCGACCAGGTCCGGCGGGCGGCCCTCGATCGGTACGAGCGGCAGCCGGCGGGAGGCGGCGAGGCGTGGGGTCGCGGCCAGCAGGGCTCGGGTGTAGGGGTGGCGGGGGGAGGTGAAGAGCGCGTCCACCGGCGCCTCCTCGACGATGTGCCCGCCGTACATCACCGCGACGCGTTGGCACGACCGGGCGACCACCCCGAGGTTGTGCGTGATCAGGACGATCGCGGTCCCGAAGTCACGGTTGAGCTCGGTGAGGAGGTCGAGGATCTGCGCCTGGATGGTCACGTCGAGAGCCGTGGTGGGCTCGTCGGCGATGACGACCTCGGGGTCGTTGGCCAGGGCCATGGCGATCATGACGCGTTGCCGCATCCCGCCGGAGAAGGCGTGCGGATAGTCGGCGAGCCGGGCGTCGGGGTCCGGAATGCCGACCCGTCTCATCAGGTCGACCGCGCGGCCGCGGGCCTGCGAACCGGTGAACTTGCCGTGGCTGAGCATCGCCTCGACGAGCTGGGTGCGAATCTTCATCACCGGGTTCAGCGAGGACATCGGATCCTGGAAGACCATGCTGATACCGCCGCCGCGGACCTCGCGCATCTCCTTCTCGTCCAGTGTCAGCAGGTCGCGGCCCTGGTAGCGGATCTCCCCGGACTCGATGCGTCCGGGCGGACGCACCATCCGGAGCAGGGACATGGCGGTCACCGACTTGCCCGATCCGGACTCGCCGACCAGAGCGAGCGTCTCACCGGCGCGTACCTCGAAGGAGACGCCGTTCACCGCCCGCACCAGTCCCCGCTCGGAGTCGAAGCGCGTGACGAGGTCACGGACCTGGAGGACTGACTGGCTCATGACCGATCTCCTTCCGGGAGTCGTGCGAGTACGCCCCCGTCCACGGCGAGGACGGCGCCGGTGACGAACGAGGCGTCGGGCCCGGCGAGGAAGGCCACACATCGGGCGACCTCCTCGGGGCGACCGGGGCGTCGCAGCGCTGCCCCGCCGATGGCCGCGGCGAGACTCGCGGGATCGCGGCAGATGTGGGCGTTGCGCTCCACGGCGATGAAGCCGGGAGCGACCGCGTTGACCCGGACACCGAGAGGGCCCCACTCCACCGCGGCGGTCCGGGTGAAGGCGACCAGCGCCGCCTTCATGGACGCGTAGGCGCCGAACGCGGGCGCCGCTCGGAAGGCGTGCACGGACGCGACGTTGACGATCGCTCCCGGTCGTGAGTCCAGAGCCGTCACGAATTTGCGGCTCAGCTCGACCGGGGCGTTCAACGAAACGGCGAACGTGCGCTCCCATCCCGCCGGGGTTCCGTCGAGGAGTGGAGCCCTTTCTTCGACGAAGGCGCAGTTCACGAGCACGGCGAGGTCTCCGGGCGACGAGTCCGCGGCGGCGAGGCACGTGTCCTGGACGGCCGGGTCGGTGATGTCGCCGACGACCGCGCGCCACGACCGGCCGGCGTCGTGTTCGGCGACGGCCTCGTCGATGTCGACGGCCACGACGTGGCCGCCCAAGTCGTGCAGATGCGTCGCGATGGCACGTCCGATACCGCGGGCGGCGCCGGTGACGACGCTCACGGTTCCCTGGTAGGTCTTCATGTCGGCGAGGTGAGGAGTGGTGGCGGTGGTCGTGTGTTCGGTCGAGTTCATCGGCGTAGCAGCCCTCGGTTCAGTCCGTCCGCGATGAGATTGAAGCCCAGCACCAGAGCGGTGACGACGATGATGGGGCCCAGCGCGTACCAGGGGTTCTGGTCGAGAAAGTTGACGCTGGTCCTCAGCAACGAGCCCAGCGACGGGGCCGGCGGGCGGACGCCGATGCCCACGAAGCTCATCGCCCCTTCGATGAACACCGCCGTCGACAGGCTGAGGGCGGCCTGGACGATGAGCGTGTCCAGCGCGTTGGGCAGGATGTGGCGCAGCAGGACACGGCCGCGGCTCGCGCCCACCACCTCGGCCGCGACCACGTAGTCGCGCGAACGTTGCGCCTGGATCGCCGACCGGGTGAGCCGCCCGAACAGCGGGACGTTGACGACGACGCAGGTGACGACGATGGCCGTCATCCCGGGTCCGACGGCGGTGGCCGACACCGCGACGCCGAGGACGAGTGCGGTGAAGGCGAGCTGCACGTCGAAGACCCGCTGCACGATGGAGTCCACGATCCGGTGCGATCCGCACAGCAGACCGAGAGCGATGCCCAGCAGCCCGCCGATCGGAACGGCGAGGCCGGCCACCACGACGTCCTGCCGGATGCCGAACAGCACGCGGCTGAACACGTCACGGCCGAACTCGTCGGTGCCGAGCAGGTGCGAGGCGCTGACCCCGGCGAAGCTGTCACTGCTCTGCGCGTCGAAGCCGTGCGGCGCGATCCAGGGCGCGAGGGTGCCGAGCACGAACAGTGCGGCGACGATGACGAGTCCCGCGGCGGTCTCGGGGAATCGCAGAGCCCGCGACCAGCGGGAACGCTGCGGCCGGGAGGCTGCCGTGGCGGTCGTGCGGGCCGGGGTGGACAGGGCGGTCATCATGCCTCCAGCCGGATGCGGGGGTCGATCGCCGCGTGGAGGAGGTCGGTGAGGGTCTGCACGACCACGAACACCGCGACGGCGAACAGCAGGAGGTCCTGGACCAGCACGTAGTCACGGTCCAGCACCGAGTTGACCAGCAGGTCGCCGATGCCGTGCCAGGCGAAGATGGCCTCCACCACGATGGCGCCACCGAGCAGCTGCCCGACCTGGATGCCCAGCACGGTGAGCACCGGCGGCAGGGCGTTCGGGACGACGTGCGCGCGGACCAGGCGATAGGAGGTCAGGCCCTTGGCCACCCCGGTGCGGATGTAGTCCTCGTCCATCACTTGCCGCACGGAGGCGGCGAGGAAGCGGGCGAGTGTGGCCGCGGTGGGCAGCGCGAGGCACAGCGCCGGCATGAGGAGGTACTGCAGGGCGATGTCGGGATTGTCCGTCAGCGGCATGTACCCGGTCGCCGGGAGCAGCCGGATCGTGACGGCGAACAGCAGCACCAGCAGGACGCCACTGACGTACGGGGGGAGCGCGAATGCCAGGGAGACGAGCGCGCCGACCGGTCGGGTGACGAATTGGCGCCGGCCGGTGCCGAGCACCACGCCCGCGAGGCCGCCGAGCACGACGGCCAGGAACAGAGCGGCCACTGTCAGGGTGAGTGTCTGCCCGAGCGCGACCCCGATCGCGTGTGATGCCGGTTCCTTGCGGATGTAGGAGGTGCCGAGGTCGCCGGTCAGCAGGCCGCGGGCCCACTGCGCGTACTGGAGGACGGGGCTCTTGTCGAGACCGAGGTCGTGCCGGACCGCTTCCCTGGTGGCGGCCGTGGAGTCGGGGCCCGCCAGGATGTCAGCGGCGTCGCCAGACGCGAGCCGGGGGACGGCGAAGACGAGCACCGACGCCACGACCAGCACGAGGAGAGCGGACGGGACACGCCTCAGTGCGTACCTAATCATCGGTCGGCATCACTTCGTCAGGTAGGCGTGGTCGAGGTCGAGATAGTCGTACATCGTGTACCGCAGGCCTTTCAGCTTCGTGGAGATGGTGAAGGTGTGCGCGCTGACCACGAGGTCGCTGACGAACTGCTGGTCGAGCAGGAAGTCGTTGATCCGCGTGTAGGCGGCCTTGGCGGCGGCGGCGTCCGCCGGTGTCCAGAGCTGTTTCGCGATGGTGCGGTACTCGTCTGAGTCGAAGCTGGAGGCGTTCTTGTCGGCGTTGAACGGGAAGGCGCCCTTGACGAGGGTCGCGGGACTGAGCTGGCCGAAGCCGTGCACGTTGACGAACAGGCCGGGCATGTCGCCGCTGCCGAGTTTGGCGAAGAAGTCGGGTGCCTGGAGTGGTACGAGCTGTGCCCGCAGGCCGGCCGCCTTCAAGTTGAACTGGACGATCTCGGCGATGGCCTTGTTCGTCGCGAACCCGGAGTTGAAGGCGACCTCGACCGTCTTGCCGGTGGCTCCGGCGCGGCCGATCAGTTGCTTGGCCTTGGCGAGGTCCTGCGAGTAGGTGTCGGCCTTGCGCTGGTCGAAGGCCGGTGAGGAAGATGACCATGGCAGGGAACTGGTCCGCCCGATGCCGGCGAGAGCCTGCTTGAGTATGCGGTCGCGGTCGATCGCCCAGGCGATGCCCTGACGGACGTCGCGGTCGTCGAGTGGGGCGATCTTGACGTTCGAGCCCACGTAGTACGTCGCGTCGTTCGCGTCGGAGGCGATGACCTGGAATCCGGGATCGTTCTTGATCGCGGCGGTGTCCAGGGGCGCCAGGTCCAGGGCGAGCTGGGTCTGCCCCGAGCGAAACGAGGAGAGCATCGACTGCGACTGGCTCTGCACACTGATGTGCACACCGTCCAGGTACGGGCGGCCTTTCTGCCAGTAACCGGCGTACCTCTTGAGGTCGGCACCGGCGCCGGGCGTGTACTTCACGACCTGGAACGCTCCCGTGCCGACGAACTTCTTTCCGGCGAGGAGATCGTCGAAGGTGTCCTTGTCGACGATCGGCGTCACCTCGAACAGGTCGAACAGGTTGGACACGGGCTGTGCCAGGCGGAGCGTCACGGTGTGCGCGTCGTCGGCCTTCATCCCGGTGATGGCGGCGGCCACGTGCTTGAGTTGCGACGGGACGTCCTGGCGCGTCATGGCCTTGAGGGTGAAGACGACGTCGTCGGCGGTGAACGGGCGGCCGGAGTGGAAGGTGACGCCGTCCCGCAGTTTCAGCGTCACCGTCTTCTTGTCGGGCGCGATGTTCCAGCTCGTGGCCAGCTCGGGCTGGGGCTGGAGGGAGTGATGATCGTAGGCGGTCAGTGTGTTGAAGACCGTCCGTATGACGCTGAAGTTCGGATTGTTCTGGGACAGGAACGTCGAGGGCGCGATGTCGGCGCTCTGCACGATGTTCAGGATGCCGCCCTTCCGCGGCCCGGAATCGTCCGGCGATGAGTTGACCGCCGACCGGCATCCTGAGAGGGCGAGCGCGCCACAGGCGACGAGCGCGGTGATCGTCCGACTGGATCGGCCCCGGAGGCGGGGAATGAACTGCTTGGACATCGATGGCCGTCCTAGATAGTCGTGGACCACAGAACTCGACAGCTGGGATGGTTCGGTTGGAGGGTGACGCCGAGGCCGGGGCGGTCGTTCAGGTGGAGCCGTCCGTTCACGACGCGCTCAAGCCCGCTGACGAGCTCGGAGCGCCATGGTGTCTCGCCGAACTGGTACTCCAGCACGGTGGCGTTGGAGCATGCGGCGAATGTGTGGGCGCTGGCCGCGGTGGCGACCGGCCCTGAGGGATTGTGCAGCGAGATCGCCAGATCCGGAGCCGAGCGGGCGACGCGCAGCACGCGTTCCACACCTCCGGCGTGTTTGACATCCGGCATGAGGACGTCGATCAGCCGGTCGGCAACCGCGGCGCGGGCCTCCTCCGGGTCGAACAGGAGCTCCCCGCCGGCCAGCGGAAGGGCCGTCGCCGCTCGAAGCGCCCGCAATTCCGCCACTGAACCGATGCTGACGGCGTCCTCCAACCAGGCGATCCCGAGGTCCTCAAGACTGGGCAGGAGCCGGTGCACCTCCTCGGCGGGGAGGCGCTCATGACAGTCGACCTTCAGCTCGACCTCATCGCCGATGGCGGCGCGAATCGCCCTGAGCCGGGCCATCCCCGTGGTCGCCAACGGCTCCCCCGGAACGCTGACGTCGAAGGGCGCACACTTGACCGAGGTGAACCCCGCGCCGACCGCACGGCGCGCCATCGCGGCGACGTCCTCGGGAGACCGGCCACCCGGCATGCGGTTGATGTTCGCGTAGACCGGAACGGAGCCGGGATCCGAGCCGCCGAGCCACTTCCACACCGGCTCGCCGGCCGCCTGCGCGGCGTGGTCGACCATCATCTGCTCGAGCCCACCCATGAGTGTGGCGGTGACGAGCCTGCCGTCCGCGTCCGTTCGTGACACCTGGTCCTCCAGGTCGGCGAGAACGGCCTGACGGTCGGCGACCAGGTCCCGGCCCACGAGCCGGCGACATGCCGCGGCCAACTGTTCGAGCAGCCGTGCGCGGTCCCCGGCGTCCGAGCACTCGCCGACCGCGACGCGATCGCCGTGTCGCAGGACGAGGAAGTGCCATCGGCTCCTCTCGCTGACCTCAGCCTCGACAAGCTCCAGTGCGCGCTGCATCCTCACGACCTTCCTGATTTACTAAACAGTAGAAACTAAATCAGGACGGTGTCAACGGTCAGTCGCCTCGGGCTGCAGGTGACCCGCCGCCTCCGGACGGAGGTCGCGTAGCTTCAGTCATCGAAGTGCTCTCCATCGCTACCCGGCCCACACCCCGGCAACGCAGGACTGGCCACCGCCCTGGTGAGGGCACCCTGGTTGTCAGGCCCGGTGGGAGGATGCCGGTGTTCGAGCTCGCAGCCGAAATTGATCAGCTCATGTCCTAGCTTGACGCTACGATCTTCCGCATGCTGGACGAAGTGTCGGGAAATGCCCACTCATTTCAGGTTGACCTGCGAGGACTTGTTGATCTCCTGTCGCACCACCTCTATTCCAGTCCACGCGTCTACCTGAGAGAGCTGCTGCAGAACGCGGTCGACGCGGTGACAGCGCGGCAGCGGATGGACCCGACGGCATCCACCGCCATCCGGATCACTCTGAACGAGGCGGGGCTGCGGATCGATGATCCGGGTATCGGCTTGACGGAGGCGGACGTCCATCGTTTCCTGGCGACCATCGGCCGGTCATCGAAGCGCGATGACCTGGAAGGGGCTCGCCGCGAGTTCCTTGGCCAGTTCGGTATCGGCCTCCTGGCCTGCTTCACCGTCGCCGAGCGAATCCAGGTGATCAGCCGTTCCGCCGCCGTCCCGGATGCGCCGGGCATTGAGTGGCTGGCCGCATCCGACGGGACGTACTCGGTCCGGCGGCTTGCGCCGCATGAGCGCGCCGTTCCCGGAACGACCGTTTGCCTGACGCCACGAGCGGGAGCCGAACGGTGGTTCGCCCCTGATGTGGTCACCGACCTTGCCCGCGACTTCGGTTCGCTGCTGCCCTACGAGGTGACGGTCGACACGAGTGGGCGGACGATCCGCACCACGGACAGCCCGCCGGTGTGGGACCGCTCCTACGATTCGGCCGCCGCACGCCGGGTCGCGCTGATCGAGTACGGCGAGCGCGCGCTCGGCTTCACCGCGCTCGACGTCGTCGAACTCGACGTGGAGCTGGCCGGGATCAGGGGCGCCGCCTACGTGTTGCCGCGGCCGGCGAATCCGGCCGACAGCGGCCGCCACCGCGTCTACCTGAAGGGCATGCTGCTCAACGACGCGACCACCGGCCTGCTCCCTGACTGGGCGTTCTTCGTCCGCTGCGTGATCGATACGGACACGCTGCGCCCGACCGCATCGCGTGAGGGTCTGTACGAGGACGAGACGCTGGTCGCGGTCCGCGAGGCGCTAGGTGTCCGGCTGCGGGACTGGCTCACCGGGCTGGCCGCGCAGGAGCCGCAGCGCCTGGCCGCCTTCCTCGCTGTGCACAGCCTCGGGGTGAAGGCGATGGCCAGGCATGACGCCGAGCTGTTCCGGATCATGCTGCCGTATCTCACGTTGGAGACGACCGACGGTCAAGTCACGTTTGCCGAGGTCGCCAGGAAACACCCCGTGGTTCGGATCACGCCCACCGTTGAGGAGTTCCGGCAGATCGCGCCGATCGCGGCCGCCCACGGCGTGGCGGTCGTCAACGGGGGTTACACCTACGACAGCGAGCTGGTCGCGCTGCTCCCTGATGTCATGCCGGGGGTGGTGGTCGAGGAGCTCGGTTCGGACGTGGTCACCGCCGCGCTCGATCCGGTTGACAGCGCGAATGAGCTGGCCATGGCCGGGTTCATGGCGATGGCGCGCTCCACGCTTGATCCGCTGGGCTGCGATGTGATCCTTCGTGCGTTCTTTCCGGCGTCGGTGTCCGCTCTGCATCTGGACTCCCGCGAGGCACGCAACGAACGAACCCGCGCGGAGGTCGCCGCCGACGCGGATGACCTGTGGTCCGAGATCCTGGGGGCGCTCAAGTCCGCTGAGCCTCGCGCGCAACTCGTACTCAACCACCGCAGCCCGGTGGTCCGCCGGCTTGCGACGATCAGCGATCCCGCACTCCTCGTCACCGCCGTCGAGGCGCTGTACGGCCAGGCGCTGCTGATGACGCATCGGCCCCTGCGGTCGGTCGACACCGCACTGCTCAACCGCGCCTTCGACGAGTTGCTCGGCTGGGCCTCCCAGAACGTGACCGAATCCACTGAAGAGGATGGCAAGGCATGAACGTCGCCGAGATCCGCGACGCCCTGCGTCAGACCTACGCGCTGCCGAGCGGACGCCAGAAAGCCGAACGCCTGGAACTGCTCGCCACCGCGGCCAAGGCGGTCGAGGACCGGTCGCTGGAAGCCGAGGTGCTGCTCACTCTCATCCAGGCCTACGAGGACGGCGCCGAACGTGACCGCATGCCGGTCGCGTTCGGACGGCTCCTGCAGATTCACGACGACTTCCCAGCCGAGGTGGGCACGTTCAGCCATAACATCCACTGGGAGCTCAAGTGGATGAGCTACTACCTCGTCCTCAACCCGGCCGTGCCGCTGGCGACCATCCACCGCTGGCTCGACGAGCTGCAGAACCGCTATCGGCAGCGCGGATACAGCCCGCGCCCGGTGCTCAGCCTGCGTTCGCTGCTGGCGCAGCACCTCGGCGACGACGAGACGGCAGCGGCGGCGATGGAGTCGTCGATCTCCGCTCCACGCGACCAGATGGCCGACTGCGAAGCCTGCGAGGGCAACGACTGGGGCACGTGGCGCGTCATGGCGGGTGATGACGCGGGGGCGTTGGACCACTGGGCGCCGCTGATCGACGGCGAGTGGTCATGTGCGGAGGAGCCGCACAGGGTCCTGGCCAAGGCACTGCTTCCCCTGCTGCGCACCGGACGAACCGAGGACGCTCGCAGCGCCTTCCTCAGGGGATACTCGCTGGTCCGCCACGATGTCAGCCTGCGCGAGTCGGTCGGCTACCACATCGAGTTCTGCGCCCTGACCGGCAACGAGGCGCGTGGCCTGGAGATCCTGAACGAGCACGCGTCCTGGCTCATGAATCAGCACGAGGACGTCTCGCAGCGGGTCGGCTTCGTGAGCGGTGTCGTCGTACTGCTCCGCCGCCTGGCCATGCTGGGCCACGGTGGCATCCGGATCGGCGAGCTGACTCTTGAGACGACTCTCGCCAGGTTGGAACAGGAGATCAGCGAGCTGTGCGCCCGCTATGACGCGCGCAATGGCAGCAGCGTCTTCAGCGAGCGCGTCGCCAAACGCCTCGCCCAGGAGCCGTTGGCGGATGGGCTGCCGCTCGGCGTCCCGGCGACGCTGCCGCAGCCGGCCGGTCGTGCCGTACCGGTCCCGCCGAAGGGCACCGATTCGAGCCTCGACGGCCTGGTCGCAGAGGCGCGGCGCCTGTCGGAGACTCGTCATCCCCACGCCGACAGAGCGTGGGAACGCGTCGCGGCCAGTGAACTGCCGCTGCCCGAGATCGTTGTCGCGGAGGTCGAGTACGCCAAAGCGCTCTCCCTACTGGACTCGGACCCCGGCGCGGCCTACGACGCGCTGCTGGCTGTCGCCGAGAGCTTCGACCGGCTCGCCGACACTGCCAAGGTTCTGGAGGCCCGCGCCGCCGCGGCCCTGGCTCGCTTCCAGACCGGGGATCAGACCGGAGGCGAGGCATTGGCGGAAAGCGTCACGGCACAGGCAGAAAGCGCGTACGCGGCCGGAAAGCTCACCTCGCGCGAATACCTGTCCGTGCGAAGAGTCGTTCCCCTCATGGCAATGGCGGCGCTGGGGCAGCAGGAGAACCCGGCCGAGGTCGAGCTCAAGGCCACCCATGCGCTGCTGGAGGCCGAACTCGCCGTGGCGGTGGAACTCGCAGTGACCGAGCGTATGGCCATGTATCACGACCTGCTGGCCCGGATCTCCTTCCCGCTCGGCGATGCGGACGGGGCGCGTGCCCATCTGCAGGCTGCCGTGGCGGATTATCTCGAAGCCGGGCAGCCGTGGCGCGCCGCGAATCCCGCTTCCCTGCTCGCCGAGTACGCCCTCGGGAGCGACGATCCGAAGGCGGCCGAAGAGTTCGCGTCGAAGGCGATCACGTACGGCGCCGATCTCGTCCCGCCCGACCAGACCGCCCAGCTGAGCTCCCTGCTCGTCGAGGCCATCTCGAGACAGCCCGGCCGTGAACACGACCTGGTCAGCGCGGCACTGACCGCGGCCGCCCGCTGGAATGGCCTGTCCGAACCCGACACCCTGCACAACACGTTCACGGCGGCGCGCGCCTATCACCGTCTCGAGAGGCATGCCGAAGCAGTGGCACTGTTCGAGGACGTGATCCCGAGGGTGGAGATCCCTTACGACGCACCAGTCATCGCGATGACCCGGGGACAATACGCCGCATCACTGGGCGAGCTGGGCCGCTACCACGAGGCCGCTGAGCAGTTTCTCAAAGGTGCGGAGCTCGTCCAGAATGATTCGGACCAACAAGCCATGCATGCCGAACTGGCCTGGTCCGCCGCCGAAGCACTGCAGTATTCCGGACAGACCGCAGAAGCGCTGGCCGCCTATCAGCGGGCGGCCACACTCTGGACCGAACTCGGCCAACTCACCCCGCGCGTACGCTGTCTTCGGTCGGCGGCCTGGTTGCTGCGCTACATGGGCGAGCCTGATTCCGAAGAGCACCAGGATGCGGAACGGCCCGGCGTCGCCGAGATGCGTGCGGTTCTCGCCGAACTGGTAGGGCTGGCCGAGCACAGCCCGTCCGAGGAGGTGCTGGCGGAGCTCGCAGAGACGCAGAAGCAACTCGAACAGATGATCACGGACAGCTTCGACGAGTACGGCGACGTCGACTAGCGTGCGGGCACTGGCACGCGCTCATCGCCGATGACGGATCCCAGCCGGCGGTCGTGCACGACGACCGCTCAGCTTTGGCCGACCAGGGCGGAGTCGACGCCCTCACCGACCGCCGTGATGATGCCCCCGACGCCGTTGCCCGGGATCATCGGCAGCTCCCGCTTGAACGGCGACGGCGCATCTCCAGGTACGAGCACCTCAGGCCTGCCGAACTCCTTCAACCACACCACGCGCACGTCGCTCTCCCCTGTTCGGTTGATGTCGTCCCCAGCCGGCAACCTCAACCGAACTCGAAGTCAACCCGCGATCACCAGCACAGCTCGACCGCAATGTCGAACTGGTTGCCGTGCCGTTCTCCTTCGTCGACGCCATTCACCCCGGCATCCAGTGGGTCTACGCTGTACGCACGGGCAACGGGCAGTTGCTTGCACATGGTTTTGGAAGATCTCGACCCCTGCCTGTTACTGGGCTGCACCACCGCCGAGACGCGCGAGCGGTTCTTCATCGAGTTCGGCCGCGCCCTGCGCAGGCTTCCTCGACGGCCCGCATCCCTGGCCCGTAGCCAGTCCTCCGAAGCCCGTTCCGCACCCGCTGACCGCGCACCACGGTGAGCGCTCGCCCGTAAGGGAAACGCAGATGCCCCTCACGCTCCCGCAGTTCACCATCAAACCGCATCCTCACCTGCGTCCTGATGCCGAGCGGCAGCAGATTCTGGCCGCGCCCGGCTTCGGCCGGTACATGACAGATCACATGGTCACCATCAAGTGGACCGGCGAGGCGGGCTGGCATGACGCCGCACTGGGCCCATACGCCCCGCTGACCATCGACCCGGCCGCCACGGGGCTGCACTACGGCCAGTCGATCTTCGAGGGGCTCAAGGCGTACCGGCAGCCGGACGGTACGGTCGCGCTGTTCCGGCCCGAGGCCAACGCGCACCGCTTCCAGGCGAGTGCCCGCCGGATGGCCATGCCGGAGTTACCCGTGGAGCTGTTCATGAAGGCATGTGAGCTGCTCGTGAGTCAGGATCGGTGCTGGGTTCCCGACGCCGATGAGCACTCTCTGTATCTGCGGCCGCTGATGTTCGCCACCGAGAGCACGCTCAGCGTCCGGCCCTCGGCCGAGTACCTGTTCCTGCTCCTCGCCTCCCCGGCCGGGTCGTTCTTCCCCGACGGCATCAGACCCCTGTCGGTGTGGATCGCCGAGGAGTATGTACGGGCCGCCCCGGGTGGCACCGGCGCCGCCAAGTTCGCCGGGAACTACGCCGCCGCGTTCCTCGCCCAGAACGACGCATCCGAGCACGGCTGCGACCAGGTGGTCTGGCTCGATGCGGTCGAGCGGCGCTGGATCGAGGAAGTGGGCGCCATGAACCTCTTCTTCGTACGCGGCCACGGCCCTGCCGCCGAGATCACCACCCCCGCCCTCACCGGCTCACTCCTGCCCGGGATCACCCGCGACTGCGTCCTCACCCTCGCCCGCGACCTCGGCCACCCCGTCAGCGAGAGCCGCATCAGCCTGGAGGAGTGGCAGACGGGCGCGGCGGACGGCTCGATCACCGAGGTCTTCGGCTGCGGCACCGCCGCTGTCATCACCCCCGTCGGCCGGGCCCGCACACGCACCACCGCCTGGCAGATGGCAGACGGCCGGCCCGGTCCCCTCACCCTCCGGTTGCGCGAGAAGCTCATGGCCGTACAGACCGGCCGTGCCCCCGACCCGCACGGCTGGGTGCACCATCCGCGCACGACAGCGCACTGACCTGCGCGAAGGACGCCATTCCCTGGGGTGGGCTCCCATGTGTACGGCTCTGTCGCCGTCGGAGAGTGCCATCCGGAGACGCGGTACGACTTCGACTTCGGCACGCTCGTGCTGCTGCGCCGGTTGGTGGAGCGGTACGCCGCGCGGCACGGTCTCGCAGGGCCACCACGCCGTGCCAGCCGACAGCAGCAGCGGCCGGGGCCTGTGGCTGGCCAGGCAGTGGGTCAGCCAGCTGACCATCGAGAGCGGCGCCAACGGCACCACCGTCACCCTGGAGGCCGCCGCCTCGCAGCCGGACCATCCCTGAGCAAGCTGCTTTAGCGATGCACAGCGTCATCTTCGATACGTTGAAAAATATCCGCGTCGGTCTCACGCTGCCACTCGGGAAGGTCCTCCCAATCGGCCACATAAGACGGCTTTGGAGTTTCAATGTGCTTATGGATTTGAGCGATCCAGCACAGGGCCACGAAGCGGCCTCTCTGTTCGCGGGTCAGCTTCGCGGTGCTGCCAGCGCTGGCCTCGACGAAGGTCCGCACTTGGACGTAGACGGCGGCAGCAGCTTGGCGTTCCCAGTCGGGCGTCTCTTCCCATGGAGCGACGTAGGAAGACTTGGGCTCGCCTGGGTAGTGCTTGTTCACCCCAGCGATCCATGCTTCGCGGAAGGCGCGGCCCTGCTCGTCCGTCGCAGTCAGCATCATGGTCCTCTCAGTGTTGGGCGGGGGCCGACAGGCGGGTGATGCGATCGTTCAACTGGACCACCCGCTTGTCGGCGAGAAGGGGTCGGAGCTGTTTTTGGATGCCGTGGAGCTTGCGGCCGACGTATCCGGCGGATTGCGTCTGCTCGGCCACGTCCACGGCGTGCCCCGCGTGATGCAGGAATTGATCCATGTTGCGGCGTTGAATGCCGAGGGCTGCCAGGTCGGTGAGGAGGCTGCCACGGCGCCGAAGCGAGGTGGCCTGGTTGAGTGCCGCAAGGAGTGATGCCTCGGCGAGGTCTGTCTGGCCGAGAGCGAGGTAGCAGGTACCGCGTTCGTCAGTCAGGCGGGAGCCGTCGAAGCGGAGCCAACCTCCAGGGCTGACGGGACCTGCGAGGTCGAGAACCTGGTCGGCGGTGTCGAGGGCGCGTTCACAGGCTGCTCGGTCCCCGTCTCTGGCAAATGCCTCAGCCTGTACGGCAGCGACCCAGTGCCGCGTGGACAGCTGACTGTCGCCCTGCTTGGCGATGCGGGCAGCCGCCGAGAGCACCGCGGTGGCCTCGGGATATTCATGGTCGTACATGTTGACGAACGCCTGGCGAGTGAGGGCGCCGGCCCAGCGGTCGTAGCAGCGAGCTTCGCGGCCGGCGGTCACGGCCATGGTGTAGCAGTAGGTGGCGTCGGTGTAGCGGTTGCTGTCGAAACAGATCTCTCCCGCAAGCTGGAAAAGGTCACAGGCCAAGACGCACAGTTGCTGGCGGGCTCGTGCTGAGTGGGCCTGGTCCAGCTGCTTGACGAGAATCTTGAGCTGGTCATGGACCAGTGGGTAGACCAGGCGCTTCGACTTGGACAAGGCGAAGACCTGCCAGAGGTGGCTGCTGAGCAACGCGTGCTGTTCTAGGTCATCGGCTTCGTCGGATTGGCCAGCCCAATCCTGGATGTCGGCGTTGGCCGGCGGGGGAAGCACCATGAGCGTGCCCGCGATGCTCAGCAGGCGGAGGAGTTCACGACGGTACATGTCGTCAGCTTCACCCGTCGGCTGGGGTTCAGTCACGACCTGGCCGATGACGACCGGTGTCGAGGTGGAGACGGGAGAAGGCTTCTCGGGTTCTTCACAAAGAACCAGGAGGTGATCCAACTCGTCCGCGGTGACCTTCAGCAGATCGCAGATCTTGGGCCGGATGTACGGGCAAGGCTCGGTCTTCCCCAGCTCCCACCGTCCCGCGGTGGTCCGGTCGATCCCAAGCTGATCAGCGAAGAATTCCTGACTGTAGCCGAGCGCCTTCCTTCGATCGGCGAGGCGTCTGCGTTTGCCCGCCACAGCGCACCTCCGCCCACGTGTGGTCCCGTCAAGGGCAGCGTACGGGACGTGCCTGCTCAGCGGCTGCGATGCCGCATAGGTGCCGCATGGATGCGTCACTGATGCCGTGGCCTGCGCCGTTGCCGCGCGGTTGGCTAAGGGTGCTCACCGGGACTTCGATCGGAGGAGATCAGGTGCTCATCGCACACCCCGAAAGCAATCGCTTGCCCGTAGACCTGTTCCCGGGATCGCCAGGCATGGACGTGGAAGCGGCTGAACGAGCCGCCGCTGCCCTCCTCGCGGCCATCGGCGTGAGCGGTGACAGCGAGGCCGCCGATCGGACACCGGCCCGGATGGTGACGGGGCTGGCGGAACTGCTCGGTTGCCCGGCGTGGGAGTTCACTACTTTCCCCGATCGGGAAGGGCAGCACGAGCTGGTGCTGCCCGTGATGTGCCGTTCACCTCGCTGTGTGCGCACCAGCTGCTTCCGTTCTCGGGTGTAGCGCACGTGGGGGTGCTTCCCGCCACAGGGAACGCCGGATGAACGGGGGGTGGCGACGGTGATCCGGCCAGACGAGACAAGCAAGACGTCGCCCGCCCTGCTTGCCGGGGTCGGAGGGATCAAGCTGCGCAACTCGCGCCGAGCGCTCCACATCGGTGGCAACGACAGAGATCAGAGCACAGGTGGGGAGCGGGAGTGTCTCGATTGCCTCGGAAGCGGCCGGGCCGAAAGAAGCGGGAGATGAATCCGATCATGCTGGCGGCGGTGTCTGGCTTTCCCCAGAGCCAGGAGGAGGGTGAGCTGCTCGTGCGGTTGCGCGACGCGCTCACGAGACTCGGCGTCAATGCCGACCTGCGGGACAACAACAGCGCGCTTCTGGTGCGCAAGCCTGAGCCAGGGCTGCCGGTATGGGTGTTCATCGGGTACGGCGGCGCGTACTTCTCCTGGCAGAGCGCCGAGAAGCGGCATCCGGTCGATGACGTGGAGGGTGCGGCGAACGTCTTGGCGGAGTACATCGCCAAGTAACAGGCGGGCGCGGCGGGGCGGTGAGTCCCCGTTCGGAGGGGGACGAGGCAGGTCCTTCCCCGCCTCGTCGCGCCTCATCGTCCGGCAGGTGGTCGAGTCCACGCCCCTGGAAGGGTCGCCCCCGTCCCTCCGCGGCTGCCTGCCGGGCCTTCTACTGCTTGTCCGCGCGTGGCCGAGGTGGACAAGGACGCCCGCGTCCACGACGCACGCCATACCGCCGCGACACTCCTCATCGAACATGGCGTGGGCATCAGCGTCGTTCAAGGAATTCTCAGTCACTCACAACTGACCACAACCAAGAGCTACACCCACATCACGGCGACGCTCTCCACCGAAACAGCAGCTCGTATGGGCCGCGCACTCTGGGGCTAGCTAACGGCAACTGGAAATGCAACCGGGCGGATTTCGGATCATGAAGATCGGGGAGTCCGCCCAGGTCATTGAAGTAGGGCACCCGAGGCTCGAATCCGGAACCTACGAATTAAAAGTCCGCAGTGCTCCGTTCCAGACGGTGACGAATAATGTCACATCCGCTGTTTGTTCAGGTAGGCGACTTGTGCACCGACCGTTCGGTGACGCAAAGCCGCGCGGATCCGGGACCGTCTAGGACTGCCGGCCTCCCTTCGGTCTCCCTGTTTCCAGTTCTCGTGCCCACGCCATCCGCGAGAAACTCGCGATTCTTGGTGATACGTAACCCGAGTCGTCGCCGCCTAAGTGGGCACAAAATGATAAATTGTCAGAGTTAGTCCCAATTTATGCCTGGCCCGAGATGCGGGGATTGACAGACTTTCGCCACTTTCGGCCTCCCCGAGCAGGGGCCATCGAGCTGGAATTTTGCCTGATGAGTCACCTCCTGCCCGTCCGATCTCGGGACGCCCCCGAATCGCCCAACTCGACAGGTGCGGGCCTTCTGCGGCGACAGTTGCTAGCACGAAGGCTATGACCACACGCCGCCCTTACCCCTCGGACCTGTCCGATGCCCGCTGGGCGTTACTCGAACCGACCCTGAGCGCCTGGCGAGCCGCACGCATGCAGGCTCGCGCACGGGCCGGGATCACCGTCGCAGACCCGTCGACCAGCCTGCGCGACATCTTCGACGCCATCCTCTACATCAACCGCACCGGCATCGCCTGGAAGTACCTGCCCCACGACTTCCCGCCCCGCACCACCGTCTACTACTACTTCTCCGCCTGGGCCAAGGAAGGCATCTTCGAGCAGTTAGGCATCGACCTGACCGGCCTCGCCCGCACCCGCGAAGGACGCCAACCCGAACCCAGCGCCTGCGTCATCGACAGCCAGAGCGTCAAGACCTCAACACAACGTCCCCCTCGGCACCCAAGGCATCGACGCAGCCAAGAAGATCGTCGGCCGCAAACGGGGCATCCTGACCGACACCCTCGGCCTCACCGGCAAGGCCCACCAGCACGCCGGCAACCTTCAGGCCCTGTCGGCACCCAGCGGTCTGCCTCTGTGGATTGGCGAGGTCGAGCCCGGCTCGGTGCACGATCTGACCGCCGCCCGCACGCACGTGCTGGGCGCGCTGTACGCCGCTGCCGCAGCCGGCCTCCCCACCCTTGCCGACAGGGGCTACGAGGGCGCCGGAATCGGCGTTCACACGCCCATCAAACAACCCGAGGGAAACCAGATTCTCAGCCCGGACAACCGCACCTACAACCGGCTTCTACGCGCCCTACGCTGCCTCGGCGAACGCGGATTCGCCCTGCTCAAAGGCCGCTGGCGGACCCTTCAGCACATCACCGTCAGCCCCAGCCGAATCGGCGACATCGCTCGCGCAGCGCTTGTCCTCACCCATTTCGAGCACGACTACCTACCGGCAATTGGTTGAGATCACGTCAGTTTCCGCTCGTCTTTCGACAGCGTCGCCACAGTGATGTCTTGCCACTGGGGGCCGCCGCAGGCCGTTAACATCGCAGCGGCCAATACGATGGTCGCCGCGGGCGCGAGCCAGTTTCCGCGGGAAAGAGCCATGGAAGTGGGTCTGCTCCTATCGACGTTTCATGACGTCGCCGCCGAATGCTCGGCGAACATCTTGTATATCAGTGAAGTTCAGCCTGCAGAGGCCCAGGACGGAGGCTCCGCCGCTGAGGATGCCCTTGGCGACTATGTATCCGTCAGGCTGGATCGTGAAGATGGGGCCACCAGAGTCCCCGGCCTCTGAACAGCCGCTGGCCCTCGAGCCCTGTACGCCGTTCTGCAGGGTGCCGGCGAAGCCTTCGCCTTCGATGTTCTGCGCAATTGGTTTGCCAACCCCGGGTCCAACCCCGGACTCGCCTGGTACGCCCGCGCCAAGACCGCTCGCTGGCAGGGCCACTACATCGAGGCCGCCGACCTCGCCCGACGCGGATACAACGCCACTCCCGCAGGGCCGATGAGGCACCAGCTCGCATGGTACGAGGCCAACTCCGCAGCCCTGTTCGGAGACATAGCCCGAGCCCGCGACGCCATCCAAACCGCGACCGAAACCCTCACCTAGCCGGTGCTGGGCGGCGACGTCGAGGAATGCGCCGAGCTGGATCGGCGTCCAGACCATCACGGGCGATGGTCGCAGTTCGAGGGTCTCCCATACCCGTACGGCGCTGATCTTCTTGCTGCCCTTCTCCGCCCGGACGGCCGCCAGGCGCTCGGCGAACTTGGCGTTGAACGTCTCCACCCTTTGCTTTGTCCACCCCAGAGCCTTGGGCCGCTTCACCTTGTCCAGCTTGATGGCACCAGCGTTGTTGACGCTGATGATCTCTTGCCGTACGGCGTCGCTCAACACGGTGCTCAGCGTGGCCCGGATCCGCTGCTTCGTCGCCAGCCCGGTGATCTTCCTGCCTCGCACCGAGGCAAGCAGCGCCGGGTCTTCCGACGCGCGCGCCTTCAGGATCGCCGCGTTCTTCTCGTCGATGCGGGTGAACACCTTCTGCAGGGCCGACACCCACAACCTGTCCATGCGGACTTGGGCGAGAACCTCTTTCAGGTGCTCCTTGTAATGGGATCGGTAGCTCATGAGTGTGGTCTTGCGAATGTCGCCGGTCCGCTCGTGCTCCGCCATGCAGCTCTCGAAGAAGTCGCCGAACAGCATGGAGCTGAGCCGCTGGCCGCCGTTGTACTTGCGGCGCAGTTCGTCGTAGTCCGGCAGTGGCGCCTCTTTCTTGTGAGCCGCTTTGATCATGTCGAGGATTTCCGTCCTCGCCTGGTGCCCGTCCGGCCCAGCCTCGGGGATGTCGAGGGAGACGGCCCGCCTCCTCGTAGCGGTCAGGTTCGCCTCGGTGTTGAAACCGCCCAGGCGGAGTGGTTCAGCGCCACCCGCGGCCGTCGCCCGAATGCGCTCCGGCGTCGCCGCATGAGAGCCCACAGGACCTTGAACACGGTCGTCCGCCTGGGGTCAGCGTTCACCCGTGGTCGACATTCGGGACGGCGGCTCGGGAAACAACCCGCGGGAGCACCGACACCGCGCCCCGGGCCGACCACACAAGCTCACCATCGATCTCTCGCACTGACGCACGCGGCCGGCCACCACGTCGTATCCTCCCGGCCCTGCCGATCCGGTACTCACGGAGCCGACTCCCGTTACCGAAAAGGATCTTTACATAAGATCGCAACGCATGTGATGATCACTCCGTTTTGCCACTTCTGTTCGAAAGGCTCGAGTGAACCCATCACGAACGTCGTCCGGCTTATTTAGCCGGACGCGCCGCCGCGCTGCCCTGATCGCGGCTCTGACAATGCCGCTCTCGCTCATGAGCGTGCCCGCGATCGCCCAAGGCCCCACGCCACCCCCTACCAGCGCTCCCACGACGGCGCCGCCGAGCGTCCCCGCCACGCCCACCGGTAAGGCGCTGGCGCAGGCCAAGAAGGACAACCGACGCATCGAGATCGAGTCGCTGCGCTCGGAAAGCGCCACCTACTACGCCAACCCCGACGGCAAGACCTTGCGGATGGAGCAGTACCTGGAGCCCATCCGGGTCAAGAACGCCGACGGCGACGGCTTCACTCCGATCGACACCGTTCTCGTCGAGGCAGACGGAGTCATCAAGCCCAAGGCGGTCAAAGGCAGCCTGATGCTGTCCGCCGGCGGCAACACCGAAGTGATCAAGACCAAGAGCGGCAACATCGCCGCTCAGATCGACGCTCCGCGCACGTTGCCCAAGCCCACGCTCACCGGCAGCACCGCCAACTACGCGTCGGCTTACGGCAAGGGCATCGACTTGGTCGTCACCGCCACCGCGACCGGGTTTCGCCAGCAGATCCTCATCCGGGAACGCCCCGCCGGACCGGTCACCTTCCGCGTCCCCGTGGATCTGCCCAAGGGCATCTCCTTCGGCAAGAACGCCAAGGGCCAGCCGACGCTGAAGAGCGACAACGGCAAGCACAGCCTCGACATCCGGCCCGCGGCGCTGCTGGACGCGATCGCAGCTGACGTGAACGTCGACCTCGGCGCCGTCAGGATCGGCAAGGCGCAGGTGAGCCTGGACGGCTCAACGCTGGTGTACAGCCCCGACCCGGCCTTCCTCGCCGACCCAGCGACGACGTACCCGGTGACCATGGCCGCCGTCGACGACGACTGGTACGAGTGCACCCTCGGCGACACCGCCAAGCCCTGTCCCAGCGGCGATCCGATGGACACGTACATCAATGACGTGGACCTCACCGACAGCTGGGACATGCACTACCGCGACCAAATGTGGGTCGGCAAGTCCTACTCCAGTAACATCGCCAAGCGCTGGCGCGCCTACATCCAGTTCCCGCTCCCCCAGTCAAGCGACCCATTCTGGGGCTCCAGAATCCAGAACGCCGACCTGGAGCTGTGGAACTACCTGTCTAACGACTGCGGCGAGTTCGTCGGGTCCGGAATCACCGCTCGGCAGGTCACCTCCGACTGGGACCATCTGACCCTTCAATGGAACGACCAGCCGTCGGTCACCAACAGGGGCGCGGACACCGAGTACGGGGCCTACAGCCCCGACTGCTCCGGTTCGATGAACTACGAGCACGACCTCATCCACTCGGTCGACACCATTGTCCAGGCTTGGGCAGACGGCGAAACGAACTACGGATTCCAACTCACCGCAGGTAACGAATCCGAACTGCGGAACTGGCGCCGCTACCGCAGCCGAGAGCAGACCAGCGGCTATCCTGCCCACGGTCCCAGGCTCACGGTCGACTTCGCCCCAACGCGGAATGTCGCTTCGGTGTACCTCCTCGAGATGGACGAGACTCCCCCAGCGACGACATATGAACTTGATCAGTTGGCGGCGGACGGCCGAGTTTCCACTTCTCTGCCACAGCCGGATCCGATCACTAACGCGCAGGACGGGGAGTATCGTGCCGCAAGCGATCAGGACTACACGGCCTCTACAGATGATCTTGAGTTGACGCCGATCGAGGCGCCGGACACGGGAATCGCCGCCCGCTGGCCCTTCAGTGAAGCCTCCGGCAGCACGTCCGCCGACGTTTCTGGAAAGAACCATTCAGCCACCGTCAACACGGGTGTGGCATGGACTCCTGGAGTCAGCAACTCTGCCCTCACTAACGTTGGCGTCGGCAACGCAACTCGGAATGCCCCCACCTCGGAAAGCCTCTTCCCGGCGCGGATCGCCGCCGCGCAGCAGGCTGCCACGCAGAACATCAAGGTAGAAGTCACCGAAGAGACATCGGAAACCAGCATCACCTACGCTCAGCCCGGCGGACGGTCATTCGTCACTGAGGTGACGGCAGGTCCGGTCCGCGCCAAGCACAACGGGCTGTGGGTGCCCATCGACACCACCCTGATGTTCCAAGGCGGAAAGCTGACACCGAAGGTGATTGCCAATGGTGTAGCTGTGGAGATCTCCGCCGGGGGCGAGGACGCCTTCGTGAAAATGGCCGCCGAAGGGCATAGCTACGCGCTGCGCTGGCCGACCCCGCTACCGAAGGCGACCGTCAAGGGCAGCGTTATCACATACACAGACGCCGCTGGCGTCGGTGCCGACCTGGTAGTGACGGCGTTGCCCACGGGGTTCCGGCACGACATAGTGCTGCGGCAGCGGCCATCCAAGCCGCTGGAGCTGCGTATCGGCGTAGAAGACGATGATCTCACCTTGTCGCAGGGCAAGGGCGGACGGCTGCTGCTGAAGGGGAAGAACAACAAGCTCATCGCGTCGGCGCCGCAGCCGCTTATGTGGGACGGAAGCGCCAAGGGCCGTCTCCCCTTGGCCAAGCATGCCAAGGTCAGCACGGACGTCGTCACCAAGGACGGCCGCACCGAACTGGTGCTGAAGCCGGACCACAAGTTCCTCATCGACCCTGACATCACCTATCCCGTACGGGTGGACCCGACGGTCACGTTGCCGCTCAGCTCCGACGTGGAGGTGAGCTCCGACGACGACGCCAGCCTCCCGGCCGACCCGACCGCTGCGCAACTCCTGGCTGGCACCACGCCCGGCGGCTACAAGAACCGGGTGCACCTGAAATTCGACACCGCGAACCTGCCCGGCTCCACAGTGACTGAAGCAAAGCTGTCGATGAACACCATCGACGCCCAGAACTGCGGCCCCACCGTCGGCGCCGGCATTCAGGTTGCCCGTCTGACCAGCGCCTGGGACCCGGACAACGTGCACTGGGCCAACAAGCCCACCCTCACCACCGAGGACGCCTCGACCAACACCAAGGCAGTCAACCAGGACTGCGCCACCTGGCCGGACGCCATGGAGTGGAACGTCACCGGCATCGCCCAGGACTGGGCCGCCGGAGCCGCCAACCACGGCCTGGTGCTGAAGTCGCCCGGCGAGACCAACGTCAACAACTACCGGGTGTTCACCGCCTCGGAGGATATCGACTTCAACGTTCCGCCGAAGCTGACCATCACCAGCAGCGGACCCGCATCGGCCCCCAACGTGGCCGGGCTGGCGATCATGCCGGCGCAGGACGTGAACGACACCACGGTGACCAGTTCACTCACTCCACAGCTCGCCGCGACCGTCACTGACACTATCGGCGGCAGGCTGACGGGCGAGTTCGAGGTCGAACACGACCCGGCTGCGGCGGGGCAGGGGACCGGTCAAATCTGGGCCGGTAGTTCTTCTGCCGCGGTCGCCTCCGGCGGTCAGGCAACGGTCAGCATCCCCACGGGGAAACTGGCCGACGAGTGGAAGGTGCGGTGGCGGGCTCGTGCCGTGAACACGTCTGCCTCCACGACGTCAGCGTGGTCGGCGTGGCAACCTGCGACCGTGGATGTGCCGAACCCGACGGTCGGCCCGTTCCAGGTGACTCCGGCGCAGGCGGTGAATGGCAAGACCGTGACCACCAGCCTGACCCCGGCACTGCACGCGACCGTCACCGACCCTGCCGGGCAAGCGGTCCGCGTGGAATACGAGGTCGAGCACGACCCAGCAGCCGCCGGACAAGGCAGCGGCCAAATCTGGGCCGGTGCCGTCGACAACGTCGCTTCCGGCACCCAAGCCAGCCTTGCCGTCCCTGACGGCAAGCTGACGGACGAATGGAAGATCCGCTGGCGCGCCCGAGCTGTCAACACGACCACAACCATCAGCTCTCCCTGGTCCGCCTGGCTGGAGCTTGCGGTAGATCTGCCGGATCCGGTCTCGAATCCATCGGTCGGGGCGCTACAGGTCAACCCCTCGCAGCAGGTAGACGGGACGACCATCACCAGCATCCTGACGCCGACGCTTCTCGCCCAGGTGAACAATCCCGTGGGAGGCACACTCAAGGCGGAGTTCGAGGTCGAGCACGACCCAGCAGCCGCCGGACAAGGCAGCGGCCAAATCTGGACCGGTGCCGTCGACAACGTCGCTTCCGGCACCCAAGCCAGCCTTGCCGTCCCTGACGGCAAGCTGACGGACGGATGGAAGATCCGCTGGCGCGCCCGCGCGGTAGCGGGTGAGCTGGCCTCAGGCTGGGCTGACTGGCAGGTCCTCTCCGTCGCCTTGCCGAAGCCCAGCGTGCATGATCTGACAGTGACGCCGTCTTCTGTCGTGGGCGGCACCACCGTGACAACGCTGACTACGCCGACGCTGAAGGCAACTGTGACTGATCCTCAGGGGCGGGCGCTGCGGGCAGAGTTTGAGATCGAGCACGACCCTGCTGCAGAGGAAGGTCAGGGCACAGGGTCTATCTGGGCTGCCTCGGTGGACAATATCGCTTCTGGTACCGCGGCGGCTGTCCTGGTACCGGACGGCAAACTCACGGATGGATGGAAGGTCCGCTGGCGCGCCCGTGCCATGGCCGGAGAAACGGCTTCACCCTGGGCGGAATGGCAGCAGATCACAGTAGATATAAGCCAAGCAGGCAGCGGGCCTTTCGCACAAACTGAAGGGCCGGTTCTGCGGACCGATCAGGCTTTCACTGTCGCCGCATGGCTTCGGGTGTCCGACAGGGATGCCGCCTACACCTTCCTGGAACAGCGAGGTGCACACCAGGCGCCCTTCCGGATCGGAAATGATGCTGAACATGGTCTGGTGTTCACCATGAGTCGCACTGACGACGCGAACGCTTCCGTCGAGGGTGTGCTGTCCGGCGTCAAACCGCCCGTCAACAGATGGTTTCACCTGGCCGGCGTCTACTCGAAGGAGTCAGGAAGCGTAGCTCTCTATCTGGATGGAAACCAGATCGGAAATTCGGCAATTAGCTTTCCATCCTGGAATTCCACCGCTCCCATGACTTTGGGTACCGCCCTGACGGGGAGCTTGGATGACGTCTGGGTCTTCAACCGCGACCTCAATGCCGATGAGGTCTTCTCAGTGCAGGACGGCGGCCCCACCGCTGAAACTTCAACGGAAAACAGTACTGCGGCCAAATCAATGAATGCGATGGCCACTGCCGGTAAATACGACAGGATCGATCCGGCCACATGCCACAAAGAATACGGCGCCAGGCGTACGCACGGCCTGATGAAGAACCGCTTCAGCGGGTGCATCAAATATAAGGTGTCAGTTCACCACCAGACCCAACAAGACGACGACGATATTGACCTGACAGACGGCAACAGCTGGGATGGAGAGTTGCTTTTCGTCGCCAAAACGTTCACCGGCAAGTCTTCTCTCGACGCGGGAGCGACAACGCGTGATACCTGGTTCGACGTTTACATCGCTACAGGGGATTACGGTGGCGTTGCCTTGCCGTCAACCGAGGTTGGTGGTGACGGACTCACGGTAGGGATGCGCCCTGCAAAGAACCAGACTTCCTGCCGCGACGTCACCGGAAATCAAAACAAGGTAACAAAAGAGGTTGATGACTGGGACGACGAAGCTTGGGACGAAGCCGGCGAGTGGAACAAGATAGCTACGTTCCAATTCCGCGCTGACGCCGCACATGCGCCCGCAACCCGCACCGACTGGTATAGGTCCGGCGTGCAGGCCAACGTCGAGAAGATTTCCAACTGCGTCTTCCAGCCTTATGCGGAGCTCTCTCCCGGAGCGCAAGTTCAGCACGAAGTCGACTTCCAATATACGACCACCGAGAATGACTTCAGGGTCAGATGTGACAGCGCGGACTACCTGTCCCGGTCGACCGGCGGTTGCACTGTGCCTACCGTGCCATCGATTCAGTGGAAGCAGTCCGCTGGGTACGAGCAGGCATACATCCATTACTGGAAAGCGTGCTACAACCATGCGGACACCTTCCCGACACGATTCACCGCCAAGGCCATGCCCGGTTGCGCCGTCAAGGGAACTGGCCGTCCTGCTACCAACCAGAATCTCTGGCGGCTACGCGCAAACATCAATAACAACAGATCCCGTTCCGAGACCAGATGCCAAGACCTGTGGCCTGGTTACAGCCTGGCACCGGACCCTCAAGAGTGCGACGAGTACCCGTTTGCCTCGGTAGGAAATCGTTCCACGGCCGAAGACCAGAAGGGTAACCTCTCCGTCTGCGCAATGCCGGCAGGCACGCGCGAAGCAAACCAAGTGGCTGGCAGGCTGCTGCGTCGGCTCTACAATTTTGACAGAATTCTCGACGGCGACGGATTCTTCAATAGATTCGTCGGCGACAATAGCGGAACCGGCGCTCCGGAACCGCTCCCGAAGATGGAGGACCATTGCTGGCCGGGCCACATTGATAAACTTTCCGGCTACTATACGGGCCTCAAATAGTAGTTGATCGCTCAGTCGCCGTGGAAACATCTCACGTTTCCACGGCGACTTCTCGTAAAAGCCTTCAGATAACCGGACGGACCAATATTCACATGAGTTTCAGTGAAACAGTGAGCTACTACACCGACCTCATTCAGTCCAGCGCCTCATTCGGCGAGGAGCTGGCCTGGACTATCATTCGCCCTCTCGGGGAACCCCTACCACTCGAGGCCGCAGCTTCACGGCTGATCGGTGGCGGGCATCCGCTCCTGGTGGAATCCGATGAAGAATTCACCGAGGAAGCCGAATCCTTGGAAGGCTATGCCGTCTACATGGGACGATCCGGCGAGGCGACCATGCTGCTTGAACCCAGCGGATTCAGCTACGCCTCCACACCACAGGTCATGGCGTGGCTCAGCCATAACGCGCAAGTTTGGCACCTGTCGTGGAACCACACTGGCAGCAGAGTCCTGGAGTACGCCGCCAACGGGCAACGGCTGGCCCGGATACCCGAGCTGGATCCTCGGGCGGTCCACGGTGCCGACCCCGCTGCGCTGCAGGAGGAGGCGGCAGCCCTTGAAGAAGCCGGCAACGCTTCCTGGCCGGCCAAAAAGGCAACCGCAATGGCGATCATCGAGCGGCGCACCGGAGCACGCCTGCCCATTGACTGGTTCGACCAGCCTCACCTGGTGGCGGTCGTTGACCCCCTGATGAACGATGGATGCCCGCCGATCGGCCTGTGGCATCATGAACCAGATCTGCACGCCAGACTCCGACTGGCATCTCAGGAGCACCGACAGACGGTGCTGCTACAGGTGATCGACGTTCTCGTCGAACGCTTCGACCTTGGCCTGACCGCGATCACCCGTGCTGTGCGGACGGCACACGACGGACAGCCTCTTGACGACGCGCTGTTGGAGGGAGTGCGAGAAGAATGGGCGAACCTCGGCGCGCGATGGGCTGGGCGTGGCTACGCCGTCCGAGAGGAAGATGAAAACGCCTGGCGGCGGTGGGTGGCGGCCAACGCGATCCGCCACAGCCTGCGCTCCCTCAATGAGGCAGCCGGTTTCCTCGATGGCCTCACCTACGCCAGATTCGCGTTGTCGGAGGAGTGGCCCGAGATCAGAGCCAGGATTCGCCCGACGATACGCGATGCAAGCAACTGAACCGGGTGTGAGCCGCAACTCGACCGGAGCGGATGTTTTGAGACGGTATGGACCTTTGGTCTCTGCGTTCGGTAGGGACTTTCGCTAAATAGATTGACGCTCAGCGTGGGTGCGATGCACTGACAGTTATGGGCAAGCCCATCACATACCCCAGCGATCTGTCCGACGAGCGGTGGGAGCTGATCCGGCCGGTCATCGCCTCGTGGAAGGGGCAGCACCGTCGATCAGCGGCCATGAGGGCCTGGCAATGCGGCTGCTCTTCAGGAGGCACCGAGCCCCAGTCGAGTGGTTGCTCGACCGGATCAAGGCTGTGTCGTACCCGGGCGGTCAGATCGACCTAGCAGTCGCCGAGGCCGACCAGCAGGCACAGGTGGAGGAGTTGGCCGAGCATGGCCGCGTCGGAGCCTGACGCGGCCAGGCGCCGACAGCTGACCCGGGCCGTGTTGTCGAGCACGCGGAGCACCTCGGCAGGCTGCGGGAGGCCACCTGGTGGGCCGCGAGATATCTGGAGGACAGCACGTCGTCCCCGCGGATGCGGCAGGCAATACGCGCCGCCTTGGGGCGAGGCCCTTAGAGGGCGCCTGAAGAGCGAAGTTTGTGGTTGATTGCCAGTTACGCGTATCGCCAGGTTGGGGTGGTTTCGTCGGCTATACGTCGAGCGAGGTTGTCGATGGACGCTAGGCGGATCATGGCCGCGGCGTGGTCTGGCCGTGTCTCGTAGTCGCGGGCCAGCCGGCGGTGGAGCATGAGCCAGCCCAGGGTGCGTTCAACGACCCAGCGGCGTTTGACGATGTGGAATTCGGGCTGGTCGGAGCGCCGTGGGACGACCTCGACGTCGATGCCGAGGCGGGCGCCGTGTTCGACGGCGGCGTTCTTGAAGCCGGTGTCCACCCACGCTTTCGTGATCGTGGGGTAGGTACGGCTGGCTTGGGTGAGCAGGGTCTTGCCGATGGCGTTGTCGGACAGGTCGGCGGCGACGACGGTGATGGCCAGGAGGCGTCGATGGATTCGCCTTTGACGCTGAGAGTCTGCTCGGCACAGCGGTCGATGGGGATCAAAGTGCCGTCGAGGATCACGTAGGCCAGCCCGTCGGCATGGGCACGGTTCAGCGCATCGTGCAGATCAGGGGCTTGAGCTGCGAGGACGTCGACCTCCTCGGCGATGTAGCGGTAGGCCGTGGCGCGGGAGACGCGGTGATCGCGGCCGAGCTTGGGGATGTCGCGCTCGCCCCGGAACCAGCGCAGGATCAGCACCGCCTGCCAGAACGGGGTCAGAGCGCGGCTGCCCTTGGGAGTACCCACCCGCCGTCGTTCGTCCTGCAGTGACCGGGCAACGTGGTGAACCAGCGCGCGGGAAACGTCGAGCATGGCACGATGAGCAATCACGTGGAGCCTTTCGGCGGCTGTGCTTTCTTGTGGTGAGAACTCATCTACCGGAGGCTCCACGCCTGTCTCCGGCCTTTGACGACTTCTCCCGAAAGGCCCGAAACGCCACCGCCGCCGTCCCGAACATCCCTCATCGTCCGAATTAATTGCCTGAGATCACCTCAATGCCCGCTGAACACGCATGGTGTCCAACTTAGAGGCCGAGTCCGATACTTTCTCTCGATTTCATTGAGGGCAGGCAGACTGATGTGCCTGGGAGGCTCCTGGCGAGGATGCCGTTACTCATCCTGCTTGATCACCAGCGCTCGTCTGGTTGATCGACGACGAGCTCAACGTGATCGCCGCGTAGCACTCGGCCACCGTCGCCGCCGAGTTGCCGGGCCTGCTGGCTGAGCTCTGCGAGGGTCCGCCGCTGGCCGCCACCGTCGGCTGGGACGCCTTCGGCTGGACCGCCGACGACCGGGTCACCGGCCGGTCCGAGGTGCTGATGATGGTGGGCACGGCGACCATTCCCGGCCCGGCCGGGGTGGCGGGCGGATGCGGGATCCACAGCGAACCGCACGCCGGCGTCAGCCCTTGACCGCGCCGGCGCTCAACCCCTGGATGAGAAAGCGCTGGACGTACGCGAAGAGCACGACGACGGGCGCGACGGCGATCAGGCCCCCGGCGGCGAGAGCGCCGAAGTCGCTGCCGAACTCGCCCAGCAGGTAGCTCAGCCCAACGGGCACGGTGAACCGGTCCTGCGAGCTGATGAACATGATGGCGAACAGGAAGTTGTTCCACGCGCTGATGAACGCGAAGGATCCGACGGCGACGATCCCGGGCTTCAGCAGCGGCAGGACGACCGCGCAGAACGCCCGGATCCGGCCGCACCCGTCCACCTGAGCCGACTCCTCCAGGGTGACCGGCACATTTCTGATGAAGCCCGCCATGAGGACGAGGGAGAGCGGCAGGTGGAAGACGGTGTCGGCGATGATCAGGCTCCATAGGCTGTTCGTCAGATAGAGCCCGTTGAAGATCTGGAAGAGCGGGATGAGCATCATGGCGCCCGGGATGAACTGCGTGCACAGCATGATGACCAGGAAGACGTTCTTGCCGCGGAAGGTGAGGCGGGCGAGCGCGTACCCGCCGAGCATGCCGATCACCGTCGACACGACGAGGCTGGCGACCGCGACGGCGATGCTGTTGCGGAAGTAGACGCCGAAGCCCGAGCCCTCCCAGACCCTGCTGAAGTTCTCCAGGGTGATGGGCCACGGCACGAGGGCCGTGGAACCCGCCGGCCGGAAGGCGAACAGCACCATCCAGTACAACGGGACGAGCGTGAAAAGCAGGAACAACGTCAGCGGCAACCACAGCATCAGGCGGTCGCCCACCGAGCGCCGTCGCTTGCGGGCCGCGTGCGCGCCGGTCGTGTCCCGCCGGGTCGGTGGTGCGGCGGGGGCTCGCCCGACGTCGTCGCGGGTGGCGAGGCTCACTTGCCCTCCTTGGGATCGCCGGAGCTGATGCGGAGGCTCACTTGGCCTCCTTGGAATCGCCGGAGCTGATGCGCAGGTAGACCATGGACGCGAAGGTCAGCAGCAGGAACGCCGTGACGGTGAGCGCGGAGCCGTAGCCGAAGTCCTGGTCGTGGATGGCGGTCTGGGCCACGTAGAGCGGCAGCGTGGTCGTCGAACCCGCCGGGCCGCCGGCGGTCATCGTGTACAGCAGGTCGACGTTGTTGAACTCCCACACCGCCCGCAGCAGCGTGGCGATGACCACGGCCTTGCGGATGTGCGGCCAGGTCACCGCCGAGAACCGGCGCAGCGGCCCGGCGCCGTCGACGTTCGCGGCCTCGTACAGCTCCAGCGGCACCGACTGCAGGTCGGCGAGGATGAGGATGGCGAAGAACGGGATGCCCTTCCACAACTCGGCGATGACCAAGGCCCAGAAGGTCGTGCCGGGCTCCGACAGCAGGGAGGTCCCGTACTCGCCGATGCCCATGGACGCCAGGTAGTGCCCGATCCCGGTGGTGGGGTTGTAGAGCAGGATCCAGATCGTCGTCGTGAGGATGCCCGACACCGCCCACGGGCTGAAGGCCAGGGCGCGGGCCAGCCCGCGGCCCACGAAGGTGCGGTTCAGCACCAGCGCCAGCGCCAGGCCGAACACGAACTGCAGCCCCACCTCCACGAACACCCACTGGGCGGTGAAGCGCAGGCTCCGCCAGAACACCTCGTCGGCCAGCAGTGCCCGGTAGTTGTCCAGGCCGGCGAACCCGTCGTCGAGGGGCCGGGTGAGGTTGTGGTGGCGCAGGCTCTCCCAGAAGACGCTGAGCACGGGATAGAACAGGAAGACCAGCACCAGCACGACGGCCGGCGCGATCAGCAGGTACGCGTGCCCGGCCCGGGATCCGGTGGGGCGGCGCGGCGCGGGCGGGCGGCGCACCGCTTCGGCGGTCGTGGAGCTCATCCGTGCTCCTTGTCGTACTTGCGCTTGGCCGTGGTCAGGGCCCCGGCCGCGGCGGTGAGGAAGTCACGGGGCGTCAGGCTGCCCTGCAGCACCTTCTGCCACTCCGGAAGCAGGTCGGTGACGGTGATGGAGGTGAATTCCGGCAGGTAGTAGGGCTGTTCCAGGGTCACGACGCCGGGCTTCGCGGCGGCGTCCAGCGCGGCCTTCATGGCGGCGTTCTCGGTCACCCACTTCTCTTTCGCGACCGTCTTGTTGCCCGGAAGGTATCCGGACTTCTGGGCCCAGAAGCTGTTGCCCTCGGGTTCCATCGTGTAGGCGAGGAACTTCCAGGCCTCCTCCTGGTGCTCGCTCTTCTGGAACATCGCGAACCCGGTCGTCATCCAGCCGGTCAGCACCTGGTTGTCCGGCCCGGGGAAGGGCGCGACGGCGCCGACCTTCTCGGCTCCCAGGGCGGCGACGTGGTTGGGGTAGGAGCCGATGCTGTGGCTCAACATGGCCGCGCCGCCGTTGCCGAACTGGGCCACCATGGTCTTGAAGTCGGCGGTCAGGTCACTGCGCGCGGTCTGCTTGCCGAACAGGGCCACGTACTTCTCGCAGGCGGCGATGACCGCGGGGTCGTTCAGTGTGGAGGACCCGTCCTCGCGGAAGAACGTGCCCACGCCCGCTCGTGGATAGACCATCTGCACGAACTGGCTGAAGAAGCCGTTGCCGCCGCGCAGCGTGTAGCCGAAGCGGCCGGAGGAGGCGTCGGTGAGGCGGCTCGCGGCCGCGTCGAAGTCCGCCCAGGTGGCCGGCGGCTTCAGCCCGGCCTCCTGGAACCAGTCGGCGCGATAGTAGATCACGTCGGCGAGGCTGGTGGTGGGCGTCAGGTAGAGCTTGCCGTCGGGGGCGGCGGCCCGGGTGGACTTGAGCATCTGCGCGGAGATGTTCTGTTCGAGGCCGGCCTTCTTCAGGCGTTCGTCCAGGGGAGCGAGCGCGTTCTGGGCCACCAGGGCCGCGAGGTCGGACGCCTTCGGGGTGAGCAGGTCGGGTGTGGAGCGCGTCGCGATCGCGGTGTTGATCTTCTGCATGTACTGGTCGGTGGGCAGGCCCAGGTAGTTGATGCGGATGCCGGGGTTCTTGGCCTCGAACATCGAGATCAGCTTCTTGAGGTTGGCCGTGCGCTCCGGGCGGGTGTCGGTGTCCCACAACTGCAGCGTGACGGCGCCGCCGCTGCCGCCGCCTGAGCCGCCGCAGGCGCTCACCGCGGACGCCAGGCCCATGGCGACGCCGGCCCCTGCCGCCGTCCGGATGAAGCCGCGCCGGGACAGGGCGTGCCGGCCGAGGACCTCGGCCGGGTGCTGCTGACGGGTCATGGGTCTTTCCTCTCGTTCACCAAGGACTGCGCTCCGCTGTGCGGTTGCCATACGGTACATGAGATATGAGATTTAGGGTATGGTCGGTTCCATACAATGGGCCACGTGCCCTCCGATCCCACCCCGGCGGTCAGACGGAGCGCTGGTTGCGGTGATCGACGACAAGTGAAGGAGCGCGGGTGAGTGAGACAGTGTTGGGCGTGATCAAAGCGTCTTCCAGGACGGCCCTCGTCCTCGAAGCGCTGCGTCGCGGCATTCTGAGCGGCGAGCTGCCGGCCGGGCGGGCCCTCGTGGAGGTGGAGCTCGCCAGCCGTTTCGGTGTCTCCAAGACCCCGGTGCGCGAGGCACTGAAGACGCTCAGCGGCGCCGGCCTGGTCACCATCGGCGAATACACCGGGGTGACGGTCCGCAAGGTCGACGAGCGCCTCACCCGCAGCGTGTTCGACGCCCGGTGCCTGATCGAGCCGGTCGCGGTGCAGAGAAGCGTCGAGGCGGGACTGCGCGACGGCGGCCGGCTCGCCCGCGAGGCCCTGCGCAAGGCGGACGAGGCCACGGACGAGGTGACCCGCAGCCTCGCCAATCGCGACTTCCACCGCGCCCTCTACGCCGACTACGACAACGAGGTGCTGGTCGGCGTGCTCGACCAGCTGCGCGACCAGACGGCCCTCATCTCCGTCAACGTCTGGTCCCAGCGTCCCTCCTGGGAGGACGAGGCAGAAGAGCACCGGCAGATTCTCGAGGCGGCACTGAACGGGCAGGCCGACGAGGCGGCCCGGCTCGTGTTGCAGCACATCAGCGTGTTCCAGGAGCGGGCGCTCCAGCAGATCAAGGAGGCCGGCCGTGAGGTTCGGTGAGCTCTCCCGGGCCCTGCGCGACGTCGTCGCCATCCCGGTCACGCCCTACGCCGGTGGCGTCCCCGACCTCGCGCTGTACCGTTCGCTGCTGCGCCGCCTGGTCGACGCGGGCGTCAACGTGCTCACCCCGAACGGCAACACCGGCGAGTTCTACGCCCTGAGCCCAGAGGAGCGGCTTCAGCTGATCACGGCCGCAGCGGAGGCCGTACAGGGAGAGGCGCACCTCATGGCCGGGATCGGCCTCGACGTCGCCACCGCCGTCGAGGAGGCCCGCCACGCGGCGGCGCACGGCATCCGGATGGTCATGGTGCATCAGCCGGTGCACCCGCACGTGTCGGCCCAGGGCTGGCTCGACTACCACAGGGAGATCGCCGACGCGGTGCCGGACCTGGCCCTGGTCCTCTACCTGCGCAACGCCTGGGTCGACGGCCGGCTGCTGACGCGGCTGGGCGACCTGTGCCCCAACGTGATCGCCCTGAAGTACGCCGTCACGGACGTGAACCGTTTCGCGCAGCTACGCGCGGAGACAGGCCCCGATCGGTTCGTCTGGATCGCCGGGCTGGCCGAACCGTACGCGCTGTCCTACGCCGTCCACGGGGCCGAGGGCTTCACCTCCGGGCTGGTCAACGTCAACCCCGCCTTCTCGCTCCGGCTCAGGGACGCCCTGCGCGAGGAGCGCTATCCGGCGGCGGAGCGGATGCTCCACGACATCGCGGGGTTCGAGCACCTGCGCGCGGTCGACGGCGGAGCCAACAACGTCAGCGTCGTCAAGGAGGCGATGCACCAGCTCGGCCTGTGCGACCGCGCGGTCCGGGCGCCGAGCACCGTCCTCGGCGAACGCGAACGGCAGGAGGTCGCGCGAATCCTCACCGAGTGGGCGAAGGCCGACGACCTCGGGCCCCTGCCCGCGGCGGCGTCATGAGGATCAGCGGCCTGCGCTCGTTCGTGCAGCGCGTCGGCGAGCGTCCCCGGGTGCTGGTGCGCGTCGACACCGACGAGGGCGTCAGCGGCTGGGGCGAGGCCTACAACCACGGTCCCGACCTGGCGCTCGGCCCCCTGCTCGACTACCTCGGCGGGCAGATCAGGGGTGCGGACCCGCGGCGCGTGGAATACGTGTCCCAGCTCCTCCTCCGCAGCGCCAGGTTCCCGCAGGGGGCGCTCGGGCTGGCGGCGATCGCCGCCATCGACCACGCGCTGTGGGACATCACCGCCAAGGCGCTCGGCGTGCCCGTCTACCAGGTGCTCGGTGGCGCCGTACGGGATCGGGTGCGCGTCTACTGCGGGCTCTACTCCGCGCCCGACCCCGACGAGTGCCGCCGCCAGGCCACCGAGCTGCATCGGCGCCACGGATTCACCGCCTTCAAGCTGAGCCCGTTCCGTACGGACCTGCACGCCAGACGCTGGGGCCTCGTCGTCGCCGAGACGGCGGAATGGGCTCAGGAGGTCAGGCGGTGCTGCCCGGAGGAGTTCGACTTCGCCTTCGACGCGCACGCCAAGATCTTCGAGCCCTACCAGGCGGTTCAGCTCGGCAACGCCCTGGAGCCGATGGACCCGCTCTTCCTGGAGGAGCCGCTGCGCCCGGAGCACTTCGCCTCCTGGGGCTACCTGCGCCAGCAGTTGCGGGTGCCCCTGGCCACCGGGGAGAGCCTGTACTCCCCCCACGAGTTCCTCAACCTGCTCACCCACGGGGGCGCCGACATCGTCCAGCCGGACATCTGCGTGGTGGGCGGCATGTCCCAGATGCGGCGCATCGCGACCCTCGCCGAGACCTTCAACACCATGGTGGCGCCCCACAACCCGATGGGGCCGCTGGCCACCGCGCACAACGTGCACTTCGCCGCGGCCTGCAGCAACTTCTCGATCCTGGAGTACAAGCCGGAGACGACGAGGTGGTGCCCGGACCCGTACATGCCGGTCGACGGGCACCTGGAGCTGCGGCCCGACCGGCCCGGCTGGGGGATCACCATCGACGAGGACGCCCTGGCGGAGGACGACTACGTGCACTGGGAACGCCGGGTTCCCGTCCGGCCGGACGGGTCCCTCGCGTTCTGCTGACACCGCGGGGCCCCGGCAGGTGCGGGGGCGGCAAATCGCAGGGGCGTCTCCGAGCCCGGAGAAGTCGCAGGCCAAGATCCCGGACGCCTGTGCCTTAAGGAAACGCGCCCGTGTCTGGTCGCCGCGCCGAGGCGCGGGATCGATTCCGGCCCAGGCCCAGCCGGCTCGTCGCGGTGGCCGCCCGTCTGCGCAGCCGCCAGTGTTCGGGCACCTATCCTTGCTTGCATGGGTGACGTACTGAAAGGGCGAGGTTGCGCGTGGGAGTTCGAGGACGGGGGGCTGCGCATTACGCCTGAGCCGGGTAAGGCGTCGAAACTGAGCATGGAGCTCGGTGAGCGGTTCGTGCCGTACGACGCGCTGGCCGATGTCATGCTGGAACCTGGCGCACGCGGCAGGGTGGTGTTGCGGGTGGTTCCCCGGGAGGGAGCCGATCCGGTCATGTCCGCGGCAACGGGGCAGCTCCAGGAGTCGCTCGATCCGTACCGGCTGGTGCTGCCCGCCGCCACGAAGACGCTGGCCGACCAGTATGCCGACGAGATGCGCGCGGCCCTGTCCGAGCGCGGTCCGGCTGAGCGGTTCCTGATCGCCGGTCCTTCGGTGCCGCGTAGTTTCAAGGCATGGGACGGTGAGGCCGCCTTCGACGGGCAGGCTGTCACCTTCACCTGGTTCTCATCCGGAGCTTCCCCGGCCAAGTACACGGCAGGTGACCGGCGTTACCCGATCACCGAGATCGAGGGCGTCGAGTGGCATGCACTGGAGGACGCTCGCGGGTCGTTGCGGCTGCGCATCCGTGGGCACCAGGCCCTCTCCAACCCCAACAACGATCCCGCCTCCGTGGTGTTCGGCATTGGCTGGGGAGCCACGCATCACTCCCTGCCCTTCGCCGCCGCCGTGCTGGCCGCCGTACAAGCTCCCATGATCGAACAGGTCGCGGCGGAAGGCTGAGCTGCCGCCGCAGCACCGCCACCTCATGACGCGACACCATGATCTCCGCGTCCTTCGACGCCTGGCCGCGGCCCGGCAACATCAGCCGGCCGAACACTCGAAGCGTGATCAGACAGAGCAGGCGAACAGGCACAGGACGCGATCTTTCCTGCGGGTACGAACCCCGGAAAACCACAGGTCAGAGCCGTCGTGGTCGCGTTTTGACGCGGTACATGGTCAGCCGGGGTCGGTCAGGACCTCGCCGCCTTCCACCCCGCCGGTGAGCAGGCGACGAGGCTCCGTCGCGGTAGGGTTCTGGCGGACTTTCTTTAAGGTGGACGGCACGTGTGAGCAAGGCTGATGAGCTGATCGGCGCGGCGATGGAGGCCCTCACCCGCGAGGATGAGGCAGCCTTCGACTCCGCCGCTGCCTTCCTGGCCGACCGGGACGACGCCGATCGCGTGCTGATGGAGGTTGTGACCTGGGCGATCTCGGGGTTGTGGCGGAACGGCTGGCAGCCCGCCGACGTGGTGAGGATCGCGGCCAGGCGGCTGACCGTGTGGGTGCCGAATATTGTGTCGCCTCATGCGACCTGGGCGTATTCGTGTAGGAGACCGCCGAGGCGGTCTCGTCGGGAGACCTTGATGTCGGCGTCGACCGGATCAGGTAGCGCCCGCAGCGGGCTGGCCTGCTTCAAGGCCCGGTGCGGACGATGCCTATTGAAGTAGGTCTCGTACTCGGCGAGGACTTTGCGCAGGTGGCGTTCGTTCATGATGAGGATCCGGTCGAGGAGCTCGCGGCATACACTGCCCACCCACCGCTCCATGATCGCGTTCATCCGAGGAGCCTGGGGCGCAGTGAGCACCACGCGGATACCCGCGGTCGTGAACACCTCATCGAACAGACCGGTGAACTTCTTGTCCCGGTCTCTGATCAAGAACCGGAAGTCGCCGGTCCGATCGCCCAGGTCGAGCATCAGGTTGCGGGCTTGCTGCGCGACCCAGCCGGCGGTTGGGTGCGCCGTGACCCCCAACACGTGGACCTGCCGCGTGGCGTGCTCGACCGCAGCGAAGCAGTACAGCCGCGCGAGCATCACCGTCTCCACGCTGAAGAAGTCGCAAGCCAAGATCCCGGACGCCTGAGCCTTGAGGAACTGAGTCCAGGTCGGACCACTGCGCCGGGGCGCGGGATCGACGCCGGCCCTCATCAAGATCGCCCACACGGTGGCCGGGGACACCTTCCGGCCCAGGCCGGCGATCTGCCCGGCAATGCGCCGGTACCCCCAGTCCCCATTTTCGGCGGCCAAGCGCAGCACCAGGGCTCGGATGGTAGGGCGGATCGGTGGCCGTCCCGGCCCATGCCTGGGATAGGTCCAGCGTCGCTTCACCAGGTCGGCGTGCCAACGCAGGAGCGTCCTCGGTGTGACGAACAGGTGACATCGACGGCATCGGGGAAGGAGCCGCGCCAGCGCGGAAAGGATCGCCCGGTCCGCCCACGACGGCCGGGGAGCGGCGACCTGGCGGCGGAGAACAGCCAGCTGATGCCGCAACACCAAGATCTCTGCGTCCTTGGACGCCTGCGATCGGGCGAGCAGCGCAATCCAGCCGAATACCCGTAAGCCGATCAAGTACAGCAGCCGCAGAGCCATCATGCGATCCTGCCAGAGCCGAGCCATCGAACACAGCAAAACCCCAGATCAAAGCCTATGACAGAATATTCGGCACCCACACGAAACAGCACAAGAGCCGAGCCTAGAAGACAAGGTCAGACTCTCTGCACCAGTTCTGGCACCGGGCAGGCCAGGGTCTTGAGCTACGCGAGCCCCAGTTCCATGGAGTCCTTGGGATTAGAAGAGTGGCATCTGTTCGGGATCAGCCTCTTCTGCGATCTGTTGGCGCCCTCGCGGGACAGGGATCGACTCTTCAGCGCCATTCCCGCCAGCCAGCCTCTGTGACCGACCAGCTCCGGCAACAGGCGCGGGGGCGGAGCCGGGGCGGGGTCCCGGATAGACAAAGTGCGGAGTCCCTGGCACGGCGAGCAGATCGGCGACGGTTGGCTCTCTCATAGGCCGCCCAAGCTGGCAGAGCCTCCGCATGTGGTCCCGCGCGGTTTCGGTATCAATGAGGCCACTTTGGATCGCCAAGCGCACCACGTCGATGGTCTCGTACGTCGTGATGCCCTCCGCACGGCCGAACCGGACGGCCTTGCGGTCGTCGGAGATCCACGCGGAGCCTTGGAACTGCGGCCAGTGGAGGATGACATAGCAGCTCTGCGCCTCACCGAGGTGCTGCGTGTAGCGGCCTCGCAGTCTCGTCCCGGCAAAGGCACGCCGGCGCAGCGCCTCGACGCCGACGATGTCGGCCTCCCGCGTGATCAGGATGGGCGAACCGAGCCACGGATCCGCGCCGAGAAGGTCGGCGAGCGCGTCAAGGGGTTGACCGCACCTGACCCCATTTCCGATCTCGAAGGCGACGGCTTCGGTCCATCGCCCCTGTCCGTCGAGCATCTGCTTGAGGAGCGCGACCTCACCCAAATACGCGAAGTTGCTCAGCACGGTCGTGTCGGGGAAGAAGAAGGGGGGCATCATGTGTCCGTCGCTCAGTATCCGGGCTCCAGGCGGCGTTCAAGCTCGCCGACGTCCTCGTCAAGGAGGCTGGCGAGGGGTTGCAGGGTGGAACGGCCGGCCTCGTAGACGGCCATCGTGTCGCGGACCAACAAACGCGGTGGTCTAGGCCGTTGAGCCTCGGCGACCATCGCCTCGTAGGTCTCGGTCTTGCCGGTTTGCTCGGCCGCTCGGAGCGCGCTCAGCTCGCTGAACCGGTCACATCGGCCGGAGTCGATCAGGTGGAGCTCCTTGAGCCGAATGGCCAGAGCCTTCGGGCTCACCCAGAGCTCGGTGACCAGCTCCGCGAAGCCCTGATCGGTGAGCCCCATGCTGCCCACTCGCGCGCGGAGGAGGTCTTCCGGCATGAGGAAGACAGCGGCGAAAGCATTTGCCCGTTGTTCGCTGTCGCTGCGCCACTGCCGCCCTTGGAGGAAGATGTTCTTGTCCAGGCTGATCTCCTGGTCGTCGCCAGCAAGAAGGTGTCCGAGCTCGTGAGCGAGTGTGAAGCGCTGCCGGCACGGGTTGGACGACGTCCCCAGAATGATGATCTTTGTGTCGTCTGCGGAGGCCGCCATGCCGTCGAAGTCGCCGCCGAGGTCGACCAGGGCGATGTCTACGCCGAAGCTCTCCTCGACGGCGGCGACGAGATCAGGGTCAGCTACGAAGACCTGTCGGGCGCGCTGTGCCGCCGCCCGTCCCCATTGACGCCAGCCGCTGAGGTCGACGGGCACGTCGAGCCGTCGCCACCGCAGGCCGTAGCCGATCTCCGCGATGCTCTGGCGATGAGCGGTGTAGCGGAGCGCAGCGGTCAGCGCGGTTCTGGCGTCCCCGCGCTCGGCACGCGCCGAGCTGTCGAGTCTGGGCCGAACTCCGGTAATGAGGTAGTCAAGGTTTTCCTCCCTGGCATCCGCGATCTTGGCGAGGTCCAGGGAGGAAAAGGGCCGTTGCCCGGACAGAGCCGCCGCCAGAGCGGCACTATCGAGGTCCGCCTGCGCGGCGAAGGCTTCCTCGCTCAGTTGGGAGGCGCTGATGAGCTCCCTAACGCGGTCGGCGATGTTGGACACGGGAAAAGCCTCTCCCGCGCACTGTCGTTGGCGCAAGAGATCCGCTTATATGGCTGTGCCAGGGGAGTCAGGGAGATCAAAGGATGACGTCGATGACCGACATGCCGACCGTGCCAGAGCCCGGCCAGGTGGTCAACGTGCGCGGCTCGGTATGGGCGGTTGCCTACGTGCGGACTCAGGGCCTGTCGCGCAGTCCCGCGGACGAAAGTGTGCCGGGGCTGACGCATGTCGTCGAGCTGCAGTCGCTGGAAGAGGACCGGCTCGGACAAGAGCTCGCCGTGGTCTGGGAGCTTGAGGTCGGCCACACCGTGGCGCCTGACCAGGGTCTGCCGGAGACGGTCAACCCGGACGACTTCGACGATCCCGACACGCTGGCCGCCTTCGTTGACGCGGTCCGCTGGGGCGCCGTCACCTCTGCCGACGCCAACTCCTACCAGTCCCCCTTTCGCAGCGGTGCGAACGTTGAGGCGTACCAGATGGAGCCGCTGGACCGCGCGCTTCGATCGTCGCGTACCAACCTGCTGCTTGCCGATGACGTCGGCCTGGGCAAGACGATCGAAGCTGGGCTCGTCGTCGAGGAACTGCTCCTGCGCCACCGGGCCCGGTCGGTCGTGATCGTCTGCCCGCCGAGCCTCATGCTCAAATGGCAGGACGAGATGCGAGAGAAGTTCGGCTTGGAGTTCACTGTCGTCGACAGCGCGCTCCTGGCCAAGGTCCGGCGCACCCACGGCCTGGCCGCCAACCCGTTCCGTCTCTACCCGCGGGTGATCGTGTCGATGGCATGGCTGCCGTCGTTGCGCGCGCAGCGGCTGCTGCGCGATGTGTACGGCGAGACCGGCCAACCAGGCAGCGCCCGCCGATTCGCCTTCGACGTGCTCGTGGTCGACGAGGCCCACCACGTCGCGCCGCCCAGTCCCACCGTCACCAGCGGCGGGCGTGGGTACGCGGTCGATAGCCAGCGCACCCGCGCGGTCCGAGCGCTTGCCGAGAGGTGCGAGCACCGGCTCTTCTTGTCGGCGACACCGCACAACGGCTACACCGAATCATTCGCCGCGTTGCTGGAGATGATCGACAACCGCCGATTCAGCCGAGGCGCGATCATCGACACACAGGCGCTGCGCCAGGTGACGGTGCGCCGGCTCAAGACGCAGCTGACGGACAAGGACTTCGTGCCGCGCGAGTTCAGGAAGCTCCTCTTCACGGCGGGGCCAGAGGAGCAGCGGCAGTTCGAGATTCTTGAGCGAATCATCCGCGAAACCGCCAAGGTCACCAGGCAGTCGGGGTCGGGCGACATCGTGGGTATGCTCCTGAAGAAGCGCTTCCTGTCCAGCCCGTATGCCTTCGCGCGCACCCTGGAGCAGTACACCCAGGCGACGACAGCGGGCGCCCAGGAGGTTGAGGACGAGGACGCCTACATCCAGGAAACCCTGGGCAGCGGCCAGTCCGATGAGGAAGAGGGTGAAGCCGACCACCCGGAATTCACCGCGCTGCGTCGGTCCAAGAAGGACCACCCGTTGGTCGCCAATCCAGGCGAGATTGACGATTTGATCACCTGGGGTCTGGGATACGAGCACCGCCCCGACTCCCGACTCCAGGCGCTCATCGACTTCCTGGACGCAACTTGCCGACCCGATGGCACGCACTGGTCCAACGAGCGGGTGGTCGTCTTCACCGAGTACGCGCAGACGCTCGCCTGGATCCAGGGAGTGCTGGAGCAGCGCGGCTATGCGGACGGACGCCTGTCGGTGATCCGCGGCTCGACTCCGAAGGAGAACCGGGAGACGATCCGCGCCCGCTTCAATGCGGAGCCGGCGGCCGAGAAGGTGCGGGTCTTGCTTGCCACCGACTCGGCGGGCGAAGGTATCGACCTGCAGACCTACTGTCACCGGCTGGTCAACTTCGACATCCCATTCAACCCCTCGCGGCTCGAGCAGCGGATTGGCCGGATCGACCGCTACGGCCAGACCAGGGCCCCGCTGATCTACCAGCTCGCCCCGAGTGCAGACTCCAGCACCTACGCGGCCGATCTCGACTTCATGCGGCGGATCGCCGTGAAGGTGGGCCGCGCCGCCGAAGACCTCGGCTCGATGAACAACGTCATCGACGCCGACATCCAAGAACGCTTCAGCCCGACCGGCCGCAGGCCGCGCCGCAAGGCCCTCGACGAGGGCAGCGCCATCATCAGGGAGGTGCTGGCTGGTGGCGTCGAGCTCAACCGCCGACTCACCGAACTGTCGCGGACGTACAGCGAGCGCAAGAAGGAGATGCACCTCACGCCCGCCAACATGCGACGGGTGGTGGACACCGCGCTCGACCTCAGCCATCAGCCGCCACTCAAGCGGATCGCCGACCCCAGAGCCGACGCGAATCTGCTGGACGAGCGGCCCGATGCTGAGATCTTCGAGGTGCCCGACGCGCTGGCTCCCGGCTGGCAGCAGGCCGTGCGTGGCCTGGATACTCGCCTCGATCCCGGCGTTCTGCGGCCGATCATGTTCGATGAGGAGGCGGCCAGGGGGCGCAGCGACCTCGTGCACATCCATCTCGGTCATGCGCTGATGCAGCGCGCCGCCCGTACTCTGCGATCGTCTCTGTTCAGCGCCGATGCCCCGGTGCGGCGGGTGACCGCGATAGTCATTGACGACCTGCCGCAGTCGTGCGTGCTGGCGGTCTCCCGGCTCGTTCTGGTGGGCAGAGGCGGGCTGCGGCTGCACGAGGAGGTCTTCTTGACCGGGGCGCGCTTGCGCGGCCAGGCGATGGCAGAGGAGAAAGTGGAGCATCTGCTGGACGAGGCGCTCGACCGCGGGGGGCTCGCCCTCGCCCCTGATCCCGCGCGGCGCTGGCTGACCGAGCAGTGGAACGTGCCCGGCTCCGCCTTGCGCGCCAAGCTGCTGCACTCGATGGAGCGCAGGGCGGAGCGAAGGCAAGCAGAGGTCACCGCGTCGCTGTCGACCCGCCGCGAGGCCGACGTCGCCCGCGCCAAGGAGATCTTCGCAGCGTTTCGCCGCAACCTGCACGAGTCCAGGGACACGCTCGCCGATGAGATTCGCGAGCAGGAGGAGAGCATGCTCTACGTCGACGACCAGCAGGCTCAACGCCGCCGCGACCTGCGCACGATGGAGGATCGGCTCGATAGCCTGGGCGAGGAGGAGGCGCGGGAGATCGCCGCGATCGAGGAGCGGTACGCCGACATCCGTCCGCACGTCGCCGCCGCCGCAGTCGTCTTCGTCCTCACTCCGGCCGACGCAGACGGGGAGCTCTCATGAACCCGTCCAACTCGAACTGGCTGCACCGGTCCTGGCTCACTCTGGTCGACGCTGAAGGGCCGTTCCTCGCCATTCCGCCGCTGCGCCGCGTTTGGCCACAGGGTATGCCCCCCGCCTCCCGGACCGTACTCGATACGCTGCGGGACGCCAGGCCCGGCTTCGAGCAGGCGTGGGAGAAGCAGGACAGCAGACCGGAGGATGAGGCTGCGCTCGCGCTCTACCACGACGCGCGCGACTCCTGGGTGGAGACCGTTCTACGCGACGTCCTGCGCTGGAAGGACAACTACCGGCCAGGCGCGCACGGCGTCGAGGTCCGCTCGCCCGACCACCGCGTCACCCTCCGGCCCACCGGCGCGTTCGTCCGCGGCGGCGAGAGCTTCGCGCTCGTGCTGGTGACAGACCCGGTTCAGACGCTACGCGAATCGCTGGACGACGGCTGGGCAACCAGCCCGATCGACCGGATGGAAGAGCTGCTCCGCAAGGCAGGCGTGGGTATCGGGATCGTCACCGACGGTCGCTGGTGGGCACTCGTCTCCGCGCCCAAGGCAGGCTTGGCCGCTTCCGGCATGATCGACGCGCAGACGTGGATCGAGGAGCCGCAAGTCCGGGACGCGTTCTTCGAGCTGCTCTCGCCGATCCGCCTGGCCGGCGGCAAGGTGGCCGACCGGCTGCCTGCCTTGTTCACTGAGTCGGTAACGGCCACCGAGGCGATCACCGAGGCGCTCGGCACTCAGGTGCGCCGCGCCGTCGAGCTTCTCGTGCAGGCCTTCTCCGAGTCCGCGATCGAGGCCCGCAGGCGAGGTCGCCTCAACCCGTTGCCCGACGACCCGGCCAAGGTCTACGAAGCGGCCGTCACCATCATGATGCGCGTCGTCTTCCTGCTCTTCGCCGAGGAGCGGGGGTTGCTGCCGGACGGTCGTGTCTTCACGGAGGGGTACGGCATCGCCGACCGGCTCGACGAACTGGACGCTCGGCTGCGGGACGAAGGCGCTGAGGCGCTGGACGCAACCTCACTCACCTGGCACCGGCTGCTGGCCACCTCCCAGACCCTCTTCCGGGGCGCGACCTTCGAGGATCTGCGCCTGCCCGCCTATGGCGGCTCGCTATTTGACCCGGCCCGCTTTCCCTTCCTATCGGCACGCACCGAGCAGCACACGCTGACCATCACCGTCAGCGACCGGGTCATGGTCGAGGTCATGCGCGCTGTCCAGGTCGCTCAGATCAGGGGCGAAGGGGCGCGCCGGATCTCCTTCCGTGACATCGACGTGGAGCAGATCGGCTACATCTACGAGGGCCTGCTGGGCTACTCGGCCGCCGCCGTGGACGAGGCCACCGTCGGCCTCATCGGCTCCAGCAGAACCGACCCAGCCACGGGCCACATCCTGCACACCGGGGAGGAACCCGAGGTCCCCTTGGCGGTCCTGGAACGGCTCGCTGCCGCCCGGCCCGACACGAAATCCTTCGCCAAGGCCCTTGTCGCCTGGGCTAAGGAGGACCAGCCCGCAGCCAAGCCGCCGAGCGAGGCCACCCTGGTCAAGGCCCGCGACGCCGTTCCCGAGGATGCCGAGCGCGCCCTGCGCGCCGTCACCAACGACGAGGCACTGCGCGAACGCCTCCGCCCGTTCCTCGGGCTGATCCGCCGCGACCTGCGCGGTCGGCCGTACGTGGTTCAGCCAGGCGGTGTGCACGTCATCGAAACGCCGTCGCGGGCGAGCGCGGGCGCTCACTACACGCCGCGTTCGCTGGCCGAGGAGGTCGTACGGCACGCGCTGGAACCGCTCGTCTATGAGCCGGGACCACACACCGAGCCTGACTCCAGCATATGGCGGCTCGTCTCGCCCGAGCGGATCCTCGACCTCAAGGTCGCCGACATCGCCTGCGGCTCAGGGGCCTTCCTCGTCGCCGCCGCCCGCTATCTCGCTGAACGGCTCATGGAAGCCTGGAGGAACGCTGACGTCGCCACCGGTACGTCGCATGAATTGCACGTCCACGCCCTCCGCACAGTCGTCGCGACCTGCCTGTACGGTGCAGACATCAATGCGATGGCCGTGGAGATGTGCAAGCTGTCGCTATGGCTGGTCTCCCTGGACCCCAAACTGCCGTTCTCCTTCGTCGACGACAAGATTTTGCTCGGTAACTCGCTGCTGGGAGTCACCGACCCGCGGCAGCTGGAGGCGCGCAACATCGACCCCCTCGCGGAGCCTCCAGCCACCCTGTTCGAGATCGACGTCGACGAGGTCTTGGCCAAGGCAGCACGGCTGCGACAGCAGCTTGCCACCGAGGTAGACGACCGCGATCCGCAGCGCTCGGCCGCCACCAAACGCCGGCAGCTGGGCGACTACCAGCGGCTCGTCGCCCAGCTCACCGACATCGCCGACGGCGTCATCGCCGCCGGGCTCCGGTTCGGCGGCAAGCCAGGCAAGCAGCTCCACGAGGCGTACAAGAACCTGCGGGTTGCCCTCGAGTTCGCCCACCCGGCGCCGGGCGAAGCGCCGGACCGGGCCATACTGGAGTCGATTCTCACGGCTGGGCTCACCCCGACCGTCTCCACCGACTACCCCCGCTGGAAGCCGCTTCACTGGATCATTGCAGTTCCTGACGTCATGGCCCGCGGCGGCTTCGACGCCATCATCGGCAATCCGCCCTTCCTGGGCGGCTCCAAACTCACTGGGGCCATGGGAACGAACATTCGCGACTGGTTCGTTCACGTGCTCGCCGACGGCGCCAGAGGCAGTGCTGATCTGGTCGCCTATTTCTTCCTGCGCGCCATAACTCTTCTGACCTCTAAGGGCAAACTCGGCCTTATCGCCACCAATACCCTTGCCCAGGGCGATACCCGTGAGGTCGGCCTCGACCGAATAGTGTCCAGCGGATTCACCATCACTCGGTCTATCCAGAGCAAATCCTGGCCGGTGTCCACCGCCAGCCTTGAGTATGCAGCGGTTTGGGGCACCAGAGGTCCCATCCCAGACTCACTTCCACGGATTGCCGACGACGTCGAAGTCCGGCGGATCTCCACGCTTCTGGAACCCGCCGGAGCACTCGACGAGTTGCCGAGGAGACTTCTAGCGAACAAGAACCTCGCGTTCAAGGGGTGCGATATCAACGGCAAAGGCTTTGTTCTTGAACCTGAGGAAGCCGCCGACTGGATCGAAGCCGACCCACGCAATTCCGACGTCGTGTTCCCTTATCTCAACGGTGAGGACCTAAACTCGCGCCCGGATACTTCGCCGTCACGGTGGGTCATCGACTTCAACGATCGCTGCGAAATCTGCGCGCGCCGCTACAGTCTGCCGTTCGAGCGTGTGATGGAACAGGTAAAACCCGAGCGAGCAAGGAAAGCCAACGCTGTCCAGAAACTCCCTTGGTGGCTCTACGAGAGACCTCGGCCCGCCATGCGTGCGGCCATAGTAAACCTCGATGCGGTCCTCGTGATTGCCCTGGTCAGTAAGACTGTGATGCCGATACGCGTGCATACGCGCCAGGTCTTCAGTGGAAAGCTGGGTGTCTTTGCAACAGACTTGTTCACGGATCAGGCAGTGCTGTCATCGAACATGCATCAGCTGTGGGCAATCAAGTACGGGTCGACGATGCGTACCGACGTTAACTATTCGCCAACCGATGTCTTTTTGACTTTCCCTCGGCCGGAGCCCACGACGCGGTTGGAGGAGGCGGGCAAAGCGCTTGACAGAGAGCGGCGGGAGATCATGCTGCAGCAGCAGCTTGGGCTTACAAAGCTCTACAACCTGGTCAACGATCCGGAGATCTCCGATGCCAGCGACCTGGCAGCAGCTCGGATGCGGGAGACCCACGTTGAGCTAGACAAGGCCGTCATGGACGCCTACGGATGGAGTGACCTGCCACTCGATCACGGCTTCCATACCTACCGACAGATGACCAGGTGGACTGTGTCCCCGGAGGCCCGCGTGGAGATCCTCGATAGGCTGCTGAAGGAGAACCTGCGTCGCGTCGCCGAGCAGGGCGCTGCTCTGCCCCCCGCCGACGAGCACGACAAGGACGAGGGAGGCGACGCGTGACCACCCCGAGAACGCCAGGTGGTCAGGCCACCGATAGCTCCGATGGCTCCACCAGGCCGGAGCGCAAGCCGTACCAGCTTAAGCACGAACCCGACGGTACCTCCTGGACTGACAGGGCCAACCTCGCCGACATCCTGGAGCGGGAGCTCCTGGGCCCGACGAACGGCCCGCACGAGATCCTCGATGCTCCACCCGATGTCGCTTACCTGGTAGGACGGATCGCGCCGGTCCGGCTCACGCGCAAAGCCAACTCCCCGCAGGAGCGGGATCCGGTGGACGCGGAAACCGGCGAGCAGCTCACCGACGTGGGTGACGCGGAGGATGCCCACGCAGACCGAGGTGTGCCGCTCACCGCGGTTGACGACACCACGGCCACTGCGGATGAGGACACCGGCGTCGAGGACGACCCGCAGCGCCGCGGGCTGGTGATCCCCGCGTCGATGGGGTTGCGCTGCCAGATCCCGGCCGAGCTCGAGACGTTCACGGTCGTCGCTTCGTGGGGTGTCTACGAAACGCTGAAAGAGGAGGCCAAGGACGCGCGGTCGCATCGCCGCTACCAGCGCACTCCTGTCGAGGTCGCGCAAAAGATTAAGGTGGCCGATCTGCGGCATGGCCAGACGGAGACGTATTCGCTCAAGGACAAAGTGGTGCTCCGGGTCGACCGGTTCGACGACACCGCACGCGACCGGGTGATCATCGAGATCGCGCTCTGCAACGACAGCGAAGCGGAAGCACGGATCCCCGTCAACGCCTGGCTCTACCAGACGAAGATCGAGGCGCATGCGGATGGAGCCGAGGTCTTCCTGCCAGTTACCGACGTGCTAGAGGCGGATGCGTGGTTGGAGCGCGACGACGAGCTGCGCCGCCTGCAGTTGCAGTACCGCGACCGGCTGGAATTCGCGCACGGCCGTACCTGCTCGGCTGACTGGGAAGCGTCCAAAGGCGGGCGGCGGGCAAGCCGTGTGTGGACGACGTGGCTGCCGATGAGCGAGACGCCACCGGTCGATGCGGAGCTGATCGAGGGCGCGCTGCTCGACATGCGCAAGCTCGCACAGGCGAGCCCGGAGGAACTGCGGGAGGGGCTCAGCCCGATCGTGGACGGATACGCGGCCTGGCTCGGTGAGCAGGAGGGCCGAGTTCAGGCTCTCCCCGCGCATTTGCTCCTGGTGGGACAGGAGGCGGTGGATGAGGCCCGTTTCGTCCACCGACAGCTCACCGAGGGGTTGGAGCTCCTCGTAGGCGACCCGGAGGTACAGCGTTGCTTCGCGTTCATGAACGACGTGATGGCCGATCAGCGCGTCCGCACCCAGGTTGCGGCCAGACGCGGGGCGAATGAGAACCTCACCGTCGACGAGGCGCACGAACAGGTCCTGAAGGGGAAGTTCCCGCACTCGTGGCGCATGTTCCAGATCGCGTTCATCCTCATGCAGCTGCCCTCGCTTACCGATCCTGCCCACACGAGGCGCGGCGGTGACAGTTCTGCGGCCAAGGCGGAGCTGCTGTTCTTTCCCACCGGTGGCGGCAAGACGGAGGCGTACCTGGGCCTGGCTGCGTACGCGTTCGCGATCCGCAGACGCCAGGGTCCGATCGCGACGCTGGATGGCGGCGCCGGAGTCACCGTGCTGATGCGGTACACGCTGCGGCTGCTGACCTCGCAGCAGTTCCAGCGGGCCGCGGCGCTGGTGTGCGCGGCTGAGCTCGCCCGCCGGGCCGACACAGCCACGTGGGGGCAGGAGCCGTTCCGCATCGGCCTGTGGGTGGGGACGGACGTGACCCCCAAGCGGATCTCGGAGGCGCGCAACGAGATCGAGAAGGCCACCAAGGGCCGCAGGCGGCTCACTGTGCTGCAGACACAGCGCTGTCCCTGGTGCGGCACCAAGATAGGAGTCGGCAACGTCAAGGCGCCCAACGACGACAGGCGCCGAGTCTTCGTTTACTGCGGTGACGAGTTCGCCGAATGTCCGTTCGCAGAGGGCGGCGAGGTGGAGGAGGGACTACCGGTCCTCACCACCGACGAGGAGATCTACCGGCTGGCGCCGGCGTTCCTCATCGCCACGGTCGACAAGTTTGCCCGGCTCGCCCGCGAGGGGGAGGCGGCATCGCTATTCGGCTACGTCTCGCAGCGGTGTGATCGGCACGGCTATGTCCACCCTGACTACCCCGGCTGCACCATCCAGGATGGCAGCAAGCACCCGGCTAAGCAGGGTCTGCCTGCGGCGGGCAAGCGGCATGTGCCGCGTCTCCGGCCACCAGATCTGATCATCCAGGACGAGCTGCACCTCATCACCGGCTCACTCGGCACAACAGTCGGGCTCTTCGAGACCGCCGTCGACGTCATGGCGAGCTGGCGGACGGTGGACGGTCGCCGCGTCCGGCCACTGATCGTCGCTTCCACCGCTACCGCGCGCAACGCCGCCGACCAGGTCCGCGCCCTGTACGGGCGCGACATGTCCATCTTCCCGCCTCGAGTACTGGATGCAGGATCAACGTTCTTCTCCAAGGAAGCCGACGTCACCAGGGACAAGCCGGGGCGTCTGTACGTGGGGCTGAGCACGACAGGCGTACGGCTCACCACCGCTGAGATTCGAGCCGCTGAAGTCCTCATGGCCGCAGGTCAGCTGCTGTTGGATCGGTCAGGTAGGACCGCAGACCCATACATGACACTGGTCAGCTACTTCAGCGCCACGCGCGAGCTGGCGGGTATGACGCGGTACCTCGGCGACGACGTGCAGACCGCCCTGTCCAAGGGGCGGCCTTGGTCGGCGCTGCCGCGCCGAACCGGCACCGACTTCGGCAGGTTGCATATCGCCGAGCTCACCGCCCGGGTCTCCAGTTCCGACATCACCGGCACGCTGGATCAGATGGGCGTCGAGTTCGACCCGGCTTACGACTCGTCCCAGGGGCGGGCCGACCGTGCCAAGCGTCGCGAGGCTGGCGAGAATCTGCCGCAGCGTGCGCTCCTGCCGTTCGACGCTGTCAACGCGACGTCAATGCTGCAGGTCGGCGTGGACGTTGGACGGCTGGGGTTGATGCTCGTGGTCGGCCAGCCGAAGAACACTGCAGAATACATCCAAGCTTCTTCCCGGGTAGGCCGGAGCGAGGGCAAACCGGGGCTCGTCCTCGCATTGAGCAACTGGGCTCGGCCCAGGGATCTGGCGCATTTCGAGCAGTTCCGCCACTATCACGAGACGTTCTACGCGCAGGTCGAGGCCCTGTCAGTGACACCCTTCTCGATCACCTCGATTGAACGCGGTCTCGACGGCGTGCTGGTCAGCGCCGCTCGGGTACTTCACGCGCCGGTGCGCGACGGGCTCTCGCCAGAAGAGGGCGCTGACCGGATCAAGCAGTTCGATCATTTCGCCGAGGAACTCGTCGATGCCCTTGCCGAACGATGCGCCTGGGCGGCGCAGGCCACCGCGGACGCCACTGCGGTGGAGACGGTCCGGCGTCGGTTGGGGTACCGGCTGGACCAGTGGCGCGCCCGCCGCTCATCGGTGGTGTCCGACCGCAAGGTGCTGGTCTACGAGAAGGTCTCCGACCACGGGCAGTACGCGCCTCTCATGATTGGCGCGGAGAATGCCAAGGCGCTTGCAAACAGCCGAGATGCGGCACCCTTCGTCGTGGCCAACTCCATGCGCGAGGTCCAGCCTGAGATCAACCTGCTGGTCAGCCCGATCGAAGAGAATCTGAGACACCATGAGCCGCCTGGGACACCGCAGTGGCAGCTCCCGGAGATGATCTGATGCACGACGATCGATTCATCCATGACCCCGCCCAGGCGCTCGATCCGCTCGGCGAGGTGGAGCGACTCAACGATGAGGGCATCAAGAAGAACAGGGCAAAGGTGGGATCGGCGCGCCCGTCCTCGCTGCTCTACACCTACGGCCCAGGCTCGATCATGGACCTGCCGAACTTCACCGTGATGCCCGCCGGCCTGGACGACTGGGAGCGCATCTGGGCGCGCCGCGATGGCGTACCCGAGATCAAGGCGCCCCGGCTGCGCGAAGTCGTCCGGATGATGCTCGGCACGACAGACGTGCAGCTCCGTCCCCATCCTTGGCAACCCAAGCGATCGAACCGCTCGGCCGAGGGAGACGACCTCGGGGTTCCATCGCGGATCTTCCCGCAGTGGATGCGCTGTACCGGTTGCGACATGCTCGGTGGGCTCGCCCAGTTCGAATACACCAACACCCACCCGTTCCGACCCGACTTGGCGATCTTCGAGCATGTCGGCTGCCCAGGGCGCAGAGGCGAGAAACGGCAGAAGCAGACCAGCGGCAAGAAGAGTAGGCGGCCGGCCGTACCCGCTCGTTACCTGCTCGTCTGCGAGCAGGGGCACCTCGACGAGTTCCCCTACGACCATTGGGTGCATCACTGGCAGGCATGCCCGGAAGCCGAACGGCCGGTACTTAAGATGACCGACCGGACGGCCGGCAAGGGCGCCTCTGCCACGATCCAATGCGCCGCCTGCCAGGCTCGCCGTCCCATGAACGAGGCCCAGAACGATCGGCGTAAACTTCCCGGCTGCCGGGGGCGCCACCCCCATCTGGATGCGTTCGAGGACAACGAGTGCGGCCTGGAGACGCGGTTGATGCTGGTGGGCGCCTCCAACCTCTGGTTCCCTGCTACTCAGTCGATCATCGTGATGCCGGAGACGAAGGACGAGCAGGCTACGAGCCGAGCCGACGACGTCAGGACCGCACTCGGAGAAGATCTCGCTGACGCCGCCACATGGCCCAAATCGGCGCTTCGCCGCCTGCTGGGGAGCCAGGGTATCGACCTGTCCGGCGACTCCGATGACGAATTGGACGCCCTGCTCGTGGCCGCCGCGCAGCCCGTTGTTACGGTTGAGAGGCAGGCCGAACGGCTGCGCGACTGGGATCCGGTTGACCTGCTCGTTCCGGAGTGGATTTATCTCCAAAAAGATCCGCTTGGCCCCGGGCATCGCGACGAGGCAAGCGGCCTGGTGCTCTCCTGGCGCGACCGGGACGCCCACTTGCCCAAGAAGATCACCCGAGTTCTCGCCGTCGAAAAGCTTAGGAAGGTCAACGCACTCGTGGGCTTCACTCGCGTGGACGACATGGACCGCGCGGGCGACCTTCCGTCGCGGCTCGTTCCCCTCACCCGCAAGCGCCCCAAATGGACCGTGGCTACCGAAGATCGCGGCGAGGGCATCTTCCTCCAGCTCGACGAGGCGGCCGTTGCTGACTGGGAGGGCCACGTCCTGAAGTCGCGCCTCTGGGCGGCGCACCGCGACGCGAACCGGCGTAACTTCTGGCGGCGGTTCTCGGAGACCGCGAAGAGCGTCGAACCGGATTCGCGCCTCAAACCGCCGCGCTACTGGTTGGTGCACACCCTCGCGCATGTCATCATCCGCGAGGCGGCGATGACGTGCGGGTACGGCGCGGCCAGCCTGAGCGAGCGGCTCTACGCCTGGCCAGCAGCCGAAGGCCGGCCGCCATCGGCCGGTCTGCTCATCTGCACGACGGCCTCCGACAGCGACGGCACGCTTGGCGGCCTCGTCCAGCTCAGCCAGCCCGAGCGGCTCGCCGAGCTCGTCAACGGCGCGCTCTACCGGGCCGAGCGCTGCTCCTCGGACCCGATCTGCGCCAACCGCACACCTCGCGACAACGAAGATTTCCTGCACGGTGCGGCCTGCCATTGCTGCGCGATGGCGTCGGAAACTTCGTGTGAGCGAGCCAACCGGTTCCTCGACAGACGTTTTCTCCTCGACCTGCCCTGTGGTGAGGGCCTTGGTTTCTTCGACCACGTCAGCTGATGGGGACGCGGCGGCAGAGCTGGGCCGCCTGCTGTCGGGGAGCCAGGCGCGCGAGCTTGCCGACCGGCTGGTCCACGGTGAGACACTCACCATGGCCCTGCGCGCGGTTCCGCCCGGACTGCGCTTGTCTATCCGCCCTCTTCTGGAGCAGCTTGCCGGTGGCGTCGTGCCGATCCTGCGGGCCGTCGAGGGCTCGCGGTCGCACTCGACGGCGCTCGACCCGCTGTGGACCATGCCCGGCGCCCTCGCTCAGGCTGGACGGCTAACCAGCTCCATCTCCCGCCTGGTGGACGGCGCCCGCCAATCCGTCACCTGCTCGACCTTCAACTTCCAACGCAGCTCAGCCCTGTGGGATGCCCTGGCCGCGGCTGCGCGCCGCCCCGAGATCGAGCTGCGTGTCTACATCGACACCCGGGCTGCCCAGTCGCCGTCGGCTGAGGAGATAGCCGCCCACCTGCGTGGCGGCGTAGTCATGCGCACCCGAGAATTCGACGGCCGCTATGTGCGCAACCACGCGAAGCTCCTCGTCGTCGATCACCGATTCCTCATAACGACCAGCGCAAACTTCTCCTGGAGCGCCGAGCGGGATAATGTCGAATTCGGCCTCTGGATAGACAACGCGACGCTCGCCGAATCCATCGAGCGAGAACTCCGCCGCGTCGCAGATCTCCTTTTCGAACGCGTCGAAGCGTGAATCGTGTGATGTTCTGGACCGCTATACGGATCCTGCGGGGTCCACGGGGAGACCTAGCGAGCCGACACATTTCGAGGACACCGATCTGTTCACCCGGCTTCTGAGCGTTACGCCAGTACCGCTTCAGAATCCACCGCGTGTTACCTGACCAGGTCGTTCGCCAGAGCGATGAGATTGGGGTAATCGTTTCGCCTCGTCCCTGTCCCGCTTCAAAACTCGTACACACGGTCTGATCTGGTGCTCATTTGGGCACTGCACGACTCAAGGGGTGGTCGTTGATCGTTCTTGCGGATACTCTCCACTGCTGTATCCAGCATCCACTTGGCGCGGCGACCCAAGCCCACCGCGGTGCGGAAGGTAAATCGCCTGGTAGATGGTGTCGTGCGCCAGGTGCCGTTCCGGCTCATCGGGGAAGGCGGTGCGCAGGGCCTGGCTGATCTGTTCAGGGCTCCAACGCTGGTCGAGGTGGTGCTGGATGAACTGCTTCAGCTCGGGGTCGCGCTGGATCTTTCCGTCCTAGGAGCGGGCACGCCGGACGACGGCCCGGCGCTGGGCATGGAAGGGGTGGTAGGCGCCGGTGCGCGGGTCGCGGTTACGGCGCACCTCCCTGCTGATCGTGGCCGGATCGCGGTCGAGCTCTCGGGCGATGGCGCGCAGCGAGTTCCCGGCCCGGAGCAGGTCAGCGATGACGAGCCGCTCCTTTTCCGACAGGAAGCGCGAGGAGATGGCGTCGGTGTCGGGCTGCTCGGTGATCGGTGGGTAGGGTACGCTCGCGCCCGGTCTGGTCGACTTCCTTCCTGCCGTACCTCCAGCGGGTGCCGGTCCTACGGTTGATGCCCAGCTCTCGGCACGCGGCCGAGTTGCTCATTCCCTGCGCCATGAGGCGAAGGTATTGATCACGTTTGTCCGCCAGCGGAGCGGGTCCACGCTTCTTATAGGTCCGACGCGCCTTGGTCAAAGCAACACCCCACGGGGTAAGCATTCACGTCGTGCACGGGGCGTAGCAGTTCAAGTGGTTGTGTAACTGTCCGTCACGTTGATGAATTGCGCCACAGGTGATGTGATCTTCAGGTGTCCGGCTTGGAGGAGCTGTCGCGCGAGGAGCTGATCGCTCTGACGCGCGCGCTCATGGCTGAGAACGCCGCGCTGAAGGCGGAGGTGGCCGAGCTTCGGGCCGAGAACGCCGCGCTGCGTGAGCGGGTGGCCAAGCTGGAGCGGATAATCTCGCGTAACAGCGGCAACTCCGGGATGCCGCCCTCGGTCGATGACCTTCTCGGCCGCCGCCGGCCGAAGGACCGCATGCCTGGCAGCAGCGCCGGGCGCAGGCCGGGCAAGCAGCCCGGTGCCGAAGGCAAGGCGCTGGCCTGGTCGGATGAGGTTGCCGATGGAGACATCGTCGAGCATTATCCGCACAGTGCGTGCGGGTGCGGGGCCGATCTGGGCCAGGCGGCCGATCTGGGGGTGACGGCCCGGCATCAGCAGATCGAGGTCCCGCTGGTGGTGGCCCGCCGCCTGCAGCACCACCTGCACGCGGTGGCCTGCCGGTGCGGCCGGGTGCATACCGCGCTGCGTCCGGCGGGCGTGCCCGCAGCGCCGGTCAGCCTCGGGGTGAATCTGCAGGCGTGGTGTGTGTATCTGCTGGTCGTTCACGCGATCCCGGTGTACCGGGTCGCCGAGTTGGTGGCCTCGCTGACCGGAGCGGAGCCCTCGCCGGGGGTTCGTTCACGGTTTGATCCGGCGGGCCGCCGCCGCGGTCGCCTGCGCCAATGCGCGGATCCGGATGCTGCTCACCCTCGCCTACGTGGTGTGCTGCGATGAGACGCCGATCCGGGTGGGGCCGAAGAAGGCCAAGAAGTAACTGCTGGTGGCCTGTGACCGGCTGCTGACCTGGTACATGCTGGGCGGGCGTGACCTGGACACCTTCAAGCGGTTTGTGCTGGCCGACCTGTCCGGTGTGGTGGTGCACGACCGCTACCAGAACTACGACGCCGCCGAACTCGGGGAACGTGATCATCAACTGTGTGCGGCGCACCTGCTACGCGATCTTGAGGACTGCGCCGAGACCTACCCGAAGGCGCGCTGGCCCCGGCAACTCCGGATGGCGCTGCGCGGCCTGATCCACGCCGCCAACCCGGCCCGCGCCCAGGGTGAGGATGCGATCGCGCCGGGCACCCTGGCGATGTTCGCCAAGATGTTCCGCGGCGGAGTCGCTGTCGGCCTGTCGCAGGTCAAGCGCCTGCCCGGCCCGTCCAAGACCGTCACCCAGCCGGTCGGCCGGGCGCTGCTGGAAGTGCTGCGCGACCGCGCCGGCGATGTCCTGCGCTTCGCCCATGACCTGCGCATCCCACCCACGAACAACCAGGCCGAGCAGGACTTGCGACCAGCGAAAACTCAGCAGAAGATCTCCGGCAGACTCCGCTCGGAGAAGGCCACCGAGCATCGGTACGCCATACGCGGCTATCTGTCCACCGCGCTCAAACACGGTCTTGACGTCATGACCGTCCTGCGCGACGCCCTTCTGGGCAACCTCTGGATGCCACCCGGCTCGATCGCCGCCTGACGTCCCGGGACCGGCCTTACCCTCGCGCGCCACTGAACGATCACATAGCGCGATCAACAGAATCCGAAACGCGCAGGACGTGAATGCTTACCCCACAGGGTCAGGTGTTGCGACCACCTTTAGAACCCAAGCCGTCAGGGTGGGGCCAGATGGAGGCGTCATAACCACTACCTCGATAGGCAAGTTCGGGGGTATCACTCTAGGTGTGGAAATGATCACCGAACGTAGACGGAAGTCTGTAAAGATCATTCACCATCTCGGGGGAAAACACGATCATGTCC
>NZ_JBFAVX010000033.1:0-141178 GCF_040680095.1 Nonomuraea sp. NPDC052129 | reverse complement strand
CGATCCTCCAGTCGATCCCCGACGAGCCGGCCAGGCAACGGCTCGTCTCGGCCTTCTCCATGGAGCTGACCGAGCCCGAATGGTCGCTGTGCCCGCCCCGACGACTGTGCTGATCTCGACGAAGGTCCGCACTCGGGTGCAGACGGCGGCAGCAGCTCGGCGTTCGCCTTCGGGGTCTCCTCCCGGGCACACACAGAAGGGGGTGAACAATTCCGGGTGCCCCACAACTGCGTCCCGCCCAGCCTGGACCGCGGCCTCGATGATCATCTGCTCGTACCGCCGCCGAGTGGTGCCGGAACCCGGTGCGGCCACGTCGACGGGATCGCCGGCGGCCGGCTTCGCCATCGGCACCACCACGGCCTGGCAGCAGGTCGCGGTCCACTGAGCAGCTCGGGGCCTCCGCATTCGCCCATGCCCTGGGCCCGGCGGACGTCCGGCTGAACGTCATGCCGCGGGACTGCGACTGCCCGTCCACGGCCGGGTCAAAGAGATGATCAATTGCGGGGGCGAGAAGATCGCCCCGTTCGAGGTCGAGGAGGTGCTGCGCACGCATCCCGGGGTCGAGGACGTGGTCGTCTTCGGCGTTCCCGACTCGACATACGGAGATGCGGTCGCCTGCCTGGTGGTTCCGCGCGCTTCGGCACGTTGTCTCTGCTTGGTTTCTGTGTTGCGAATGGCTCGACGGCCTTGTAACCATGGAGTCTGGGCTTTGCGCTGAGCGGTGTTGTGTTTCTCCTGTCATCGCTCGTGATCCTGACGTTCTTCTCGTCCCGTGGCTGGCGGTCCTGGGACGTTGAGCACCGGCCCTTGATCCCCGAGGGAATGCCCGTGCTCATCGACGACGATCTCCGCTTTGAAGACGGGCCTGCGGAACCGCGGCCGGCGGCGGTGGTGAATCGGCCCGGAACTCCCATAGCTCCGGCAAGCCGCCACTCAGTTGATCAGCGGGTACGGCGACGCGGTGCCAGGACCTCGGTGACCTTGGCGATGGCTTCGGCGCCGGGTTTGACATAGCGCATGGCGGTGCAGGGGTTCTTGTGGCGGGTCTTGCCCATGATGAGCTGCAGCGGCACTTCGGCGTCGCCGAGGTGGGTGGCGGCGCTGTGGCGCAGCTCGTGCAGATCGAGTCCGGCGTACTTCTCCAGCAGGACGCGGGCGCGGTCATAGCCGAGGCGGGCGCGGCCGGTGTGCGGACAGATGTCGACGGCGGAGGGCCGGCGAGCGGGAACAGGGCGTCGTTCGGACAGGAACAGCGGACCGTGCGTGCGCGTGCTGCCGTCCGGGAGGCGGAGTAGCCGGGGGGAGCAGGTGGGCTGTGCCGCTGTCCCAGTACACCCATTCGATGGCGCCGCCCTTGGAGCGGACGGGGGCGCGGCGGTGCTCCAGGTCTAGATCCTCGACGTGGTGCGCTCCGACATACTGACCAAAAGAACCGATATGGTCAGTACGTCGGCTAACATGATCTGGAAGCCTACAAAGGGAGTCGTCATGACCAACCACGGCAAAGCCGGCCGGGCGCTGGTGGTCGGGCTGGGGATCGCCGGCATCGCGACCGCATTGCGGCTGCACCAGATCGGCTGGGAGCCGGTAGTAGTGGAACGGGCGCCCGCCCGCCGCGCCGGCGGATACTTCATCGCGCTGTTCGGGTCCGGCATCGCCTCGGCCCGGCGGCTGGGCGTGCTGGAGGCCATCGGCGACCGCAGCGGTCCCCATGTCACCAGCTACGAGGTGGACCGCGCGGGGCACCGCCGTCCCGGCATGAACCCCTTCGCCATGGCCGCTGGCCCCCGGCCGCTGCTGCGCGGCGATGTGGAGCGAGGTTTGTTCACAGCGCTGCCGGACGATGTGGAGATCCGCTACTCCACCGTACCCACCCGCATCACCCAGGACGACGCCGCAGCCGAGGTGACGCTGCACGACATCGCCTCCGACACCACCGTGACCGAGCGCTTCGACCTGGTGATCGGCACCGATGGCATGCGCTCGACGGTGCGCAGGCTCGTCTTCGGCCCCGAGGAGGAGTACCTGCACCCGCTGAACTACATGGTCGGCGCCACCGTGCTGGACGGCCCGGTCGACGGCTTCGGCCTGCACGAGGGCCTGGTCCTGGCCGAGCCGGGTCGCTCAGTGTGGGCCTTCCCGTTCGCCGATCACGCCCCGAGCCTGCTGTTCTCCTACCGTACCGGCGACATCGACGCCGAATTCCGCCGCCCGCCGATCGAGTCCATCCGCGCCGCCTATGGCCCCGAACCCACCGGCCCCCTGCTGGAAGGGCTGCTGACGCGTTACGAGCAGGCAGCCGACGCGCTATTCGACTCGGTACAGCAGGTCAAGATGCCCCTCTGGCACCGTGGCCGTGTCGTCCTGATCGGCGACTCCGCCTGGTGCGTCACTCTGTACGCGGGCATGGGCGCCTCCAGCGGCATGGCCGGCGGCGAACTGCTGGGCACCATGCTCCAACGCCACCCCGGAGACCTGCCCGCGGCGTTGCGAGCCTGGGAGGAACGGATGAGGCCGTTCATCCACCTGCAGCAGGAAAGCGCCTTGCCCGGACGGCGTATCTTCACCCCGCATGATCGTAAGGAGCAGCTCCTGAGAGCTGGGATGATGCGCCTGATGCGGATGCCGGGCGTCGGCAAGGCCATGGGCAGGAGAATGTTCAACAACAAGGACATGCGGGCCAAGAACCTCGACGTCGCCGCCCTCTGATCGGTCCCGCACATACTGCAGCGAAAACTCGACAGCACGAAACGGAGGACAGCACGGTGAGCCAGCTGATCGAACACCACTCGCACAAAGCCGCCCGCATTCTGGACAGCGCCCGCGAGCTGGCGACCGATCACGGCGTGCGCAAGGTCACCGTCAGCGAGATCGCCGCGGCGGCCGGGGTCGGCAAGGGCACCGTCTACCTGTACTGGCCCACCAAAGAAGACCTCATCCTTGGCCTGTTCGCCCGCGAACTGCTGGCCTTCCTGGAGGCGATCATCGCCCGCATCACCGCCGACCCCACCGCCGTACAACCGCGCCACCTGGCCCCGCTACTGATCCGCACCGGGCTTCGCTCCCCACTGGCACGCCGCCTCACCACCAAGGACGCCGACCTGCTGCGGCTGCTCATCGAGCAGGCCGGCGACCGCGATCTGTTCGAGCGCACTCAGCCCAGCGCGATGTGCCAGGCGGTCATGCCGATCCTGCGCCGGCATGGACTGCTCCGCCAGGACCGCCCACTGGCCGACCAGTCCTACGCCATGCACGCCGTGCTCATCGGCTTCAACACCACCATGTCCGACTCCAGGTCCGCCCCGCCCACCGCCGGCGACCCCGGCGAAGTCCTCGCCGGCACCGTGGCCCTGCTCCTCGAACCCGCGGTCGCACCCACCGACCAAGCCGTCACCGCCGCTGCCGACGACACCACCGCCGCCTTCCGCCAGATCAGGAACGCCGTCCTGGACATCATCGACCGCAGCCAGACCCTCCAGCGATAAACCCGGCAGGCAAGGCCGACCACATTAGGGAAACCACGACGTCATCAGCCGCGGCGGCAACGAGGCGCTGTATCGGGGGCGACCGCGACAGCGTCGCCCGCATCCTCGTCGACCTGCAGGACTACCTGAAGATCTGCTGCTGACCGACACATGAGGTGGTGCCAGAACCACTGCACAGTCCCGCCGCAGGTCCCGCGCACGCCGCGGTGAGTCCCACTGCGGATCTCGCAGAACGGCCTGTAGGAGCTGGGTGTTAATGAACACCAGCGAGGACTGCAGCAGGTGCAAGGTGGGCATGGACACCTCGGCGTGCTCACGGTCGGGCCCCGGTCAGAACGCCCTCGCGGCCGTAGAAGATCTTGTCGTTGGCGCTGTTCCAGTTCTCCACGACCGGCAACCCGCTGTTGATCTCCCGGCGCAGCTGCTCATCGGCGAGATAGTCGCAGGCGAAGATCGTGCGCACGACCCGGCCGAGCTCTTCCAGCGCCAGGCAGACCGGATGCTTGGGACCGTTGCCCTTCGTGAAACGGCGCAGCACCTGCTCGGTTTCCGCCGTGCGCAGTTGCAGCGCCGTCCCGTACTTGATCATCTGGTCGTCATCGCGGGCGATGAGGTCCCAGTCGATCGGCCGTTTCTTGAGGATCTTGTCCATCTTTGGCCACGCGGCCGGAGCGGCTTCGGGCCTGTACAACTCGATCGCGCCGATGTTCTTCATCCGGGGCAGCAGCTTGCAGCCCAGCAGTTCGGTGAAGGCGAACCCGACGGTGGTGGCGCCGTGGGTGTCGGTGTGGTTCGCCTCGATCTCGGCGTTGGTGCGGTGCGCAGCAGGCCCTCGATCATCGCCGCGACCTCGGAGGAGGAACACGACTTCAGTTGCGAGTAGCTGCACAACCGGCCCTTGTCGACGTGCCAGTAGATCATGACGCCGTGACCGCCGTACCGGGCGTGGAACTCGGTCATCAGATTGGAGTCCCAGGAGGCGAACCGCTTGGAGTCCGAGGCGGTGCTGGTCGCCTCGCCCCACCAGCTCGGCTCGCGGGCCTCCAGGGTGGCGTTGACCACCGCGACGATCGCCGCCCGCAGGTTCTGACGGGTGAGGTAGGTCGCGCGCACGTGCCGCAGCGCGGCCTCGTCCTGGCCGTGGTCGCCGGTCGCGGCCATCTGCCGGATTCCCATGTTCGTGCGAGCGCGAAGCGTACGAGCAGCAGTCGGCGGTTCAGCGTGTGCTTGTCCAGCACCTCCCGGGTTGCCACCGATGTGAAGGCGTCGATGAGGGAGGCGGTGTCCTTGAGGACGTCGAGCAGGTCGATGGTGCCCCACCGGCGCTGGACTTCGGCCTTCAGTTTGCCGAGGTTCTTCGGCTCGGGCAGCTTGTCGAGCTTGGGGACGCTCACCCACGGTTTACCGCCCCGGGTGATGATCCGCACTCCGCCGGCGCTGCCCTGGGTCAGGCCGGTGTTCAGCTTGTCCAGGGCTACGTACTGAAACTGATAGCTAACTCTTCGCATATCGCCCGATTGGTTTGCAGGACTGGTCAGGGTGGCGGCTCACCGAAGCCATAGGAGGTCCAGGCCGGGTAGATCGGCTGGCGCGGGTCTCCAACGTTGGATGATCTACCTTGCTCCATCCACGCTTCGGGTGACATTTCCGGACAGGCTCCAGTCTGGCCGGAATGGGGAGAGGATGGGGTCACGGAACTCGGTGAGGATCTCCGTGGCGAGCAGTCGGCCCAGGAGCGGGGCGAGGGTGATCCCGCTGTGCGCGGAGAGTTCGTAGTAGCCGGGGAGAATCGCGCTTTCGCCTACGGCGGGCTTGCCGTCGGCTGGTGTCGGTCGTGGGCCTCGGGTGATTCGTCGTGGCGTGATGTGACCGGCGTCCGGGAACATGCGTCGGGCTCGGTCGAGGAGGGTTTCGGCGGCGAGTTCGGCCGTGGTCCGGTCGTGGTCGAAGAGGCGATCAATCTCGTGGCTGTGCAGAAGGGCACGACGGGGCCCATCAGGGCGGATGCCGAACTGCGGGGTGCGGACGACGGTGGTCACAAGATCTCTGTCGGTGTCCGTTGCCACGACGAACCCGGACGTGACGTGAAGGGGCGGACGCGATACGGGGAGTTCGATGTCGGCGGCTCCGGCGCCCGTGGCGTCGACGACGCGGTCGGTGTCGGTTCGGTCTCCGTCAGCGAAGGTGATCTGAAGGCGGCCTGATCCCCTTGGGCTGATCGCGATGGCTTTGCGGTGCTGCATGGTGAGGCCGGTGAGGAAGTGCGCGCGGAGGGCTTCCGGGTCAGCCCATCCGTCGGCGGGGAACCACGCGACCGCGAGTGGTGGCGTGTCCAGGCGCAGGTGGGGTTCGCGTTCGCGGAACGCGCCGACGGGGAGGATCTCTCCGCCGTATCCGCGGGAGCAGGCGGCGTTGACTCGCCGCTCGGCGATGCGCAGGGAGTCTGGGCCGGTGGCGACGAAGTGCTGGCCGGTGAATCGGACGGCGGCTGCTCCGAGGGTGTGGGCGATGCGGCGGTACTCTTCGACGGCGCGGTCGTTGAGGGCGCAGAGGTCAGGGTCGCTCTTCGCGCTGCCGTTCACACACGCGAAAGACGCCGTCGTCGACCGAGCATCGCGCGTGTCCGCGTCGATGAGGGTGACGTGCGCGCCCTGGCGAGCCAGATGGTGTGCGGTGGCGGCTCCGAGGATGCCGGCGCCGAGGACGGTGACACGGGCGGGTGCGGTCATGAGAGGTCTGCTCGCTTGCCTTCGTCGTCGGGCAGGAAGATGTGGATGTCGTCTGGTCGCGCGTGGACGGTGGCGCTCTCACCCGCGCGGGGGCCATATCGCTCTCGTACGCGCAGCGGTGCGGAGAGCCCGCCGATGTGGACCATGTGATCGTGGCCGAGCATCTCGCTGAGCGCCACGCGACCTGTCACGGTGAGGGCGTCCGGTCCTCCGTCGCCACGCGTGAGCGACTCGGGGCGGATGCCGAGCGTGATGCGCTGCCCTTCGAACGATCGCAGCCGCTGTGGCAAGGCCACGGTGTTGTCACCGGAGCGGAACCGGCCTTCCTCGACGTGTCCGTCGATGAGGTTCATTCCGCCGAGGAATGATGCGACGAACGCGTTCTCGGGCCGGTTGTAGACCTGGTCGGGGGTTCCGTTCTGGGCGATCCTTCCGCCGTTCATGACGACGACTCTGCTGCCGAGGGTGAGTGCTTCGACTTGATCGTGGGTGACATAGACCATGGTGGTGCCCAGATCCCGCTGCAGGGCGAGGAGCTCCGCTCGCATGTCGACGCGTAGTTGCGCGTCCAGGTTGCTCAGCGGTTCGTCCATGAGGAGGACCCGCGGGCCGCGCACCAGGGCCCGGCCGATGCCGACTCGTTGGCGCTGTCCCCCGGAGAGCTCGGCTGGTTTCCGCTCGAGGAGCGCCTCGAGGCGCAGCAGCCGCGCGACCGCCTCGACCCGGCCGCGGCGTTCTTGTTTCGGCACGCGTGCCATCTTCAGCGGGAAGGCGATGTTGTCATGGGCGGTCTTGTCCGGGTAGAGCGCGTAGTTCTGAAAGACCATCGCCACGCCCCGACGTTGCGGTTCCATCGTGGTGACGTCTCGTCCGGCGACATGGATGGAACCGCCTGTGGGTTGTTCGAGCCCGGCGATGCCACGCAGCAGGGTGGTCTTTCCGCAACCGGAGGGGCCGACGAGGACGGTGATCTCCCCGGGCAGGCAGTCGAGGTCGATCCGGTGGAGCGCGAGCGTACCGGATCCGTAGCGTTTGCTGACCTGGCGGATGGTGACACCGGCCGGCTCGGCCACAGCCGGCTCCTCCCGCATGGCGTGGGCCGCGGGCGGGTAATCGCCGAGGGTGGTCATGACAGGAGTCCCTTCGCGGCGTCGGCGGCCTCGTTCAGCGCGTCCTGGGGAGACTTTTCACCGGTGACCGCCCGGTAGATGCCGTTCTGGAGCTCCTTGGCGATCTCCGGACCGCGCTTCCCGGGCCAGCTGAACCAGCGGACCAGGTCCGTGCTCTGCTTGAGCGCCGCGGTGCGGGTGGGGCTGCTCTTCAAGAATTTCGCGAGGTACTCGTCGCTTTCGGCGGCGTAGTGGTTGACGGGCAGGTAACCGGTCGCTTTCGTGGTGGTCGTGGATCCCGCCGGGCCGACGAAGGCCTTGAGCGCCTTCCACGCCAGCTTCTGACGTTCGGGAGCGGTGGCGGTGATCACCAGAGCGTTCCCGCCGCCGGGCGCCTGCCGGTCCCCGCCGGTCGGAATGGGCAGTTCGGCGGTGCGCAGGTCGAACCCGGAGGTGCGTTCGTAGTTCGCGACCTGCGCGCTCGAATCGATCGCCATCGCGACGTCACCCCGGAAGAACGCCTCCCGCCCGTCGTCGGTGCCGTACGCGGGCATGAGGCCCGCTTCGACCATCCCCCGCCAGAACTCGAGCACCTTGACGCCCGGGTCCTTGTTGAAGGTGACGGCCGTCTCGGCGTCGTTCATCATGGAGCCGCCGTTGGAGCGGAGGAAGTTCTCGAACGACCACACGCTCTCGAAGTCCGACCAGTGACCGTATTTGGCGGTATGGGAGTCGACGATCGCGCGAGCGACGGTCTTGACCTCGTCCCATGTCCGCGGCGGCTTGCCGGGGTCGAGGCCGGCCGCGGTGAACAGATCGGCGTTGTAGTACATCACCAGCATCGAGACCGCGTTCGGCATGCCGTAGAGCTTGCCGCCGACGCTGGTGAGGTCGAGCATCTCGTCGCTGTACTGCCGCAGGTCGAACTCCCTGTCACCGCTGGTGAACTGACCGAGAGGGACGGCGGCACCGGCTTCGACGAGCATGCGGACCTGATTGAGCCCGATCATGGTGATGTCCGGCGGGGTTCCCGCCGTCCGGTCGTTCTGCAAGCGGGCGAGGCTGTCTTCGTAGGAGTTTCCAGCCAGTTGAAGATCGACGGTGAGGCCGGTGCGTTCTTTCACGCTGCCGGCGATCTCGCTGAACGGCTTGGTGAACAGGCCGTCGAAGGCGTAGACGAGCGTGACCTTGTCCTCTGCCGCGTCGGGAGCCGAAGCGGTGGTGTCCGCGGAGCAGGAGGCAAGGAGGGAGATGGAAGCCGCCGCGGCGGCCACGGTCGCGCCGATCCGGCGGAGGGAGGTTCTCATGGGTCTTCTTTCTGTGCTGGTTGGAGTCAGTCGGAGGTGAGGCTGAAGCCGGCGATGAACTGTCGCTGGGCGATGAGGAAGCCGATCAGCAGGGGCACGATCGCCAGGAGCGAGACAGCCATCTGCGCGCCGTAACTGGTTCCGGATTCGAAGCTGACGAACCGCACGATCCCGAAGGGAACGGTCGCGTTGTCGGTGCTTCGCAGGACCACGGAGGGCCAGAAGTAGTCATTCCAGTGCGAGACGAAGCTGAAGACACCGAAGGACACCAGTGCGGGTTTGACGAGAGGGAACACCACTCGGGTGAGGGTCGCCCAGCTTCGTGCCCCGTCGAGGCGGGCGGCGTCGAACACCGACTGCGGAATGGTGAGGATGAACTGGCGGAGCAGGAAGATCCCGAACGCGGAGCTGACGAACGGCAGCACCAGACTCGGCATCGTGTCAAGGATCCCTAGCCTGCTGAACAGCAGGTAGATCGGGACGGCGACGATCTGTGTGGGGATCATCAGGCAGGTCAGCACGATCCACAAGCTCAGACTCCGGCCCCGGAACCGCAGCCGAGCCAGCGCGTACGCCGCCGGCAGGCACACCGTCACCTGGAGGCCGAAGATCATCGTGGCAGTGATGAAGCTGTTGATGTAGTAGCGGAGCATCGGGACTTCGCGGAACACCTCCGCGAAGTTCGCGAGGGTGAGTTCGGTCGGCAGAAACCCGTCGCGGAAGACTTGATTCTGTGGGGTGAAGGCGGTCAGCACCATCCACACGAACGGGGCGAGGATCGCGACCGCGCCGACCGCGAGGGCCAGATGGATGCCCGCCTGCGCGAGGGGGCGCGCTTTCATCGCGATCCCGCTTTCTCCAGGCGGGTGCCGAATCCGCGCATCTGCCAGGCCGTGACCAGCAGGCACAGCAGGAACAGGACGACGGTGGTGACGGCGGCCGAGCCGAAGTCGACGTTGCGGATGCCCTGTTGCCAGAGCAGGTGCGCGAGTGTGGTGGTGTTCTCGCCTGGGCCGCCGCGGGTCATCACCTGGGCTGTCTCGAACATCCGCAAGGCCGACGTTGTGGAGATGACGATGGTGAACACCGTCGCGGGGGCGATCGCCGGCCAGGAGACGTGCCAGAACCGGTGCCAAGCTCCAGCACCGTCGAGCAGGGCGGCTTCCTGGAGGTCTTTGCGGACGCCGGTGAGGCCGGCGAGGAAGATGACGGCGTTGTAGCCGATGTTCTGCCAGTTGCCGACGATGGCCAGACCGGCGAGGGCGAGGTCGCTGGAACTGAGCCAACCGGTGCGTCCGATGAGCCCACCGAAGACGTGGTCGAACAGGCCCGACTCGGGGTAGAAGATCCACCGCCACGCCGCGGCCATCGCCACCAGCACCGCCGCGGTCGGGAGGAAATAGATGGCCCGCCAGATCGCCTGACCACGGGTGAGCGCGTTGATCCCGACGGCGACGAGCAGGCCCCCCGCGACCGAGGTCGGCACGGTCATCAGCGTGTACAGCAGCGTGTTGCCGAGCGCGTTGAGCAGTGCGGGGCTGGTGAGGACGCGGGCGTAGTTGTCGATGCCGACGAAGGTGATCTGCCCGCTGAGCGGGCTCCAGTCGAACAACGCGATCGCGAAGGCCAGAACAGCTGGCAGGGCGACGAACAGCAGCAGCAGGCCGGTAGCCGGGCTCAGCAGCGCGGCCGGTTCGAGCCGGTTCGGCAGCCGTACCCGGGGGGCCGGGAAATCGACGGGTCGCAGCCGCGCACGTGCCTGTTCGATGTCGGCGGTTCTGGCGGGAAGAGTCATGGTCATCGGCCGGCTCCGAGGGCGGCGGCAAGCCGTCGCACCCCGTCCGTGACGGTCTCGGGTGCCCCCGCATAGCTCACGCGTACGTGTCCCGGCGCCCCGAACGCGGCGCCGGGGACGACCGCGACGCCCGAGTCCTCGAGTAGCCGGCCGGCCAGCTCCGTGTCATCGAGCCCCCCGTGCGCGGATGTGGGCGGGAACAGGTAGAACGCTCCCTCGGGGGCCGGAAAGGAGATTCCCGCGGCAGAGAAGACGCCCATCAGCTCGTCGCGCAGGCAACGCAGTTCGCGGCGGGTCTCGGTCGCGACATCGGGCCCGGTGAGCGCGGCCAGAGCGGCGGCTTGTGCGACCCGGCTGACGTTCGAGCTGGTGTGTGACTGGATCGCGATCGCCGTCGCGGTGATCTCCGGTGGGGCGATGAGCCAACCGGTCCGCCAACCGGTCATCGCGTGGCTCTTACTGGTGCTGCCGATCGACACCACGTCGCACCCGGCGTCCAGAGCGGCCCGTGGGGTGGGGCGGATATCGGCGAAGCGCAGGTCGCGATAGGTGTCGTCGGAGATCACCCAGATGCGGTGGCCGGCCGCCCACCGCACGATCTGTTGGAGTTCGGTGTCGTCGTGGACGGCCCCAGTGGGGTTGTGGGGCGAGCATATGATCACCGCACGCGTCGCCGGAGTGCGCACGGCGTCCAGGTCCGCCGCACCGGTAAGGACATGCCCCTCGCGCGGGTACGCGAACACCGGCGTGGCGCCGGCGAGACGGATCGCCTCGGGGAAGGTGACCCAGTACGGCGCCGGAACGATCACCTCGTCACCAGGGCCCGCCAGGCTGCGAAGCGCGTTGTGGAGAGCCTGCTTCGCCCCGTTGGTCACGGCGACCTGGGCACGATCAGCGCGGATGCCGAGGCTCCGCGCCGCCCACCCGCTGATCGCGTCGCGGAGCTCGGGGTCGCCCGCCGCGTTGCCGTACCCGTGGCGAGAAGGGTCCTGAGCTGCGGCGATCGCCGCGTCGACGATGTGCCGCGGCGTGGGCATGGACAGCTCTCCCGCGGTGAGGTTCACGACGTCGCGTCCCTGCGCTTGCAACGTGCGGGCGAGCTCGCGCAATGATCCTGTAGGGGAAACGCTCACCTGGTGAGCAGTCATCGATAGGGCCTTTCAGCGAGAGTCGGAAGGCCGGCGAGGGCCTCAAGGATGGGGGTGCCGTCCACCTCATGCATGAGCGGGACGCCGAGGATCTCCAGCACGGTCGGGAGAACGTCGGGCAAGCCGACGGGCCGGCTGACAGTGAGCGCCCGCGCGATGTGAGGGCCGTGGAGGATGAGCGGGATGCCGACATCGTCAGGCAGGAGGGTTCCGTGGGTGGCTGCGACCGTGCCGTGCGGATCGACCGGTAGCGCGTACGGGTCCACGGTGACCAGGACCGCGGGGCCGAGAAGCGGATGATCGCATCCGGCCTCGGCCATCGGCAGCACTCCGGGAACCCCGTACTCCGCGTCGGCGTACACGCAATCGGCCCACGCCTGCTCACGGCACCACCGCACGAGATCACGACGCAGCGATGGACGCGCGTCCGCTGCGAGGTGGAGAGCGAAGGCCGCACCGCTGACACAGATCGTCACCAGTTCGGCCAGCGCCGCGGGCAGGTGGTCGAACAGCTCCTGCCCGAGCAGCGCACCTGGTGGAAGAGCGACCATGCCGTGGTCAGCGGTCACGATGGCGTCGACCGATCGGTTCCTGAGGCGCACAGAGGCGAGCAGCCGGTCCAGCTCCGCGTCGATATGACCAAGCATCGTGGCGGCCGCGCCCAGTCCCGCGGCGTGCCGGGTCTCGTCCGGTTCGCCGCACCAGAACACCAGCACGTCCGGATCGATCCGGTCGATCAACGGCCCGGACGCGGCGTCCACCGCCCAGGAGAGCATCACATCCGCATCCGACGGCGGAGCGCCATGATCGCGCTCGAGAAGGGGACGGAGCGACGCCGGCAACACAGGCCCGACGACCGGATCGGCGGAGGCCATCACCACCGCTCCCCCGGCCGAGTCCACTTCGGGGTGGAGCAGATACGCGCACCCGGCACTGCCGGTGCCGACGACCATCACCCGCAGGCCCACCGCGGCGAGAATCTCCCCGAGCGTGGGCACCTCCACCGCCCGCCCGCGCACGGATCGCATCGTGAGGACCTCTCGGACCGCACCGGTGTTCAGGACACCCTCAGGGGTCCAGATCCGGTTCCCGATCACCCCGGTTCGACGCGGTAGACAGCCCGTCACCAGCGAAGCCGCCGCGGCACGGGTCACGGACGGCAGCACGGTACGCGCGGCCGTGCACCGCACACCGTCTTGGGCGAGACCCGACAGCGCGGGCATCACCCGCCCGGTGATGTCATCCGCACGCAGCCCGTCAACGACGAACAGCACGACCCTGGGTCGCTTCGCGGAACGTTCACGCGCCTGGCCTTCAACGTTCATCGTCCGCAGCCCCTCCAATCCGTATGGCACCGAACCCTTGCGAGTAGACTTTCTAACGTAGGGCTCTGAACGGAAAGTAAACTCCAAGCAAGCGGTCAGGTAGTTCTGGAAAGGACACAGCGCAGCGATGCCGTCACACTCCCCCGAGCCACGCCCCGCACAAGATCCGATGAGAGAGGTCCTCGCTCGCAGCAGGAGCAGCTACCCGTCACTGTCCAGCGCCGAGCGCCGCGTCGCCGACGCGCTCGAAGCAGCACCCCAGGAGCTGCTCCGGCTCCCGCTCAAGGCGTTCGCGGAACGGGTCGGCGTCGGCGAGGCGACCGTCGTCCGCTTCTGCCAGTCCATCGGCTACGACGGTTTCCGCGGACTGCGGATCGAATTGGCCACCCGCGCGCTCGTCACGACCAGCGACCCCCTGTCCCCGGTATCCCCGAGCGACGACGTCGCGACCATCACCGACAAGGTCCTGCGCTCCGGCATCGACGTGCTCACCGACACCCTCGCCACCATCGACAAGAGCGCCGTGTCCGCCGCCGTCGACGCGATCGCCGAAGCCTCGCGCGTGGAATGCTTCGCTGTCGGCAGCTCCGTCCCGATCGCTCTCGACCTCTACTACCGGCTGCTGCGACTCGGCGTGCCGACCAGCGTCGCGACCGACCCGCACATGCAAGCCACCTCCGCCGCCCATCTGACGGACACGGCCGTCGCGCTCGGGATCTCGCACACCGGGCGCTCGTTCGAGACGCACGCGACCTTCCGATACGCGAAAGCCGCCGGCGCCAAGCGGATCCTCATCACCAGCTACCGCGGCACACCGATCGGGGAGCTCGCCGACATTGAAATCGTCGTCGCCTCCCCCGAACCCACCCTCCGCCCGGACGCCGTCTCCAGCCGGCTGGCGCACCTCGCCGTCGTCGACGCCATCAGCGTCGCGCTCGCCATGAAAGACCCGGAACGCGCGGACGAAGCACTTCTGAGAGACGACGCCATCATCGCCGAGCGAGAGGTCACCAAATGACCCCCATCACCCTCGCCGTCCTCGACCTGGCAGGCACGACAGCCCAGGACAACGGCATCGTCGAAAAGGCCGTGCGCACCGCCGTACACACCATTACCGACGGAAACACCCCGCCCCACCTCACCGAACGCTTCCACGCCATGCGCGGCGGCTCCAAGATCGACATGTTCCGGCACATCCTTGACGGCGACGCGCACCTCGCCGACCGAGCACACGACCTCTTCGAACAAGACCTCCTCGAACGCATCCGCGCCGGGCAGGTGCGGCCCATCCCCGGCGCCGCCGACACGCTCGCGCACCTCCGCGACCGCGGCATCCGTACCGCGCTGACCACCGGCTTCTCCCCGGCAGTGCGCGACGAGCTGCTCGACGTCCTCGGGTGGCGACCCCTGATCGACCTCGCGCTCTCGCCGCGGGACGCCGGACGCGGCCGCCCGCACCCCGACCTGATCTGGACCGCGGCGCTCCGGCTCCACGCCGGCAGTTGTACGAGCATCGCCGTGGCCGGCGACACCAGCAACGACCTCCACGCGGGAACACGAGCCGGCGCTGGAATCGTCGCAGGCGTCCTCACCGGCGCGCACGGGCGCGAACGGCTCGAACTCGCCCCTCACACCCACATCCTCGACACCGTCAACGGCCTGCTCCCCCTCATCGACGGCGCCCGCGGCGAGTAGCCGATCGCGGCGCCCGGACCGCTCAGCTTCCGACATCCTCGCCATTGCGAGAACCAGGCAGACCAAGCTAGGGTGACTGGTATAACTGGTCCACTGAGGAGTTGAGTCCGTGCGCGTGCCGCCAACCGTGTTCCCCGATCCCGAGGCTCTGGGACGCGCCCTCGCCGCGGAGATCGCGACGGAGCTCGAAGACGCCGCCCGCCGCGGCCGGCCGTACGTTCTCGGCTGTCCCGGCGGGCGCAGCGCGCACAGCACCTACTCGGCGCTGGCGGACGAGGTCGCGGCCCGGAGGCTGGACCTGGGCCACGTGGTGATCGCCATGATGGACGAGTACGTCGTCCGCGCCGAGGACTCCGGCCTGTTCCGCCGGATCGCCCCGGGCCTGCCGCACAGCTGCGTGCGTTTCGGCCACGCCGAGATCGTCGAGCCGCTCAACGCGGCGGCCGGCGCCGGGCGCGGCATCACCCACGACAGGCTCTGGGTGCCCGATCCCGCCGACCCCGACGAGTACGACCGCCGGATCACCGGCATCGGCGGCGTCGACCTGTTCATCCTGGCCTCCGGCGCGAGCGACGGCCACATCGCCTTCAACCCCGCCGGCACCGGCGCGAACACCCGCACCCGCGTGGTGAAACTGGCCGAGCGGACCCGCCGCGACAACCTCGTCACCTTCCCGACGTTCGGCGGGCTGGAGGAGGTCCCCGCGTACGGCGTGACCGTGGGCGTCGGGACCATCCGGGACCTGTCGAAGCGCGTCGTGATGGTGGTGCACGGCGCGGACAAGGCCGAGGCGGCGCGCCGGCTCGCCGCGGCCGAGGGCTACGACCCCGGCTGGCCCGCCACCGTTCTGAGCGACTGCGCCCGGCCCCGCCTGCTCGCCGACGCGGCGACCGGCCTGGTGGCCGCGCAGCCCGCGTTCGACCGTCCCTGACCTGCACCTAGCCTCTATTGACACCCTTGAGGAGACAGTTATGGCCCGCATCAAGCTCGCGTATCTCGGCGGAGGTTCGTCGCGCGCTCCCGGGACGATGGCGTCGTTCATGCATCACGGCGCGGAGTTCGACGGCTCGGAGTTCGTGCTGATCGATCTCGACCCCGCACATCTGGAGAACGTCAAGACGATCACCGAGAAGATGGCCCGCAACGCCGGTCTCGACATCACGGTGACCGCGACCACCGACCAGCGGGAGGGACTTCGCGACGTCGACGCGGTGTTGTCCAGCTTCCGGCCGGGCGGATTCGCGGCGCGGGCGATCGACGAGCGGATCCCGCTGAAGTACGGCGTCATCGGCCAGGAGACGCAAGGACCCGGTGGCATGATGATGGCGCTGCGCTCCGTGCACGTCATCAAGGAACTGTGCGCGAACCTCGCCGAGGTCGCGCCGGGGGCGCGGATCTTCAACTACACCAACCCGGTCAACATCGTCTCTCAGGCCGTGGCCGACAACACCGACATTCCGATCGTGTCGTTCTGTGAGGGGCCGATCGTCTTCCCGCCGGTCGTGGCCAAGGCGGCGGGGCTCGACCCGGACAAGCTGGCCGCCAACATGACCGGGGTCAACCACAACTGCTGGTCGAACGAGGCCACCTACGACGGCCAGGACGCTTTCCCGATCCTGCGCGAGCGCTGGGAGGCGCTACGGGACCGGCCGACCGACGACGTCAACGGCATGCGCGCGCTGCACCTCGCCGTGGCCATGGAGTCGATTCCGTCGGATTACTTCAACTACTACTACTTCAAGGACGAGATCCTCCGCGAGCGGCAGCTGGCGCCGCTGACCCGGTCGGAGGTCATCATGGCCTCGCTCGACGGCTACTGGGCGCACTACCGCGAGCAGGCCGAGTCTGACGCGCCGCACCTCGACCCGGCGCGTTCGCGCGGCGGCATCCATGAGCTGGAGCTGGCGATCGACGCGATCAGCGCGTTCTACAACGACACCGGCGCGCGACTGCCGTTCAACATCCCCAACGCCGGCGGCGCGCTTCCCGGGTTCGACGAGCGCACGGTGGTCGAACTGTGGGGCACCGTCGACGCGAAGGGCTTCCACCCCGAGCCGCAGAAGCCGCTGCCCCGCTCCGTACTCGGCATCACCCGCCAGCTCGCCGATTACCAGATCCTCACGGCCAAGGCGGCCTGGGACGGCACGGTCGCCGATGCGGTACGCGCCCTGACGGCCAACCCGCTGGTCCCCTCGCTCACGGTCGCCGAGGCGCTGTACGGCGAGCTCGCCACCGCCCAGGCCGCTTGGCTGCCCGAGCGGCTGATCCCCTGATCATGAGCACGCTCTACCTCGGCGTCGACGCCGGCAACAGCAAGACCGCCGCGCTGGTCTGCGACGCGACCGGGATGATCGCCGGGGCGGGCCGGTCGGGCTGCGGCGACATCTACGGCGCTGCCGGTCCGGAGGCGGCGGTGAGCGAGGTGCTGGCGGCGATCGGCACCGCCCTCGCCCAGGCGGGGGCGCGCCGTGCCGACGTCGCCGGCGCGGCCTTCCGGCTGGCCGGGGTCGACTGGCCCGAGGACCGGACCTACTGGGAGCACGCCCTCGGCGAGAGGTACCCCTCCAGGTCGATACTCAACGACGGGTACGCCGCGATCCGGTGCGGCGAGCCGTCCGGTGTCGGCGTCGCGGTCGCGGCCGGCACCGCCGCGGCTATCGCGGCGCGCGGCCCCGACGGAACCCTGTGGGACATGGGCTGGCGGGGCCAGCACGCGATGGGCGCGCTCGGCCTGGCGATCGAGGCGTTCCGCGCCGTGAACCTGGCCGAACTCGGTCTCGGCCCGCGAACGGAGCTGACGGCGGCGCTGCTGGCGCACTACGACCGGCCCTCGGTGGATGAGCTGAACCACTGGTTCACCCGTCGTGAGGGAGCCGCCACCCACCCGCAGAAGGCCGGGTGCGCGCGGGCGGTCACCGCCGCGGCGGTCGCCGGCGATCCGGTCGCGGTGGAGATCGTCCAGGCGCAGGGCCGTCACCTCGCCATGTACGCCGGCGTGGCCGCGCGGCGTACCGGCCTGATCGCCGCCGGCGGGCCGGTGAGCGTGGTGCTGTCCGGGTCGGTGCTCATGGCGGACGCCTCCCCGGTCACCCGGGCGATGCTGGCGGAGTTGCCCGCGCACGTCCCCGGCGCGGTGCCGCACCGCGGCGCGCTCCCCCCTGTCGCCGGGGCGACGCTGGACGCTCTGGGCGAGGGTGGCGTGCCCCTGAGGGAAGCGGTTCTGGACCGACTGGCGGGCACGCTCCCGCCGAAGGCGTTCCTCGAAACCTGACAGGACTCCACCTCCTGAGAGGAGCGCCATGAGCGCGCCCATCGAGCCGGACGAACCGCCCGTCGGCCGTCATGTCCGACGGGCCGGCCGGCGTACGCGGCCTGACGCCGTCAGATGGGGCGGAACAGGTCGGCCTGGAAGCGGTAGGCGTCGCTGCGGTAGATCATGCGGCCGGCGAGAATGGGAGTGCCGTCGTCGGCGTAGGTGACCTCCTCGCCGACCAGCACCGGGGCGCCGCGATCGACCTGGAGCAGCCGCGCGATCTCCGCGTCGGCGGCGTCCGCGCGCACGGTGTAGGAACTACGTGCGATGCGGATGCCGCACTCGCGCTCAAGCGTCTCGTACAGGGAGCGGTCGGTGAGGTCGACGTCGGCCAGTGCCGCCGCCTGGGACAACACCACCACGCTCGAGTCGAGACAGACGGGCACCCCGTCGAGACTGCGCAGCCGGCGCAGCTCCAGGACGCGCGCGGCCGGGGCGATGCCGAGCTGCTCGGCCTCCTCGAAGCTCGCCGGTCGCTCACTCCGCAGCAGGATCTCCGCGGTCGCGGTGAGGCCGCGGGCTCTGGCCATCTCCGAGAAGCTCTGTAGGGTGCTCGGCGGCTCGCCGACGACGTTGCGGGCGACGAACCAGCCGCGCTGCGCGGAGCGCTCCAGCTTGCCCTCGTCAGCGAGGCGAGCCAGGGCATGACGTAGAGTCGAACGGCTGACGCCGAGGCTTTCGGCCAGGTCACGCTCCCCGGGAAGCCGGCTGCCCGCCGCGAACACTCCCCGCCGGAGGGCGTCACCGAGCCTCCGGTAGGTCTCCATGACGGCGCTGCCCGCCTCCGTGTCCACACCGGTGCTCATGGCGGTCACGGTAGCACGCGGGAGCGGACCAGACATACCGAATTCTCGCACGGGATCGCCGGACGGCAATGGCGGACACTCCCCTTACCGCTGGAACGCCAAGCAAACCATTTGATGACATCTGGACTAACTGGTCTGGTCACCCTATGCTCGTCGATACCCGGGAGCCCGTCGGCTCGCCGATGAGGCGGCTGCCGACGTCACCGTCCGGCGGAGCCCGTTCCTCCCCTCGAAGACAGGAGACACCGTGGTCACGCTCGGAAGAACCACGCTCGGAAGAACAAGGCGACTCGCCGCCGTGGCGACATCACTCGCGGCGGCGGGGCTGCTCACGGCTTGCGTGCCCGGCGCCTCCGGCGGGGCCGTGACCGAGACCTCGGCGGCCGGACCGGTCATCACCGACCCGGCGAAGATGGGCAAGGCCAGCCTCCGGGTGCTCGACTACTTCACCGGCGGCACCGACCTCGCCTGGATCAACGACGTCGTCTCGGCATTCGAGAAGAGGTACCCCAACATCAAGGTCGAGCGGACCTCCATGCCGTGGGACGACGTGATGAAGGCGCTGCCGCTGAGGCTGCGGTCCGGGAACCCACCCGACATCGTGCCCGCCAACAACGGCTGGCAGTCGCTCGGCACCCTGGTCCAGGGCGGGCTCGTTCGCAACCTCGACGACTACGCCGACGCGTACGGCTGGCGCACGAAGTTCCCGGCGTCGATCCTGCGCCAGCACCAGTTCTCCACCGACGGCAAGCAGATGGGCACCGGGTCGGTGTTCGGCGCCCCGGTGGCACGGGCGTCGGTCGTCGAGGTGTACTATAACCGCTCGCTGCTCAGCCGGATCGGCGCGACCGTGCCGAAAACCTTCGCCGACTTCGACAGCGCCCTGGCCAAGGCCAAGTCAGCCGGACTCACGCCGATCTCCCTGGGCAATCTGGAGCAGGTGGGCATCACCGGCCCGCTGTTCGCCACGATGGACGCCCTCGGGCAGCAGAACCGGATCTCCGACTTCATCTACTCCCAGAACGCCGTCCAGATGGCCGACACGGGCTTCCCCGAGGCCGCCGCCAAAGTGAAGCAGTGGGCGGACAAGGGCTATCTCACCAAGGACTTCGCCGCCGTCCCGAGCCAGGACGCGGCACAGGCGTTCGTCGACGGCAAGGCGCTCTTCCGGTTCGACTACTCCGGCTCTCTGCCGCTGAAGAAGGGCCAGAGCAAGGACTTCGGATCGTTCCTGATGCCCCGCGCGGACGGCGGCCACGCGGTCGCGACCGCGTCGTCGGCCAGCAACCTCTCCGTATCCGCCAAGACCGCGCACCCGGACGCCGCCGCGGCGTTCCTGAACTTCGCGGCCAGCCCCGAGGCCGCGCGGATCGCCGTGGAGCACACCACGATGCCGCTGCTCGCCACCGTCGAACCGGCCGGTGACGACCCGCTGTTCGCCGACGACGTCGCCGCGGCGGCCCAGCTCTCGGCCGACGATGCCTCCGTCCCGTACCTCGACTGGGCCACGCCGACCCTGCTCACCACGATCCAGACGCAGATGCAGGACCTGCTCGCCGGCAAGGTCCAGCCGGAGGCGGTCGTCCGATCGGCGCAGGCCGACTACGACAAGTTCCAGCGGACGCTGGGGAAGTAGCCGCGCCATGGTGACCGTGAAGCAACTCCCGGCGCGCAGCGCGTCCGCGCGGACCACACAGCATGCGCAGGCACCCTCCAGCCACCGCCGCAGGCGCCGGTGGCTGGGGCTGGCCTACCTGGCGCCCGCCCTGCTCGTGTACGGGATCGTCGTGCTCGTTCCCGCGGTCCAGGGCGTGTGGCTGTCGTTCTACCACTGGAACGGCATCACCGCGGCGACGTGGGCGGGCCTGGCCAACTACCTCGGCTTCCTCCAGGACCCGGCGCTGCGGCAGGCGATCGAGCACACCCTGTTCTTCATAGTGTTCTTCTCGGTCCTGCCCATCACGCTCGGCCTGACCAGCGCCGCGCTCACCGCCCGCAAGGACGTCAGGGGCGCGGCGGTCTACCGCTGGATCATCTTCCTGCCACAGGTCCTCACCCCGGCGGTCACCGCGGTCATGTGGAAGCGCGTCTACGCACCCGACGGGCCGATCAACTCGGTGCTGCGCGCCTTCGGCCTCGACTCCCTGGCCCACGGCTGGCTGGGCGACTACGACTGGGCGCTGCCCGCGATCGGCCTCGCCGGCACGTGGGCGGCCTTCGGCCTGTGCATGGTGCTGTTCATCGCCGGCACGCAGTCCATCCCGTCAGAGCTGTACGACGCGGCGCGGGTGGACGGCGCGGGCCCCCTGCGCGAGTTCCGAACGGTGACCCTCCCCGGGCTGCGCGGGCAGCTCGCGATCGCCGTGACCCTCACGGTGCTGGGCGCGATCCGGGTGTTCGACATCGTGTGGCTCACCACCCGCGGCGGCCCCGGCACCTCGACCATCACCCCCACCATCGTCATGTACCAGCGCGCCTTCGCCAATCCCGACGTCGGGGCGGCCTCCGCCATCGGTGTCGTCCTGGCGCTGGTCTCCCTTCTCATCGCGCTCGTCGTGGTACGGCTCACCGAGGACGGAACCCGATGATCTCCACCCGGGAAAAGCTCTTCAACTACGCGTTCCTGACGCTCCTGGCCGCCAGCGTGCTGTTCCCGATCGTGTACATCCTCGGCGTGGCCCTCAGCCCCAGCACCAGCGGCACGCTCGACCTCGCCCATCCGCAGTGGTCCAACTTCGCCGCCGCGTGGCAGCAGGCCGGCTTCGCGCACTACCTGCGCTCCAGTGTGATCATCACCGGGATCGTCGTGCTCGTCTCCACCGTGCTGGCGGTGATGAGCGGGTACGCGTTCGGCGTGCTCGGCGTGGTCGGGGAGAAGGCCATCTTCCCGCTCATGCTCCTCGGCATCATGATCCCGATGGAGTCGATCATCGTGCCGCTGTACTACGACTTCCTGTCCTTCGGCCTCACCGACGGCTACCAGGGCATCATCCTCGCGCACGTCGGCATGGGCGTGAGCTTCGGCGCATTCTGGATGCGCGCGGCGTTCCGTACGGTGCCGGCCGGCATCGCCGAGTCCGCCGAACTCGACGGAGCCGGCTCCTGGACGCGCCTGTGGCGGATCTACCTGCCGATCTCCCGGCCGGCCATCCTGACGTTCGTCGTGCTCAGCTTCATGTGGACCTGGAACGACTACTTCCTGTCCCTGATCCTCGTGGCCGACTCCGGCCACCAGCCCCTGACGCTGGGGCTCGGCACGTTCTCGGGCCGCTACCTCGTGCAGGTCAACCTGCTGGCCGCCGCGGCGGTGCTCATGTCGCTGCCCATCGTCGGCCTCTACCTGTTCTTCCAGCGGCAGTTCATCCGCGGCATGCTCTCCGGCGCCCTCAAGGGCTGATCCCCGTTCTCAGAAAGGTCGCTCATGAAGATCGTCGACGCCACTGTGGTCCTGACCAGCCCGGGCCGCAACTTCGTCACTCTGAAGGTGGAGACCGACGAGGGCGTCACCGGCCTCGGCGACGCGACTCTCAACGGACGTGAGCTCGCCGCGGCCGCCTACCTGCGTGACCACATCGTCCCCCTGCTCCTGGGGACCGACCCCCACCGCATCGAGGACACCTGGCAGTCCCTCTACCGGGGCGCGTACTGGCGGCGCGGGCCGGTGACGATGGCCGCTATCGCCGCCGTCGACACGGCGCTGTGGGACATCAAGGCGAAGGTCGCGGGCCTGCCGCTCTACCAGCTGCTGGGCGGCGCGAGCCGGGAGCGGGTCGGCACCTACGGCCACGCCGGCGGGCGCGACATTCCGGAACTGCTCGACTCCGTCCGCGCCCGGCTCGCCGACGGCTATCCGGCGATCCGGGTGCAGGCGGGCGTCCCGGGCCTCAAGCGGGTGTACGGCGTCACCTCCGCCACCGGGCGCCGCCCCGTCGTGGAGGACTGGGACACCGCCGCCTACCTGCGCACCATCCCCAAGGTGTTCGACGCGGTACGCCAGGAGTTCGGCCCCGACCTGCCGCTGCTCCACGATGCCCACCACCGCCTCACCCCGAATCAGGCGGCCCGGCTGGGGAAAGATCTTGAGCCGTACGACCTGTTCTGGCTGGAGGACTGCACCCCCGCCGAGAACCAGGAAGGGCTGCGCCTCGTCCGCCGGCACACCACCACACCCCTGGCCATCGGCGAGGTCTTCAACACCGTCTTCGACTACCAGACACTGGTGACCGAGCAGCTCATCGACTACGTGCGCTCCGCCGTCACCCACTTCGGCGGGGTGTCCCCGCTGAAGAAACTGTTCGACTTCGCCGCCCAGTACCAGATCAAGAGCGCCGTCCACGGACCCGAGGACATCTCCCCCGTCGGCATGGCCGCCGCCATCCACCTCGGCCTGGCGATCCACAACTTCGGCATCCAGGAGTACGCCGGACACACCGACCTGACCCACTCCGTCTTCCCCCACGCCTACACCTTCACCGACGGCCACCTGCATCCGGGACAAGCGCCGGGGCTCGGCGTCGACCTCGATGAGGAACTGGCGGCCGCGCACCCGTACGAGCCGTCCTACCTGCCGGTCAACCGGCTCCAGGACGGCACCGTCCACGACTGGTAAGGCCTCTTCGAGAAGCCCACCTCGCCTGGGGAGCGGGTACGAACTCAGCGGCGAGCACGTCCACGCGCGTACCACCGGTCCCGCCGACGCGCAGCCGTCCCGTGCGGATGAGGCCGCCGGATGACCGGCACCCCGTTCCCCCTGTGGAATTTCCTGCGCGGGCTGCGTCGCCCACGATGAGGACACGGTGAGGACCGGCGACCGCCTGGTGACCCTCGCGAGGACGGTCTGAGGCGGACACCGGTCGTCGTACCCGCCCCGGCTCTCACGGCCGGGTCCCCGTCAGGCGCGAGTCCCGGTGGCGAATCGCACCGTGCGGGGGAGCACGAACGTCTCGTACGCCAGGGCGTCTTCCAGGGCCGCCCTGGCCTCCGGGTGCAGGTATTCGGGGATGGTCTCCAGGGAGGCGCGGCGGGCGGCCGACCACAGCCAGTCCCATACCTGTCCGGCCTCGACGACCACCTCGAACACCACGTCCTCGCAGCGGACCCCCTCCAGGCCGCCCGCCACGAGCAGCTCGGTCAGCTCCTCGGCCGTGTTGAGGGTGCGGTGGAAGGGGGCGGTGCCCGCGTCGGCGGTGTACGGGGCCAGGGCCCGCGCCACGAGGCCGAGCAGGTCGGCCTCGGCCGGGCTCGCCTGGGCCAGCAGGCTGGCGGCCAGCCGCCCGCCGGGCCGGAGGAGGCCCGTCATGGAGCGTACAGCGGCCAGCGGGTCGGGCAGGAAGTACAGCATCATCCCGGCCAGTACGACGTCGAACCGCTCTCCGGGCAGCAACTCCTCAGCCCGTTCCGCGTCACCCTGGAGGACCGTCGCATGCGTCAAGCCATGCCGCTCGATCTCGGCCGTGGTGGCGGCGACCATCCCCGGCGCGAGGTCCAGTCCGACCACCCGGCCCGTCGGCCCCACCGCCCCTGCCGCCGGGACCAGTGAGGCGCCGGTCCCGCATCCGACATCCAGCACCCGGTCGCCCGGCTCCGGCGCGGCCTGCCGTACCAGCTCGGCGGCCACCGGGCCGAAGAAGGGCACGCCGACCTGTTCGTAGGTGCCGGACGCGCGGTCGAACACACCGGCCATGTACTGCTTGGCATCCATGACGACTCCTTTGCGACAGAGGGGGGAGGAGAGGTGGAGTTGCGGTGGGAAAGGGGAAATCGCAGCGGGCGCTGGGCATCGGACCTCAGGCCGTCAGACCCGAGGCCATCAGATCCAGGGCTGTCAGACCCCAGGCCATCAGGCCCGAGGCCGGGAGGCCCCGGGCCGTCAGCCCCGTAGGTCGTCAGGCGCCGGGTGCTTCCGTCGGCGAGAAGCGGAGACGGAAGGTGGCAGGCCGGGCGTGGAGTTCGTACTGCGGCAGCGTGGCCGGACCGCACGACGCGGTGCCGACGCCGTGCTGAGCGAAGTCCAGGTTGACGTGCACCCGGTCGCCTGGCGTCAAGTCCGGCCGGTGGCGGGCGGTCTCCAGCTCCGCGGTGGTCCAGCGGCGGGCGGTCAGGCCGAAGACCGGAGCGCCCGTCACCCGGAAACCCCCGGGCGGGCCGGTCAGTTCGGCCCAGCGGACATCCGCTCGGTGCCCGTTCTCCTGCGGGTAGACGTACGGCGTCTGCAGGTCCTCGACGGTGGCGGACCAGCGGCCGACCCTGGCGGCCATGCCGGTGTCGGGGTACGCCTCCCCCGGCCCCCTGCCGAACCAGGTGACGTCGCCCAACGCCGCGGGCAGCGCCATGACGAGGCCGAGCCTCGGCAGGGGCAGGCACCACTCCCCGTCCGGCTCGACGTCCACGGTCAGTTCCAGCCCGCCGTCCGTGGCGGTCCACCGGTAGACCACGTGCAGGCCCAGGTCGGTGGCCGCCGGTGCGACCCTGGCGCGTACGGTCAGCCCGTCGCCGGTCTCCACGGCGTCCACTCGGTGGGTGAGCCGATGCAGGCCGAGCTGCCGCCAGCGATCCGCCAGCCCGCCGTAGGTGTCGTTGTCGATCGGCGCCCGCCAGAGCTCGAGCCGCGGCCCCTCGACCTCGATCCCGAACAGGCGGGTGAGCCGCCCGGTACCGGGGTCGAACTCCAGATCCGCCCCAGAACCGACGCCCCCGCCACCAGACGCCGGACGAGCCTCGTCCTGAACTCCGGAGGCCAGGCCGTCCCGGGCTCCAGACGTCAAGCCGTCCTGAGCGCCGGATGGCAGGCGGGTCTGGCCCCACGCCACCTCATGACCGGCGGCGGCCCATGGCTGGTCGGCGGCGAGCACCGCCCGTACCGTCAGCCAGCGCTCCCCCTCCCCACCGGGCAGGTCGGGCAGCTTGACCTCGCCACCCGTCGCGGGCACGTCGAGCGGGAACTCGGCGACCGCCACCCCCTCCGCCTCGACCACCGCGACGAACCCCAGGTGCGACAGGTCGCGATAGCCGTGGTGGTTGGCCACCCGCACGACCTGGGCCTGGTCGTCGAAGGCGAACCGGACCGGCTCGAACACCTTCTTCAGGTCCAGCAGTCCCGGTGAGGGCGTCCGGTCGGGGAAGACCAGCCCGTCGATCACGAAGTTCCCGTCGTGCACCGGCTCGTCGTAGTCACCGCCGTAGGCGTACTCGAACTCCGGGTGTGCCAGACCGTGATCGATCCACTCCCAGATGAACCCGCCGGCCAGCCGTGGATAGCGCTCGAACAGCTCCTGGTAGTCGGCCAGGCCGCCGGGCCCGTTACCCATCGCGTGGGCGTACTCGCACTGCACGAACGGCATCGCCCGCCGCCGCGCGTCGAGCTCGGGGTCGGCCAGCGGGTCCTCCACCCCCTGCCCGATGGCCTCCACCTCGGCGTGCGAGGCGTACATCCGCGAGTACACGTCGGTGTCGGCGCACGAGCGGTCGCCCTCGTAGTGGATCGGCCGTGACGGGTCGCGCTGCCGGGTCCAGCCGGCCATGAGGCTCAGGTTCTGGCCGACTCCGGCCTCGTTGCCGAGGGACCACATGATCACGCTCGGGTGGTTCTTGTCCCGTTCGACCGTGCGGCGCATCCGGTCCAGGCACGCCTCGGCCCAGCGCGGGTCGTCCGTGGGGTTGCCGCGCCAGCCGACGTGGCCGAAGCCGTGCGTCTCCAGGTCGCACTCGTCGATCACCCAGAGGCCCAGCTCGTCGCAGAGGTCGAGGAAGTCGGGGTGCGGCGGGTAGTGGCTGGTCCTGACGGCGTTGACGTTGTGGCGCTTCATCAGCAGCACGTCGGCGCGCATGGTCTCGTACGGTACGGCGCGGCCGTGCTCGGGGTGGAACTCGTGCCGGTTCACGCCCTTGAGCAGCAGCGGACGGCCGTTGGCCAGGAGCACCCCGTCCTCGATGGAGATCGTGCGGAACCCGACGCGCACCCGTACGGTCTCCTCGGGCAGCGTGACCACGGCCTCGTACAGGCGGGGCGTCTCGGCGGTCCACGGCTCGGCGTCGACGGTGATCTCGGTGCCGGGCGCCAGGTCGGCGACGCCGAGCTCGGCGATGGCCAGCCGTCCGGGGCCGTCGAAGCTCAGCGTGCCGCGCCCGTCGGCATAGGCGGCGTGGACGAAGACGTCGGCGGCCGAGCGGGTCAGTGACACGTCCCGGAAGATGCCGGGCAGCCACCACATGTCCTGGTCTTCCAGGTAGCTGGCGGCCGACCACTGGTGGACGCGGACGGCGAGCACGTTGCGGCCCGGCACCAGCCACGGTCCGGCGTCGAACTCGACGGGCAGGCGGCTGCCGGTCGAGTGGCCCAGCTCGTGGCCGTTCAGCCAGACCCGGGCGAAGGACTCGACGCCCTCGAACCGCAGCCGCCCGCCGGTCCACCCCTCGGGCAGGTCGAACACGCGGCGGTGATCACCGGTCGGGTTCTCGTTCGGTACGTGCGGCGGGTCGACGGGGAAGGGGTAGAGGTCGTTGGTGTACGCGGGCGAGCCATGCCCGTGCAGCTGCCAGTGCGACGGCACCGGCAGCGTGTCCCAGGCGGAGTCGTCGTAGCCGGGATCGGCGAAGTCGTCCGGCAGGACAGCGGACGGAGAGAGGCGGAAGCGCCAGTCGCCGTTCAGGTCGAGGGAAGGGGCGTCAGAACGTAGTGCGGCCCTGGGTTCGAGGCGGCCCGAACCGGGTGCGAAGTTTTCGAGATCCATCGCCGCCGAGCCTAAAGGTTCTGGGCGGTTTCGTCATTGATGAGTATTGGTGAGTATTGGTGAGTTTCTTGTCCGTCCTGGTGCAACCGGCCGGCGTCTTGTCCGTCCCGGTGCAATCGGACAGCGGCGTCATCTCGCGCGGGCCGGCCGGCCCCCCGCCGTGAGATATCCGGCCAGCAGCGCCTCCGCCGTGGCCGCCACGCCGTCGTCCCCCGGCAGGAACTCCGGGCTGTGCAGTCCGGCGGCCGTGTCGACGCCGACGAACATCATCAGCGACGGCATCACCGACGCGTAGGCCGCGAAGTCGTCCGCGCCGCACGAGCGCAGCTCCTCGGTGACCGTCCAGCCCTGGTGCCGCAGCAGTTCCCCGGTCTGTACGGCCAGCGCCGGGTCGTTGGCCAGCACCGGCTCGCCCGGCAGGACCCGTACCTCGCCGTGGCAGCCGTGCGCCCTGGCCACGTCCTCGGCCAGCCGGGTGAACCGGTCGTGCAGGCCGCGGCGCCACGACTCGGACATGGTCCGCAGCGTCCCCCTGGCCACGGCCTCGCCGGGGATGGCGTTCGGCGCCGTACCCGCGTTGACCATGCCGAACGTGACCACCGTGGGCACCATGGGGTCGGCGGCGCGGCTGACCATCTGCTGGGCGGCCACGATGATCTGCGACATGGCCACGACGGGGTCGCGGGCCAGGTGCGGGTAGGCGGCGTGGCCCTCGGCGCCCCTGACGGTCAGCTCGAACTCGTCGGCCGAGGCGTTGACCGCCCCCGGCGTGCAGGACACCACGCCGGCGGCGAGCACGGGCTGGACGTGCGCGCCGATCATGGCGCGTACCTGGTGCCGGTCGAGCACGCCGGACTCGACCACGTCGAAGGCGCCGGAGGGGTAGGTCTCCTCGCGCGGCTGCAGCACCACGACCAGCGGCGCGATCTCGTCCCAGCTCCAGGCGGACAGCCCCGTCGAGCCCGGATCCCCGGCCTCCTCCACTCCGGCGTCCACGACGGCGCGGACCTTCGCCACCGCGCGGGCCAGGGCGACGACGGCGGCCAGGTGCACGTCGTGACCGCAGGCGTGCATGGCGCCGCTGGTGGCGGCCCACGGGACGCGGGTGCGCTCGGCGATCGGCAGCGCGTCGAGCTCGCCGCGCACGCCGACCGCGGGGCCGGGAGAGCCGATCCTGATCACGGCGCCAGTGCCCGCCACGTACTCCACGAGGCCGCCCGACAGCGCGTCGAGCACGCGTTTGAGCGTCGGCCCCTCCTCCCCGGACACGCACGGCTGCGCGTGCAGCTCCCGCCTGAGCTTCATGGCGGCGGGCAGTTCGGCCAGTAGCGCCTCGCGCAGCAGTTCCCCCGGGCTCACTCATGTACTCCTTTCGTCACACCTGTTCCCCCGGTGCCCAATTCACCGCCGTCCTCACCCGTCCGGGCCCAGGTCGTACACGCGGCGGGCGTTCTCGGACCCCACCATGGTCGCCACGCGCACCGCCTGGGCGGCCGACCAATCGCCGTCGGCCACGAGGCCGCCGAGCACCCGCGCCATCGCCCGCCGCCACAGCTCGGCCCCGAGATGGTGCAGCTCAGCGGGCCCCCAGGCGTCCGACGAGAAGAGGATCTTGGCGAACGGCGCCAGCTCCAGGCTCTCCGCGACCACTTCGGCGCCGCGCGCCCCCGTGTAGGTGACGCCCAGGCCCACGTCGAAGTAGACGTTCGGATAGGCGTGGGCGAGGAACCCGGCATGGCGCTGGTACGGGTAGCAGTGGAGCAACAGCAGCGGCACCCCCGTCGGCTCGGCCAGCTCGATCAGCCCGCGCAGCAGCAGCGGGTCGCATCGGCGCAGGTCGAGGTCGGGGTCGCCGAACCCGGTGTGGAACTGCAGGGGCAGCCCGCGCTCGATGCCGGCCCAGATGACGTGGCGCAGCAGCACCGGATCCCGGAATCGCCCGCCCTCCTCCTGCCACCGGCCGGCCGCCTCGGCGACCTCGGCCGGGCCGGGCCGCGCGGGGTCGAAGTCGAGGCCGTGGCGGTAGGCGGCGATGGTCTTCAGGCCGCGGGCCGTACGGGTGCGCTCATGAAGCGCCTCGCCGAACCGGTCGGCGAACCCGGCCGCGTCACCCTCGGCGACCTGCTCGGCCACCGACTCCAGGCGGACGATCTCGTCGGCGGGCCGGCCGCTGACCTCGGCCATGCCCGCCGGGCTGAGGATCTCCTCGCCCCGGTAGCCGGTCTCGACGAGGAAGTGACCCACGCCGGAGGCCGCCAGCAGCCGCCCGTTGACCTCGGCCGCGCCCAGCCTGGCCCTCCTGGCCAGGTATTCCTCGGGCGTGGGGTGCGGGTCGAGGCCGAGCACGGGCGCGCAGTGGCGCAGGATCGCGTGGCCGACCTGGGAGTCGAACTGGGTCATCCAGTGCGGCACCGGCCGGTCCGACTCGGTGATCAGCTCCTCGAACGCGGTGCGCGTCAGGTCGTGCGCGGTGGCTCCGTGGACGTGGTGGTCGACCAGCTCGAGCCGTTCGATGGTCTCGACGAGGTCCGTCATGACCTCCATTGTGTCCGGCGGCGGGGGCCGGGTGTGGTGACCCCCACCGCCGTGTGTCAGGCGCCTGTTATGTCAGGCAGCCGCTTATGTCAGGCGGCCGCGGTGGCCGTCAGCGCGATCGTCGCCTGGCGGGTGACGCCGCTGACCGTCAGCGCGACGGTCACCTGGCCCTTACGCAGCGCCGTGAACGTCCCCGTCGCGGGGTCGAGCACGGCGACGTCCCAGGGCTTGGCGCTCTGCCGCGACCCGATGTGCAGGTTCGGCGAGCCCGACCACGCCACGGACACCGGGTAGGCGGCCGGCACCACCCGGGTGCCCTGCTTGACCGTCGCCGACACGGCCGCCGTCTTGCCGACCTGCACGGCCGCGGGGGCCGCGAGCGCGAGGTCGTCCACGTGCGGCCGTACCTGGGCGCCGAGCCAGCTGGGCGCGTCGGCGAACCAGTTGCGCTTGACGTGCTCCGCCTCCTGCGCGGTGACCGGGTCCACGCCCCACAGCGACCAGCCGGTGAAGCCGCCGTCGTCGGCCGCGGTGGCCGGGTTCTTGCCGGAGTTGCCGTTGATGAAGTACGGCACCGCGTCGACGTGCGAGGCGTTGAACGTGCCGACGTGGGCCCCGATGTAGGCGGCGCCCTTGCCGGTGGTCCGCTGGAAGTCCGCCAGCCAGCCCTCGACCAGCGCGGCCTCCTTGCGGTCGCCGAGCTGACTGCCCTTGCCGGGCGTGGGGTCACGCGGCGGCACGTGGAACAGCACCGCCACCGAGCCGACGGACGCGTCCCGAGCCGCCGCGTCGAGCTGGGCCCGGAGCAGCGCGACCTGGTCGAAGCCGCCGCCCCGCAGGTTCAGCCGCGAGGTGTCCAGCGTGACGAACCGCGTGCCCTTGTGGTCGAAGGTCTGGTACGTGTCGCCGAAGACGGCCTTGAAGTTGTCGATCTTGCCGCCCATCACCTCGTGGTTACCGGGGATGTAGTGGTACGGCAGCGTCCCGCCGAGCTCCTCGTCGAGGATCTTCTTGGCCAGCGCGAAGTCCTCGGGCGACGCCTCGTCCACCAGGTCACCGTTGATCAGCAGGAAGTCGGGCTTGGCGGCCTTGATCTCCTGGAGTGTACGGCGGGCGTTCTTGACGATGTCGCTGTCCGGGTCGCGGGCCACGAACTGGGCGTCCGACATGACGGCGAACCGCCACGGCATCTTGGCCACCTCGGGCTTGACGACCGGGTCGGCGACCTTCTGGGCGGGCGGCGCCGTCACCGACGGCGGCACCTTGGCCACCAGGCCGTCGATGAGGATGTCGTTGGTGTACTTCGCGTCGGTCTTGGTCTCGGCCACATAGAAGCGCCGCAGCTTGAGCGGGTAGGTGACGCCGGGCGGCACGGCGAACTCGACGTACTTCCAGCCGGTCCAGGTCATGTACGGGCCACGCAGGATCTGCGACTGCCCCTGGCCGTCGTAGAACTCCAGGCTGGGCCACTCGCCCTTGCCGGTGGAGTTGATCCACAGGCCGAACGCCTGCGGCTGCCCCGCCACCTCGATCTGCTGCGGCGGGCTGGCGTAGGCGGCGCGGGTCGCGGTGGACTGGGTGAAGTCGTACGACAGCTTGAGCCCGCCCCCGCTCTGGCCGGGCGCGGCCGACAGCGAGCCGGTGGCCCGGGCGGCGGCGAAGCTCCACTGGGCCGCGTTCTCGAAGTCGGCGACCGGCTTGTCCTCGAAGCCCACGGTGACGGGCACGGCCGTGCTGATCTTGCCCACCTTGGCGGTGATCAGGCCGGACGTGGTCGCCTTCTTGGACTTGACGGTGAAGTAGCCCTGGTCGGCGGGCGTCACCTCGAAGGCGTCGTGGTCGTAGTCGAGCGTGAGGTCGGCCGGTTCGATGGGCGCGGTGTTGCCGTTGTGGTCGTAGCCGACGACGCCGAAGGTGGCCGTGGCGTCCGCGCCGGCCAGGCCGACCCGGTCCACGGTGGCGCCGAGCCGCTGCAGCGGCTGGAGCACGGTGAGCTGCAGCGTGCCCTTGGCGGCGCCACGGGAGGCGGTGACCGTCGTCTGGCCGGGGACCAGGGCGTGGAACTTGCCGTCGCGGATGACGCCGTGCACCATCGGCTCGGCGCGCCAGGACGGGGTGCCGGCCGCCGGGCCGTACGTCTCGTCGTATCCGGCGGCGGTCAGCCGTCGTGTGAGGCCGGGGAAGACCCGGTCGGGGCGGCCACCGGCGATGGGGGCGGCGCCGGGCGCCTTGTCGGGGTCGCCGGCCGTCTCCAGCCAGAAGCCCTTGAGCTTGCCGCTGCCCTCGGGGGCGAACAGGGCCAGGCCGTTCGGCACGTGACGCTCGCCGCCGTCTGACGGGCTGTTCTCGACCTGGACGTCGGCGGAGCCCGGCTCTCGGGCGAGCATCGTGGAGGAGCCGCCGCCGTCGAGGTTGAGCGCGTTGGCGGCGCCGAGGTCGACCATCATGGCGGCCAGCTCGTTGAGCGTGACGCCGCGGCTGTCGGCCTGGCGGCCGTCGACGGTGAGCAGGTACATCTTCCTGCCGTCGGCGGAGAAGCCGACCGCGGTGCGCGGATGCGCGGCCGGGTCGGTGGAGCTCTGCACGGCGCCGTCCTTGACCAGGACGTAGTTGCCGCCGACCGCCGCCTTGACGGCGTCGCCGTCCGACGACTTCGGCTGGTACTTCACGTCGATCTTGTCGCCTTGCTTGAGCCCGGCGAGCGTGGCGGCCGCGGCGTCACGGCCGAGCAGGATCGTGGTGCCCGCCGGGATCGGGCCGGTGCCCGGCGCCTGGCGTACCGCCGAGACCACGCCGTCGACCAGCTCGACCTCGGTCACGGCGGCCGCGCCCTCGACGGCGCGGGCCCGGTTGTAGGAGCCCCACAGCGGCGTGAACAGGCCGACCCCGCCCGCCTGGACGATCTGGTTGAACTGGGTCAGGGTGATCGGCGCGCCGCCCGCGGGGGTGGCGGTGCCCTCGAAGTACATCCTCAGCACCCGCCCAAGGCCGTCGCCACTGACCGCGACGGCCTTGTCATGGCCGGAGGCGGGCGACTGGATGAGTGAGCCGTTCTGGATACCGATGCCCAGGGCGGCGCCCGAGCTGTTGATGTCGAAGAAGTCGCCGTTGACGGCCGCGACGGCGTGGGCGCGCTTGGCGGGCCCGGACAGCGGCTCGGTCTTGGACACCTCGCCGGAGTAGACGTAGTCGGCCTTCGCGGCGCCCAGGTCGGCGGTGACGGCGTCGGCCCGCAGCCAGCCGAGCTCGTCGTAGCGGTCGAACGAGGTCAGCGAGATGCCGGGGGCGACCGGCCGGGTCTTCTTGGCCGTCTCCAGCTGCTTGCCGGCGACGGCTTGGGTCAGCAGCGTGGAGGGCGGCGGATAGGACGACGCCTTCAGCGCGTCTTCGACGGGGGTTTGGGGATCGGCCTGCGCGGGGGCGGCGATCCCTAAGACGAGCGCGGCCGCGACGGCCGCGTAGCGGAGGGTCTGCACGACCGAACTCAATCGTTCGCGGTTATAACTTTCAAGACTTGACGATGAACTAAAGAATAATTTCAGAGCCGTCGGGCGGTCGAACTGATCCACAAAGGTGGCATCCCTGTTACCTCAGGTGTGCGCCCGCGCCCGCCGGGCAGGCTGCAGGGGAGGCAAAATCCCCCATCACTGGCGTTGTTGCTGTTATCAGCGCAGACTGGAAAGACGGCGATCCCGTAGAGCAGCATCCCGTGGAGCAGTGGAGCACCCCGTGGACAATCAGCTTGATCACATGCCGGTTCTGTCACGCGGCAGGCATCGCAACCCGAAGCGCGGCGCCTGCTTCATGGAACTGGCGTCCTACCTAGCCGGAGAGCGGTGGAGCGACCACCCGGCCTGCACGCACCCGCTGCTGGCCGCGCTCGCCCGCTTGGTCAACGACAACACCAGCGACGCGAACCGGGCCCGCCTCGTGGGTCTCGTCCCCTCGATCATCGACCTGAACGCCGACGACCTCCGGATGGACGCCCGGATCGCGCTGCGGTGCGCGACGACGGCGCTGCCGGTCTCGGCGGCCGAGCGTCAGCTGGCGCTCGCGGTGTCGGTGCTGGCGGCCGAGGAGATGCTGGCCAGGCTCGACGGCGTCCCGTCCGGCCGGTTCAGCACGGTCCCGCTGAGCAAGGAGAGCCAGCGCGCCATGGCGCTGGTCCCGCACGCGGCGGAGCAGGCCAGGCGCTTCAGCCGCGCGGCCCGGATCACGGAGAAGGGCTTCCGCCGGTACGCGGCGCCGAACGCGGTGCAGCTCTCGGTGGTGGGCATCGTCCAGGCCTGCATCCCGGACCCGGACACCCTGCTGCGCGACCTGCTGACAGGCGCCATCGCGGACTGCACGGCACTGATCCGCAGCGCGGACACCCAGGCCGCCCCGGAACCGATCGCCCCGGCCCGCATCTGATCCATCGGATCAGGCGTCGACCAGGCGCGCCGGGTCGAAGGACGCGGCGAACGGATCAGAGATCGTCACCTTCTCCCCCGCCCCGGCCCGACGGCCACGTGACCGCCCGACCCTCCGCGACACCCGCACGCTTGTTCGCAGGCCGATGCTTCGCCGCAGGTCAGGGAAGCCTCCCCTTCGTTGCGGATCATCGTGACATCTGCCTAAATTTCGTACTAAGGCGTTGATGAGGCGGAGGATTTTCATGACCATCGAGCTCGACCGGCCGTACTCTCCCGAGAGGCACCACAGCCACCGCGACGTGACCGGCGGCTGGCTGCGGCCGGCGGTGTTCGGGGCGATGGATGGACTGGTGTCCAATTTCGCATTGATCGCCGGAGTCGTCGGGGCGGCGGGGGCGGGCCGTGGGGCGGTGCTCGCCGGGTTCGCGGGGTTGATCGCGGGCGCGTGCTCGATGGCGGCGGGTGAATACACCTCCGTGAAGTCGCAGACGGAGCTGATGCGGGCCGAGATCGCCGTGGAGCGCCGTGAGCTGGCCCGCGACCCCGAAGGCGAGCTGGCCGAGCTGACCGCGATCTACCGGGCCCGCGGCCTGGACGCCGACCTGGCGGCGCGGGTGGCGGCCGGGCTGTCGGCGGATCCCGAGCAGGCGTTGCGGGTGCATGTGCGTGAGGAGTTGGGCGTCGATCCCGACGATCTGCCGTCGCCGTACGTCGCGGCCGGGTCGTCGTTCTGCGCGTTCGCGGCCGGGGCGGTGGTGCCGCTGGCGCCGTTCCTGTTCGGGGCGTCGGGGCTGGCGGTGGCGCTGGTGCTGAGCCTGGTGGCGCTGTTCGTGTTCGGCGCGGCGGTGGCGCGGATGACGGCCCGCCCGTGGTGGCTGGGCGGCCTGCGCCAGCTCGCGCTGGGCGCCGGAGCCGCCGCCGTGACGTTCGGCCTGGGCCACCTGCTGGGCGTCACCGTCTCATAAAGCTCATAAAGCGGCCGTCGCATAAAGCCGCCGTCTCATAGAACGGCCCGGCTTGAAGGGCTATGGGCGGCTGGCGGCGGCCAGGTTGACACCGAGGGCGATGAGGGCCGCGCCCGTCAGCCCGTCGACCGCCTTCCGTATCGCCGGCCTGGCGAAGACCTTGCGCAGCGCTCCCACGATGTTGGCCACCAGGAGGAACCACAGCACGGTCAACGCCAGCGCGATGACCGACAGCGTGAGCGTGTCCCCCAGGGACGCGCCCTCGCTGACGAACTGCGGCACGAGCGCCACGAAGAACAGGGCCGCCTTGGGGTTGAGCGCGTTCGTCAGCAGTCCCTCGACGAAGGCCGCCCACGCGCTCCGCTTCCCCGGGTCCGGCGCCTCCAGTTCCAGCCCGCCGCCCTTGCGCAGGGCGGCGCGCCACGCCTTGACGCCCAGGAACAGCAGGTAGGCGGCCCCGACGACCTTGACCACGGTGAACGCCATCGCCGAGGCCGCCAGCAGCGCGGCGACGCCGGTCGCCGCGGCCACCACCCAGGCGAACACGCCGATCGAGATGCCCAGGGCCGCCGCCATGCCGTACAGGCGACCGGAGATCGCCGAGCGCCGTACCACGACGGCGAAGTCGGGCCCTGGGGACATCGCCCCGAGCATCACCACACCGCCGAAAGCCAGCACTTGCGTCACAGAGCTCATGACGCTCACGCTACTAAAAACAGGCAAAAATCAGCGCTTGCGGCTTTTCTTGAGGATCGATCGGATGGTCAGCAGCAGCACGACGGCCACGATCTGGCCGCCGATCACGATGCGGTTGACGTCGACCGCCGGCTGCCAGCGGACGTCGCCGTCCTTGACCACGAACACCCCGGCGGGAGTGGCGCTGAGGCCGAATCCGCCGCCGCTGCCTTCGCCGCCGGGCGCGGCGTCCGGATCCACGGAGACTTCCTGCCTGCCCATGCCCCCGCCGCCGCCCTGGACGACCCGGGCGACGGGGATGACCGTGACGCCGTCCTGCTGAATCGGGTCGCCGAAGACCCGCTTGACGGTCGCGGAGTCCTTCGCGCGTTCGACTAATTCCATGATGTCCATCCCCACATGCTGGCCCTAGACCCGGCGCAACACCACCATCTCGCTGCGGTAGTCGGCCCCGGAGTGGAACCACGTGGGGAGGGTGAGGCCGTGGTGCATCAGCGTGGCCCCGTACCAGGAGCCGCCGGGCCCCTCGTACACGGCCGATGGGTCGAGCCCGGCCAGCCGGAGCCGCCGGGGCGGCTGCTTGTCCAGCGCGAACGGGTTGTAGGCGAGCACGACGACCTGGTCGCCGAGTATGTACTGGACGGCGGAGGCGGTCTCACCGGGCCGACCGGCCAGCCGGTGGAGTGCGCCGTGCTGGATCACCGGGCGGACGGCCTTGTAGTCGGCGATGAGCTGCCTGGCCTCGTCGAGCTCCGCGGTGCTCCAACCGGCGAGGTCGCCGCCGACGCCGAGCGTGCCCGCCATGGCCACGTGGAAGCGGTAGCGCAGCGGCACCTCGCGGTGGGTGATCGGGTTGGGGCTGTCGGTCACCCAGCAGGACATGGCGCCGGCCGGGTAGAGGTAGGAGAAGCCCCGCTGGATCACCTGCCGGTCGCGGGCGTCGGTGTTGTCGGAGGTCCACACCTGATCCGTACGGCGGAGCATGCCGAAGTCGGCCCGGCCGCCACCACCCGAGCACGACTCGATGCGGAGCCCCGGATGGCGCCTGCGCAGCTCGTCCATGATCGCGTAGACGCCCCTGGTGTGCTCGATCCAGAGCAGGTCGCCGCCCTCGGCCCAGCCTGCCTGGCTGAAGCTGCGGTTCATGTCCCATTTGAGGTAGGCCAGGCCGTACTCGCGGACGAGCTGGTCGAGCCAGCCGAGCGCCCACTCGCGCACGTCGTCGCGGGCGTAGTTGAGCACGAGCTGGTTGCGCATGGTGTCGCGGCGGCGTTCCGGGTAGTGCAGCACCCAGTCGGGGTTCTTGCGGTACAGGTCGCTGTCGGGGTTGACCATCTCGGGCTCGACCCAGAGCCCGGCGAGCAGGCCGAGGTCGTGTACACCCTGGAAGAGGGGGCGCAGGCCGTGCGGAAAGCGCTCGGGGTTGGGCCACCAGTCGCCGAGCCCGCGCGTGTCATCGGTGCGGGCGCCGAACCAGCCGTCGTCCACCACGAACAGCTCCACGCCGAGGTCGGCGGCCCGGCGGGCCAGGTCCAGCTGGCCGGCCTCGGTGACGTCGAACCCGGTGGCCTCCCACGAGTTGTACAGGACGGGCCGTTCCTCGCCGGGCCTGGGCAGGACGTGCTTGCGGGCGTAGTCGTGCCAGGCCCGGCTGGCCGCGCCGTAGCCGCCGGAGGTGTGCAGGCCGAGCGCGGAGGGGGTGCGCAGCGACTCGCCGGGACCGAGTGGCCAGGTCAGGCCCTCGTGGCCGAATCCAGCGCTCACCGCGACGTCGCCCTCGGGGCGGCGCTGCGTGGTGAGCCGCCAGGAGCCGCTCCAGGCGAGCGCGACTGTCCAGACGTCGCCGGTGTCCTCGGTGGCGTCGCCGAGCATGATCCACGGGTTGGCCTTGTGCGAGGTGGTGCCGGTCCTGCTGCCGAATGTGGTCTCCCCCGCCGGCAGTTCGCCGCTCTGGAGCTGAGTTTCGCGGCCCCAGCCCCCGGCGGCGCCGGTGTAGCGGAAGCCCGCCTGTTCGGGGATCACCCAGCTGCCCGAGTCGAGTCGCCGCAGCCGCAGGGGCGCGGCCGACTCGTTGGTGACGTTCACCCAGCGCTCGATGACGTCGCAGTCGTCGAGGACCCGCACGTGCAGGCCCACCCGGAGACCGTAGGCGTGGTCGCGCAGGACCACCTCCACCTCGTTCTCACCGAGGACGGCGTCCTCGAAGCCGAGCTCGACGGAGCGGACCTCACCGTCGTAGACGGCCTGGAGCGAAGGCGCGCCCCAGCGGCGGCCGCCGTCAACGGGCAGCATCTCCGTCGCGTCGTCGGGGTCGAGGAAGCCGGTGACGATCCAGCCGGGGGCGTGCTCGGCGACCTGGCCGAGGGCCCCGGCGGGTAACCGGGGCCCCCAGTACCACTGCACGATCCGGGTATCGACGCCGGAGACGGTTTCGACACCGAAGACATAGGAGGTATCACGGGTGAGTGCCGCCCATGTGTGCGCGTGGGCAGGAACAGGGAGGAGGGGCATGCCTGCGATCGTCGGACCTATCGGCCCCGCCGTCAATGCCACTCATCGCTGCCCGCCCGCGCGGGATCAGTCGAAGGTGGTCGAGATCTCGTGCCACCCGCCGGGCGCGATCTTCTCGGCCTCCTTGGGCCCCCAGGTGCCCTTCGCGTACGGCAGCGGCCGGTCCGGCAGGTCGAGGATCGGCTGGACGATCCGCCACGACTCGTCCACCAGGTCGAACCTGGCGAACCGCAGGGGATCGCCACTCACCGCATCGGCCAGGATCCGCTCGTAGGCGGCCTCCATCGGCCCGAGCACCTTGGTGAAGTCGACGCTCACCGGCACCTGCCGGGTGCGTTGCTTGCCGGGCTCCTTGGCCAGCACGTCGAAGGTCACCCCGGCGTCGGGCTGCAGCCGGAACCTGATCAGGTTGGGATTCAGGTGCGGGTCGTGCGAGAACAGCGAGACCGGCGGCTTGCGCAGCTCGGCGACGATCTCCAGGTCGGTCATCGGCAGCGCCTTGCCGGCGCGGATGCAGAACGGCACCCCGGCCCATCGCCAGTTCTCGATGTAGGCGCGCAGCGCGACGAACGTCTCGGTGGTCGAACCCTTCTTGACGCCCTCGGTGTCGAGGTAGCCCTCGTACTGGCCGCGGACCACGTCGACGGGCTTGATGGCCTCGACGGCGCGCAGCACCCGCCATTTCTCGTCCAGCTGGGCGCGAGCGTCTTTCGACGGCGGCGGGTCCATGGCCAGGATGGCGAGGAGTTGCAGCAGGTGGTTCTGGACGACGTCGCGGATGGCGCCGTTGGCGTCGTAGAAGGCGCCCCGGCCGGCCACGTCGAAGTCCTCGGCCATGGTGATCTGCACGCTGCGGACGTAGTTGCGGTTCCAGATGGGCTCGACCAGCATGTTGGCGAACCGGAACACCAGGAGGTCCTCGACCGGCTCCTTGCCCAGGAAGTGGTCGACCCGGCGCAGGTGGTCCTCGTCGAAATACTTCAGCAGCTCGGCGTTGAGCCCCCGGGCCGAGTCCAGGTCGCTGCCGAACGGCTTCTCCACGACGAGCCTGGCGTCCCTGTTGAGGCCCTCCGCGGCCAGCCCCTCGGCCACGACCGAGAACAGCGCGGGCGGCACGGCCAGGTAGTGGACCAGGAAGCCCTTACCCGCCAGCTCCTCGCGGAGCCGGGTGTAGGTGCCGGGGTCGCGGTAGTCGCCCGCCACCAGCCTCAGGTTGCCCGCCAGCTTCTCGAACGCCGCGTCGCGCGCGCCGCCGCAGGCCGCGCGGGCGTGCTCGCGCAGCCCGTCGAGGTCCAGGTCGGTCTTGGCCACGCCGATGATCGGCAGATCGAGTTCACCCTTGGCGGTGAGCTGATAGAGGGCGGGCAGGACCAACTTGCGCGCGAGGTCGCCGGTGATGCCGAACAGGACGAGCGCGCCCGCGCCCTTGGTCGCCCCCACCTCAGACCCGCCTTCCGCGCAGCTCGCGGTAGCGCCGGACGAGCCCTTCGGTGGAGGCGTCCGGGAAGTCTGTCGGTGGGTCCTCCGAGGTGAGCGCGGGCGCCAGGTCGAGCGCCATCTTCTTGCCCAGCTCGACGCCCCACTGGTCGAAGGAGTCGATGCCCCAGATGGTGCCCTCGACGAACGTCGCGTGCTCGTACAGGGCCACGAGCTGGCCGAGCGTGGACGGGGTGAGCTTGGTGGCCAGGATCGTGGAGGTGGGCCGGTTGCCGGGCATCACCTTGTGCGGCACGATCTCGGGCGGCGTGCCCTCGCCGGCGATCTCCTCGGCCGTCTTGCCGAACGCCAGCGCGGAGGTCTGCGCGAACAGGTTCGCATTGAGCAGGTCGTGCATGCCCTCGCGGTCCTCGAACGGCTCGGCGAACCCGATGAAGTCGGCGGGCACCAGCCGGGTGCCCTGGTGCAGCAGCTGGTAGAAGGCGTGCTGGCCGTTGGTGCCCGGCTCGCCCCAGAAGATCTCGCCCGTGTCGGTCGTGACGGGCGTGCCGTCGGCGCGTACGGACTTGCCGTTGGACTCCATGGTGAGCTGCTGCAGGTAGGCGGGGAAGCGGTGCAGCCGCTGGCTGTAGGGCAGGACGGCCCGGGTCTGGGCGCCGAAGAAGTCGTTGTACCAGATGCCGAGCAGGCCGAGCAGCACCGGCATGTTGGCCTTGAACGGCGCGGTACGGAAGTGCTGGTCCATGGCGCGGAACCCGGCCAGCATCTCGCGGAACCGCTCGGGCCCGATCGCGATCATCAGGGACAGGCCGATGGCGCCGTCGTAGGAGTAGCGGCCGCCGACCCAGTCCCAGAAGCCGAACATGTTCGCGGTGTCGATGCCGAACTCGGCGACCTTCTCGGCGTTGGTCGAGACGGCCACGAAGTGCTGGGACACGGCGTCCTCGCCGAGCGCGTCAACCAGCCATTGACGGGCCACCTTGGCGTTGGTCAGCGTCTCCATCGTGGTGAACGTCTTGGAGCTGACCACGACCAGCGTGCCGGCCGGGTCCAGGCCGGCCAGGTTGCCGGTGATGTCGGCCGGGTCGACATTGGAGACGAACCTGGCCGCGATGCCGGCGTCGGCGTAGTCGCGCAGCGCCTCGTACGCCATGGCCGGGCCGAGGTCGGAGCCGCCGATGCCGATGTTGACCACGGTGGTGATCGGCTGCCCGGTGGCGCCCGTCCAGTCCCTGGAGCGGACCCGGTCGGCGAAGGCGCTCATCTTGTCGAGCACGGCGTGCACGTCGGCGATGACGTCCTGGCCGTCGACCTCCAGCTTGGCCTCCCGGCTCATGCGCAGCGCGACGTGCAGGACGGCCCGGTCCTCGCTGACGTTGATGTGCTCGCCCCGGAACATCGCGGCGATCCGGTCGCGCAGCCCGGCCCGCTCGGCCAGTTGGACGAGCAGGTCGATCGTCTCGTCCGTGGCACGGTGCTTGGCGTAGTCGAGGTAGAGGTCACCGGCGGTCAGCGTCATCCGCTCGGCGCGGCCGGGATCCTCCGCGAACAGCTCGCGCAGCTGCTTGCCCGCCAGCTCCCCGTGATGCTTGTCCAGTGCCGCCCACTCCTGGCTCTGGGTGATGTCGCCGCCCACTCGTCCTCCTCGTGCCGTCAAACCTAGTGCCGTCAAACCTTGTGCCGTCAAAACGGGGTCACACTAGTCCCGTACCGGGCAAGATATCGCGCGGGACTCCGGGTCAGTGGGATTCCCTGCCCACGGCGTCGCCGCTCGAACCTGTGAGGAAGTCCAGGTCCGCTCCCTTGTCGGCCTGCATGACGTGGTCGACGTACAGGCGCTCCCAGCCGCGGGGCGGGGCGGCGTGCCCGTTGACGACCGGCTCCCTGGCTGCCAGCTCGGCGTCGGGGATGTCGACGTAGAGCCGCCTGGCCGCGACGTCCAGCACGATGGGGTCGCCGGTCCGCACCCGCGCGAGCGGCCCGCCGGCCGCCGCCTCGGGCGCGGTGTGCAGCACGACCGTGCCGTACGCGGTGCCGCTCATCCGGGCGTCGCTGATGCGGACCATGTCGCGTACGCCCTTGGCCAGCAGTTTCGCGGGCAGCGGCAGGTTGCCCAGCTCGGGCATGCCGGGGTAGCCCTTGGGCCCGCAGCCGCGCAGCACCAGGACCGACGTCTCGTCGACGTCCAGGTCCGGCGAGTCGAGCCGGGCGTTGAGGTCCTCGACGCTGTCGAACACGACGGCCCGGCCGCGGTGGCTCAGCAGCTCGGGCGAGGCGGCGGCGGGCTTGATCACCGCGCCGTCCGGCGCGAGGTTGCCGCGCAGCACCGCGATCCCGGCCTCGGGCAGCAGCGGGTCGGCGCGCCGGCGGATGACGCTCTCGTCCCAGATCTCCGCGTCGGCGAGGTGTTCCACGAGCGGCCGGCCGCTGACGGTGACCGCCGCCGGGTCGAGCAGGTCCTCGACCTCCTTCAGTACGGCCGTAAGCCCGCCCGCCCTGAACAGGTCGTCCATCAGGTGCCGGCCCGCGGGCTGGAGGTCGACCAGCAGCGGCACTCCCCTGCCGGTCCGGTCGAAGTCGTCCAGCCCCAGCTCCACGCCGAGGCGCCCGGCGATGGCCAGCAGGTGGACGACGGCATTGGTGGAGCCGCCGATCGCGGCCAGCGTCACGATCGCGTTGAGGAACGATCCCCTGGTCATCACCTGGCTCGGCCGCAGTTCGCGCCGTACCAGCTCGACGGCGAGCCGGCCGCTCTCGTGGGAGCGTTCGAGCAGCCTGCTGTCGGGTGCGGGCGTGCCCGCCGTGCCGGGCAGGGTCATGCCGAGGGCCTCGGCCATGCAGGCCATGGTCGAGGCCGTGCCCATCGTGTTGCAGTGGCCACGGCTGCGGATCATGGACGACTCGGAGCGGAGGAACGCCTCGCGGGAGAGCGTCCCCGCGCGTACCTCCTCACTCAGCCGCCACACGTCGGTGCCGCAGCCGAGCGGGACGCCGCGGAAGTGGCCGGTCAGCATCGGGCCGCCGGGCACCACCAGGGCGGGCAGGTCCACCGATGCGGCGGCCATCAGCAGCGACGGGATGGTCTTGTCGCAGCCGCCGAGCAGCACCACGCCGTCGATCGGGTTGGCGCGCAGCATCTCCTCGGTGGCCATGGCGGCCAGGTTGCGCCAGAGCATCGCGGTCGGCCGGACGTTCGTCTCGCCGAGGGAGACGACGGGCAGGTTGAGCGGGACGCCGCCGGCCGCCCACACGCCCTGCTTGACGCTGTCGGCCACCTCGTCGAGATGGGAGTTGCACGGGGTGAGGTCGGAGGCGGTGTTGGCGATCGCGATGTGCGGCCGGTCCCCGTCGAACGCGGCCTCCGGCAGGCCGCGGCGCATCCAGGCGCGATGGATGTAGGAGTTGCGGTCTTGACCTGAGTACCAGCGGGAGCTGCGGAGCGGCATGCCCTCATCCTGACATCCCGCCATTTTGGGATGAAACCGGCGGCCCGCACAGGGACACGGGCCGCCGGGGGGCGTGATCTCACTGGCCGCCGAAGCGTGAGATCACGGTCCAGGGTGGATACACCTTTTAGGCGTTCCATCCAGTTCCATGCTGTTCCACGTCACACCGGGTGATAGCTGCATCGCACCCCCATCTGTACGGCGGACCGCAGCCGCTCCGCGATGACCGGGTCCGCCTCGCCGATGCGCACCAAGGCCCGCCTGATGGCCTTGCCCACGGCGATCCTGGCCCGTTCCTCGCTGCCGGCGAACTGGCGCGGCCGCCCGGCCAGCCCGGTGGCGGCGGCCAACTCGTCGATCAGCCAGTCGCGCTCGGCCCGCAGCGTGGCGACCCGCTGCAGGTCGTGCATCGCCTCCAGCTCGTCGATCTCGGCCTGCAGCCCGGACAGCCGCCGCTTGTAGGTCTGCCTGGCCTGCTCGTCCAGCACCGGCTGGGCCGACTCTGCCGCCTCGCTGGCCACCGCCCCCGCGGCCAGGTCCACGGCCGGGATCTCGCGGCCGGGGTTGGCCAGCAGGGTGGCCAGGTGGGCCATGCCCACGATGTGGTCGACGAGCACGGTCCGGCCGGCCAGCTCGATCCGCCACTTGCGGCCCTGGCGCGCGCAGACGGCCTCCGCCGGGGCCGCCGGGCCGTCGTCGGGCAGCATCATGCCCAGCGACGCGGCCTCCTGCTGGGCCAGCGCCAGGACCCTGCGCGACTCCTCGGTCCCGCGCAGGGCCTGGCCGAGCCGCAGGCGGGAGAGCGCGACGGCGGGCCAGTGCCCCAGGGCGAGGTTGTCGTGCACGGCGGCCCGCAGATAGGCGATCGCCTTGTCCGTCTCGCCGCAGGTCAGCATGGCCACGCCGAGAGAGTGGCGGACCGAGCCGAGGCAGGTGACACCCAGGCTGACGACGACGGGCAGCCGCTCGAACGGGGAGAGCACGGCATGGACCTCGGCCGCCGTTTCGGCGTCACCGAGCAGGTACGCCGCCTCGGCCGCGCCGTACATCGAGATGAGCCAGGTGCTGGAGCAAGGCAGCTCCGCCAGGTCCCGGACGCGCAGCCGGGCCAGCGCCCCCTCCGCCAGCCGCCGGTCCCCCGCGGTGGCCGCCGACACCGCGAGTACCGCCCACAACGAGCTGTCCACCGCGCTGAGATCCGGCGAGTTGACCAGGTCCGCCAGCATGGGGACGAGTTCGGCGGCGCGTCCCTGGTACCAGCGGAGGGTCGCGAGCTGGCCGGCGTACCAGCCCGCGCTGTCGATGTCGCCGGCCGCCGCGCCCCGGTCGGCGCAGGCTCCGGCCATCGCCTCAGCCTCCGCCAGCCGGCCGCTCCTGATGCCGAGCATGACCTCCATCGCGTCCACCACGAACCCGACCGCCAGGTGGTCCTCCCTGGCCAGCAGGCCGCGCAGCTCCACCAGCGCCCGCTCGGCGTGGGGGTCGGCGGCCAGCACCAGGTCGACGGTCCGCCAGAGCAGCCCCATCAGCAGGTCGCCGCGGCGCCCGGTCCGCGGCGCCTGCTCGATCAGCTCCTCGGCCAGCGCCAGGCGCAGGGCGCCGTGCTCGGGTCCCAGAACGCAATGGTGGGCCAGGCTCAGCGCCTCGGCCAGCGCGACGGGGTCACCGGCCTGCCTGGCCTCATCGACCATGGCCAGGATCGCCTCGTACCCACCACTGCGGTAATCGTCCTCTCCGGCCAGCCGTACCCGCAGCCGTAACCCCAGTGAGGAGCGCGGCTCGACCAGCGCCAGAGCCTGGCGCTGGCGCGCGCGCAGCGCGGCCGCCTCGGCGGCCGTGCGGTGCTCGTGCACCCACAGCCCACCCAGCCCGAGCGCCGCCCGCGCCATCCCGTCCGCGTCGCCGTGCCGTTCGGCCTCCCGATGGGCGGTCTCGAACCAGCGCCGCGCCGCCCGCAGGCTGCCTTCCCCATACAGTGCGTGCTCTCCCGACAGCAACGACATCTCTATGTCGTCGTGTACGGCCAATCCCCGTGATCCACCCACCGGCGTCCTCCGCACCCCGTTTTGGCAATGCGCGTTCGCGCGCACTTCCAGTGACTGCGGCCCCCCACCGATATGACGGATGCTAACCGAATGAGGTTCAGCTAGGACGGATCAGAGTGCATCAAATTGGATCAGATGAATCTACGCGGCGGCGCACGTTGACCACCGCCTGAGGTTGAGCGGCGTTTCTGGAGGAATCAGCAGAGACATGGAGCGAATCGATGCTTACTGGCGCGCGGCGAACTATCTGTCGGTGGGCCAGATCTATCTACTGGATAATCCACTACTAAAGACACCATTGACCCCAGAACACATCAAACCCCGCCTACTCGGCCATTGGGGCACCACACCGGGACTGAACTTCTGCTTCGCCCACCTCAACCGGGTGATCCGCGAACGCGACCAGGACATGATCTACATCGCCGGCCCCGGCCACGGCGGTCCCGCGACGGTCGCGCACGCCTGGCTGGAGGGCACCTACTCCGAACGCTATCCGGACGTCTCCCAGGACGCGGCCGGGATGCAGCGGCTGTTCCGTCAGTTCTCCTTCCCCGGCGGCATCCCGAGCCACGCCGCGCCGGAGACGCCCGGCTCCATCCACGAGGGCGGCGAGCTGGGCTACTCGCTCGCGCACGCCTACGGAGCCGCCTTCGACAACCCCGAACTGGTCGTGGCCTGCGTCATCGGCGACGGCGAAGCCGAGACCGGGCCGCTGGCCGGGAGCTGGCATTCCAACAAGTTCCTCGACCCGGCCCATGACGGCGTGGTGCTGCCGATCCTCCACCTGAACGGCTACAAGATCGCCAACCCGACCGTGCTGGCCCGCATCCCCCCGGAGACGCTGGTCGCGCTCATGGAGGGTTACGGCTACCGGCCGCACATCGTCGGACCCGACCACCAGGAGATGGCCGACACCCTCGACACCGTCTTCGACCAGATCGCCGACTACAAGCAGGGCCGATCCGACCGGCTCCCCATGATCATCCTACGCACGCCGAAGGGCTGGACCGGGCCCCGCGTCGTGGACGGCCTGCCGGTGGAGGGCACCTGGCGGGCCCATCAGGTGCCGCTGGCCAAGGTACGGGAGAACCCCGAGCACCTGGCGATGCTGGAGGAGTGGATGCGCTCCTACCGGCCCGAGGAGCTGTTCGACGACGACGGCCGGCCGGTGGCCTCGATCCGGGAGACGGTGCCGCCGGGCATCCGAAGGATGAGCGCCAACCCGCACACCAACGGCGGCGAACTGCTCCAGCCCCTGCGACTGCCCGACTTCCGCCAGCACGCCGTCGAGGTCAAGACGCCCGCCACCCAGTCCAGCGAGCCCACCCGGGTGCTCGGCGCCCTGCTGCGCGACGTGATCGCCGCCAACCCGCGCGCCTTCCGGCTGATGGGCCCCGACGAGACCGACTCCAACCGGCTCTCGGCCGTGTTCGAGGTCACCGACCGGGCCTGGAACGCCCGCCTCGAACCCACCGACGAAAACCTGGCCCCCGGCGGCCGGGTGATGGAGGTGCTCAGCGAGCACCTGTGCCAGGGCTGGCTGGAGGGCTACCTGCTGACCGGGCGACACGGCCTGTTCAACTGCTACGAGGCGTTCATCCACATCATCGACGCCATGTTCAACCAGCATGCCAAGTGGCTGGAGTCCTCCCAGAAGATCTCCTGGCGGCGGCCCGTCGCCTCGCTCACGTACCTGCTGTCCTCGCACGTCTGGCGGCAGGACCACAACGGCTTCTCCCACCAGGATCCGGGCTTCCTGGACGTCGTGGTCAACAAGAAGGCCAGCGTCGTACGGGTCTACCTGCCGCCCGACGCCAACACCCTGCTGTCGGTCGGCGACCACTGCCTGCGCTCGCGCGACTACGTCAACGTCATCGTGGCCGGCAAGCAGCCGATCCTCGACCTGTTCACCATGGACCAGGCCATCGCCCACTGCACCCGCGGCCTGGGCATCCTGCCGTGGGCCTCCACCGACGAGGGAAGCGACCCAGACGTCGTGCTGGCCTGCGCCGGCGACATCCCCACGCTGGAGACCCTGGCCGCCACCGCGCTGCTCCGCGAGCACCTGCCCGAGCTACGCGTACGCGTGATCAACGTGGTCGACCTGATGCGCCTGCAACCGCCCTCGGAGCACCCGCACGGCCTGCCGGACAACGAGTACGACGCCCTGTTCACCACCGACAAGCCGGTCATCTTCAACTTCCACGGCTACCCCGCCCTCATCCACCGCCTCACCTACCGCCGCCACGGCCACGCCCACATGCACGTCCGCGGCTACAAAGAGGAAGGCACCACCACCACACCCTTCGATATGGTCATGCTCAACGACATCGACCGCTATCACCTGGTCATGGATGTCATCGACCGCACCCCGGGCCTCGGTTCCTCCCAGGCTCACCTGCGTCAGCGGATGACCGACGCCCGCCTGCGCGCCCGCGCCCACACCCGTGAGCACGGCGAGGACGCGCCCGAGATCCGAGAGTGGACATGGCCGGACAGATTCTCGTCCTGAACACCGGCTCCTCCTCCATCAAGTACGAGCTGGTGGACGTGGAGTCGCGCGAGCGGCCGGCCAGGGGGCTGGTGGAGCGGATCGGCGACAAGGAGGGGCGGTTGACCCACCAGGCCGGGGACGACCCGCCGTACGAGCGGAAGGAGCGGTTCGGCGACCACGCGGCGGGGCTGACCGCCATGCTGGCCGCCTTCGACGAGGCGGGGCCCGCGCTGAAACCGGTGGCGGTGGGGCATCGGGTGGTGCACGGCGGGACCCGCTTCCATGAGGCGGTGCTGGTGGACGACGACGTGATCAGCGCCATCGGGGACCTCTCGGCGCTCGCACCCCTGCACAACCCGGTGAACATCACCGGCATCCGGGTGGCCCGCGAGGCCTTTCCCGGTGTGCCGCAAGTGGCCGTGTTCGACACCGCCTTCCACCGGACGCTGCCGCCCGAGGCGTACACCTACGCCGTCCCCCGCGACTGGCATGACCGGCTGGGCGTGCGGCGCTACGGCTTCCACGGCACGTCCTGCGCGTACGTGTCGGCGCGGGCGGCCGAGCTGCTGGACCGCGATCCGGCGCGGACGAACCTGATCGTGCTGCACCTCGGCAACGGCGCTAGCGCGACCGCGATCGAGGGCGGCCGCAGCGTCGACACCTCCATGGGGCTCACGCCGCTGGAAGGGCTGGTCATGGGCACCCGTTCAGGGGACGTGGACCCGGCGCTGACCGGCTACCTGGCCCGCGCGGGCGGCATGGACATCGTGCGGGCGGAGAAGGAGCTGTCGTACCGCAGCGGCCTGCTCGCCCTCGCCGGCACCGGCGACATGCGGGAGGTACGGCGACGGGCCCGCGACGGCGACGAGCGGGCGCGGCTCGCGCTGGACATCTACGGCCGCCGGATCAAGAAGTACGTCGGGGCCTACTACGCGCTGCTCGGCCGGGTGGACGCGATCGTCTTCACGGGCGGCGTCGGCGAGCACGACCCGGCCACCCGGGCCGCCGCGCTGACCGGGCTGGACCGCCTCGGCATCGCCCTCGACCCCGCGCGCAACGAGGCCGACGAGACGGGCGAGCGGCGGGTGTCCACGCCGGAGTCGGAGGTGGCGGTGCTGGTCGTGCCCACCGACGAGGAATGGGAGATCGCCCGTCAGGCACTCGCGCTGATCCGCGTGTGACCGGCGGATGCGATTCCCGCCGGTGTGTCGCGACGCGCTCTGGGGTGGCTGCGATTCCCGCCGGTGCGGCCTCGACACGCTCGCCAAACTCCCGCGGAGCCCAACCCATCAGGACCGCGGAGCGTATCCTCTGACCTCGACCGGTCCCAGAGGTAGGGACAGCCCTACCCCGAAGACGGGTGACAGCAGGACTTCGCGATCACGGTTATCCCGAAATGCTGATGGTGAACGATCGGGAATCGAGTCTGGAGCATCGGAGAATCTGTGACTGACGTGAGCACTACTCGCGCCGCCACGGCCTCGGCATCGGCACCGGCATCGGAAGAGAGGGGGAGCGACTTCGCCCGCCTGTCACGCCGGGTGGCCCAGGCAGGCCTCATGGAACGGCGACCCGTCTACTACGCCACGCGGATCAGCGTGGTGACGGGCCTCTTCGCGGCGGGCTGGGTGGCGTTCGCCCTGGTCGGCGACTCGTGGTGGCAGATTCTGGTCGCGGTGTTCCAGGCGGCGACGTTCGGCCAGGTGGCCCTGCTCGCCCATGACCTGGCCCACGGGCAGGTGTTCCCGTCCCGGCGCAACAGCGCGATCGCGGGCCTGCTCGTCGGCAACCTCGGCATCGGGCTCAGCTACGGGTGGTGGCAGGACAAGCACACGCGCCACCACGCCAACCCCAACCACGAGGACCACGACCCTGACGTCGCGCCCGACGTCCTGCTCTGGTCGGTCAAGCAGGCCGAGGCCAGCCGGGGACTGCCCAGGCTCATCGGCCGCTATCAGGCGTTCCTGTTCTTCCCGCTGCTGACGCTGGAGGGCCTCAACCTGCACATCTCCAGCGTCCGGGCGCTGCGCCGCGACTCTCTCAAGAACCGGATGGCCGAAGGGCTGCTGCTGCTCGCGCACTTCGTCATCTACCTGGGTGGCGTGTTCGCGGTCCTGCCGGTGGGCAAGGCCGTGGTCTTCCTGCTGGTGCACCAGGCGTGCTTCGGTGTCTACCTGGGGTGCACGTTCGCCCCCAACCACAAGGGCATGCCGGTCCTCACCGCCGAGGACGAGCTGGACTTCCTGCGCCGCCAGGTGCTCACCTCCCGGAACGTACGCGGCGGGCACGTGGTCAACACGGCGCTGGGCGGCCTCAACTACCAGATCGAGCACCACCTGTTCCCCGGCATGCCGACCCCCAACCTGCGCAAGGTGCAACCGCTGGTGCGGGAGCACTGTGAGTCGCTGGGGGTGGCGTACGTGGAGTGCGGGCTGCTGGCCTCCTGGGGCCAGGCGATGAAGCACCTCCACGAGGTGGGCGCGCCGCTGCGCGCCCGCCGGTAGGACTCGACGCGAGCGGTGTGCCAGGTGACGTGGTGACGCGGGTCCGGGTGGCCAGGGAGATCGCGCGGCGGTGGGTGGCCGAGGTGGGCTCCGGGCTGCCCGGGTTCGGCGGGGCGTTCCTGACCGGCTCGGTGTTGTGGTCGCCGGCGGACGCGGTCCTGGCCACCAGCTCCGATGTGGACGTGATGGTGGTGCTGGACATCCCGGAGCCGCCCGTCAAGCCCGGCAAGCTGCTGTATAGCGGCGTTTTGCTGGAAATTTCGTATATGTCGGGCGAGCGGTTGGCGTCGGCGGAGGACATCCTGGGCGACTACCACCTGGCGGGCAGCTTCCACCTGCCCGGGGTGCTGGCCGATCCGGGCGGGCGGCTGACCGCGCTGCATGAGGTGGTGGCCCGCGAGTTCGCCGACCGGCGGCGGGTGCTGCGCCGATGCGGCGCGGCGATGGACGTGGTGCGCCGCGGGATCACCGGTATGGACGAGGCGGCGCCGCCGGTCGACCAGGTGATGTCGTGGCTGTTCGGCACCGGGGTCACGACTCATGTGCTGCTCGTCGCCGGGCTGCGCAACCCCACCGTCCGCCGCCGCTACGAGGCCGTACGGGAGCTGCTGGCCGTACACGGGATGCTGGACCGGCACGAGGCGCTGCTGGAGCTGCTCGGCTGCGGCGGGCTGGGGGCGGCGCGTGTGGCCGGGCACCTGGAGGTGCTGGAGCGGGTGTTCGACGCGGCCAAGGACGTCCAGGCGGCGTCGTACCCGTTCTCGTCGGACATCAGCGAGGCGGCCCGGCCGCTGTCGATCGACGGCAGCCGGGAGCTCATCGCGCGCGGCCTGCACCGGGAGGCGGTGTTCTGGCTGGTGGCGACGTACGCGCGGTGCCTGAAGAAGCTGTCGCTGGCCGGGGCGCCCACCGGGCCCTACGAGGAGGGGTTCCGCGCGTTGCTTGCGGACCTCGATGCCGAGACGTTCGCGGACCGGTGGCGGCGCGGGCAGCGCGTACTGGACGCGCTACCCGACCTGTGGCACACCGCCGAAACCCTCGCCCCCGGCTGACGCTTTTGCCCGGCTGAGCCCTCAGCGGCTCACTCGTGTCCGGCCGCGCCGCACCTGACTCCGTATCGGCCCGCTCGCGTCAGAGGCCGTACTCCTCCAGGAGGCGCAGCCAGATCTCGCTGACCGTGGGGAAGGACGGGACGGCGTGCCAGAGCCGGTCGAGCGGCACCTCGCCGGTGACCGCGATGGTCGCCGCGTGCAGCAGCTCGGCCACCCCGGAACCGGCGAACGTGACGCCCAGCAGCACCCGCCGCTCCTCGTCCACGACCGCCTTGGCCCGGCCGCGATAGCCGTCGCCGAGGAGGTAGGCCCCCGTGACGTTGGCCAGGTCGTATTCGACCACCCGCACCGCGAATCCGGCCTTGCGGGCGGCCGCCTCGGTGCGGCCGGCCGCGCAGATCTGCGGGTCGGTGAACACCACCTGCGGCGCCCCGAACTCGTCCGCGATGTCGCGCATCGCGAGGAGCGTGTCGTTACCCCCGTTGGCGCGCGCCGCGATGACGTCGCCGCAGACCCGCGCCTGGTACTTGCCCATGTGTGTGAGCAGGGCACGGCCGTTGACGTCGCCGATCGCGTACAGCCAGCCGCCCTCGACGTCCGTCGCCCGCATGCTGTCGTCCACCTCGACCGAACGGCCCCCGGCCAGTCCGACCGTCTCGAGCCCCAGACCGGCCGTGGCGGGCACCCGGCCGGTGGCCACCAGCAGCTCGTCGGCCTCCAGCGGCGGACCGTCGGACAGGTGCACGGTCACCTTGCCGCCGGGCTCCGGGCGCTCGACGCGTATGACGTCCGTGTGGGTCCGCACGTCGATCCCTGCGTCGGCGAACGACTCGGCCAGCAGCTCACCGGCGAACGGCTCCATCTTGGCCAGCAGCGACCCGCCGCGTACGAGGACCGTGGTCTGCCGCGCGCCGAGCCCGTGCATGGCCTGCGCCATCTCACAGGCGACCACTCCGCCACCGATCACGACCAGCCGCTCCGGCACCGCCTGGGCGGCCGTGACCTCGTGACTCGTCCAGGGCTTCGCCTCGGCCAGCCCCGGCACCGGCGGGACCAGGGCGGTGCTCCCGGTGGCCAGCACGACGGCGTGCCGCGCGGTCAGCACCCGTTCGGTGGTCTCCTGCCCGTCTCGTGTGGTCACGAGCACCCGCTTAGCCCCGTCGAGCCGCCCCCGGCCCCGGACGAACTCGATGGGCACGTTCTTGATCCACTCGACCTGCCCCGAGTCGTTGTAATGCGACACGGCCTCGTCACGCCGGGCGAGCACCTTGCTCACCTCGAGCGGACCGAGCGACATACCGGGCACTCGCCCCACCTCGGCCGCCAGGTCTATCGGGCGCAGCAGCGCCTTGCTCGGGATGCAGGCCCAGTAGGAGCATTCGCCACCGGCCAGGCGGTCCTCCACGATGGCGGCGGTCAGACCACCGCGCACGGCTCTGGCCGCGGCGTTCTCGCCGGCGGGGCCGGCGCCGATCACTATGACGTCGAACTCGTCGGTCATGCCAACCTCTCCCGTAACGCTCGCCCCGCGACTGCGGCGCTCACCAGCAGTCTCCCACCGGTCCCCTTCCCCCTCGCCAAGGGGAGACACTGACGGACAGGTTTCGCCCGGCCGTTCTGGGCGGGCGTGCTTGAAGACGGCCGGTAATTAGGAGGACCGGTAGTTAGGGCTGCCGGAGTTCCGCGTGGGCGCCGGGCGCGCTGGGTCAGTTCTGTTCCGGTGCCGGCTTGCTCGGCCGGTTCCGCTCGGATACCGGTCCGGACGGCCAGTGGTCCTCGGGCGTCGTACTGAGTGGGTCGGCGATGACGAGCATCTCGTTGCCGCCGAAGTCGCCGACCACCTGGAATCCGGCCTGCGCCAGGATCGTGCGCAGGGCGAGCTGTACGGCGGTGCGGATCGTCTCGTACTTCACCATGTCGGCCTTGGCGAGGTCGGGAGATGCCTCCCACGAGACGACCACACCGCGACCGGGCTCGCGCCGGAGGCTGAGACCGCCTTCACCCGACGACCCGGATGGCCCGGACGGCCCGTTCGACCTGGGCGGCTTCGGGGGTTCGACGGTGAACCCCGCGTTGGTTAACTCTTGACGGATGAGATGTTCCAGGTTGGCGGGGTCGTACCGTGCGGGGTTCACCTCATCCTGCTGCCCCGACACCGCCCTCTCATGCGGGTATCCCGTCGTGCGGCGGATCACCTCAGCGCGGACAGACCCCACAGTTCGGCGATGCGTCCGTCCCGCACCCGGAAGATCTCCAGCATTGTCGGCGGCGGCTGCTGCTCGACGACATCGGCCGGGAGCCCGTGCAGGGTCGTACGGACGGCGACCTTGTCCCCGTCGACGAGCATGTCCTCGATGATCACCCGAACATCGGGGAACCTCTCGTGGAACCGCGTCCACGCCCAGACGACGCTCTCGGCTCCAGTCGTGCCCAACGGGTGGCTGACGAAATCCGGAGCGAAGATCGTCTCGGCGGCCCCGAAGTCATGGGCGTTGAACGCCTCGTACATGCGCTGCCCGACAGCTCGCACGTCATCGGTCATCTGTCTGCTCTTTCCTGGGTTATCACGGGTTCCTGGGGATATGCAGGGCCATCAGCCGACTGGGTCGATGCGTGCCATATTGGCGCGCAGGCGCTCCAGGGCGCGCAGCACGATCTCCCGCTCTTGCGTGCTGATCCCGTCGAGCAGCCGCACCTGGTATGCCTGGTGAGACCGCTCAAGGTCGGCGGCCGCTCGTTCGCCGGGGGATGTCAGGCTGGCCAGGGTGTAGCGGTTGTCCGCCGGATCGATGCGACGGCTGACCAGTCCCTCGGCCTCGAACTCCTTGATCAGCCGGGTGACGCTCGCCCCGTCGAGGGACAGGCCCTGACGCAGGTCGCTGTGGCTGGTCTCCCCGTTCCTCCACAGCCGCATCAGCAGCTGCAGTCTGGATGAGCTCATCCCCACATGCCGCGCGAACGCCTGACGCGTCTCACCGCAGGCACCGCCCAACTCGCGGAAGAACCTGTCTTCGGGAGTCTCCACACGCGATCTCTCTGCTGTCGGCGCCCCCGTCCCCGCTGGAAGAGCGATCACCTCTACTCTTTATATCAACAACTCTTGATGTCATCAAGAGTATGCGTCGTCAAGAGGCCACCGAAACGGCGTGGCGCACGGACATGGGATCCGCGGCCAGCGCGAGCAGACAGTGGGCCGTGTCGGCGCGGGTCGTACTGAGGCCGCCCTTGATGTTGGTGTCCCACGCCGTGCGGTAACGGCCCGTCAGCCCGCGGTCGGTCAGGCGGCTCGGCCGCACGATGGTCCAGTCGAGGTCCGTCGCGCGCAGCCGCCGCTCGGCCTCCCGAAGGTCGGCGTAGGCGTGCTTCAAGAGCCGCTGCACGAGGAGCGGCTTGAGCACATAGCGGGTGAACACCCCGTCGCCCGCGTCGGCCACCAGGCCGCTGGCGCTGGTCATGAGCACGCGCCGCGTACGGCCTCGCGCCATAGCCGTGGCGATGGCGCTGATGCTGTCGGAGCACACCGTGGTGGGCCCCCGCCCACCGGCACCCATCGCGGACAGTACGGCGTCACGGTCCCTGACGGCGGGCGCGATGGCGTCCGGGTCCATCAGGTCGGCCTGGACGATGTCGAGGCCGGACGGCAGATCGGCCGGCAGCCGCCGGGGATCACGGACCACCGCGGTCACCTCATGCCCGGCGGCCAGCGCCTGGCGAAGCAGTTCGATTCCCGTACCTCCGGTAGCTCCGAAGATCGTCAGCTTCATGGGGCCTCCTCAGCTTCCCGCTCATTGTGAGTGAATGCCCACTCACCCATCAAAGAAGAATCCACGCCTCACGATGGCAAAGCGCATCTAGGCCACCTGCGCAGGTGGCTTCTACGTTCAGAGCATGCCCCTCAAACGCCTCGCCGCCACAGCCGGCGCCGCCCTGCTGGTCGTGGCCCTGATCGCCGCCCCTGCCCACGCGGACGGATCACACGAGTGCTTTTCCGGCGCCCGCACTTCGAACGGCGACTCCTACAAGTTGAGCGGCTGGGCGTGCAGCGGCTCCGGCTTCTACCAAGTCACCGTCCTCATCAGGTTCGGTGAAGCCCGGGGCACCTACTCCTGCCCCAGCGTCTTCTCGTGGAACGGGGACCTGTCCGGGGACAACTGCCGCTTGACCTAGGCGACATTCCACGTCATGCCCGGTGTCACACACGGCGAGGGTGGCGTTGATCAGGACGCATCCCAGGAGCGCGTCAAGCGCGGACGTCGAAGCCCAGTGCGGTGGCCACGACGGTCGCCTGGAAGGAGTCGATGATCGCCTTCTTCAGCGTGACCGCCGACGGGTCCAGGTCGGACAGATCACTGCCCCGCAGATCGCAGCCCGTGAGGTCCGCCCCGTTGAGCCAAGCCCCGGAAAGATCGCTCCGTAACACCTCGGCCTTCTCCAGCCGGGCGTCCGACAGGTCGGCCTCGCGCAGCCGCACCCCATGAAAGGCACTCCCCCGCAGGTCGGCGCCGGGCAGGCCGGTGAACGACCAGTCGCCGCCCTCGACCTTCAACAGCCCGTAGGAGCAGCCGTCGAACTTGCTGCCCGTCAGCTTGCATCCCTTGAACGTGGTGTCGAAGAACGAGCACCGCGAGAACGTGCAGTTGAGGAACATCGCATCCTCGTGCACGGACACGTTGAAGCGGACGCTGCTGAACGTGCACTCTTCGAAGACGGATCCGATGTTGGTCAGCTCCGTCATGTCCACGTCGACGAACCGGACCTGGTGATAGGTCTCCTGGGCCAGCTCGCGACCGTCCCAGTCGGCCGAGCTGACCGTCGTGGTGGTCGGGGGCGCTGACCGACCGTGCTTGCGGTCGGCCGTCATCCGGCGGCCTCCGTCGGCTCGACGACGACCACGGGCAACTCCACACGTCTCTGGGCCGGCCCGACGAGAAGTCGCCGCCGACCTGCCTCGGCTTGCTCGGTCATCCAGCCCATCGGACCGTCTGTGCGGGCTTCCACGTAAGCCCTCCTTCCGCGTCCCCGCGAGCCTCCCACCCGCCACCGACAGAATCCGCCGTGCCAGCCGCATAGCCAGACACCACCGGTCGGGCAGCAGGACACCGCTGATCGCGGGGACGACGGCAGAGACCAAGCTTCAGGTGGTCTGGGCGCCGGTCGCGTCCTCCCCTGCCGTACCAGAACGATTGCTGATGCTGGGCTCCCCGATCCAGGCTTTACCCAAGCGCATGGTTTCGCGCGCGGGGGCTTCTTTGCGCCCGGCGAGCGCCGCCGTTGGTGTCGGTCGTGATGTGCCAGCATGAGTCGGTGACCGAGCCATTGCCGCGGCCTCGCGAGGTCAGTCTTCTGGAAGTCGGCCGGCTTCGCCTGATCGAGGACGCCGCCCCGCGGGTGCCGCCCGCTGAGCGGGTGGCCATGGATCGCCTGTGGGAGGAGGCGGTCCAGGCCAACCCCTGTCTCTTCGATGGGCCAGTGGTAGCGTGCGCGGCGCTGGAACGGGATGGGCCGCACAGCTTGGTTCTCACCTGGACGAGGACGACCTACCGGCACCGCGCTCTGCGCTGGGTTCCGGGGTCCACCGCGTGGCTGCCGTCCCTCTTCGTCACCGTCGCGCAACCGGCGACTGATGATGGGAGCCTGCTCGTGGGGCGGATGTCGGCGTCGACGGCCACTCCTGGTCGCTGGCAGCTACCCGGTGGAGCGGTCGAACCGCCCGCCGAGGGTGAGAGCCTCGATACGGCCGCCCTCCGCCGGCACGCAGCTCGAGAACTGGCCGAGGAGACCGGCCTCAACACAGCGCCGAGCGAGCTGTCCCTGTGGCTGGTCACGCGCGGCCAGAACGGGAGCGTGGGTGTGGCGTTCCTGGCCCCGCACCGGCCGGCATCGCTGCTGCGCGAGCGATTCGCCGCTCTGACATCCGCCGAGACGGCACAGGGACGCGATCCGGAGCTGGAGCAGATCGCTTTCGTCCACTCCCCCACCGACGTAGCAGGGCTCAAGGGCGCGTGCGTGGACTACCTGGGGCCGCTCGTCCGCCACTACGTCAACTCGGGCTCCTAGAAGCGGATGAACCGGCCCCGGAGTCCGGGCGCGCCCGGCTCAGGTGAAGTTGACGTCGCTGCAGAAGTAGTACGTCTGGTCCATGTGCGAAGCCTTCCAGATCGTGTAGATGACGTGGCGGCCCGTGCGTCCGGCCGAGGTCAGGTTATTGATCATGTACGTCTGGCTGGGCGCGTACTTGGCGGTCTCGCGGACCAGTTCCAGGTGGTTCCAGCCCAGGGCGGTGGTCGTGGCGTCGTAGCCCTGGCGGGTGATGTAGACCCTGATGTAGTCGGCGCCATGGCTGGCCTGGTCGTTCAGCCGGATGTTGAAGGTGCTGCCGAGGTTCGTCATGGTCCAGGGGCCTGGTGTGTCCATGGACCGGTAACGGCCGTCCTGGGTCCGGCCCGCGCTGCACAGTTGGCCGTTAGGGATGACCGCCTGGTGGTTGCCGCCGACGTTGTCGCGGTAGAGCCCGTTCCAGTTCCACATGGCGTTCGCGTTGTCCTGCCAGGCCTGCCAGCACATGGGGTCTCGCTGCTGCATGGTGGGGTTCTGGAAGTCGCTGCCCCAGCGCAGCCAGCAACCGTAGTTGCGGGATGCCGGGTCGACGACGGATCCATGCGCTGACGCGGTGCCGGCCAACGGGAGGGCGTAGAGCGTCGCCGCGAACAGCAGCAGGGCCAGGGCGCGGAGCGCCCAGCGCGGTGTACGGACTCGGGCGTGGGGCATGGTGCGATCTCCGTGTTCCGGTGGGGTATCGGCTATTGGGAGCGCTCCTGCATGGCGGCGACGGTAGATGACTGCGCGAGTGAAGACAATGACAAGTGAAAGTCAACATGGTCGCCGCCGCAGGCGTGCCGCAAAAGGCCTGCGCCGCGTATCGGGCCGCCGGAAGCGCCAGATGAAAGTTTCACCCGCTCTCGGCTGTTTCCGCTGGTGTCGCGAGCGGGCCGAGGTGGGGTTGTGGGCGGCCAGGGGAATGGCGGAGCGGTGGCTTAGAGTCAGCGTTGGGAGCGCTCCCAATATCGAGCTCGGCGCACTGACCGAGAGACGCACTGAGCAAAGCGACGCACTGAGCAAAGCGACGCACTGAGCAAAGCGACGCACCGACCAAGAATGGCGGGCCATGAGAAACGCGAGCATGAAATGGACGGCGCGGGCGGCCGTGACGCTGCTGGTCGTCGCTGTGCTGGGCGTTCCCGGGGGTCCCGGCACGGGCGCCGGGCAGGCCGTTTTCGCGTCGGCCACGTACCCGTACCAGGATCCGAGCCTGCCCGTGCCGACCCGGGTGGCCGACCTGATGGGCCGGATGTCGCTGGATGAGAAGCTCGGCCAGATGACGCAGGCCGAGCGCGGCTCGGTCAGCGCCGCCGACGTCACGACGTACCGGCTCGGCTCGGTGCTGTCGGGCGGCGGCTCCGGACCGTCCCCGAACACGGCCGCGTCCTGGGCGGACATGTACGACAATTTCCAGAATGCGGCCCTGGCCACGCCGCTGGGCATCCCCATCCTGTACGGCGTCGACGCCGTGCACGGCCACAACAACGTCGTCGGCGCCACGATCTTCCCGCACAACATCGGGCTCGGCGCGACCCGCGACCCCGCGCTGGCGCAGCGGGTCGGCCGGGCCGTGGCCGAGGAGGTCTCCGGCACCGGCGTGGACTGGGATTTCGCGCCCTGCCTGTGCGTGGCCCGCAACGACCGGTGGGGCCGCACGTACGAGTCCTTCGGCGAGACGCCCGAGCTGCCCTCGTCCATGGCCACGATCGTGACCGGCCTGCAGGGCACCGTGCTGAACGGCCCCGCCTCCGTGCTGGCCACGGCCAAGCACTACCTCGGCGACGGCGGCACCACGGGCGGCGTGGACCAGGGCGACACCCAGCTGTCCGAGGCCGACCTGCGGGCGATCCACCTGCCGCCGTTCAAGGCCGCGGTGGAGCGCGGGGTGGGCTCGGTGATGATCTCCTTCAGCAGCTGGAACGGCGCCAAGCTGCACGGGCACCAGTACCTGATCACCACCGTGCTCAAGGGCGAGCTGGGCTTCTCCGGCTTCGTGGTCTCCGACTGGGACGGCATCGACCAGATCGACGGCGCCGCCGGCACCTCCGCGCTCGACGTGCGCACGGCCGTGAACGCCGGCATCGACATGGTGATGGTTCCCACGGCCTGGCGGCGGTTCATCGACCTGCTGCGGGCCGAGGTGCAGGCGGGCCGGGTGACCACGGCCCGGGTCGACGACGCGGTCCGGCGCATTCTGACGAAGAAGTTCGAGCTCGGCCTGTTCGAGAAACCGCTGACCGACCGGTCCTACACCGCGACCGTCGGCAGCTCGGCGCACCGCGCCCTGGCCCGCGAGGCGGTGGCCAAGTCGCAGGTCGTACTGAAGAACGGCGGGAACATCCTGCCGCTCGCCCGGGGTGGCAAGATCTTCGTGGCGGGCAAGAGCGCGGACGACATCGGCAACCAGAGCGGCGGCTGGACGATCTCCTGGCAGGGCTCGTCCGGCGCCATCACCCCCGGCACCACCATCCTGCAGGGCATCAGGAACAGCGCGGGGTCGGCCACGACCGTCACCTACAGCCGCGACGGCAGCGGCATCGACGGCTCCTATCGCGTGGCGATCGCCGTGGTCGGCGAAACGCCGTACGCCGAGGGCCAGGGCGACCGCCCAGGCGGTCTGGGCCTGGACACCACCGACCTGAACACCATCGCCACCCTGCGCGCGGCCGGGGTGCCCGTCGTGGTCGTGCTGGTCTCGGGGCGCCCCCTCGACATCGCGGCCCAGCTGCCCGGCTGGAACGCCCTGGTGGCCGCCTGGCTGCCGGGCACCGAGGGCCAGGGCGTGGCCGACGTGCTGTTCGGCACGGTGCAGCCCACCGGCAAGCTGCCCGTGACCTGGATGAGCAGCGCCTCCCAGCAGCCGATCAACGCGGGCGACGGCAAGACGCCGCTGTTCGCGTACGGCTTCGGCCTGACGTACGGGCAGGCGCAGGACGACACCAGCCCGCCCACCGCGCCCGGCACGCCGGTCGCGTCCGAGATCACCTCCTCGTCCACGCGCCTGTCGTGGTCCGCCTCGTCCGACAACGTGGGCGTGACCGGCTACGACGTGGTCCGGGTGCAGCCGACGGGCGAGACGACGGTGGCCACGGCCACGACCGCCACGGCCACCGTCACCGGCCTGGCCGCGAACACGTCCCACACCTTCGCCGTCTACGCCAAGGACGCCGCCGGCAACCGCTCGCCGCGCTCGGGGACGGTCACCGTGACCACGCGCGCCGACGGCGGGACGGGCGGCTGCACGGTCACCGCGACGACGCAGAGCCAGTGGAGCACCGGGTACGTCATCCAGGCGGCGGTGACCAACACCGGCACGAGCGCCGCGAACGGCTGGAGCGTCACCTTCACCTTGCCGTCCGGCCATCAGATCACCGGGTCGTGGAACGCCGCCCTGACGGTGAGCGGCCAGGCCGTCACGGCGGGCAACGCCGCGCACAACGGGACGCTGGCGCCCGGCGCGAGCACGTCCTTCGGCTTCCAGGCCGGTCGCCCGGCCGGCGACGCCCTCCTGCCATCCGGCTACGCCTGCGCGCTGAAAATTACATCGTAGGAGGTGACGAACGCGCAGCTCGCGGGGCCGGCGCCGCGACAGGTGACGGATCAGATCATTGTTGACGCGTCGAAAACTGCGTAGCGTACGAGTCCCCCGTCATTGACGATGATCTCGACAGATCGGTCAAGGAGCCCGCCATGCGCGTGCGAACGACCCCGTCCCTGATCATGATTCTCTTAACCGCCGTAGGGCTCGTAGTCGCGGGTCCCACCGCCGCGCAGGCGATCGGCGGCTTCGACTACTCCCGGGCGCAGGTGTCCGCCACCGGCCTGCAGGTGCCGTGGGGGCTGGCCTTCCTGCCCGACGGCAGCGCGCTGGTCTCCGAGCGCGGCACCGCCAGGATTCTCCAGGTACGCCCGGGACAGACCCCGGTTCAGGTGGCGACCGTCAACGGGGTCGCCGCCTCCGGCGAGGGCGGGCTGCTCGGCATCGCCGTGTCGCCGACATACGCCCAGGACCAGTGGGTCTACGCCTACTTCTCCACGAGCAACGACAACCGGCTGGTCCGGTTCCGGCTGACCGCGCCGCAGACCCAGAACGTCCTGTTCTCCGGCGTGCCGCGGGCCTCCATCCACAACGGTGGCCGCATCGCCTTCGGCCCCGACGGTCAGCTGTACGTGGCCACCGGCGACGCCGGCAACACCGCCAACGCCCAGAACCTGAACACCCCGGCGGGCAAGATCCTGCGCATGACGCCGAGCGGCGGCGTCCCGCCGGACAACCCCTTCGGCGGCTCCCGCGTTTACAGCTACGGCCACCGCAACGTGCAGGGCCTGGCCTGGGACGCGCAGGGCAGGATGTACGCCAGCGAGTTCGGCCAGAACACCCGGGACGAGATCAACCGGATCGTCGCGGGCGGCAACTACGGCTGGCCCACCTGCGAGGGCGTCTGTGGTAACCCGTCCTTCCGCGACCCGATCGTCACGTGGTCGACGGCCGAGGCGTCGCCGAGCGGGCTCGCGTACGCCAACGGCACGCTGTTCGCCGCCGCCTTGGGCGGGACCCGGCTGTGGACCGTCCCTCTGACGAGCGCCGGCGGGGCCGGAACCCCGGTCGCCGAGCTGCGGGGCACCTACGGACGGCTGCGCGCGGCCGCGGTGGGGCCGGACGGATGGCTGTGGGTGACGACGAGCAACCGCGACGGGCGCGGCGCCCCGGTGGCCCAGGACGACCGCATCATCCGCATTCCCCCCACTGGCACGCCCTGAGCGTCAGTGTCCGGCGTGCTCCTGGGGCTTGGCCACCACCCAGGCCCGGGCGGAGCCAACCTGGCGCTCCAGGTCGGAGAGGAGGGCGGCCAGGTTCTCGTGGTCCATGTACGCGGTCTGCTCGATGCTCGATCGGTGTGTCTCCACCTGCCCCGCCAGGCTGTTGATCTTGCTCAGGGTGTCCCTGAGGTCCCGACTTTCCTGCTGACTCAGATCGCACATGCCTTCACAGTAGATACAGCCCCTCCGGCCGTACATATGTCCGGCAAGTAGGTTGTGCGTGGCCGAAGACTGGAAAGATGGGCGCATGCGCTTCGCCCGGGCTCTGGTCTTCGCGGTGGTGTGTGCCGCCGTGACGGCGGCCGGGCATGCCTTCGCGGGCGGCGCGGCGGTCGCGCCGGGCGTCATGGTGCTGGGCGGGCTGGGCGCGCTCGGCCTGGCGTACGGCCTTGGCGGGCACGAGCGCGGCCCCGAGGTGGTGTTCGGCGCCACGGTGGGCACGCAGGCATTGCTGCATCAGCTGTTCGGGGTGACCGCGCCCAGCAGCGGGCATGCGCATCTGACCGTGGGCATGCCGCTGGTGCACCTGACGATCGCCGTACTGACGGGCTGGTGGCTGCATCGGGGTGAGAGCGCGTTCTGGCTCATGCTGCGCCTGGCGGGCCGTCCCCGGCTCGCGCTGCCACGCCCGCTTCGCCCGGTTCCCGCCCTCGCTCCGCTACGCCGGGCGCCGGCGCGGGCGCCGCTGAGGCCGTCGATCACGGTCCAGATCGCGACCGCGGAGCCACGCAGAGGACCTCCCACGAGGGGAGTCACCGAATCGCCCACACTTCCCTCGTCATGGAGTCCACCTTGCCTATCCTTCTTCCCAGAACCCTGGTGTTTCCCAGAACCCTGGTGCTTCGCAGAACCCTGCTGGCGGTGATCGGGTGCGGGCTGTTCCTTGCCGCCACCGCGCCCGCCGCCCTCGCCCACGACAGCCTCAAGAGCAGCTCACCGGCCAAGAACGCCACCGTCTCCGGCGTCCAGACGATCGAGCTGGAATACTCCTCCCGCGTCCGCTTCCCGCTGGTGGTGCTGCGCACCGCCGACGGCAAGACGATCCAGCTCGGCGAGCCGCAGGCCGACGGCCCCAAGGTGCGGACCGCCGTGCCCACCCAGCTGGCGGGCGGCTCATACGTCATCGCCTGGCGGGTGGTCTCGTCCGACGGCCACCCGATCGAGGGCGAGATCCCCTTCACCGTGAAGGGCGCCGCCGCCGGCACGACGGCGTCCGCCACCGAAGCCGCCTCGGCCGCACCCGCCACTTCGGCGGAGGGCACCCGACCTGCCGCTGCGGCGCAGGGCGGGGGCATCCCGGGCTGGCTTTGGGGCGGACTCGCCGCGCTGGTGGTGGCCGGCCTGGCGGTCTGGCTGCTGTCCAGACGAACCAGCGGGCCCAGCGACCCCGATAGCCCCGTCGGTCCGGCCGGTCAGCCGACGGAGCAACCGGACGTACCAGCCGGACCGTAGACATACCGGCCAGGCAAGCAGACGTACGGGCAAGGGCAACCGGACGTACCGGCGGGGCCGTAGCCGACCCACCCGGTGTCAGGGCACCATCCACCCCAGCACGGGCGTCGACTGCAGGAACACCAGCACGCAGAGGATGAGCAGCAGCACGGCGCTCCAGCCGATCACCCGGCGGAACAGGTTGCCCTCCTCCCCCACCAAGCCGACCGCGGCCGTGCCGATGGCCAGGTTCTGGGGCGAGATCATCTTGCCCATGACGCCGCCGGCGCTGTTGGCCGCGCCGAACAGCTCCGGCGGGATGTTCAGCTGGCCCGCCGCGGTGGTCTGGAGCTTGGCGAACAGGGCGTTGGCGCCCGCGTCCGTTCCGGTGATCGCGACGCCGAACCAGCCGACGAGCGGTGACAGGAACGCGAAGAACGCGCCCGCGCCCGCCAGGAACAGCCCGAGCGTCTGGATCTGCCCCGAGAACTGCATGACGAAGGCCAGGGCGAAGACCGACAGGATGGTGACGATGGCCCAGCCGAACTGCCGGATCGTGGCCCCGTAGGTGGCCAGCGCCGAGGCCGGGCTGATCCGCAGCACGAGGAGCGTGAGCAGCCCGGAGACGAACAGCAGCGTCCCCGGGTGCGCGGCCCACGGCAGTTCGTAGACCACGGGCACGGCCTTGCCCGCCGGGTTCACCATGTCGAACCCGGGCCAGGCGGGCTTGACGGTGAAGCCGGCGAGGTAGGTCTTGATCGCGGGGATCTGCGCGATGGAGAACAGCGCGATGATGATCGCGTACGGGGCGAAGGCCGCGATCTTGTCGCCGGTGGTGTCGCCGCCGGGGCGGCCGTGGGTGCGGACGAACGCCGGGTCGTCCACGGACCCGCCCGCGATCGGCGTCGGGCTCGGCGTGAACCCGACCGTCTCGGCCGGCTTCCAGATCTTGCCGAACGCGACCAGCACGATCGCCGAGACCAGGGCCGCCGCGATGTCCGTGAGCAGGTAGTTCACCTGGGACATCAGGATCTGCGTGACGCCGAAGCTGAGCCCGGCGACGAGCGCGGCGGGCCATGCCTGGCGCAGGCCGCGCCGCCCGTCGGCGACGAAGATCAGGATGAACGGCACGAGCAGCGCGATGAACGCGGTCTGCCGGCCCGCCATCGCGCCGAACGGCTCGGGCGGCAGCTCGGTGACGCTGCCCAGGATCGTGATCGGGTTGCCCATGCCGCCGAAGGCGACGGGCGCGGTGTTGGCGATGAGCGCGATGACCGCGGCGCGCATCGGCTCGAAGCCGAGGGCGATGAGCATGACCGCGCAGATGGCGATCGGGGAGCCGCCGCCGGCCAGGGCCTCGATGAGCGCGCCGAAGGAGAACGCGATGACGATGGCGGTGATCCGCTTGTCGTCGCTGATGCCCTGGAAGGCCCGGCGCAGCACCGCGAAGTGGCCGCTGCGCTCGGTCATCTTGTAGATCCAGATGGCGTTGAAGGTGATCCACAGGATCAGCAGCACCGCCCTGGCCGCGCCGTACAGGGCGGAGTCGAGCGCCTGTGTGACCGGCATGCCGTACGCGAAGGGCAAGATCGCGATCAGGAAGCCGACGACCAGGCCGGAGATGCCCGCCCAGTGCGCCTTCCACTTGAAGACGCCCAGCAGCACCAGCACCGCGAGCAGGGGCAGGGCGGCCAGAAGGGCGGACAACCATAGGGAGCCGGTGGGGTTGAAGTTCTGCTGGTACACCGCGCGCCTCCGGGGGTAGGCGTTCCATTGGATAGAACAGTGTTCCGTGTCTAGGATCGTAGGACGCCGAACAACCGGAGGGAAGAGATGGAAATACGGCATGCCACCGCTCCCGACCAGATCCGCCATTTCGGCACCGCGGAACTCCGCGCCCGTTACCTCGTCGAGGGCCTGTTCGGGCCGGAGGTGGACGGTGTCTACACCCATCAGGACCGGATGGTCGTCGCCGGGGTCAGGCCGAGCGGGAAGGCCCGGCTGGGGGCGTTCGACCCGCTGCGGTCGGAGCGCTTCCTGGAGCGCCGCGAGCTGGGCGTGATCAACATCGGGGAGCCGGGCACCGTGGAGGTCGACGGCGTGCCGTACGAGCTGGACCCCAAGGACTGCCTGTACGTCGGCAGGGGCGCGCGCGAGGTGACGTTCGAGCGCGGCACGTTCTACCTGGTCTCGGCCCCCGCGCACGAGACGTTCCCGACCACGCACGCGCGGCTGAAGGACGTGGATCCGGTACGGCTCGGCGGCGCCGACGGCTCCAACGACCGGACCATCTACAAGTACATCCACCTGGACGGCATCCGCAGCTGCCAGCTCGTCATGGGCGTGACCGTGCTGGAGCCCGGCAGCATGTGGAACACCATGCCGTGCCACACCCACGACCGCCGCACCGAGGTCTACCTGTACTTCGACCTGCCGCGCGAGGAGCGGATCGTGCATCTGATGGGCCGCCCCGACGAGACCCGCAACCTGATCGTGGCCAACGAGCAGGCGGTGATCTCGCCGAGCTGGTCGGTGCACTGCGGGTTCGGCACGCGCAGCTACGCGTTCGTGTGGGCGATGGCCGGGGAGAACCAGGCGTTCGACGACATGGACCAGGTCGCGATCACGGAGATGCGGTGACGGATGGAGCTGTTCTCGCTCACCGGCCGGACGGCGCTGGTCACCGGGGCGCGGTCGGGGATCGGCCGGGCCATCGCGGTCGGCCTCGCGCGGGCCGGGGCCGACCTCATCCTGCACGGCCATCGCGACGACCTCGACGAGACCGAGCGCCAGGTGAAGGCGCTCGGCGCAGACGTACGCAAGCTCGTGCTCGACCTGGGCGACCCGGCCGCGATCAGGCCCGCGCTGGAGCCGGTCCTGGCCCGCGGCGAGGTGGACATCCTGGTCAACAACGCGGGCACGATCAGCCGGGGCTCGACCAGCCTGGACGACTGGCGTCGGGTGATGGCCGTCGACGTGGACGCCGTGTACGTGCTCAGCCAGGCCCTGCTGGAGCACGGCGCCACGAAGGTCATCTCGATCGCGTCGCTGCTGTCGTTCCAGGGCGGGATCAACGTGGCGTCCTACGCGGCGGCCAAGCACGCGGTGGCCGGGCTGACCAAGGCGCTGTCCAACGAGTGGGCGCCACGGGGCGCGCAGGTCAACGCCATCGCCCCCGGCTACATCGCCACCGACGTCACCACGGCCCTGCGGGAGGACTCGGGGCGCGAGCCGGAGATCAGGGCGCGGATCCCGGCCGGGCGCTGGGGCGAGCCCGCGGACCTGGAGGGGGCGGCCGTGTTCCTGGCCTCGCGCGCCTCCGACTACGTCACCGGCCACGTGCTCGTCGTGGACGGCGGCTGGCTGGCCCGCTGAGTATGCTTGATCGGGTGGACCCCAGGCCGAGCACCGCCATCGACAAGGCGCTCTGGGTGCTGGAGGCCCTCGCCGAGCACGAGAGCGTCACCAAGATCGCGACGGCGACGGGCCTGCCCAAGTCGACGACCCACCGCATCCTGCAGTCGCTGGCCGAGCACGGTTTCGCCCGGCCCGACGGCGGCGGCGGCTACCTGCCGGGTCCCAAGATCCTCACGCTGGCCGGCCGGATGCTGGCCCGCTTCGACCCCGTACGCCAGGCCTCGCCGGTGCTGCAGCGCCTGCACGACCAGACCGGCTACACCGTGCACCTGGCCGTGCTCAACGGCGACGAGGCCGTCTACGCCGCCAAGCTGGAGGGCCGCAAGCCCTACCAGATGCCCTCGCGCGTCGGCATGTCGCTGTGGCTGCACTCCAGCGGGATCGGCAAGGCGATGCTCGCGGCCATGTCCGACGACGAGGTGGCTGGCATCGCTAACCGCACCGGGCTGGCCCGGCGCACACCCGCCACGATCACCACGCAGGCCGCGCTCCGCCGCCACCTGGCCCGGATACGGGAGTGCGGCTTCGCGATCGACGACGAGGAGAACGAGGCGGGCATCCGCTGCGTCGCCGCGGCCGTCTTCGATCACATGGGGCACGTGGTGGCCGGGGTGAGCATCTCGACGCTCACCCACGAGCTGTCGGTGGCGGACGCCGAGGAGCTCGGGCCGCTGGTCGCGGCCACCGCGCACGAGGTCTCCCGCACCCTGGGCGCCCCGATGGAGCTACCGACCGGTTAGGCGGCCCGGCGCCGCACGTACGACCGACCGCTCAGGCGGCCCTGTGGCGCTCGTACAGCTGGCCGAGGCGGTCGATGCGCCAGAGCTGGCCGAGCACCACCAGCGTCGCGCCGAAGACGGCGGGCCACACCTCCAGCGCGACCAGTCCCCAGGCCAGCAGCGCGAACCCGGCCAGCCCCACCGCGATGAGCAGGCGCTGCACCTTGCGATGATCGCCGACCACGAGCGACCGGTTCTGGAACCACATCTTCTCGCCGTAGATGCCCTTGGCCGTCCAGCTCGTCGGCTGCTCGATCGCCGGGAAGGCGTGCGGGTTGACGATCAGCCAGACGACGACCAGGGCCACCGGCGCCAGGGACCACCAGCCGATCCACGTCCTGCTCCAGATGGCCAGCATCATCAGCGGGATCGCGGCGAACCTGGTCCAGACGCTCCACGGGTTGGCGTGCCGCTTCCACGCCTCGTCGGTCATGCCCGCGGCCTGCGCGTATCTGTTCAGCACACTCATGCGATGAGCCCCCTTGCCAGCGCGTTGATGGTGGCGTCGAGCACCTGCTCGAAGTCGGGTCCGTATCTGTCGCGGTTGATCACCAGCAGGCCCGCGGTGCGCAGCACGCCCATCAGCACCTCCGGCGGGACGTCCGCGACGATGACACCGGCGCTCTGCCCCTGGGCGAGGTAGTCGATCAGCGGCGTCATCAGGTGCGGGGTGACCCGGGCGAGCTCCTCGGGGCCGACCCGGCGGGCCACCGCCTCGAGCTCGTCGGGTCTGGTGAGCAGCCGCCGGTAGAACGGGTCGGTGGTGAGCGCGTCGATCATGCTCCGCATGAGCCCGGCCAGCGCTTCCACGCTGGGCGGCCGGTCGAGCGCGGCGGCCAGCAGCTTGCCCATCAGCGGCGCCCGACGGACCATGACCTCCTTGTAGAGCTCCTCCTTCGACTCGAAGAACGCGTAGAAACTGCCTTTCGCGATGCCCGAGGGTGCGACCAGCTCGTCGAGCGAGGTCTTCTTCAGCCCCTGGGCGGCGAAGAGCTCTTCGGCGGTGTCGAGCAGCCGCGCGGTGATGCGCGCCCGATCGTCCGCCGTGAACGCCACGGCCATCTATGCCCCTATGACTACTCTGGATATTCAGTCATAGCTTAGCACGAGGCGGGTGTTCCGCTTGGCGATGACGGCCGCGCCCTCCGGCGCCGGGCCGGAGTAGGCGTCGATCCGCAGGTCGCAGGCTTCCGGGCGGCCCGCCGCGTCCCACGCCTGGACGTGCGCGATCAGCTCCGCCGCCAGTGCCGCCCCGCCGGGCCCGTACCCGCGGGCCCGCAGCTCCTCCTCGGCCGCCAGTACGGCCAGACCGTCCCCGCTGACGATGCCCACCGTCATGCCGTAGCCCTGGGCGGTCACCGGGGCCCACCGCAGCCGCCCGGCCAGAGACCCCCAGCGGGGCTCGTGCAGCGCCAGCCACAGGCCCACCCCGCCGCCCATCAGCGACAGGCGGGGCAGCGGCGCCACACCGTCGGCGGCCACCTCGGCGAAGGGCTCGTCCAGCATCGCCAGGACGTCGCCCACCTCGCGCGGCTCGGGCAGCGTGAGCACCAGGTCGGCATCACCGTCCAGCATCAGCGTGACCTCGGGCCCGGCGGAGGGGCCGCGCATGCGCATGAAGCCGCAGGGCTCCACCGACCGGCTGGACCAGTGGTCGCCGGCCTGCTCCATGGCCACGGACACCTGCACGCCGCGCAGGTCGAGCGGCACCACGAGCCGGCCGCCGGGCGCCAGCTGCTCCAGCCACGCCGGAGCCAGGTCCCACACGCCGACGGTGGCGATCACCCGGTCGTACGGCGCCTCCGCGGGGAAGCCGGCCGCGCCGTCGGCGCACTCGACGGACACCTCGGGATAGGCGGCGGCGTCGAGATGCAGCCGCGCCGCCGCGACCACGTCGGCGTCGATGTCGACGCTGACCACCCGGCCCTCCGGCCCGGCCAGGTGCGCGAGCAGGGCGGCGTTGTAGCCGGTGCCCGCGCCGATCTCCAGCACCCGGTGGCCGGGCCGGACGTCGAGCTGGTCGAGCATGATGCCCATGATCGCGGGCTGCGAGGAGGAACTGATCGGGCGGCCCTCCTCGTCGCGTTTGGTGACGATGGGCTCGTCCCGGTAGGCGGCCTCCGGGTCGAAGTCCGGCAGGAACCGATGCCTCGGGACCAGCCGGAACGCCTCCGCGACCCGCTCGCTCACCTCCCCGCGCTCGAGCAGCTGGGCGACCATGGCCTCGCGGTACTCGTCGAACTCCATACCCGACATGATTCCCGCGAGCGGCCAAGAATGCCTGGCAAAGATTTCGAGTCAGAAGGTTTGACCCGCCGAATGAGGGAAGGGCAGGCAGTTCATGTACGTCGATCGTGAGGAGGAGCCGTAGTGCTCACCCTGACAAACAACGCAGCCCAGGCGATTCGCGACTTGACCGCGTCCGCGCCCGAGCCTGCGCAGAGCGGCATCCGCATCTCGTCCCAGGGCGAGGGCTCGAGCTCGCTGACCCTGTCCCTGGCCACCGCGCCGGAGCCGGCCGACGAAGTCGTCGAGGCGGAGGGCGCGCGGGTGTATCTCGACCCGGTGGCCGCGACCGTCCTGGAGGACAAGTCTCTGGACGCGGGAGCGGACGACCAGGGCTCTGTGTCCTTCCTGGTGACCGACCAGCCCGTCTAGACGGGCCTTATCGGCCTGGCGAGCGGCCAGGCCGACTGAAACACGGACCACCGCCGGTCCGGTACGTACCTTTCATCAGGCCGTACCGGACCAGTGGTTCGTCAGGCTGTACCGGTCAGGCGCCGGCGAGCAGCTTGTGCAGGTAGCGGATCTGCTCCTCATTCTGGAAGCCGCCGCCGCCCTCGTGGCCGTTCCACGGCCAGACGCTGATCTCCTTCGGCCCACGCCAGTGGTTGTAGGCGGCGAAGACCGTGGACGGCGGGCAGATTTGGTCCATGAGCGCCACCGAGTAGAGCGCGGGCACCTGCCCGCGGGCGGCGAAGTTCACGCCGTCGAAGTACGACAGCGTGCGGAACACCTGCTCGGCGCTCTCCCGCCGGGTGGACAGGAAGCGGACGATCTCCTGGTACGGGTCCCGGTCGGTGATCTCCACGGCCCGGCGGAAATGCGTCAGGAACGGCACGTCGATCAGCGCCGCCTTGACCGCCGGATGCAGCGCGGCGGTCGCCTGCGCGATGCCGCCACCCTGGCTGCCGCCCGAGGCGACGATCCGCGAGGCGTCCACGGCCGGATGCGCGGCGGCCACGTCGACCGCGCGGACCGCGTCGGTGAAGACCCGCCGGTAGTAGTACTGGTCGGGGTCGAGGATGCCGCGGGTCATCATGCCGGGGGCCTGGGCATGGTCGCCACCGTACGGGTCGCCGGTCACGCCGGGGCTGCCCGGGTTGGCGCCGCCGTGGCCCCGGGTCTCCATCACGAACACCGCGTACCCCGCGGCGGGCCAGGTCAGGTGGTGGTGCGGGAAGCCGCGGCCGCCGCTGTAGCCGATGTAGTGCATCACGCACGGCACCGGCCCCTCCACCCCGTGCGGCACCAGGAACCAGCCGTTGATCCGATGTCCACCCCAGCCCGCGAACGAGACGTCGTACACGTCGACCGAGGCGAGCGGCAGGTCGTAGGGAGTGAACTCGGCCGCCGGATCGAACTCGCGTGCTTCCGCGAGCGTGCGCGTCCAGAAGTCGTCGAAATCGGCGGGCTCGTCACGGTCGGGGAGGTAGGAACGGAGCTGCTCAAGCGGCAGGTCGAACAGGGCCACGTAGGTCTCCAGCCTTGGTAGAGGGTGCAGCTATTTCATAGCATCTGTGGGCCTTCGCGCTATTTGGGCCCCTCTACGGGGTTGACTGGGCTTTGACGGAGTGGTCCCATCTCCAGTTGTTAGGAAGCCTTCCTAACGAATTCGGCAGAAGGGCCAGCCGTGCACTCTCCAGCTCGGGCTCGCTTACGCTTACGCCCGCTGATCCTGCTCCCCCTCCTCACCCTCCTGGCCGCCACCCTGACCGCTCTGCCCGCGCGGGCGGCCACGGTCCGCTACGAGGCCGAGAACGCCACCGTCGTCCAGGGCGTCGTCGAGGCCAACCACACCGGCTTCTCCGGCACCGGCTTCGTCAACGGCGACAACGTCGTGGGCCCGTACACCGAGTGGACGGTCAACGCCCCCGCGGCCGGCACCGCGACGCTCGCCATCCGCTACGCCAACGGCACCACCTCGGCCCGCACCGCGGACGTCTCGGTGAACGGCACCGTCGTCTCGGCCGGCCGATCCTTCGGCACCACCGCCAACTGGAACACCTGGGCCACCTCCACGCTCACCGCGACGCTGAACGCGGGCGACAACACGATCCGCGTCACCTCGACGAACGCGGGCGGCAACCCGAACCTCGACTACCTGGAGGCCACGGTCGCCGACGCCCCCGCCAGCGAGTACCAGGCGGAGGCGGCCACCCTGTCGGAGGCCAGCGTGGCGACCAACCACACCGGCTACACCGGCACCGGCTTCGTCGACTACGTCAACGCCGTCGGCGGGTACATCGAGTGGAGCGTCAGCGTGGCCGACGCGGGCACCCACACCCTGACCTTCCGGTACGCCAACGGCACCACGGCGACGAGGCCGATGGACATCACGGTCAACGGCTCCGTGGCCGCCGCCGGAGTGAACTTCGCCAGCACCGGCAACTGGGACACCTGGGCCGACGGCCAGGTCACCGTCACCCTGAACGCCGGCGTCAACACCATCCGCGCGACCGGCACCTCCGCCAACGGCGGCCCGAACGTGGACCGGCTGTCGGTCAGCGGCTCCGGCGGCCCGGACGGCCAGGCGCCGAGCGTGCCCGCCAGCCCCCGCGTGACGGGCACCTCGGCCAGCAGCATCTCGCTGGCCTGGAACGACTCCACGGACAACGTCGGCGTGACCGGCTACAAGGTCTACGAGGGCACCACCGTCGTGGCCACCTCGCCGACGGCCAGCGCCACGATCAGCGGCCTGACCTCCGGCTCCACCCACAGCTACACGGTCACCGCCGTCGACTCGGCGGGCAATGAGTCGGGCCACAGCGCCACGGTCACCGGTACCGCCACCGGCGGCACCACCGGGCCGACGGCCGACCAGCTGCTGGCCAAGGTCACGGCGTGCAGCCAGATCTCCAACGGCAAGTACAAGACCGACTCCGACGTCAGCACGGCGACGGTGGCGGTGTGCGAGAAGACCGGAGCGGTGTTCTGGAAGGGAGACATGGACATCGACTGCGACGGCGTACGCACGACGCAGTGCAACGAGGACACCGACTGCTGCTTCCAGAACGAGACGTTCTGCCAGACCAGCTCCGGCGGGCCGCTGAACGCGGCGCAGCTCGCCTACATGGTGGTGCCCAGCGCCAGCAGCATCTGGGACTACCGGACCAAGGGCATCGGCTGCGGGACGGTGGTGGCGATCGTCTACAACGGCCAAGTGGAGTACGCCGTCATGGGTGATACCGGGCCGACGGGCATCATCGGTGAGGCGTCCTACCGTACGGCCGCCGACCTGGGCATCAACCCGGACCCGAGCAACGGCGGCACCGACAGCGGCGTGACGTACATCGTGTTCACCGGCTCGGGCACCAAGGTCTCGACCATCGAGAACCACACCCAGGCCACCAACCTGGGCAGGACGCTCGCCCAGCAGTTCCTCAACAACAACTGAAACCGCGCGGCCGGGGTAGAGGCGTCCGGGTGAACTATCACGTGATCAGGATCCCGGAAACCCGCCTCTCCCCCGGCCTCATCCTCGACGCGCCGGCCGATCCGGTCGACTTCCTGCTGGTGTTCGGCGACGACGACGCGGAGTCGCGGGCGCGGCTCCTGACCGACGACACCGGGCGGCCGGTGCTCCGGGTGGGCGGGTACGTGACCGGCCGGGGCACCGTCGTGCAGGAGCGGCTGTGGGCGGTGCGGGAGATGGCGCCACGCGACGGCCACCTCCGGCTCCGGCTGGGCCACTCGCTCACCTGACCTGGACCACTCGCGCCCTCCTGACCTGCGACCTGGGCCGGGAATATGGGGCGGCGTTGGCGGTTTCGGTCGCCCGTACGGGTGGTTTGGGCTAGTTTCGCCCTGTGCGTGCTCTCGCCAGACGGGCCGGTCGGCTGCTGACAGGGCTCGCGATCCTGGCGCTCTCGCCGATCGCGGGCCTGGCGGCGCTGGCCGGCATGGCGACGATCGGCGCCCCGCCGGACGTCTTCGCCATCACGGGGCTCGCGGTGTTCGCGTCGGTGTTCTTCCTCGGCCTGCTGCTGTGCGTGCCGAGACCGCGCCCGATCTGGGGGCGCTGGCTGCGGGCCCTGGCCATCCTGTCGGTGGAGGCCGCCGTGGTCTGGCAGGTCACGGCCGCCACCCTGCACGCCCCGCCGGACGCGTCCGCGCCGCCGCCCGCCATGGCCGGGCAGCGGGAGTGGCGGCTGGCGACGGGCTCCGAGCTGGCCTACGTACGGCTGGCGCCCAAGCGGGTCACGCGGCCGGATCCGGTGGTGTTCCTGCACGGCGGGCCGGGCACGGCCGACCTGGTGGGCGACTCGGCGTTCCTGGCCGGGCTGAGCGCCGACGGCTACACCGTGTACGCCTACGACCAGCTGGGCGCGGGCCGGTCCGCGCGGCTGACGGACCCGCGAGGGTACGGCCTGACTCGCGACGTGGCCGACCTGGAGGCGATACGGCAGGAGATCGGCGCCCGGCGGCTGATCCTGATCGGCCACGACTACGGCGCCCGGCTGGCCGCCGCCTACCTGGCGGAGCACCCGGACCAGGTGGCCAAGGCCGTCCTCACCTCCCCGGCCCCGCTCGACGGCCAGGAGGCCGCCTCCCCCTTGCCGCTCAACCCCTCGGCGACCCCCGTCGGCCCTTCGGAGACGGCCTCCCCCTTGGCTTCGGAGGCGGCCTCCCTCCTCGGCCTCAGCCGCCCGCCTTCGCCGCGGCTCCTCGCGGTCTACACGCTCCTGCGGGCCGACCCCCAGGCCGCGCATGCCTTCGCCGGAGATCGCGAGGTGGAGGCCGCCTACGGCAGCGGCTACGCCAGCCTGGCCCAGCGCGCCGCCCCGGACGGCCTGCGCCGGAGCCTGGCGGCGTCGGCCGTGCCCGCCCTGATCGTCAAGGGCGTCCACGACCGGCGGACCTGGTCGGCCGCCGCCGACTACCGCGCCGCCCTCCCCCGGGCCGAGCTCGCCTACGTGGCGACCGGCTCGTACCGCGGCAAGCCTTACCTGAACATCCTGCGCGCCTTCCTGGCGGGCCGACCGGTGCGGACCTACGACGGCGCGGGCCCGCCCCCCGGCTACCTGGGCCCGCGCTGACGGCTCAGGTTTTGGGGGTGCCCGTGGCGCAATGCCCGACCTTGGTCCCCGCCACCTTCCACTCGGCGCCGGGGAACGGGGACATGAAGTGCGTCAGCAGGTCCACCGCGTAGTCGGGCACCTGGCCGCCGGGGTCGAGCAGTGACACCATCTGCGGGCCGTCCGCGCCGCGCAGCGTGATCGAGTTCGTGCCGTTCGCGGCGAAGCCCGGCTTGGCGTCGACGGTCAGGCAGGCCAGCTGCACGCCCACCGCGCTGATCGCCTGCTTGGCACCGATGCGGCGCATCCGCTGGTCGTAGCGGCGCAGGGCGAGCGAGGTAACCGGGCCGATGCGGACCGTGTCGCGGAAGATGTCGTTGCCGAGCTTGCGGCTCAGCTTGACGTTCACGTTGACGTCGGGGCGCAGGCTCACCCCGCTCGCGGCGAGGGCGAGGCGATCGTAGTTCCCCTCGAAACCGGGGGCGATGTAGCCCAGCGCGGGCGGCGCCTTCATCCCGAACGGGATCTTGCCCGGCCTGATCCGCAGCCACGCCATGCGGCGGATGTCCAGCGACAGGTCCTTGATCGTGCTCTTGCCGAGCCCGAAGTCACCGCCGACCTGGTAGGAGAGGAAGCCGGTGGTGTACGGGATCTCCTTGCTGACCGCGATGCGCTGCCGCGCGACCGGGTCGACGGTCAGCCCGCCGCGCACCTGGACCCGGCCTGTCGGCACCGGCCGGGACACCAGGTCGAGCGACTGGTCCGGGTTCAGCCGCACGGTGGTGTCGGCGGCCAGGTCGGTGACGTCGAGCGACACGTCGCCGAGCCGCCCCGTCCGGTCGATCAGCCCGCCTTCCACGCCGAGGTGGCCGTCGAGCGTGTTGACGCCGCCCAGCGCCTTGTAGGTGAGCGTGGGCATCCGCAGGTTCGCGGCGGAGGCGTCCGCGTCCACGCCGAATCGGGCCGGCACGTCGCCGAAGCGCAGCTCGCCGGTGCCCGCCCCGTCCACGGTGACCTTCGCGCTGAGGCGCTTGACGGCCGCGGAGTTCGTGACGCGGATGCGGGTCTGCGCGCCATAGCTGCCCTGTACGGCGACGGCGGCCGGGACCGGGTCGATGGCCACATGACCGCGCAGGGTGCCCGCCTCCGCCAGCAGGTCGAGCGAGCCCAGCGTCGCGGCGGGCTCGATCCGGTAGTTGGCCTGTACGGCGTTGCCCTGCGTCACGTCGAACGGGCCGACGGACATGCTGGTGATCTTCGAGGGCAGTCCGGTGAGCGTGGCCCGCGCCTTGATCGGCACCGGCGCCAGGATCGTACTGGCCAGGTAGACGCCCAGTGAGCGGCGCTTGGGCGTGAATCCGGCGAACGTGAACGCCTTCTTCGCCAGATCCACCGTGACCTGGTCCGGCAGGCCGGACACGTCGAGGTAGCCCTGGACGCCGAAGCAGCCGCGCTCCGTACAGAAGGCGCCCTGCTCGCACCCGGCGGACCCGGCGACGCAGCCGCCGTCCACCAGCGAGATGCCGCCGAGCACGGCCGGTGCGGCCGCCATGTTCTTGAGCGCGCCCGCCTTGCCGAGCCAGGCGCGGGCCGTCACGTCGAGCCGGGACCCCGAGTACGTGAGCGCGCCCCCTGCCGCCGAGACCGCCAGGCGGCCGGGCAGCGGGCCGAGCCTGCCGAGCAGGCCGAAGCGCAGGTCGCCCCGGGTGACGTCGGTGTCGAGGGCGAGCGTCTGCCGGGCCGCCTTGAAGTCGGCGGTGAAGCCCTGGTCCCCCGGACTGAACTCGACCGTGCGCAGGCCCTTGACCCGCACACTCGCGTCGAGGTCGCCGGTGGCCTCGTCGTAGTGGGCCGACAGGTGCGGCCCGGTGGGCACCTTGGCGCCGTCGTGGTTGGCGAACGCCACGGCCGCCGAGCCGACCGGGCCCGACAGCCCGCGAAAGCGGTAGGCCGCGCCGCTCCAGGAGGCGTCGAAGCGGGCGGGCACGCCGCTCACCTCGGCGGCGGCGGTGATGTAGCGGCCCTGTACGTTCGCGCGGGCCAGCGCGGAGACCGAGCGCACCGGGCCGTCCGAGGTCCAGGTCAGGGTCTTGGCGGCGGTGTCGGCCACCAGCCGGACGTGCTTGCGCACCCCCGACACCTCGACCTGGACGTCCTCGCCCTGGGGCTTGGTGACGTACGCCTTGTTGGCGTAGATGCGCGCCTTGCCCAGCGTGGAAGAAGAGGCGATGTCGACCGTCGAGCGCTCCCCCAGCTCCCAGCCGGCCTTGACGTCGTCGTGCACGCCCTGGATGGTGCCGTCGATCGTGGGCCCCGACCGGGTGTCGGTGTAGGCCGCCCTGATCTTGTCGATCACGCCGCTGGCCTGGTAGACGGCCTTGCGCGCGGCCGGGTCGAGGGTCACGTCGACCTTGGCGGGCGTGTTGGAGATCTCCAGCCTGGCCAGGCGGGTGCCGTCAATGCTGGCCGCGCCGAGGAAGGACCGGCCGCCGGCGCCGACCTCCAGCTGGGCGTGGGGCGCGGCGCCGTACGTGACGTCGAATCCGGACAGGCCGGTCAGCAGGCCGGACACGCCGACGGCGTCACCGTTCTTGATCATCGTGACGTGGCTGCCGCGCGGGCTGGAGACGGCGCCTCCGTCGCGCTGCAGCACGACCGCGAACCTGCCGATCTTCGAGCTGGTGGTGTGCGTCACGCGATGCTCGGCCAGGTCGTTCACCAAGCGCACCTTGGCGGGCAGCCCGCTGAGCTCGGCCCGCAGGACGGTCTTGGCGGCGGCCCGGTCGAAGTAGAGCAGCTTGGCCGACCCGGCCCGCGGGTGGCCCGAGTCGACGGTCAGGATCTGCTTGCCGTTCGTGGCGGTGTACGCGGCGGTCATGGACGGCGGGGCGCCGCGCACCTCGACGCTCGCCGCCCTGGCGAGAGCGCCGTCGGCGTAGACATAGTTGTGCAACTCGGCGTGGCGGATCGAGGTCGTGCTGCTGAAGCGGAGCCGGGCGCCGTCCTTGCCCCGGGTCAGCCCGATCTTGGCCTTGGTCGGCATCTTGTCCAGCGTCGCCCGGGTGTAGCGACTGCCGCTGACGGCCAGCGCGTCCAGCCTGGCGGCGGCCGAGCTGGTGACGTCCAGGGTGGTCGAGTCGAGGTCCACGTCGACCGCGAGCTTCTCGGTGGCGGGCGTCTGCCGCAGGCTCACCACGCTGCGGCCGGTCAGCCCGGCCACGATCGCGGCAGAAGCTCCCGGATCCGTACGATCTACGCTCGCCTTCACCCGCTTGCCCGTGAGGTCGACGGTGAAGGTGCCCCAGTCGGCGCCGGACAGCGAACCGCCCCGGTGCAGCCCGTCGAAACCGACCGACACCCGGCCGTCGTACTCCGCCCAGACCTGCGCCTTGAGGTTCGTCTCGGCGCCGGGCAGCCGCCTGACCGCGAAGCCGAGCCCGACGGAGGAGTCCTTGGGACTGGCCGTGGGCACCAGGTCGGCCGCCAGGTCCGGCATGCTGTCCCCGGTCACGTCGGCGGCGGCGGGCACGCCCACCGGACGGGTGACCGAGCAGGAGACCGGTACGGCCTCGCTCTCCACACAGAGCCGATAGGTCAGCGCGGAGACGACCTTCTGGGCAGCGAGCCGGTCGAACAGCCCGGCGACCGGGTTCTTCACCGCCAGCGTGGCCGCCTGACCGGTGTCGGGCAGCAGCCGCTTGGGATCGGGCCGCTGGGCACCGACGCGCTTGGCCGCCTCGGCGGTGATCTCGTTGACGAGCGTTGGGCCGGCGGGCGTCGTCACCTCCGGCGCCTGCGGGCCGACGGCCTCCGAGCCCGCGCCCCTGCGGGCCGGCGACGCCTCCATCGGCACGTTCACGGCCGCGGGCGCCGGCTGCCGTACGGCGGGCACCGGGCGGATCTTGGGCCCGGTCACCTGTTCGTTCTGCGGCCGTTCTTTGTTGTACGGCCGTTCGTACGACGGCGCTGCCGCGTGCGCGGTGACGGGCACGACCACCAGGGTCGCGCTGATCATGGAAGCGGAAACGAGCACGCGCCCCAAGGCGTGCCATGGATACCGCACGGAACAGTTACCCCCGAAGCGGTCTCAATCAGCCCATCAGAAACATAAGTCACGACACGACCACACTTCATCACTCACCGTCAAATCGGATCCGACATGGGACCCCAACCTCGGCAAATGTCCGGACTTATGTTCTGGCACAACCGGAAAACGGGCGCTGTCGGCTTTCGGGCATGCTGACGAACACGCGAGCGGCGGCCAGGGCTACAACGACAGCTCACGCGGCCACCGTCGGCGCGAACTGCGCGCAGGACAGGATCACCATGGCCAGCCGCGTGCTCGGTCAGATGGTTGCCCGCGCTCGGACGGCGCGGTAGCCGGAAAAAACCGGTCGAGGAGCCGCGACCCCGGTGGCTAGCGTGTGCGCGTGCACATCTACCTGGAGACCGACCGCCTGACCCTGCGCTGCTTCACCGAGGCCGACGCCGACGACCTCGTCGAGCTGCACAACGACCCCGACGTGATGCGCTACCTCAACGGCGGCAAGGCCACCCCGCGCGAGGTGATCGTCGGTGAGACGCTGCCCATCTTCATCGGCAGCGGCCACTTCTTCGCCGCCGTCGAGCGGGAGACGGGCGAGTTCCTGGGCTGGTTCCACCTGCGGGTGCCCAGGGGCGGCGCCGAGGACGAGCTCGAACTGGGCTACCGGCTGCGCAAGTCGTGCTGGGGCAAGGGCTACGCCACGGAGGGCTCACTGGCCCTCATCGACAAGGCGTTCGCTGAACTGGGCGCCCGCCGGGTCTTCGCCCAGACGATGGCGGTGAACCGCGGCTCCCGGCGGGTGATGGAGAAGTGCGGGCTGCGCTTCGTACGGACGTTCTTCCAGGACTGGCCGGACGTCATCGACGGATCCGATCAGGGCGAGGTGGAGTACGAACTGCTCAGATCGGACTGGGCGGCCCGCCCGAAGCGCTAGGCCCGTGATTGGGGCATCTCTAGCGTGGCGTCGCCGGCTCCGCCGTGGGGCGGAGGACGGCACGGAAGGCGGCCGGTGAGGGTCTCAGCGGGCATGGCGACTCTCCTACGAGATCGGGGATTCCCACGGGCCTTGCCTCACGAAGCCGCCGCGCGGGCCGGAGTATCCGCGGGCCAGGTGGGGTACGTGATCACCTACTACAGCGGCCGCACGATAAGGAATCCCCCTGTGGCACATACCAGTCCACCCGGCCATCTCGCGACGAACAGCGGCGAGCAGCCCAGCCTGAAGCAGGTGATGGGCCCGGGGCTGTTGCTGCTGTTCATCATCGGCGACATTCTCGGAACCGGCATCTACGCGCTGACCGGCCAGGTCGCGGGCGAGGTCGGGGGCGCCGCCTGGCTGCCCTTCGCCATCGCCTTCTTCGTCGCGTTGATCACGGCGTGCTCGTACCTGGAGCTGGTCACCAAATATCCGCAGGCCGCCGGAGCCGCGCTCTACGTGCACAAGGCGTTCGGCACGCACATCCTGACCTTCATGGTGTGCTTCGCCGTGATGTGCTCCGGCATCACCTCCGCCTCCGCCGCCTCGCGGGCCTTCGCCGCGAACCTCAGCACCGGATTCGGGCTCGACGCCGGCAACGGCGTCATCCTGATGATCGCTCTGGGTTTCATGCTCCTGGTCCTGGCGGTCAACCTGCGCGGCGTCGGCGAGAGTGTCAAGATCAACGTTGTGCTCACCGCGATCGAGCTCTCGGGACTGCTGCTCGTCATCGTGATCAGCCTGTACTTCATCTCCGGCGGGAACGCGGACTTCTCCCGCGTCGTCGCCTTCGAGACCCCCGAGGACAAGAGCGTGTTCCTGGCGGTCAGCGCCGCCACGTCGCTGGCGTTCTTCGCGATGGTCGGGTTCGAGGACTCGGTCAACATGGCGGAGGAGACGAAGAACCCGGCCCGGATCTTCCCCCGCATGATGCTCACCGGCCTCGGGATCACGGGTCTCATCTATGTGCTCGTCTCCATCTGCGCCGTCGCCGTGGTCCCCGTCGGAAAGCTCGCCGACAGCGAGACCCCGCTGTCGCTGGTGGTGCAGACCGCGGCCCCCGGCTTCCCGATCGCCGACCTGCTGCCGTTCATCTCGATGTTCGCCGTCGCCAACTCGGCGCTGATCAACATGCTGATGGCCAGCCGGCTGCTCTACGGGCTGGGCAGGCAGGGCGTGCTGCCGGCCTTCCTGGCGAACGTGCACCCCACGCGCCGCACCCCGCAGGCGGCGATCCTGTTCACCACCGCCATCGCGGGCGCTCTCATCACCTTCGTCTCGCTGGACCCGGAGAGCCCGGTCGTGGCCCTGCTGGGCGGGACGACGTCGCTGCTCCTGCTCGCGGTGTTCGCGCTCGTCAACCTGTCCGTGCTCGTCCTGCGCAAGGACCGGGTGCCCGGCAAGCACTTCAAGGCGGGCCGAATCCTGCCCGTGGTGGGCACGTTCACGTGCCTCTACCTGGTGCTGCCATGGTCCTCCGGGCGTCCGGCCGGCCAGTACCAGATCGCGGGCGTACTGCTGGCGATCGGCCTGGTCCTGTGGATCGTCACCTGGTACGTCCGGCAAAAGGAAAGCATGAACCGGTCCGCGTGATCTGAACCGGTCGGACAACTCATGCTGAGAGATCGAAGGCACGTCCGTCCCCGGCGTCGACCCTCGAGACCTCCGGTGACGATCACACACCTGCGGAAAACGGGGCTAGAAGACCACTTCAGATCTTGTGTTGGTGGCTGTGGCGCTGTGGTGGGATGGACTTGGGGGCCTTCTACGCCCGGCCGGGACCGAGCGTCCAGATGTCGCCGGTCCGGGTGAGTCCGAGGTTCCAGCGGGCAGGTCCGCAGGGGGTCGGGCGCTCCTCGCCCTGGTCCTTGGCCCACAAGATCTTCAGTGGTCTTCTAGGCGCTCAGCGCCGGCGTGCCGGGTCCGCGGCCGAGCAGCAGCGCCCCCAGCCACAGCACGGCCATCCCCACCGCGACCAGCGCCGAGTCACGGCCGACGCCGAGCATCGCCACGGCCAGCACCACGACCCCGGCCGCGACGACCACGGCGCTGAGCGAGGTGACCCGGTGCAGCACCGCCATGATCCCGGCCAGCACCAGCAGGGCCACGAAGAACAGCTGGGCCCCCACCGAGTACACGACCAGCTCCACCCCGGGATACCCCCGCACCTGGTCGAACACCGCCCGCATCGCCGCTCCGTCCGCCGAGGTGAACCCGGCCACCAGGTCGATGACGAGCTGAGCCACGTTGGCCAGGACGCTGAACAGCGCCACCCCGGTCGCCGCCCACACGGCCGCCTTCTGCCCGCGGGTCGTGGGCGCCGCCATCCGCCGCAGCTCCAGCACCATGACGCCGAACAGCAGGAACCCGAACAACCACACCGCGTGCGCCGCCGTCCACCACGGACCGGGCACGAGATCGCCGCCGATGGGACGCATGAGCAGCCAGCCGCCGAGGAAAGCGGCGGGGCCGGCGGTGAAGGAGGCCCTGGCGACGCTGTTCGCGAGGCTGTTCGCAGGGGTGTCGGTGGAGATCATGCCACCACGATGCCGCGCCGCCCCGGCCCGCATCATCGGTGATCGCCCCTGACCTGTCCCTGGGAATCGCCGACGCCATCTCAGGGCAGACCTGGTGTACTGGTCAGACCAGTTGCTAGGCTGGTCGCCATGACGGCATACGACGCGTTGTTCCGCCTGGATGGGCGGCGCGCAGTGGTTATCGGGTCCGGAAGCGGGATCGGGCGAGAGTCGGCGCTGGCACTGGCCGCGCACGGTGCCGAGGTGGTCTGCGCGGATCTGGATTCCGCCGCCGCCGAGGAGACCGCGAAGCGGTGCGGCGGGGCGGCGTCACGCGGGGTCGATGTCCTCGACGCGGCCGCCGTACGGGCCCTCGCCGCCGAAGCGCCCGCCGACGTGCTGGTGTTCACCGCCGCCACGAATGTGCGCAAGCGGCTGCTGGACTACTCCGGCGAGGAGTTCGAGCGGGTCGTACGCCTCAACCTGCGAGCCTCGTTCGACGTGATCCGCGCGTTCGGCGCCGGGATGGTGGAGCGCGGGCGCGGGTCGATCATCGGGTTCGCGTCGATCCGGGCATCGGTGACCGAACCCGGCCAGGGCGTCTACTCCGCCACCAAGGCCGGGCTGGTGCAGTTGCTGCGCACCGCCGCCGCCGAGTTCGGCCCGTCCGGCGTGCGGGTCAACGCGGTCGCGCCGGGCGTGGTCGAGACGCCGCTGACCCGGCAGATCAAGGACGACCCCGCCTGGTACGACGCGTACGCCGCCAAGAGCGCGCTCGGCCGGTGGGCGCGGGCGGAGGAGATGGCGGGCGCCGTGGTCTACCTGGCGAGCGACGCGGCGAGCTTCGTCACCGGCTCCGTCCTGTACGTGGACGGCGGCTGGACCGCCGTGGACGGACGCTTCGACCCACCCAACTGAGCAGCCGACGCGCCGACCGGCGTCGCCAGGCCAGGACCCGCGTCATCGGGCCAGGACCGGCGTCGCCAGGTCAGGGCCGGCAGAGTCGGCCGCGCAAGGTCTCGCCGACCCAGCTCTCCCAGCGCTCGCGTGACCAGCCGCGCTCCCGGACGAACAGCAGGTACAGCTCCGGGCTGAGCAGCCCGTACAGCACGTCAGCGATCTCCTCTTCCGGCAGGTCCGCCCGTGCGCCCGGCTTGCCGGCCAGCGCCTTGGCCGCCCTTTGCTGGACGACGTAACGCGGGTCGACGTCGTGCGGCCACAGGGCGGCGACCTCGGGGTCGCTCGCGGCCGCCGCCTCCAGCACCTTGCCGATCGGCGCGATCCGCTCCAGGACCGCGGTCGCGCCCGCGACGTAGGCGCGCAGCATGTCCTGGGCGGTGTCGGCGGCCAACGCCGCGACGTACCACGGCCGGTCCATCGTCGCCACCGGCTCGTCGTCACCCGCGATCGTCACGTCGACCAGTTCCTTCAGCAGGGCGCGCTTGTTGCCGAAGACGAAGTAGATCGTCTGCACCGCGACCCCGGCCCTTTCGGCGACGTCCTGCAGATTCGTCGCGCCGTATCCGTCCTGCGTGAACAGCTCCAACGCCGCCGTACGGATGCGCCGGCGCGTCTCCTTCGCCTTCTCCGCCCGCTTGTTCGGCCGCTTGACATCGCTCATGGCTAGAGTCTATCTCTAGATTAAGTCGCTAGAAGTCAACTCTAGAGAAATGGTCCAGCCATGTCAGTCATCAGCGTCACCCGTTTCCAGGCCGATCCCGCCGAGGCCGAACAGGTCCGGGCCCGGCACGCGACCCTGGTCTCCGCGGTCAGGGACAAGCTGCCCGGCCTTACCGAGGCGCGCCTCGGCCGGCTCGACGACGAGACGTGGGTCGGCGTCTGGCGTTGGGACTCGGCCGCCAGCCTGCAAGTGGCCCGCCAGACACTGCCCGGCACCGCCGCGGCCACAGCGGCGTTCGGGGTGGCCCGCGACGTCACCGCGGAGGACATCGAGATCCTCGACGAACTCTGACCCCTGTCCCGGCCCCGGGACCTGAGACCGGGGCCCCCGACACGCTCACCAGGCGACCGAACCGGTCTGTCCAACCTCGCGACGCCGAGGACCCACATCCCCTCAGGGGCGAATGATCGCCATCCGGGTCACCGTGAGCTCCTCGATGGCGAAGCGGGGCCCCTCCCTCCCGGCGCCCGAGTCCTTGACGCCGCCGTACGGCATGTTGTCCGCCCGGAACCCCGGCACCTCGTTGACCACCACCCCACCCGCCTCGATCCGGTCGATCGCGGCGAAGGCCGTGGCCAGCGAGCGGGTGAACACGGCGGCGTGCAGGCCGTACCTGGAGGCGTTGACGGCGGTGAACGCGGCGTCCAGGCCGGGCACCGAGCGTACGCACACCACCGGGCCGAAGATCTCCTCGTCCCAGGCGGCGGCTCCGTCGGGCACGTCGGCGAGCACGGTGGGCGCGATGGCCCGCCCGTCGAGCCCGCCGCCGGTGACGAGCGTCGCGCCCGAGTCGCGGACCCAGCCGAGCACCCGCTCGGTCGCGGCGGGGTCGATCAGCGGCGCCACCCGGGTCCGCGGGTCGCGGGGATCACCCACGACCACGTCCTTCATCCGCCCGGCCAGCAGCGACAGGAACTCCTCCCGAGCCGGCTCCTCCACCAGCACCCGCTGCACCGAGATGCACGCCTGCCCGGAGGCGTAGTAGCCGCCTCGCACCACCGCCGCGGCGGCGGCCTCCAGGTCGGCGTCGGCCGCCACCACGAGGGCGGCGTTCGACCCAAGCTCCAGCAGTACCTTGGTGGGCGCCGCGCTCTTCGCGATGGCGTGCCCGGCCGCCGCCGAGCCGGTGAACGACACGGCCCCGATCCGCCGGTCCGCGACCAACGTCTTGCCCACCTCGACGTCGCCGGTGACGAGCTGTACCCCGGCGGGAGGCAGCGCGTCCGACTCGCGAAGAAGATGGACGAGCCAGAGCGTCGCCAAAGGCGTCGCGGGCGCGGGCTTGACGATCACCGGACAACCCGCCGCCACCGCCGGGGCGATCTTGTGCACGGCCAGCAGCAGCGGGTAGTTGAAGCCGGTGATCCCGACCACCACCCCGATCGGCCGCCGCGTCCAGAACCCGATCAGCCCCTCCCCCGACGGCAGCAGGTCCAGCGGCACGGTCTCACCGTGCAGCCGGGCCACCTCCTCGGCTGCGGTGAGGAGCGTGACAAGCGTCCGCGCCACCTCGACCTGGCAGTCGACCAGCGGTTTCCCGGTCTCGAGTACGAGCAGGCGCTCGAACTCCGTACGCCGTGCGGCCAGGGCGTCGTGGGCGGCCATGAGCGCGGCGCGGCGGGCGTGCGAGGGGAGCGCGGCCATGGCGGGCGCGACCGCCAGCGCGGCCTCGACGGCCTGCCGGGCCAGCGCGGCGGTGCCGACGGGGGCGGCCGTCACCACCGAACCGTCGTACGGGAAGACCACGTCGGCGGTGTCCTCGACCTCGACCCACCCGTCACCCACGGGCAGCCCGCCGGGCCAGTCCCTGGACCAGTTCCCCGGCCAGTCCTGAAATGTCACGCTACTTCCCCCAAGCGCTTGGAAACACGTCTCGATACGCGGGCGCGCCGTCGCGGCCGGTGGCGGCGAGCACGGCGTGCGCCACGGCCCGGCTGAACACATCGGCCCCGGCGGCGAGCACGTCATGCAGCCCAGCGGCACCAGGCGCGTTCCTCCCGGCACCCACAGGCGCCGGCCCGGCGGCGCCTTCAGGGCCCCGGCTGCTCCCAGCAGCGCCCTCCACGCCCCGTGGGCTGCCGGCAGCGCCCTCGAAACCCACAGTGCCGAGTTCGGGGCTGGCCGGTGACGTGGTCCCGAGGAAAGGGAAGGGGAGGGCGCAGGTGGAGAGGCCGAAGATGGTGTCGCCGTCGACCATGGTGTGGGCGGGTCTGATCGCCCGGGCCAGCCCGTCGTGCGCCACGCCGGCCAGTTTGCCGCACTGTGCCTTGGTGAGCGTCAGATCGGTGGCCACCACGCCGATCGTCGTGTTGAACGACGTCACCGTGGCGCCCGGCCAGGCCGCCACCTCGTCCTCACCGGGCTCGCGGAGGTGGTCGAACTCGCCGGGCAGCCCGTAGCGGGTCCCGGACAGCCGTCCGCCGGCGGGGTCCAGCACGGACCCGACGGCGTTGACGACCGCCATCGCGGCCACGGTGACCCCGGAGGGCAGGACGACACTGGCCGTACCGATGCCGCCGGCCAGCCCGCCCGCCACGGCGCCGGTGCCCGCCCCGACCGACCCGCACGTCCATGGGTCCGGGCCGTGGGAGTGGGCGGCGGCGTCGTACGCCTCAGCGCCCAGCGAGCCGTCCGGTACGGCTCGGAACGCGCCGCCACGGCCCAGGTCGTAGATGACGGCGGCGGGCACGATCGGCACCACGCCGCCCTCCACCGGGAAGCCGATCCCCGCGTCCGCCAGCCGGTCCATGACCCCGCAGGCGGCGCTGAGCCCGTACGCGCTGCCGCCCGTCAGGACGATGGCGTGCACCCGCTCCACCAGGTTGCGCGGGTCGAGGAGCTCGGTCTCCCGGGTGCCCGGCGCGGCTCCCCGCACGTCCACCCCGGCCACCATGCCGCCGGGCGGCGCGAGCACGACGGTGGTCCCCGTGCGGTAACCATCGCCCACCCGCTGCGCGTGCCCGACCCGCAGCCCGGCGACGTCCACCAGCGAGTTCGTCGCCCCGGCCGTCACGACAACGCGCGGCTGAGCTCCGGCGGCCACGCGAATCGGGCCCGACCCGGCCGTCACGACGCGAACCGCGTCAGGAAGCGCCGGGCCGCCTCGGCGAACACGCGAGTGCATCGCACGATCTCCGCCACCTCCACGTACTCGTCCGCCTGATGCGCGATCCACTTGCCGCCCGGCCCGTACACGACCGACGGGATCCCGCCCCAATGCGTCAGCACGGTGCCGTCCGTGGATCCGGGCACGCCGCCGTAAACGGGCGCGGCGCCCGTCACGTGCTGGTGCGCTGCGGCCAAAGCGACCACCACGGGGTCGGAGACGGGCACGTCCACCGGCGGCCGGTCCACCAGGATGGACACCTCCGCCGCGATCCCCTCGAAGGCCGCCAGCACGGCCACCCGCTCGGCCACCGGCTTGTGCTCCACGCCGGGGATCGTCCGCACGTCGATGAAGACCGACGCGGTCGCGGGAATGACGTTCACCTGCTCCTCGGTCCCGGCCCGCACCACGGTCGGCGTCACGTACACCTCGCCGAGGTGCTCGTGCGCGGGGTGCAGCCCCTGCAGCTCCGTCTCCAGCGCGCGCAGCGCCACCAGCAGCGCCCCGACCGCCTGGACGGGGTTGCGGCCGTGCTGCGGCATCGCGCCGTGCGCCATCTTGCCGGTGAAGTCGACCCGCAGCCGCAGCGCGCCCTTGGCGACCGCGCAGATCTCCCCGGCCTCGGGTTCGGCCACGATGGCCCCGTCCACGTCGGCGGCCAGGCCGGAGGCGACGAAGTGGTGGGCGCCGAGCATCAGGCCCTCCTCGTCGGCCAGCGCGCACACCTTGATCCGCCCGGGGAACGGCCCGGCCAGCTGCAGGGCACGGGTGGCGTAGAGGGTGGCGGCCAGGCCCGACTTCATGTCCGCGCTGCCGCGCCCCCACAGCCGCCCGTCGCGAATCTCCCCGCCGAACGGGTCCACGGTCCACGTCGACAGGTCGCCCTCGGTGACCACGTCGGTGTGTCCCTCGAACATCAGCGTCGGCCCATCACCCCCGCCGCCCTCGACCACGGCCACGACGTTGGGCCGGCCGGGCGCGGCCTCGTCCACGACCGGCTCCCATCCCCACTCGCGCATCTTGGCGGCGACCAGCTCGGCGGCGGGCCGCTCGTCGCGGCCGCGCGCCGGGTCGTTGGTGCTCGGGATGCGGACCAGCGCCTGGGTGAACTCGACGACCCCGACCTCATCCACCTCGATCACAGCAATCCCTCCAATGTCGGTACGGCCTGCGGCAGCGTCCGCGTGTAAGCGTCCTGCGGTGCGGCCCAGACCTCGTCCACGGGCCCGGTCTCCACGATCGAGCCGTCGTTCATGACCGCGACGCTCTCGCAGACGTTCCGTACCACGGACAGGTCGTGCGAGACGAAGACCAGGGTGAGGCCGAGCTCGTCGACCAGGTCGGCCGACAGGTTGCGGATCTGGCCACGCGCAGAGACGTCGAGGGCGCTGACCGGCTCGTCGGCGACCAGCACCTGGGGCCGGGGCGCGAGCGCCCGGGCGATGGCGATGCGCTGCCGCCAGTGAGGCGGCCTGCCCGCCGTTGGATCCGCCCTGCGCCCCGCCACCGCCGCCGCAGGCGGCCGTGGCCAGCAGGAGACCGCCCACGGCGATCCAGGTGCCCGATTCGCCCCATGTCTTACAGCCTCCTGGCTAGTGCACTGGTCGGACCAGTAGGCTACGCAGATTGCCAGTCCACGACGGCTCGGGTCAAGGGGGCTTCATGGGTGCTCCACGGTTCGAGCCGGTGCGTACCGTCCGTACCGGTGACGGTCCGCTGGCCGCCCGGCTCTCCCGGGAGACGATGTACGACTACCAGGTGGGATATGTCCCGGAGGCCGAGCGGCCCGCTCTGCGTGCGCTACTGGAGTAGCCAGGTGTTATGTTGCGGTCGTGGCGCGCGAGGATCCCGACGGACTGACGGAGGCGTTCCTTCGCGAGCCCCGTCGTTACACCAGCCACCAGGTCGCCGACATGGCCGGTGTCCCGGTCTATCGCGCCCGCAGGTTCTGGCGCGCCCTGGGTTTCGCGAACGTCGCCGACGACGCCGTCGAGTTCACCGACTCCGACGTGGCGGCCCTGCGGACGCTGCTCGGCATGGTGAGCGACGGGGTCTACGACGAGGAACACGTACTCCTGATGGCCAGGTCCCTGGGCCGGGCGACGGCGCGGCTGGCCGAGTCGCAGGCCGAACTGGGCGCCGACGCGCTCGACCAGGCGGGCGTGCCGCTGAGCGAGCGGCCGCGGGCGTGGCGCAGGCGGGCGGATCGGGTGATGCCCGACCTGGCCCGGCTGCTGGTCTACGCGTGGCGGCGCAACCTGGCCGCCTCCGCCCACCGGCTGGCCGAGCAGGAGACGAGCGCGGCCCGGCTGACGGTGGGGTTCGCCGACCTGGTCGGGTTCACCAGGCTGAGCAGGCAGATCACCGAGACGGAGCTGGCCGGGCTGGTCGACAGGTTCGAGGGCCGCTCGGCCGACGTGGTGACCTCGGGCGGCGGGCGCATCGTCAAGACGCTGGGCGACTCGGTGCTGTTCGTGTCGGGGAAGGCGCACGAGGCGGCGGAGATCGGCCTGCGCCTGATCGAGACCCACGCCAAGGACAAGGGCATGCCGCAGCTGCGCGTGGGGCTGGCCGTGGGGCCGGTGCTCGGCCGGATGGGCGACGTGTTCGGCACTCCGGTCAACCTGGCCAGCAGGCTGACCGCGCTGGCCTATCCGGACACGATCCTGGCGGGCCCGGAGATGGCCGAGGAGCTGGAGGGCGACCGGGCCTTCGAGCTGCGCCCGGTCAGACGCCTGTCCGTACGAGGGCTGGGCGAGCTGGTCCCCTTCACTCTCAGCCGCCAGATGGACGGGGCAACCTAGGTCCGCACTCGATGCGTCCCTACCGTCGACAGGCAACGACAGGAGGCGGTACGTGGCGGACCGGGGGATATATCAGGACTTCGTGGTCACTCGATCGGATCGGCTGTTACGCACGGCGTACCTGCTGACCCACGACTGGGCGAGCGCGGAAGACCTGCTCCAGGAGTCGCTGGCCAAGGCGTGGTTCGCCTGGGCTCGTGTGGAGGAGCCAGAGGCGTACGTGCGCAAGGTCCTGGTGACCACCTACACCTCGTGGTGGCGCAGGAGATGGCGACGTGAGCTGCCGAGCGACGACCTGCCGGACACCCCGGCAAGCGATCCGGTCTCCGACGACCGCGACGCGCTGTGGCGGGCCGTCGGCCGGCTTCCCGCCAGGCAACGGGCGGTGGTGGTGCTGCGCTTCTACGAGGACCTGCCGGTGACGGAGGTGGCCCGGCTGCTGGGCTGCGAGCCCGGCACGGTCAAGAGCCAGAGCGCCAAGGCGCTGGCCAAGCTGCGAGTGGACGAAACGATCGTGAAGGAGCTGCACCGATGACCGTTCACGACCTGCGGGACGTCCTGCGCGAGCACGGTGACGGCCCCTCCCCCGCCAACCCGGCCCGGCACGAAGAGATAGCGGCCCGCATCCGGCGGATCCGCCTGCGCAGGCGCGTGCTGGGCGGCGGCGGGGTGGTCGCGGTGGCGGCGGCCGTCGCGCTGGGCGCCTCCTTTCTCACCAGGCCCCTCTCCGGACCGGCGGAGCCGCGGCGCGAGAGCGCCGCCGAGGCCACCGCCGCCCCCAAGGAACTGGCGGGCTTGCTGCCGGAGCAGTTCACCGCTTCGGACGGCACGAAGTACCGGCGGATCGCCATCACGTCGATCAAAAGGACGGGGCCGACCAAGGTGTCCGTGACGTTCCCGGTCTCCGGTAAGCCGCTCGACGTCGGAGCGGTCTGCGCGGGGCCGGACAGCAGCGCGCCGAGGATATCCGTGGGCAACACGCCCCTGATGGCCCACTTCGCCGGGTGCTCAAGGCGCATGCAGCTGAAGCCGCTCCAACTGCCGCCCGCCACGAACGGCAAGCTCACGCTCACCTTCGACACGACAACCAGCGGCAGGGCTTGCCTCGTACGAAACGGCAAGTGTGTGCCGCAGAAATTCACCCGCGGCGCCTGGTCGCTGGCCGTCTACGAGTGGACGCCACCCGTGCGACCGGCCGAGCCGCCGCCGCTCAAAGCCCTGCCGGAACAGGCGGGGAAGGCACGGCTCGTGGAGACGAAGACCGGCGTCTGGCCCAAGGACGGCTCCGCCACGTTCAAGGTGCGGGGCAAGGTGGGCTTCGACACGCTGTGCACCGGCGACCTGGCCGGTCGCCTGTGGTTCAGCTTCATGGCGAACGGCCACCCGGCGGGGGGCAGCGGCTCCTGCGGCGTATGGGAGGGTGGCGCCTTCCCCTCGGCGGTGAGCGAGTTCAGCTATCCCACGAACAAGACGACCACCGTCAAGGTCACCTGGAAGCTACTGGGCACTACCACCAACCGCCCGGTCCGCTGGTCGGTCGGCCTCTACCAGAAGTAGCCCGGAAGTAGCCGCGCCCCGGCGCTGTTGCCGACATATGTGATGAAGCTTTCGATCCTCGATCGCTCCCTCGTCCGCGAGGGGCACGACCCGGCGACGGCGCTGCGCGACACCGTCAGGTTCGCCCGGCAGGCGGAGGAGCTCGGCTACCACCGGTTCTGGGTGTCGGAGCACCACAGCGTGCCAGGGGTGGCCGGCTCGGCGCCGACCGTGCTGGCCGCCGCCGTCGCCGCGGCCACCGGCCGGATCAGGGTGGGCACGGGTGGCGTGATGCTGCCCAACCACCGGCCGTTGGTGGTGGCCGAGCAGTTCGGCGTGCTGGAGGCGCTGAACCCGGGCCGCGTCGACATGGGGCTCGGCCGCTCGGTGGGCTTCACCGGCGGCATTCGCCGGGCGCTCGGCCATGGCAAGGAGGACGCCGACGAGTTCGGCGGGCAGCTGGAAGAGCTGCTCGGCTATTTCACCGGGGACCAGCGGGGGCATCCCGGTGTGCACGCGCTGCCCGCCGAAGGGCTGCGGCCGCAGGTGTTCGTGCTGGCCATGGGCTCAGGGGCGGACATCGCCGCCGAACATGGGCTGCCGATGGTGATCGGCGGCGGCGGGGCCCGGCTGCGGGAGGCGATCTCGCGCTACCGCACCGGGTTCCGCCCCTCGGCCTGGGCTGCCAGGCCGAATGTCATCGTGGCGGCGAACGTCGCGGTCGGTGAGACGGCCCGCGAGGCGGAGCTGCTGCAGGTGCCGGAGGCGTGGGCGACCGCGCGCTCGCGCACGAGCGGCGCCTTCCCGCCGCTGTCCCCGGCCGAGCGAGTGCTGGCGACGGAGATGACCGAGCGGGAGCGGGCGCTGTTCGAGGAGTCCCGCAAGGGGCAGATCCACGGCACCGCGCACGAGGTCGAGATCGAACTCGGCGCGCTGGTCGAGCTCACCGGCGCGGACGAGGTCCTGGTGACCATGAACAGCTTTGACCTGGACCGGAGGCTCGATTCCTACCGGCGGCTGGCTCGGATAGCCGAGCGAGTACGAATTCGATAAGGCTTTTTGGCAATTGACTTACTTGCGCGCCCATCGCTTGGTCAGATAGTCACATTTTGTCACCCTCGCTGACCACTCCAAGGGGGCTTCATGGGGCGCACCCGATTCATCGGAATCGCGGCCTTGATCATGGCATTACCGTTTTTGTCCGCCGTACCGGCGCAGGCCGAGCCGAAGGCTCCGCCGGCCAGCGACATCCGAGAGCTCTCCCGCAAGGACTTCAAGCTCGACGGCAAGCCCGTGGACGTTCCCGCCAAGTACGAGGCCAAGGCGCGGGCCAAGACGAAGGCCGCCGCCGACACGCCGCCGGTCGGCACGGTCCGGCAGTGGCTCGGGCTGGACGACTTCAACGGCACGCTCTACCGCAAGGACTACACGCTGCGCGGTGTCGGCAACAACATCGAGGTCTGGGTCGCCAACGACCTGTCCTTCCCCGCCGGCGACTGCCGGGCGCAGATCGCCAACTCCACGCAGGTCACCGACGCGCAGGTGGCGGACCTGGTCACCCAGTTCGACACCAACATGTACCCGAAGGAGACCGCCACCTTCAGCACGCCGCCGGACCGCGACGGCACCAACGCCGTCCTCGGCCCCGACGCCAACGGCAACGGCGGCGTCTACACCGGCGGCGGCAACAAGACCGTCACCCTGGTCGACAACGTCAGGGACGACAACTACTACAGCTTCCCCGCCGCTCCGACGTACATCGCGGGCTTCTTCTCCAGCCAGTTCAACGAGCTGCTGGACCGCAATGTCATGACGATCGACGCCTTCGACTGGGCGCACCGCACCGGCGCGAACCCGCCCGACGAGCCGACCGCCGACCTGTGCACCTCGCGCCCGGCCCGGCCGCGCCAGTACGAGGGCACGTTCGCGCACGAGTGGCAGCACCTGGCGCACTACTACACCGACCCGCTCGAGACCACCTGGATGAACGAGGGCCTGTCGGACTTCGCGATGTCGCTGGTCGGTTACTCCAACCCCAAGGCGACCGTCAACGAGCGCGGCACCGACACCCACATCTACTGCTTCCAGGGCTTCGGTATCGTCCAGACGCCGTACAACACCAACCCGCGCGACTGCGGCGGCCCGGAGAACTCGCTCAACATCTGGGGTGAGGGCGCCAACGCCAACGGCGTGCTGGCCGACTACGGCAACGCGTACTCGTTGATGGTGTTCCTGTACGACAGGTACGGCACGGCGTTCATGTCGGGGCTGCACCGTGACGGCACACTGCAGGGCCTGGCGAGCCTGAAGGCGAACCTGGCGGCGGCGGGCGCCAAGAACATGTACCAGGTGATCCACGACTTCCAGACCTCCACCCTGGTGGACCGGATCGTCGGCGGCACCAAGGGCGTCATGCTCGGCGTGCCCAAGAAGCGCGTGACGACCGCCAGCCTGAACGCCACCGTCAACCTGGCGAACCCGGCCACCTACAAGACCGCCGGCGCCGCCCCCAACGGCGCCGACTACGTGCCGCTGCAGAAGGCGGACGGCAAGTTCCTGCGCGGGGTGGACCTGCGCTCGCTGTCGTTCGAGGGCGCCAAGACCCTGCCCGCCCAGCCGCTGACCTGGACCGTCGTCTCCGACGACCCGGACCGCGCGGGCAACCCGGTGCTGTTCTCCGGCAACGCCAGCAACACCAACGCCGCCGCCGTCACCAAGGTGACCGTCCCGGCCGCCGACCCGACGCTGCGCTTCCTCGCCAAGTACGGGGCGGAGCAGGGATTCGACTACGGTTACGTGATCGTCTCCACCGACGGCGGCAAGACCTACACCTCGATCCCCGGTGACAAGACGGTCACGGGCCCGCTCGGCCCCGGCGTCAACGGCACCACGACCGGCTTCGAGCCGCACACTTACAGCCTGTCGGCCTACTCCGGCAAGGAGATCCTCCTCGGCTTCCGCTACGTCAGCGACGGCGGGGTCAACGAGGGCGGCTGGAAGATCGACGACATCATGGTCGGCGCCACGGCGGTCAGCGACGGCTCGTCGCTCGACCCGTTCGACTCGCCGACCGAGGTCTTCCCGACTCCGGTCGAGAACTGGAACGTCCGGCTGATCGGCCTCGACGAGAAGCACTCGGTGGCGCTGCAGCTGGAGTCCAACGGCAAGAACAGCGTCAGCCTCAACCGGCTGCAGCTGGCCACGATGCTGCCGTTCCCGACGGTGGTCGCGGTCGTGGCCTACGACGACTCGACGGAGCAGGTCGGCCAGTACGCGCCGTACACGCTCAAGGTCAACGGCGTCGTCCAGCCTGGCGGAAACTGACCGCGTGATCTGAGGGCGCCCGGCGCGTTTCGCGGCGGGCGCTTTCGCGTTCCCGCTGCGGGTTAGGATCACCGAACATGGTTCGGTGGAGAGGATTCACCCATGACGACTCGCCAGCATGCCCTCGGCGACCTGCTGCGGCGCTCGGCCGCGCGGTTCCCCGCCAAGACCGCGATCGTGTACGGCCAGGCGCGGTGGACCTACGCCGAGCTGGACCGGGCGGTGAACCGCATGGCCAACGCGCTGGCCGCCCGGGGTGTGGGCAAGGGTGACAGGTTCGCCCTGTTCAGCCATAACAACGATGCCTTCGTGGTGGCGTACTTCGCGCTGGCCCGGCTGGGCGTGATCTCCGTGCCGATCAACTTCATGCTGGGCACCGATGAGGTCTCCTACATCCTGCGGCACGCGGGGGCGACGGGCCTGCTGGTGGAGGATGCGCTGCTGCCCGTGGCCGAGCAGGCCGTCTCCGACAGGGTCGCGGTGCGCGGGGTGATCGGGCACGCCGAAGGGTGGGAGCCGGTCACGGACTGGCTGGCGCACGGCGACGACGCCGCGCCGCAGGTGGAGATCGCCGACGACGACCCGATTCAGCTCATGTACACCAGCGGCACCGAGTCCAGGCCCAAGGGCGCCACTCTGTCCAGCCGCGGCCTGATCGCCCAGTACACCTCGTGCGTGATCGACGGCGAGATGAGCCCCGCGGACGTGGAGGTGCACGCGCTGCCGCTCTACCACTGCGCGCAACTGCACTGCTTTCTCACGCCCGGCCTCTATCTCGGCGCCACCAACGTGATCCTGCCCGGCGCCGATCCGGCGGCCATCCTGGCGGCGATCGAGGCGGAGGGCGCCACCAAGCTGTTCTGCCCGCCGACCGTCTGGATCGGCCTGCTGCGCCACCCCGACTTCGACCGCCGCGACCTGTCGTCGCTGCGCAAGGGCTACTACGGCGCGTCGATCATGCCGGTCGAGGTGCTGAAGGAGATCGCCGCGCGGCTGCCGGGGGTGCGGCTGTTCAACTTCTACGGCCAGACCGAGATGGCGCCCGTGGCCACCATCCTGGGCCCGGACGAGCAGCTGACCAGGCTCGGCTCGGCGGGCCGGCCCGCCCTGAACGTCGAGACCAGGATCGTCGACGACAACGACGAGCCGGTGCCGCCCGGTGTGGTCGGCGAGATCGTGCACCGCAGCCCCCACGCCATGCTCGGCTACTGGAACGACCCGGACAAGACCGCCGAGGCGTTCCGCGGCGGCTGGTTCCACAGCGGCGACCTGGGCGTACTGGACGCCGACGGCTATCTGTCGGTCGTGGACCGAAAGAAGGACATGATCAAGTCCGGCGGCGAGAACGTGGCCAGCCGGGAGGTCGAGGAGGCGATCTACCAGCACCCGGCCGTCGCGGAGGCGGCGGTGTTCGGGGTGCCCGACCCGCGGTGGATCGAGGCGGTGACGGCCGCCGTCGTCCTGCGTGAGGGCGCCGGCCTGACCGCCGACGAGCTGATCTCCTTCCTGCGGGTACGGCTGGCGGCCTTCAAGACGCCGAAGACGGTGGTGTTCGTGGAGTCGCTGCCCAAGAACGCCAGCGGCAAGGTGCTGAAGAGGGAGCTTCGCGGGCTGTGGTGACAGTGCCCGGCTTGACTATTCGCCGAGCCGGTCGGCGGCGATCTGCCGGATGACCACGCGCTGGATCTTGCCGGTGGCGGTCTTGGGGAGTTCCTCCAGCACCAGCACCTCGCGCGGCCGTTTGAAGGAGGCCAGCCCGTCGCGGCAGAAGGCGATGAGCTCCGCCGCGTCCACCGTCTTCCCGGCGGCGGGCACCACGCAGGCGACCGGCTTCTCCAGCCCGTTCGCGTCGGTGAAGGCGACGACCGCGGCCTCGCCGACCGACTCGTGCTGCAGCAGCCGGGACTCGACCTCCATCGGCGACACCCAGATGCCACTCGCCTTGATCATGTCGTTCGAGCGGCCGAGGCACTGGTAGACGCCGTCGGCGTCGCGTACGTAGGTGTCGCCGGTGCGTAACCACTCCCCTTGGAACACCTGCCGGGTGGTGTCGGTCCGGCACCAGTAGCCGGTGGCGATGGAGTCGCCGCGTACGTACAGGTGGCCCGGCTGGCCGTCGGCCACCGGGCTGCCGGAGTCGTCGAGCAGCTTGCACTCGTATCCGGGTACGACGGTGCCCGAAGTGCCTGGCTTGACCTGGCCCGGACGGTTGGAGATAAAGATGTGCAGGGCCTCGGTCGAACCGATGCCGTCGACGATGTCGACGCCGAACCTCTCGGTGAAACGCCGGTAGATCTCCGCCGGCAACGCCTCTCCCGCCGAGGCCGCCAGCCGTACCGAGGAGAAGGTGTCGTCGGGCGCGTCGGAGGCGAGCAGGCCCGCGTAGAACGTCGGCCCGGCGAAGAACAGCGTCGGCCGCTCGGCCACCACCCGCGCCACCACCCCCGGCGGGGTGGGCCTGAAGGGATCGAGCACCGTCGTCGCGCCCACCGACAGCGGGAAGAACAGCGAGTTGCCGATGCCATAGGCGAAGAACAGCCGGGCGACCGAGAAGCACCGGTCCTCCGGCGTGATGCCCAGGACCTGCCGGCCGTAGGTCTCGCAGACGTCCCTGATGGCGCCGTGCCGGTGCATGGCCGCCTTCGGCGCGCCGGTCGTGCCCGAGGTGTAGAGCCACAGCGCGGGCGAGTCCGTCCAGGTCTGGTACGGCTCGCCCACCGTACGGCCGGCGTCCACCACGTCCGCCAGCGAGCACACCGGGACGCTGACGTCCGCGTCGGAGGCCGGGACGACGTCGGCCGCCCGCTGGCCCACGTTGCCGGTCAGGACGAGCAGGGCGACCTCGGGCGCGTTGACCAGCGCCACCCTGACCGCCGGCTCGTACTCGGGCGTCGCCACCACCACGCGGGCCCGCGAGTCGCGGATCAGGGCGCCGAGCTCCACGCCGTTGTACATGGTGGACAGCGGCACCGCGACGCCGCCCATACGCATGACGGCCAGGATGGTGACGAGCGTCTCGGGGCGGTCGGACATGACGAGCGCCACGCGTTCCTCGGGCCGGACGCCGACCACCCGCAGCCCGGAGGAGAGCTCACCGACACGGGCCGCGAGCTGGGAGTATGTGAGTGTGCCGGCCGAGCCCGCGACCGCGGTGTGCGCACCGCGACCGGCTTCGACCTGACGATCCACGAGATAGAGACTGGCGTTGAACGACTCCGATGACATGGTCGTCCTTACAGGGAGGGAGACACGCCGTACGAGAATCTTCTATACAGAATTGATGCATCGTCAACTACTTGTAGCATTGAATCAGACTCCCGCCTCCAAAGGAGGATAAATGGCCAGGCTGCCCCGCCACCATCAGTCGAGCGCGAGGTCGATGCTGCTGACGGTGCTGGGCGAGCACGTGCTGCCCTCCGATGAGCCGGCGTGGACGTCGGCGCTGCTGCACGTGATGGGCGGGCTCGGGGTGGAGGAGAAGTCGGCCAGGCAGGCGCTGGCGCGGATGGCCGCCGACGGGTGGATCGTGTCGGCGCGGTCCGGGCGGCGGGTGCGGTGGTCGCTGACGCGGCGCGGCCGCGAACTGCTGACGGAGGGGGCCGAGCGGATCTACGCGTTCGGCCGCGACCGCGAGCCGTGGGACGGCCGCTGGGTGGTGCTGATCGCGAGCGTGCCGGAGTCCAGGCGCGAGCTACGCCACCGGCTGCGTACCGGTCTGACGTGGGCGGGCTTCGGCAGTCCCGTGCCCGGGGTGTGGGTCAGCCCGCACACCACCCGCGAGGCCGAGGCCAAGCAGGTGGTCGAGGGGCTGGGGCTGGACGTGGCGGTGTTCTCGTTCAACGGGCCCTACGCGGGGATCGGCTCCGAACGGACGCTGGTGGAGCAGGCCTGGCACCTGGGGGAGCTGGCGGCGCACTATCAGGAGTTCATCCAGGAGTTCGCCGGCATGCGGCCCGAGCCGGGCGATCCGGTGCTGCTGGCGCAGGTGCGGCTCGTACACGAGTGGCGGCGCTTCCCGATGCTCGACCCGCGCCTGCCCCTGGAGCTGTCGCCGCCGAACTGGATCGGGGTGCGCGCGGCCAACGTCTTCAACGACCTGCACGGCACCTGGCTGGCGGGCGCGCGGCGGCAGTGGGACGAACTGCGAAACATGTGACACTTTCCTTGCGGGGCGTCACAATGATGTCAAATGCTGCTCCGCAGACCATCCGTAATGTCAACGCTCCGCAGGCCATCCGTACAGCGCGAACGGCTCCTCCTCTAGCACCCTGGCGATGGCCGCGGCCGGGTAGCCGATGGTGTCGTCGGGCAGCTGACCGAGCGGCCGCCAAGCGAGCGCGGAGCACTTGTGCGGCTCGGCGTTGTAGGGCTCGCCGGTCCACTTCCTGGCGACGAAGAACAAACCGACACGGTCGGGGGCGCGGTGCATGACGTGGACGAACTCCAGGTCCTCCGGCCGGATGGTGACGCCGACCTCCTCGCGAGCCTCCCTGACGGCCGCGCCGACCACCGACTCATCGGGCTCCAGGTGCCCCGAGGGCAGGTGCCATTGGCCGTCGCCGTAGCCGGTGCCGGCCCGCTTGCCGAGGAGCACCGTGCCGTCACGGACGAGCATCACGTGCACGTCGACAATGGCCCGAAACCGCTCGGGACGCGGCTCCCCGACGGCCTCACCGGCAGCGTCCAGACGCGGGCTCCCAACGGTTTTCGCAGCCGGCTCACCGGCGGCCTCCACGGTTTTCGCAGCCGCCTCCTCAACGGCCTTCGGGACCGTCTCGCCGGGGCCTGACGGTGGCTTGCCGGTGTCCTCGGGGCGGCGGTCGAGTGCCTGGGCCCATTTGACGGCGACCGCGGCCACCTGGATCAGCTCGGTGCGCAGCGCCTCTGGGTCCGATTCGGCGAACGCCTCCAGAACCTCCTCGCGCAGGATGTGCCGCCAGGTCAGCTCCCCGCGCCGGGCCGCCTCCTCCGTCTCCCGCCGCGCCCGGTCGGCCTCGGCCACCGCGCCCTCGGCCCCAGTGCCGTCGGGCACGGCCTGCATGCCCCACTTGGCGTCCTGCGCCGCGCGCTCGGCCGCCACGTCGCCGAGCACCCTGGCCAGCGACCCCGGCACACCCGCGTCGCCATCGTGCGCCGCCCCGCCGTCATCCCTCGTCATGGACGACGAGTCTGCCCCATCCCCCTGACAGAACCCACCGACGACAACACCGGGCGGTGGTCACACCGGGCGGTCGTCCTCCTCCTCGGCCGACAGGTCCACCCCCGGCAGGAGCCGCCGCCAGCTCGCCCCAGAATCCTGCTCCAGTACGGCCAGCAGATCGCAGAACGCCTTGAACGTCGCCCGGGGCATCCGGTAGTACCACTCCCCCACGCGCCCGAAGCAGTGGTGCATGAAGGCCACCAGCGCGTCGTCGTCCACGAGGTACCGCCCGTCCTCGCCGGAGGCGTAGACGAACCGGATCTTGGCCAGCGCCACGTACAGCTCCTCCGCCGTCAGCGCCGCCAGCCGGAGCACCGGCCCACCGTTATTCACCGGCCCGGCGTGATCCATCAGCCCGGGCTCGGTGAAGGCGCGCGCGCCCAGCCGCCGGCGCAGCGGCACGTGGCTGAAAAGCCCGCTGTGTCCGTCCATGAGAAACTCGGGAGTGCCCCCGAACACGAACCCCAGATGCGGCACTCCCCCGATGACGATGCTCAAAATCTGCTCGTAGTTGGCATCGCGGGCCTGCGGAGAGGCGAGCCTGAACAGGTTGACCAGCTCGTCCAGGAAGACGAGCACCCCGCCATACCCGGCCAGCCGGACGAACCGGCTCATCAGCGCGAGATGATCGAGCACGGTCGAGTCGCCGATGATCGACCGCACGCCGAGCGCCGACCTGGCCTCCGCCGCGGTCGGGTACTCCGCGCGCAGCCAGCGCAGCGCGGCCGACTTGAGGTGCTCGTCGCCCGTGTCGTGGCCGCGCCAGTACGCCCCGACGACCGCGGCGAAGTCGTGGCCGCCCGGACGCGCCTCCAGATGGGCCAGGCGTTCCCTGATCGCCTCGCCGGGGTCGGTGCCCGCCTGGCGGGCCTCGTCGAGCACGGTGGACAGGAAACGTTCGACGACGGCGGCCAGCGCGCCGCCGGTGGGTCGGGCGCGGGTGGCCATGCTGCGGGCCAGCTCGGTGTAGAGGGCGCGGGCCTGGCCCTCCTCCGAGTGCAGCCGATGGTCGGCGGTGATGTCGGCGTGCAGGGTGACCAACCGCTTGTCCAACGCCACCGAGCGCGCCAGGTGCAGCAGGAACGTCTTGCCCGCCCCGTGCTCGCCGATGACGAGCCGGACGGCCGAGCCGCCCACCACGACCCGTTCGATGTCGCCGGTCAGAACCGCCAGCTCGGCGGTACGACCGGCCTGGATGTGGCGCTGCCCGATCAGCGGGACCACCCCTGCCCGCAGCGCCTTGAGGAGGGCGTCGCGTTCGCGGGCCCGAACGGTCACTTCAGCATCTCCCCCAGCAGTAGCCGGTCGATCAGGATCGGGTCGTCTCCGTCGAGCAGCGGATCGCCCGCGCTCTCGTAGGCGGCCTCGTTGACGCGGTCCATCGCGCCCTCCGGCAGCAGTTTCCAGGCGTCGGCGAGCATCTCGAACTGACCCCGGGCGAGTTGCGGCTGATCGACGGCGGCCAGGGCGCGGACCAGGCCGGAGTGGCGGCTGTCCAGCCCCGCGACCGGGGGCACCGGAGGAGGCGGGGCGGCTGTGGGGGGCGGCTCATCACCGGCGAGCAGTGAATCGAGCAGCGTCCCCACCCTGGCCGTCTCGACGAGCCGGGCGACGGCGCGCCCGTTGGACACCGTCGGGGCGCTGAGGACGGGCACCCCGAAGACGGGCGCTCCCGGAACGACCTGCCGTACGGGCATGTGGAACCCGGACGGGTAAGGCATGTCGCGGCCGGACAGATAGGGCATGTCGCCGCGTGGCGGAGGCACCTGCTGGGCGGGCGCGTGCGGGAAGTACGCCAGCTGGATCGGCGCATGCCGCACCGCGATGTACGGGGAGCCCCCCGCACGCCCGGCGGGCTCGGGATCCCGATCCAGCCCCAGCAGCCAGTGGATCCTGGTGAGCAGTTCGGCCTCGTCCGGCGTGAGGTGCCCGTTGGCGCCGGTCACGTCCCTCAGGAACTCCGCCACATAGCCACGCTCGGACCGGTCGATCTCCTGGACGCGAGCGGCCAGACCAGCCAGCGGCACATCCGCCGCGAGCACCCACTCCATATGCGCACGCAGCCGGGCCCGCTCACCGGGCGTGAGACTCAGCACCCGCTCGAGATGCTCGCTCAGCCGACGGTACGCGGCCTGACGTGCCTGGTCCCTCGCGTGATCCGGCGGATTCAGCGCGTCCTCGCCCGGGGCTCTCGCGACGGCGGCCAGGTGCAGCAGTACGGTGGCCGCCCGGTACACCTCGGACGCCGCCGCCGTCGGCCCGTCCGGCGCCGCGAACAAGGCCATCACCCCCGCGCCCGGCATCGGACCGCCCAGACGCGGGTCCGGCTCGATCCCCACCCCGGCCCGCCCGAGGATCTGGGCCAGCGCGATGACGTCCTTCCTGGCGGGCTCGGGCGTGGACAGCAGGGCGACGAACTTCTCGGCGGGCACGAGCGCGGTCTCCTGCCCCGCGAGCGCGCCCAGCGCCCACCGCACCGCCCGCCCGGCACCGCCGGAGCCCAGGTCGAGCAGCTCGGCGGGCAGCAGCGCCTGGGCCCGAACGCTCTGCTTCGCGCCGGGCAGCCGACCCAGGAAGCGGCTGTACGCCTCCAACTCGGAGCAGCACTCCTCGGCCAGCGCGAACAGTTGCCGGGTGGGCGCGGCGAGCGTCAGCACATCGGGGACGCCGGGCAGCACCGGCGGGGCCCCGGCGAACCCGGAGCTCGCGGGCCGATACTCGAAGGCCAACTCCTTGGATCCGGGCCGGACGACGAGCCCTTCGCCGTGACGTGCCGCGTACCGCCGCTGGAACAGCGCCCCGAACTCCGCCGGGCATCGCGTCGCCGGCGCGCCCGGCCGGTAGGCCGGGTGGCCGCGCAGCCAGGCCAGCGCCCAGTCGGCGGGCACCGGTTCGCCCCGCGCGGCCAGCTCCCCCAGCCGGGCCCGCATCGCGAACGCCGCGCCGGTCACCTCGGGCTCGCACAGAGCGGCCAGCAGCTCCGCGAACGGCCCCGCGTGCCGCTCGAAGGCGTCGTGCCGGGAATAGACGCCGAGCAGGCGGCGCACCTCCTCGTGGATGACCGGCAACTCCTCCTGCGCCGTGGAGCGGTCCAGGTGCAGGTCGTGTAGCACGCGACGTTCGAGGCCGTAGAAATAGAGGAAAACGTAGCCGAGAGGCGTCCGCGAATAGCATCGCCCGTCGGCGAGCCAGCTCAGATAGGCGGCCCGCGAGGGCGGCGGGAGGGCGGCGTAGCTGGGCCAGCGGTCGAGCCCCTGACCGTCCCAGTCCGGCTGCGTCATGTCCACCGGCAGTTCAGGGTCGATCAGCGACGGCTCCACCGACATTCCGGACGCGGACGGCAGCTCGGAGCCCACGTAGAGCAGGCCGCCGATGATGTTCAGGCCGGCGAGATGGATGGCGCTGCCGGCGGGCAGCCACGGCCCCTCCGGCGACGCGGGTGAGGCGGCTTTGGCCTGGCCGGATGACGCATGGCGGCCACGCGCGCGGTACACCACCGGCCCTCCTCCACCTCACCACGAAATAGACAGGGATTGCACCCTAACGCCCCCGCCATTGCCCGACATATCGCTCCAGGCCCTCGTTACAATCTTGAATCCCGACCCCGCCGGCCATTTAGCGGACCGGCCGAAAAACCTTTTCTAACCGCGCTGATGACCGGGGTCCGCGGCCATTGGTAATGGAGCTTCCACGACCAGGCGCTTCCCCCGCCGAAACGGCTTACACGCCCGGATCCGGAGGCGCCGCCGACGGTCTCGACGGGCCGCTGAGAGCGGCGCCGGATCGGCGCCGACGAGGCCGCTGACGCAGGATCGGAGGCGCACGCCGCCCCGGCTCCTGCGACCGGCCGCCTTTATAGTGGCCGGGTGACCGACGACCAGCACGGGCTGGCGATGAGCGGCGCGGGCGGTGCCGCCGCCCGCCACTACGACCGGGCGATCGACGAGCTGCTGCACTTCCGCGCGGAGGTCGACGTCGAGGCCGCCGCCGCCCTGGCCGAGGCGCCCGACTTCCCGATGGGCCAGGTCCTGACCGCCTACCTCGGGCTGCTGACCACGGAGGTGGAGGACGCGCGCACGGCCAGGCAGCGGTTCGCCGCCTGGCGCGGCCGTAGCGACGCCGCACTCCTGCCCCGCGAACGCGCGCACGTCGAAGCCGTCCAGGCGCTGCTCGACGGCGACTTCCTGACCTGCGGCAGGCTCCTCGGCGCGATCACCGAGCAATACCCCCGCGACGCCCTGGCGCTGGCCGCGGGGCACCAGGTCGACTTCTTCACCGGCGACGCCCGCTCGCTGCGCGACAGGATCGGCGGCGCGCTCAACGCCTGGCACGAGGACGACCGGCACTACGGTCACGTGCTCGGGATGTACGCGTTCGGGCTGGAGGAGGCCGGGCACTACGACCGGTCGGAGGACGTGGGGCTGCGGGCGGTCGAGCTGAACGCCCGCGACGTCTGGGGCATCCACGCGGTCGTGCACACCTACGAGATGCAGGGCCGGTTCGGCGACGGCATCCGCTACCTCGACGCCCGCCTCGGCGATTGGTCGACCGGCACGTTCTTCAACGTACACACCTGGTGGCACTACGCCCTCTACGCGCTGGAGGCCGGCGACATCGGCCGGGCTCTGGCCATCTACGACGCGGCGCTGGCCGGCGGTCAGGGCTCGATGGAACTGCTCGACGCCGCCGCGCTGCTGTGGCGACTGCTTCTGGAGGGCTCCGGCCAGCACGAACGCTGGCGGGCGCTGGCCGACGCGTGGCCCGCCAAGGTGGCCGAGCCGTTCTACGCCTTCAACGACATGCACGCTGTCATGTCGTACGTGGGCGCGGGCCGGGTCGCGGAGGCCGAGAGGCTCATCGCGAGCCGGGAGACCTATCTGTCCGAACCCCACCCGAACATCACCAACCACGCCATGACCGCCCGCGTCGGCCTGCCGGTCTGCCGGTCGCTGGTCGCCTTCGGCCGGGGCGACTACGACGCGGTCGTGGACCTGCTCTATCCGATCAGGCATCGGGTCAACGAGTTCGGCGGCAGCCACGCGCAGCGGGACGCCGTACAGAAGACGCTCCTGGAGGCGGCACTGCGCGGCGGGCGCCGGGATCTGGCGCGGGTGCTGGTCAGCGAGCGGATCAGCGTGCGGCCGTGCAGCCCGTTCAACTGGCTCAAGCAGGGCGCCCTCGCCGAGGCGCTCGGCGACCGCGCGGCGGCCGCGACGGCCCGCCTCCGAGCCGACGAACTGACCCACCGCACCTGACCCCTTGAGACGGCCCCCTCCGCCCCGGCCCGCCGGACCTGGCCCCTCGGAAGTACGGCTGGCCGCCCCGCCGCAACTGTCGGTGCCGCCCAGTAGGGTCTGCATCATGGATCGGCAACTCACCCTGATGGCCGTGCACGCCCACCCCGACGACGAATGCCTGAGCACTGGCGGCGTCTTCGCTCGTTATGCCGACGAGGGCATCCGCACGGTCCTGGTCACCTGCACCAACGGCGAGCAGGGCGACGGGCCCGGCGGCGTCAAGCCCGGCGACCCCGGCCACGTCGCCGAAGAGGTGGCCGAGCGGCGGCTGGCGGAGCTGCGCGAGTCGGTGGGGCACCTGGGCATCGACCACCTGGAGCTGCTCGGCTACCGCGACTCCGGCATGGACGGCTGGGACACCAACGCTCACCCCGACGCCTTCGCCAACGTGCCCGTCGACCTGGCCGCCGGTCGGCTAGGCGAGCTGATAAAGCAATATCGCCCGCAGGTCGTGGTCACCTATGACGAGACCGGCGGCAGCGGCTACAACCACCCCGACCACGTCCAGGCCCATCGCATCACGGTCGCGGCCGTCGAGGCGACCGGCGTCGCCGACAAGCTTTACTACACGGCCCTCCCCCGCTCGGCGATGAAGCGCATGTTCGAGCTCGTCCGCAGCAGCGGCATCGACCTGGGCGACTTCGAGCCCTCCGACGACTTCGGCACCCCCGACGAGCTCGTGACCGCCGTCGTCGACGTCGCCCCCTACGTCGAACGCAAGCTCAAGGCACTGCGGGCGCACGCGAGCCAGGGCGACAACATCTTCCTGTTCCAGATGCCCGAAGAGGCCCAGCAGATGGCGTTCTCCACCGAGGCGTTCACCCGGATCGTCAATCACGTGACGGCGGCACCGGACCACGAGGACGACCTGTTCGCGGGTCTGCGCTGACCTGAAAGGGCCTCGCCGATGGGCGGGGCCTTTCCCGTACGGAAACAGGATCGGCTCAGGAGAGCGCCGGCAACTCCCCCGACCCCCGGACGATCAGCCGGGTGGGCACCAGTGGTCGCCGGGCGCGGGAGCGGTCGCCGTCCAGGCGCGACAGCACCAGCTTCGCCGCCACCTCCCCGATGGCCGCCGGATCCTGCGCCACGACGGTGAGCGGCGGGTCCAGGACCTCCGCCAGCGGCAGGTCGTCGAACCCCACCAGCGCCACGTCCCGCCGCCCCGCCCGGGCCAGTGCGACCACCGCCCCCATGGAGGCCAGGTTGTTGGCCGCGAACAGCGCAGTGGGCGGGCGGTCGAGGGCGAGCAGGCGCAGGGTGGCCGCGCGGGCCGCCTCCTGGTCGTGGCCCGTCTCCACCAGGGTGCGGTCGAACGGCAGGCCCGCCTGCTCCAGAGCGTCGCGGTAGCCCTGGAAGCGTTCACGGCGGGTGTAGAGAGTGGCGGGCAGGTCACCGATGAAGCCGATCCGGCGGTGGCCGTACCCGATCAGATGCTCGATGCCGGCCTGCGCGCCGGCCCGGTTGCCGCTGACCACGCTGTCGGCTGTCAGGCCGACGGCCGGGCGGTCGAGGAAGACGATGGGCAGGCCGGCGACCCGCTCCGTACGCAGATAGCGGTGGTCGCTGCCGGCCGAGGGGACCACGATGAGGGCGCTGACCCGCCGGGCCAGGAAGGTGGCGATCAGGGACTGCTCCAGTTCGGCGGTCTCGCTGGAGGAGCCGACGATGAGGGTCAGGCCGCGGGCCCGGACGGCGTTCTCGATGCCGCCCGCCACCGTGCCGAAGAACGGGTTGCCCATCTCGGGGATGACCAGCCCGATCGCGGCGTCCCTGGCGCCGACCCGCATGTTGCGCGCCATCAGGTTGGGCTGGTAGCCCAGCTTGCGGACCGCGGCCATGACGCGTTCGCGCGTCTCGATGGCCACGGGTCCGTCGTCGTTGAGCACCCGTGAGACGGTCTTGGCGGTGACGCCCACCTCACGGGCCACGTCTGTCATGGTGGGACGCCGCATTTCGCCCATGCTAGAGGCCGATCGCCTCCGCCGCGTCCTTGTCCGTCACGACCGACTTGCCCTCCGACACCTGGAGTGCTCCGGTCATGATGGCGACGACCTCGGCCATGCTGTGGTCGCCCGGCTTGATCTGGGCGACGCGGCGGCCGAGCCGCTGGACGTGGATGCGGTCGGCGATCTCGAAGACGTGCGGCATGTTGTGGCTGATCAGGACGACGGGCATGCCGCGGTCGCGGACCCGCTTGATCATGTCCAGCACCTGCCCCGACTCCTTGACGCCGAGTGCGGCGGTCGGCTCGTCCATGACCACGACGTGGGAGGCCCAGGCCACGGCCCTGGCCACGGCCACGCCCTGCCGCTGGCCGCCGGACAGCGACTCGACGGGCTGGGTGAGGGAGCGCAGGCCGATCTTCAGGTCGGCCATGTGCTTGGCCGACTCCTCGCGCATCCGCTTCTTGTCGAGCATCCGGAAGATCGTGCCGAGCGGTCCTGGCTTGCGGAGCTCGCGGCCGAGGAACATGTTCGTCGAGATGTCGAGCGAGGCGGCGACGGCGAGTTCCTGGTAGACGGTCTCGATGCCGAGCCGGCGCGCCTCAAGGGGGTCGCGGATGCGGACGGGCTTGCCGTCGAGCAGGATCTCGCCCTCGTCCGGCTGCAGCGCGCCGGTCAGCGCCTTGATCAGGCTGGTCTTGCCGGCGCCGTTGTCGCCGATGACGGCGAGCACCTCGCCGGGCATCAGGTCGAAGTCGGCGCCGTCGAGCGCGACCACGTGGCCGTATCGCTTGACCAGGCCGCGGGCCTGGAGCACGGGGGTCATCGGGTCCTCCTGCGGGAGAGCTGGTCGACGGCGACGGCGAGGATCACCAGGATGCCGGTGATGAGCGTCTGGTAAATCGACGGTACGCCCATGAGCTGCAGGCCGTTACGGAAGACCCCCACGATGAGGGCGCCGATCAGCGTGCCGAGCACCAGGCCCCGGCCGCCGAACAGGCTGGTCCCGCCGAGTACGACCGCGGTGATGCTGTCGAGGTTGTCCGTCTGACCGGCCTGCGGGTCGCCCACGCCGGTCCTGGAGACGAGCAGCAGGGCGGCGATGCCGTACACGAGGCCCGCGACGGTGTAGACGCTGATCGTCAGCCGCTGTGTGCGGATGCCGGTCAGCCGCGCGACCTCCTGGCTGTTGCCGAGCGCGTACACGTGACGGCCCCACGCGGTGTACCCCAGCAGGTAGGCGAAGAGCAGGAACAGCAGGATCGTGAGCAGCGACCCGTAGGTGACGTTCGTGCCGCCGACCCTGAACGTCTGCCCCAGGAAGGTCAGCGCGTTCGGCAGGTCGGTGACCGTCTGGTCCCCGGAGTAGATGTGGGTCAGCGCGAACACCACGTTCAGCATGCCCAGCGTGACGATGAACGGCGGCAGCGAGATCCGGGTCACCAGCAGCCCGTTCGCCAGCCCGAACGCGGCGCAGACGGCGAGTCCGGCGGCGACCGCGAGCAGCGGGGGCAGGCCGCTGCCGACGGCCAGCTTGGTCATCACGATGCCGCCGAACGCCATGATCGCGCCGTTGGACAGGTCGATGCCGGCGGTCAGGATGATGAGCGTCTGGCCGATGGCGAGCGTGCCGACGACCATCACCTGCTGGATGATCAGGGAGAAGTTGCCGCCGGTGAGGAACTGGTCGCTGTTGACCGCGAAGAACACGCAGGCCAGCACGAGCGCGGCCAGCGGTCCCGCCGTCGGTGTGGTGATGATGCGGCGCGGCAGCGTCGCTTCCATGACGGCCATGTCAGCCCCAGCAGTTCGCCAGGCCGAAGGTGGTGTCCTTGGACTCCACTCCCGGAACGGCCTTGTCGGTGATCAGGGTGACGCCGGTGTCGATGTAGCCCTTGGGCTTGGCCCCGCCCTTGGCGAAATCGGCGACGGCCTTGACGCCGTCCTCGGCCATCTTCAGCGGGTACTGCTGCGAGGTCGCGGCGATCTGCCCGCTCTTCACGGCCTTGACGCCGGTGCAGCCGCCGTCCACCGAGACGATCAGCACCTCCTTCTCGCGGCCCTTGGCCTTGAGCGCGGTGTAGGCGCCGAGCGCGGCGGGCTCGTTGATGGTGTAGACGAGGTTGATGTCGGGCGCCTTCTGCAGGCAGTTCTCCATCGCCTCCTGGCCCTTGGACTGGTCACCGCGGGTGTCCTGGGAGCAGGCGATGGACGGGTCGCCGTTGGCGATGCCGAAGCCCTTCAGGAAGCCGTCGTGGCGCAGCTGGCCGACCGTGATGCCGGGCGCCAGGTCCAGCGTGGCGATCTTGGCGGTCTTGCCGGCCATGGCGCCCTTGGCGTACTGGCCGATCAGCTCGCCCGCCTTGAGGTTGTCGGTGGCGAACAGCGCGTCTGTGGCGTCCTGCGGGTCCGTCGGGGTGTCCAGCGCGATCACCACGACGCCGGCGTCCCTGGCCTTCTTGATCGCGGGCACGATCGCCTTGGTGTCGTTGGGCGTGATGAGGATGCCCTTCACCCCGGCCGCGACCATGTTCTCAATGGCAGTGAGCTGGGAGGCGTTGTCCCCGTCGAACTTGCCCGCCGCGGTCATCAGCTCCAGACCCGACGTCTTGGCGGCCTGCTGCGCGCCTTCCTTCATCTTGACGAAGAACGGGTTGGTCTCCGTCTTCGTGATCAGCCCGACCTTGTTGGTGCTGGTGGAGGCCTTCTGCTCGTTGCCGCCACAGCCGGTGACGAGGAGCGCGGCGGCCAGAAGTCCGGCCGAGAGCCTAGCAATCATGGTGGCTTCCTATCAGGGATGATTCAATGTCATCGTTGACATATGTCAACGTTGACATTCGCCGTGCTGCGATGATGGACTCCCTTTCTAGAAACGTCAATGCCCCCTGGGTGTAACAAATCTGCAAACATGGCTGAAAGGTTGGCCCTGATGATCGCTGTCCTGGGCGAATGCGTCGCGGACGCCTTCGCCGACCGGCGCCCCGGCGAGCTGGAGCTCCGGGTTCTGCCGGGCGGCGGACCCGCCAACACGGCGGTGGCTCTGGCCCGGCTCGGCACCTCGACGCGGTTCCTGGGGCGCGTGTCGGCGGATGTGTTCGGCGAGCTGTTCCGCGAGCACCTCGCCTCCTCCGGGGTGGACCTGTCGGCCTGCGTACCGGCCGCCGAGCCGAGCACGCTGGCGGTGGCCTCACTCGACGAGCGGGGCCAGGCGGCCTACAGCTTCCACGCCGTGGGCACCGCCGACTGGCAGTGGACGGCCGAAGAGCTGGCCGCCGTCGACCCGAGCGGGTGGTCCTGCCTGCACACAGGGTCTCTGGCGCTGGTCAGGCGGCCGGGCAGCGCCGCAGTGGAGTCGTTCGCGGCGGACGCCCGCGCGCACGCGACGGTCTCGATCGACCCGAACGTACGGCCCAGCCTGGCCGGCCGGGACGCCTACCCGGTGGAGCGCTGGTGCGCGGTCGCCGACATCCTCAAGCTCAGCGACGACGACCTGTCCTTCCTCATGCCGGATCAGCCATTGGAACGTGCCTGCGACACCTGGCACGCGGCCGGGGCCAAGCTCATCGTGATCACCCGGGGCGCGGACGGCGCGCTGGTGTCGCTGGACGGGGAGCGCACGACCGTACGGGCGCCCCGGGTCAAGGTCGTCGACACCGTGGGCGCCGGTGACTCCTTCACCGCCGGGCTGCTGCACCGGCTGGGCGTACGGGGACTGCTCGGCGGCCGCCTGGACGGGCTGGACCTGGAGACGGCCGCCGACGCCGCCGCCTTCGCGGCCCGGGTGGCGGCGCTGACCTGCTCGGTCGCGGGGGCCAACCCGCCGTGGGCCCACCAGCTCAACGAGACCGCCGGGCGGTGACGTCGTACAAGATCACCAGTTGATTCAGGAACCGGCGGGCCAGGTGATCTGCCCGGAGTGGTAGTAGTTCACACCCTGGACGCGCCAGCGCGGCCCCTGGGCGCCGAGCCGCTGCTTGAAGGCGGTCCAGTCGTGCTTGGCGTACGGGGACCAGCCCAGCTCGGCGACGGCGGGCAGGCGCGGGAAGGCCATGTACTCGATGTCGGCCGACGTCCTGATCGTCTCGGTCCACAGCGGCGCCTCCACGCCCAGAACCTGCTGGGCCGGCAGGCCGGTCAGGTAGGTGCCCGGGTTCCAGCCGTAGGCGTCCTTGACCTCGATCAGCCCGGCCCAGTCCTGGCCGAGCGGGGTGCGCCGGTTGTACTTCATGTCGAGGTAGGCGCGGCTGGCCGGGGACATGATGACCTTCCGCCCGGCGCTCGCGACGGCGCTGTCGTCCGGCGTGGTGCCCCAGTATTGAGCGACCGTGGAGGGCAGCGGCGTCGCCTTGACGATGTCGTGCCAGCCGATGACGGTCTTGCCGTGCGCGGCGGCGATGGCCTGCGCCCGGTTCATGAACGCGGCGTAGTCGGCCGGCTTGGTGGAGCTGGCCTCGTCGCCGCCGAGGTGCAGGTAGGGGCCGGGGGTGAGCGCGGCCAGCTCGCCGAGCACCTGGTCGATGAAGGTGTAGGTGAGCTCCTTCGACGTGCACAGCGAGCTGAAGCCGACGTCGGTGCCGGTGTACAGGGGCGGCGCGACGCCGTCGCAGTTCAGCTCGGCGTAGGAGGCCAGGGCGGCGTTCGTGTGGCCGGGCAGGTCGATCTCGGGCACGACCGTGATGTTGCGGGCCGCGGCGTAGGCCACGAGCTCCTGGTACTGGGCCTTGGTGTAGTAGCCGCCCGGATCGCCGCCGACGGCGGTGCTGCCGCCGTAGGTGGCCAGCCGGGGCCAGGAGTCGACGACGATCCGCCAGCCCTGGTCGTCGGACAGGTGCAGGTGCAGGTAGTTGATCTTGTAGAGGGCGATCTGGTCGATGTACCGCTGGACGGCGGCCAAGGGGAAGAAGTGGCGGGCGACGTCGAGCATGGCGCCGCGGTAGGCGTAGCGCGGCGCGTCGGTGATCCGCCCGCCCTGCACGGGCCACGGTCCCGGCTGGACGCTCGCGCTGTCGGCCGCGTACGGCAGCAGCTGCCGCAGCGTCTGCACTCCGTTGAACAGCCCGGCGGCCCCGTTGGCCAGCACGGTGATCCCGGTGGCGGTCACGTCGAGGCGGTAGGCCTCCTCACCGCCGCTCACGCTGCCCAGCCGCAGCGAGATGCCGTCGGCGGGCGGCGCGGCCACGATCGCCACGGGGAAGCCGGTCGAGCGCCGCAGCTGCCGGGCCAGCTGCTCGCCGACGGCGGGGACGTCGCTGTAGAGGCTGGTGGCCGAGGTGATCCGGTAGGTGACCCCGGCGGCGGGCGTCGCGCTGACCGGCGCGGGGACCACCCCGCCGAAGCTCAGGGGCGCGGCGGCGCGCGCGCTCGGGGAGGCGGAGACCGACGTGGCGACGAGCGCCGCCACCAGGATCAGCACTGTGCGCAGGCTCATGGCCTCACCATACGGACGTGATCCGCGCTAGTAAAGAAACTTTCCAAATAACGCTTGCACGCGCTCGGCCAGCGGCCTTCAAGAGCCTCGCAACCACCGCGCCCAACCATCGGAGAGTCACTAAGCGATATCCACTCGGCCGCCAGACGAGGACAGAGATATGCGACGCCTTCTCGGGGTCATCACCCCGTTAGTCATCGGCCTGCTCTCCGCGGGTCTGGTCACCGCCGAGCCCGCGACGGCGCAGCCCGCGCGGACGGCCGACACACCGCCCGGCCTGAGCGCCTACTACGGCCAGCGGCTCGCCTGGACCCCCTGCAAGGGGGGTTTCCAGTGCGCGAAGCTCAAGGTCCCGCTCGACTACACCAAGCCGTCGGGCAAGCGGATCGAGATCGCCGTGATCAAACTGCCGGCGAAGGGCGGCAAGCGCCTGGGCTCCGTGGTGATCAACTTCGGCGGCCCCGGCGGGTCGGGCGTCGACCTGCTGAGAGGCGCCGCGAAGGTGAAGTTCACCGCCGCCCTCCGCTCGCGCTTCGACCTGGTCAGCTTCGATCCGCGCGGCGTGGGCGCCTCCACGCCCGTGCGCTGCATGCCCACCCAGGTGGCGGACTGGTACCACTCCGTCGACAACACCCCGGACTCGCGGGCCGAGGTGAAGATGTACAACTACGCGCAGTTGCGGCTCGCGCAGGCGTGCCAGGCCAACTCCGGCGCGCTCCTGCCCTTCGTGGGCACGCCGAACGCCGCGCGTGACATGGACGTGCTGCGCGCCGGTCTCGGCGAGTCGCGCATGACCTACCTCGGTTTCTCGTACGGCACGCTGCTCGGCGCCACGTACGCGAACCTGTTCCCGGCCAGGGTGCGCGCGATGGTGCTCGACGGCGCCGAGGACCCCACGACGACGGCGACGGAGTTCGGCGCGGGCCAGCAGGACGGCTTCGGCGTGGCCTTCGAGTCCTTCGCGCGGGACTGCTTCAAGCACAAGGACTGCCCCTTCAAGAAGCACACGGTCACCGCGGTCACCAAGCAGATGCGTGCCCTGCACGACCGGACCGAGAAGGCGCCGCTGGTCAACACCTATGACGGCAGGCAGGCCACGCAGGCGATCGTGTACACCGGCCTCTACAGCCTCCTGTACGACCAGCGGTCGTGGCCGGCCCTGCGGCAGGGGCTCGGCACGGCGTTCAAGGGCGACGGCACGCTGCTGCTGCAGTACGCCGACCAGTACAACGAGCGCGGCCTCGACGCGACCTACGCCAACATGATGGAGGCGCACGCGGCCATCGACTGCCTCGACCACCCGACCTGGCGGCGAGCGGTGCGCCAGGCCAAGGCGATCGGCTCCGGCAAGGTCGTGGCCAGTGCGTGCGACTTCTGGCCGGTCAGGAGCAAGACGGTCAACAGGGCCATCCATGCCAAGGGCGCACCGCCCATCCTGGTGGTCGGCACCCTGCGCGACCCCGCCACGCCGTACAAGTGGGCCAAGGCGCTGGCCTCTCAGCTGTCCTCGGGCGTGCTGCTGAGCTTCGACGGCGACGGCCACACCGCCTACGGCACCGGCTCGGCCTGCGTGAACACCTCCGTCGACCGCTACCTGATCACCCGGGTGCCGCCGCGCGACGGGAAGATGTGCCCGAAGATCTGACCCGGCCCCGGTCGTGCGCGACCGGGGTCAGCTCGTGTCGTCGTCGCCCTTGGCCGAGCGGTCCATCGCCGGTTGCACGAACCAGGTCCACACGGCCAGCGCGGCGACGACGACGGCCGTGATCACCGCCACCGTGCTGTGGAACAGGTAGTCGACCACCAGCATGGTGGCCGCGGTCATCGAGACGGCCAGGGCCAGCGCCCCGGCGATGCCGTACAAGTTGGAACGGCGGACCAGCATCTCCTTCAGTCCCTGGCGGAAGAGCACCCGGTGCTGGGCGGCCGGGGCGATGTAGCAGATCGACGCGATGGCGGCGCTGACCAGCGCCACGTAGAACAGCCGCCGGTCGGCCAGGCTCAGCTTGTCGAACCCCTGCGAGAACGGGACCGTCAGCAGGAACGCGAACAGCACCTGGACTCCGGTCACCGCCACCCGTGCGCTCTGCAGCAGCTCCACGAAGTTGCGATCGGCCCGCTCCTTCTGAGTTTCCCTGTCCGGTTCCATGTGCCTTCATCTACCTAGATCAGGGAATTTCATGCAAAAGTGCGATCTATTCGCGCAGGACCAGCTTCAAGTGAGCAGTCGGGCGGGGGTGATCGGCAGGTCGCGGACGCGGATGCCGGTCGCGTGATAGACCGCGTTGCCGATGGCGGCCGCGGTGCCGACGATGCCGATCTCGCCGATGCCCTTGGTGCCCATCGGGTTGAGGTGCCGGTCGTCCTCCTCGATCCAGGCCGCGTCGATCCGTTCGATGTCCGCGCACACCGGCACGTGGTATTGAGCCAGGTCGTGGTTGCTGAACCCGCCGAACTCGTCGTCGATGACGCTCTCCTCCATCAACGCCATGCCCACGCCCATCGTCATGCCGCCGACGAACTGCGACATTGCCAGCTGCTCGTCGATGATCCGCCCGGCGGCGAAGATGCCCAGCAGGTGCGACACGCGGATCTCGCCGGTGTCCATGTCCACGCGTACCCGGGCGAACTGGGCGCCGAAGGCGTGTCTGGCCAGGCCCTGCTGCGCCTTGATGGCGTCGGTGGTGTCGGCGGCGCCGTGCTTGCCGTCGCGCAGCGCCTCCTCGCAGGCGGCCACCACGGCCGAGCCCCAGGAGGCGGTGCCCATGGAGCCGCCGGCCACCGGGGCGGGGGGCAGGTCGCTGTCGCCCAGCTCGATCCGTACCTGGGCGGCTGGGACGCCGAGCGCGGTCGCGGCGATCTTGGTCAGCGCGGTGCGGGCGCCGGTGCCGAGGTCGACGGCGGCCACGCGGACGACATAGCCGCCGTTCTCGACGGTGGCGGTGGCCTGGGACGGACGCCGAAAGGCCGGGAAGGTGGAGGAAGCGACACCGGTGCCGATCAGCCAGCGCCCCTGGCGGCGGACGCCCGGCGTCGGGTCGCGCCCCTCCCAGCCGAACCGGCGAGCGCCCTCCAGCAGGCAGGCCACCAGATTGCGGGAGCTGAACGGCAGGCCGCTCTCCGGCTCGGTCTCCGCGTCGTTGAGCACGCGCAGCTCGACGGGGTCCAGGCCGGTCGCGATGGCCAGCTCATCCATAGCGGACTCCAGCGCGTACATGCCGGGGCATTCGCCCGGGGCGCGCATCCACGACGGGGTGGCCACGTCCAGCCGGACCAGCCGGTGGGCCGTGCGCAGCGCGGGCGTCTCGTACATGGTGCGGGCCGGAGTGGCGGTCTGCTCGGCGAACTCGACCAGCGTCGAGCTCTGCTCGGCGACCTCGTGCTCGACGGCGGTGAGGCGGCCGTCGGTGTCGGCGCCGAGCCGGACCCGCTGGATCGTCGGCGTCCGGTAGCCGGTGACGTCGAACAGCTGCTGCCGGGTCAGCGCCACCTTCACCGGCCGCCCGACGGCCCGCGCCGCCAGGACGGCGAGCATGGTGCCGGGCCGGATGGTGCCCTTGGACCCGAAGCCGCCGCCGATGTGGCGGCACACCACGCGCACCCGCTCGGCGGGCAGGCCGAGCGTCTTGGCGATCATGACGCGGGCCGTGGACACGCCCTGCGTCGAGTCGTAGACGGTCAGGTCGCCGTCACCGCTCCAGACGGCGAGCGTGGCGTGCGGCTCCATCGGGTTGTTGTGCACGGCCGGAGTCGTGTACGTCACGTCCACGGTGACGGCCGCCGCGGCCAGCCCGGCCGCCAGGTCGCCCTTCTCGGTGTCGGCCGGGTAGAACGGGTTCACCTTCTCCGGCCGGTAGAGCCCGGGATGGTCGCCGCGCAGCCGTACGTCGTGCGGGTCCTCCTTATAGGTGACCCGCACCTCCCGCGCGGCCGCGCGGGCGTTCTCGTAGGTGTCGGCGACGACGGCGGCGACGAACTGCCCCCGGTAGGCGACCTCGCGGCGCTGGAACAGCGCCAGCTCCGGGTCCGCGTCGGGAGCCAGCTCGGGCGGGTCCTCGCTGGACAGTACGGCCAGCACGCCCGGCAGGACGAGCGCCCCCGCCGCGTCGATCGAGGTGATGCGGCCTCTGACGATCCCGGCCTGGACCGGGTAGGCGTAGGTGACGCCCTCGATCGGGTATTCGGCCGAGTAGGTCGCGCGGCCGGTGACCTTGTCGTGCCCCTCGATCCGGGTCATGGTGCCAGCTCCAGCAGGGTGCGGACGATGAGATTGCGAGCCAGCGGCACCTTGTGCGCGTTGCGCGGCAGCGGGCGGGCCCGCTCCAGCTCGGCCTCGGCGGCCCGGGTGAAGCTCTCCTCGTCCGCCGGGGCGCCGCGCAGCGCCCGCTCGGCGCGCTCGCACCGCCACGGCACATGCGCCACTCCCCCGAGCGCGATTCGGCAGTCGCGTACGGTCCCGTCCCCCGCGACGTCGAGGACGGCGGCGATCGACACCAGCGCGAACGCGAACGAGGCGCGCTCGCGGACCTTGCGATAACGGGAGGCGCCCGGCGTCGGGGCGGGCAGCCGCACGGCGGTGACCAGCTCACCGGGCGCCAGCACGGTATCGCGTTCGGGCTCGTCCCCGGGCAGCCGGTGCAACCCCGGCATCGGGATCACCCGGTCGCCGCCGGGCCCGGTGACGTGCACGCGGGCGTCGAGTGCGGCCAGCGCCACCGCCATGTCCGACGGATGGGTGGCCACGCACGCGGGGGAATGTCCGAGGATGGCGAGGTTGCTGTGGTCGCCGCCGATCGCCGGGCAGCCGGATCCGGGCCGCCGCTTGTTGCACGGCTTGGAGACGTCCTGGAAGTACGGGCAGCGGGTGCGTTGCAGCAGGTTGCCGCCCACGGTCGCCATGTTGCGGATCTGCCCGGACGCCCCGGCCAGCACCGCCCGCGCCAGCATCGGGTAGCGCTCGCGGACCAGCGGATGGAGGCCGAGGTCGCTGTTGCGCACGGCGGCGCCGACACGCAGCCCGTCGCCGTCGGGCTCGATCCGGTCGAGCGGCAGCCGGCTCACGTCCACCAGGAACTCGGGCTCGGCCACGCCCAGACGCATGAGGTCGACGAGGTTGGTGCCGCCGCCCAGGTACATCGCGCCGGGCCGGAACCTGGCCACGGCGTCAGCGGGGTCGCCGGCTCGCGCGTACTCGAAGGGTCTCATCGCGCCACCTCCGCGATCGCGGAGACGATGTTCGGGTAGGCGCCGCACCGGCACAGGTTGCCGCTCATCCGCTCACGGATCTCCTCGGCCGTCAGCGCCGGGTCGGCGGCCAGGTCCTCGGTGACGGCGCTCGGACCGCCCTCGGCCAGCATCCCGGCGGCCGAGCAGAGCTGGCCGGGGGTGCAGTAGCCGCATTGGAAGGCGTCGTGCTCGATGAAGGCCGCTTGGAGCGGGTGCGGCCGGTCGCCGTCCGCCAGGCCCTCGACGGTGGTGATGTCCGATCCGTCCTGCGCCACGGCCAGCGCCAGGCAGGCGTTGGCCCGCCGGCCGTCGATCAGCACGGTGCACGCGCCGCACTGGCCGTGATCGCAGCCCTTCTTGGAGCCGGTCAGCCCGAGCCGCTCGCGCAGCAGATCCAGCAGCGAGACGCGCGGGTCCACCTCCACGGTCCGCCGCGAACCGTTGACCTGCAGGGTGATCTCCATGGCGCTCGCCTACCCGGTGCACGGACGGCTCAACCCCACGTCGTCCTCGTTCCCTTGGTCGGCTTTGTTCGGAGAAATGCCCGGTGGGAGACTGAAAAGTGACGAAGGGGGACGTCATGATCGAGGTCAAGAGCATCGACAAGCCCGACGAGCGCCGGGACTTCCCGATGGGCCACTTCGAGGTGTGCAACCTGACGGGCCTGAGCTTCGGTGTGGCCACGTTCGAACCCGGATGGCGCTGGTCGGCGTCCATCAAGCCGATCGTCGGCACCGATTCGTGCCAGGTCCATCACAACGGGTTCGTCGTCCGAGGCCGGCTCCGCATCCGGATGGACGACGGCGCCGAAGCCGAGATCGGCCCGGGAGAGGTCTTCGTCGCCCCGCCCGGACACGACGCCTGGGTGGTCGGGAACGAGCAGGTAGAGGTGTACGACTTCGCGGGCGGCGCCGCGGAGTACGCCAAGGCACGGAGCGCCTGAGGCCTGCTTTTGCAGCGGGGGTCGCCGGCGCGCCCGTGGTCGGCGACCCCCGGCCCTTTCGTTCAGACCGTGATGACGACCTTCCCCACGACGTGACCCTCTTCCTGGTAGCGGACGGCCGCCGGGATCTCCTCGAACGGGTAACCGCGGTCGATGACCGGAGTGATCTCGCCGTCCTCGATGAGCCGGGTCAGCGTCAGCAGATTCTGCCGCTTCTGCGGGCAGTGGACCACGTCCGTCATGACGATCGTCTGGGACACGAACGGCCCGAGCGCCAGTGCCGCGAACACGTGACCGGCGGGCTGGAGCCATCGGCCGGGCGGTCCGCCGATGGCGACGTAGGTGCCCTTGGGGGTCAGCGCCCGGCGGCAGGCCGCTCCTGACTGGCTTCCCGCGATGTCCAGCAGCAGGTCGTAACGCTGTCCGTTCCGGGTGAAGTCCTCCGTGGTGTAGTCGATGACCTCGGTGGCGCCGAGCGACTTGACCAGGTCCACGTTCCGCGCGCCGCAGACGGCGGTGACCTCCGCGCCGAGCGCTCGGGCGATCTGCACGGCGAACGTCCCCACTCCGCCCGACGCCCCGTTGACGAGGACCTTCTGCCCAGGCTGGAGGCGGCCCTGGTCGCACAGGCCCATCAGGGCGGTGTTGGCCGCCATCGGCACCGCCGCCGCCTGCTCGAACGACAGGTTCTTCGGTTTCGGCACCAGGTCGCTCGCCCGGACGCACGCGTATTCGGCGAAGCCGCCCTGGTTGGACTGCGCGAAGACCTCATCGCCGGGGCTGAACCCCGTCACGTCCTTGCCGACCGCCTCGACCTGACCCGCCAGGTCGGCGCCCAGGATGTGGATCTTCGGCCCGCGCAGCCCGAGGCTGCCGGGCATCAGGCGCGCGATGTACGGCTCACCTCTCATGTGGTGCCAGTCGTAGGGCTGTATGGAGGTGGCACGGACCCGGACCAGTACCTCGTCGTCGCCGGGCACGGGCTTGTCGATCTCGGTGATGACCAGGTCGTCGGGTGAGCCGTACGTGCGTAAGACGATCGCCTTCATCGCGGGTGCCTCCGATTCGTACAACGTAAGTCGTACATCGTAAGGTACTCTTACGGCGTAAGGTGGTCAAGGGCCTGCCGGAGGCGACCGGCGAGCACGAGGGGGGTCAGGCGGTCTCGCGCATCCTGTCGAGACCGTCGAGGATCAGATCCAGCCCGAACTCGAACTCGGTCTGGTCGTCGCACCAGCCCAGCGTGGAGTCGGGGTCGTCGTGGGCGATCTCCCGCAGCATGCCGACGAGGTGGGGCAGCTGCTCGGCCATGGCGTCGAGCATGGCCGCGGAATCGTCACCGGCCCCGTCACCCGGATCGAACATCTCCTGGGTGAACCCCAGAGCCCGGCTCCCCAGGGCGTGCAGCGCGTGATGGGCCAGGTCGTTGGAGAAGCCACCGTCTCGCATGAGCCCGATCAGGGCATCGAAGTACTGTACGACGGCCGGGCTCACGTCGGTACGGGTCTCGAAGACGCGCGGCGCCCAGGGGTGGCGGAGGAAGACCTGGCGGGCGGTCAGGATCCGCTGCCGCACGGCTGTCTTCCAGGCGGCCCCCTTGGAGGGCACGTCGATCCGGCCGACCGCCTCGTTGATCTCGCCGGCGATGACGCCGACGATGCCGTCCAGGACGTCTTCCTTCTTGGCCACGTGGTAGTAGAGCGACATCGCCTCGGCGCCGAGCTCTTCCGCGAGACGACGCATCGTGAGCGACTCGATGCCGCCTTCGTCGGCGACCTTGACCGCGGCCCGGAGCACCCGATCTCTGCTCAACGGGGTGCGGGGCTCGGTCCTTGGTCCATTCCGCGTGGCCACCTAGATCAACCTCCGCGCCACATCGTACAACGTAAGTTCAGGCCCGATCGCTGCCAGGTCAACGTTCGCCGGCGTACTGGCCGGCCAGCTCGGCGCCGATCCGCGCCAGCTCCGTCTGGACCGACCGCGGCTCGACCACCTCGATCATCGCGCCCCAGCCGGCCAGGTTCCGGGCGATGTCCAGCGGGGTCGGCGCGGCGAGGCGGACCCGGACCCGGCCGTGGCCGAGCTCACCGTCGGTGTGGCAGTGCCGTCCGAAGTGGGTACGCAGCACCGGCACGAATCTGGCCTCGATGATCACGGTCGCCCACGTACGCGAACGCCGCCGCTCCACCTCCCCCACGACCTGCTCCCACGCGTCGGCGAGCGTGAAGTCGTCCGGCCGCTCGGCGGGCTGGTCGGTCGGTTCGGCCTCGATGATCCGGTCGACCCGGAAGGTTCGCTGTCCTCGTTCGGTCCCGGCGATCAGGTACCAGATGTCGTCCTTGTCGACCAGGCCCCACGGGTCGATCAGCCGTTCGGTCCGCTCGCGGGCGCTGCTGGCGTAGGTCAGGCGGACCTTCCTGCGCCGGACCACGGCGGCCTGCAGCAGGTCGATCAGCTCGGGGCGGCGGCGATCACGCTCGCCCCACCGGGTGGGGTCGATCATCGTCGCGCCGGCGGCGGCCTCGGCGTCGGCCCGGAAGGTCTGCGGCAGCGCCCGTACGAGCTTGCGCAGCGCCGCCTTGGCCTCACCCGAGACGGCCGCGGCCGGTCCGACCAGCAGGAACAGCGCCTGCGCCTCGGTCGCCGACAGGCCACTGAGATCGGTACGGGCGCCGCCGACGAGCGACCAGCCGCCGCCGCGTCCCGCCTGCGGATAGACCGGGATGCCCGCGACGGACAGCGCCTCCAGATCGCGGCGGGCGGTGGCGACGGACACCTCGAGCTCGTCGGCCAGCTCGGCGGCGGTCACCCGGCCACGGCTCTGCATGAGCAGGAGGGTCGCGACGAGCCGGTCAGCGCGCATGTCCCCATCTTCGCCAAGAAAGTGGTCAATTGGTGAGCACTTTAGCTTGGAGGATAGCCATAGACACCGACCGAACGTAAGGAACACCCCATGTTGCGTGGACTCACCACCGTCAGCTTCTTCGCCGACGACGTCCCGGCCGCCCGGGACTGGTACACCGAACTGCTCGGCATCGAGCCGTACTTCGCGCGTCCGGTCGAGGGGCCGCCCGCGTACGTCGAGTTCCGCCTCGGCGACTACCAGCACGAGCTCGGCATCGTCGACCGCCGATTCGCCCCGCACAGCCGGTCCGACCAGGCCGGCGGCGCGGTGATCTACTGGCACGTGCACGACGTCGAGGCCGCCTTCGAGCGGCTGCTGTCCCTGGGCGCCACCGTGCACGACAAGCCGGTCGAGCGGGGGCCGGGATTCGTCACCGCGTCCGTGGTCGACCCCTTCGGGAACATCCTCGGCGTGATGTACAACGAGCACTACCTGGAGATCTTGGCTCTGCGACCTACGGGGTCCATCTGATGCTGGGATTGATGCCGCCGGTCCAGTTGAAGGTGGCCATGTTGTCCCACTGGTCGCCGGTGCCGTTGATGTTGGCCGGGTCCCAGCCGTTGCCGGAGATGGCGTACCAGGTCGGCTCCCAGTAGAAGACGCCGATCGCGCCCGCGCCGCGCGCCGTGTTCTGGACCGCGGCGAACTCGTTCGCCTGCCCCGCCCAGGTGGCCGGGTAGCCCGAGCACGGCGCCGAGCCGGTTACCACGTTCCCCTCGCTGTCGGCGTTGGCCGCGGTGAACGGGTAGGCGGTCTCCGCCACGATGACCGGCTTGCCGTACCGGGACCTCACGTCGTTGATCACCGTGGACAGGGTGGACAGCGGGCCGTGCCACATGCAGTAGTAGGACAGGGCGGTGATGTCCCACGGCACGCCCTTGGCCTTGATCCCGTCGTAGAACCAGCGGGCGTTGGCGAGACTGTCGGCGTCGGCGGTGTGGATGATCACCTGGGTGCCGCCGTTGCACGCCTTGGTGGCGTTGTACCCGGCCTTGAGCAGCAGGCTCAGATTGGTGAAGTCGTTGTTGATCACCTTGCCGTCGTTCCAGAGCATCCCGACGTTGATCTCGTTGCCGATCTGCACGCTGTCGGGCGTGGTGCCCTGCGCCTTCAGGCTGTTGCAGACGTCGTAGGTGTAGTTGTAGACGTCCGTCTGGAGCTGGCCGATGCCGTGACTCGCCCACGCCGCCGGTTTGAACTGCTTGCCCGGGTCGGCCCAGGTGTCCGAATAGTGGAAGTCGATCATCAGGCCGAGGCCCTTGGCCTTGACCGTCCGGGCGTAGGCCAGGACCTTCGCCTTGTTGTTGTAGCCGCTCGCCGGGTTGTTCCAGACGCGTAAGCGGACGTAGTTGACGCCGACGCCGGCGAGGATGTCCAGCGGGTCGGCGGCCGTCCCGGCGGCGTTGTAGTACTTGGCCCCGAGGTCCAGGCTCCGCTGGACCGACGAGATGTCGGCGCCGCGCATGGTCAGCGTGGCGGCCGAGGCGGGGGCGGGGTTCACGAGTGCGACGGCGAGCAGTGTCGCCAGTGCGAGGAGGAGCGTGCCCCCGATCCTCCAGGGGCGGTTCAGGTGGTTGACGGCCATCCCGATCTCCTTGCTCAAGAAATGGGTGGGCTCCTCTGTGAACGTTCACAGAGGCTCTTGAGCACCCCCCTGTGAACGTTCACAGACCCTCTTGAGCATGAGGATAAAGAAGGATCTCGCCCTGGGAAAGAGCGGCCGCCGGCCGGAAGCGAATTCAGCCCTCGAAGAAGGTCAGCTGGACTCCGGAGACCGTGCGCTGGACGGCGGCGAACCCGTCCAGCGGGGCGCGCTCACACCCGGCCTCGTCCAGCCCCTCGCACCCGGCCTCGCTCAGCCGCTCATGAACGGCCTCGCTCAGATAGACGCGACCGGGCCCGCCGAGATCCTGCGCCATCTTGGAGGCGAGATTCACCGGCGCGCCCGCGATATCCCACCCACCACCCGGCGTCTCACCCGCCAGCACCGGCCCGGCGGCCACCCCGATCCGGCAGACGATCTCGTACTCGGCCAGGCCCGCGCGCAAGCCCTGGGCGAAGCGTACGGCCGGCGCGGCCTCCTCGAACAGGTAGAGAGCCAGAGGTCCAGCGATCTTGACCTCCACGGCGCCCCGCGCGGGCATGAGCCGGAGCCCCGTCTCCCTGAGCACGGCCGACAGGGCCAGCCCTCTCAGCAGCCCGAGCTCAGGCGTCTCGGCCGGGGCGACGCTCCGCTCGACCAGGACCACAGTCCGGTCCTGGAGATGCTCGGCGGCCAGCCGCCGGGCCAGCTCGACGTCCTCGGGACGGCGCTCCAACCTCAGCAGGTCGGCGTAGAAGGCCGCGGAGTAGGGAATCGGGTAACGCAGATCCTCGGTGACCGGCCGCACATCCTCCGGACGGGGGCCGTCGAGCACCTGATAGACGGCGCCGACCAGGCTCTCGGGGCCGTCCTTGCGTCGCAGGACGAAGGCGTGATCGGGCGGCAGCCGGTCGACGACCGCCCCCGTCACCACGAGCTCCCCGCCTTCGGTGTGGTTCTCCGCGATGTCCTCGATCGCGTCCGCCTCCGGGCCGTACAGCCCACCGGCCAGGCCGTAGAAACTCCCGCAGTGCGCACCGATGCCGATCCGTACGCGGCAAGAGCGTTCGATCTCGTCCTGGACCTTCAGCAGGGCCGACAGCAGCACCCCCGCGTCCGCCGATTCCGGATGGAACATCTGGGCGTTGTCCGCCGCCCACACACCCACCGCCTCGCCGCCGATGGCCCTGGTGCGGGCGTGCAGGATCCGCTTGGGCCGGTCGATGAGCGCCAGCACCTCCAGCAGACCCAGCCGCTGGCTGAGCTTCGTCAGCCCGGCCGAGTCGGACACCACGCTGTAACCGCGGACCGCGAATCGGCCCAGCAGCCGCCGCGCGTCCTCGTGGCTTTGACCGGTGTCACGCCACTGCTGGATCAGCGCCAGCGGCAGACCGGCCGCGGAGCGCGGCTCGGTGTCGAAGGTGCTCGGGATGTACGCGCCCGTGGGGGGTTCGGAAGCCACCCGACCACCGTATATCACTCAGCGCACTTGTATAAACGCTCTCCGTGACGGCCTCGCGCGGCCGAGGAGGCGCCGGCGCGAGCGGGCGCCAGCGACGACAGCCGCGCCGCCAACCAGCAGCGGCGGTCTCTGGAGGACGCCGCCGCACCCGTCTCAGCCTCCGACCAGCGGGACAAGCTTGACGAACGAGATCACCGGATCCGCGGTCAGGTCGATCGACTCGTCCAGATCCTCGATCTGACGATCACCGACCAGCAGGATGAACCCGTTGCGCACGAACGCCCGCTCGGCGATGTCCGCCTGACGCTCCCAGTCGATCCGCCGCGCCGCGCGCATCCGGTAACCGTTCAGCTCGACCTCGGCGTCGTCCGGCTTGACCAGCCCGTTGAACCTGGGCGAGGGCGCCGCGTTGTACCGGGCGACCTCCTCGCGCACGCGCAGCCGCAGCAGCTCACGAGCGGTGATCCGGTCCGGCAGACCGGGCAGCGTGAACTCCTCCAGCGGCCGGCCACTCGCGCTCTCATCACGGAAGGTGACCTGAGCCATCGATGATCTCCTGTGGTAGTGGGATGACCCTTGACTACCAGCCGCCTCCGACAAACTGGCCTGCGGCGAATTCTGTCGGACGGCTTCGGCATGATCCAGGCATGCGCGAACTCACCGTCGACGAGACGGTCACGGCCGCCTTCGCGTCCGCGAGCTGGATCATGGAGGCGATCGTCCAGGAGCTTGAGCTGGAGGGACGGTCATACTCCTGGCTCTTGCCAGATGACCGGGACGAACGGCGTACCGAGAAACTGCGGCGCCAGGCCCGGAATGTTCGGCAGGAGCGGGTGCGACGGCTGCGTCACACGGAAGGCGCCGACCGCCGGGCCGCCGTGATCTACCTGGCTCAACCCGGGCTGGACGAATACTACGAAGAGCTGGAGCTGGCCCTGTCCGGCTCCGACGACTGGACCCCCACCGGCGTGGCCGCGCTGCTCTCGGTCGTGCGCAGCCGGGAGCTTCAATACTGGGACGTCACCTGGGTGTGCCAAGTCGTGGACCTGATGCTGGAAATCGACATCGCCGAGCGGCAACACCTGCGCGAGCCATTCACCCGGCTGATCGAGGCCATGGCCCACGTCCCGCTGCCTGCCGACGAGCGACGACGTCTGCACCGCCGGATCGCGCTGGCCCTGCCCGGCGACCTGACGACCCTGCCGTTGTCGGCACTGGTACGCGCCGACGCCTGGGCCTCGTCCGTACGCGATCATCTTGGGGACGCGCCCGCACCCCACCTGGTCAAGCTGGTCGAGCATCTGTGCGAGGTACATACGCCGCGGCCCACCCAGACGTGGCGCGCCCGCTGCCTGACCCTGCTGGAGCCCACCGGTGCGCGTGAGTTCGTGCGGTTCGCGCTGACGGCCTTCATCCGCGAGGTGTCCGACGACGGCAACCGGCGGATGGTGTCCGAGGCGAACACGGATGTGGCCCGCGGGACCATCTGGGCGGCGACGCTGGCCCGGGTCGACGATCTGGCGACCACTCTGACCTGGTTGGCCGTCCATCTGGGTGGTGACCGCGCCCGATTCACGCAGGATCTGGTGATCGCCGGTGCCGCGATCAACGCGCTCGGCGAGGGCGAAGACCCGCAGCCACTCTGGCGGCTCCAGACCTCGATCAAGCACCGGGCGCTGCGCAAGCAGGTCGACACCGCGCTCGCCACGGCCGCCGGACACGCCGGGATCACACCGGCCCAGCTGCTGGAGCGAGGTGTGCCGACCCACGGACTCGCCACCGACGGGACCCGGTCGTGGCGCCTTGGCGACCACACCGTGGTGCTGACCGTCCGGGACGCGATCACCGTACGACTCGGCTTCACCACCGCCGACGGCACCGCGGTCCGTGCCCTTCCTATGGCGGTGAGGGAAACCCATGCTGAGGAGCTCAAGGCCATCAAGGCCGTCCAGAAGGAGGTCCGCCAGACGCTGGCCGCCGAGCGCGCCCGCGTGGAGGGGCTGTTCACCGTCGACCGGACCTGGTCGCACGAGGACTGGGCCCGTCACTACCTCAACCATCCGATCACCGGGGTGGTGGCGCGCGGGCTGATCTGGGAGGCGGATGGGACGGCCTTCCTGCCCGGCGACGCCCCACCCGGGGCCGAGATCCGGCTGTGGCATCCCGCGCGCGCCGCGCTGGCGGAAGTGGCGGCCTGGCGGGAGACGGTGACCGGGCGACGGCTGCGCCAGCCGTACAAGCAGGCCTTCCGGGAGGTCTACCTGCTCACCCCCGCCGAGGAGAGCACCGGGGTCTACTCCCATCGGTTCGCCGCCCACATCGTCGACCACGCGCGGCTGTACGCGCTGCTCAAGGAGCGCGGCTGGCAGACGCTCTGGCTGCGCGCCTTCCACGGTGAGCAGGAAGCCGTGGCCAAGAAGGAACTGGCGGAGGGCGCCTGGCGGGTCCGCTTCCGCTACGAGACCGCCGCGGTGGCCGACCACGAGGTGACCCTGGCCGCCACCGATCAGGTCCGCTTCGACCGGCGCGACGGGCGCGCCTGGCGGGAGACGCCACTGGCGCGGGTTCCGCCGCTGGTGTTCAGCGAGGCGATGCGGGACGTGGACCTGTTCATCGCGGTCACCTCAATCGCCGCCGACCCGGATTGGATCGACCGGGGTGAGGAGCGTTTCGGTGGGTACGTGCGCGAGGCCGCCTTCGGCGCGCTGCCGCCGTCGGCCGAGGTCCGCCGCGACGCGCTGGCCCGGATCCTCCCCCGTACGGCGATCGCCGACCGCTGCACGCTCACCGACCGCTACCTGGTCGTCCGCGGCGACCTGCGCACCTACCGGATCCACCTGGGCAGCGGCAACATCCTCATGAGCCCCAGCGACGTCTACCTGTGCATCGTCACAGCCCGTAAGCGCGACGCCAAGCTGTTCCTGCCCTTCGAGGAGGACGGCCGCCTGGCTCTCATCCTCAGCAAGGCCTTCCTCCTCGCCCACGACAGCAAGATCACCGACGACACCATCCTCCAGCAGATCGGCAAGACGCCACCTGATGGTCGCGGCCAATGACCCGGCCGACCCCAAAAGCTATGGGGCAAAAATATACGAGCTCGTAATGTATGGCTCCAAACAAATTCGCTATCCTGACGAACATGACGTCTGACCATTCAGCGGAGTCCGACCTCCAGCAGGCGCCGCTCCCCTATCTGGTGTCGATCGCGGGAAACGTGCTGAACAGCCGCTGGAACGCTCTGTTGAGCCAGGAGCACGGCGTGTCTGTCGCGGGGATGAACGTGCTGCTGGCCCTGAGCCGCGGGTCGGGCACCCACACCGAGATCGCCCGGCGCTGCCGGGTGCACGTCTCCACACTGACCGGGATCGTGGACACGCTCGCCCGCGATCACCTCGTGGACCGCCTGCGGGACACCGTGGACCGCAGAAAGGTCCTGCTGGTGCTCACGCCGCGCGGCAAGAAGATCACCGAGCGCGTAGGGAACGTCCTGAGCGAGGCGCCCCCGCTCACTCCCAGCCTGACGGATCCCGAGCACGAGGCGATCATCCGCGCGTTCCTCATCGACACGATCGAATTCGACGAACGGGAGGCCACTCGTGCCCGGATCGCAGACACAGAAAGCGGCGAAGGTCGGTGACTCCGCCGTCGCCATCGATGCCCTGGTCAAGAGATATCCCGGGGCTCCGGCGAACGCCGTCGACGAGCTCTTCCTCGAGGTCCGAGCAGGAGAGATCTTCGGCCTGTTAGGCCCCAACGGCGCGGGCAAGAGCACCACGATCGGCATCCTCACCACCCGTGTCATCCCCACCGGCGGCACGGCCACCATCCTGGGCGTGGACGTCGTGGCCCGCCCCGTGGCGGCGCGCCGACTCCTGGGCGTCGTGCCCCAGGTCAACAACCTCGACCGCTCCCTCAACGCCTGGCAGAACCTGGTCTTCCACGCCGCCTACCACGGCGTACCGCGAGCGGTCCGCAAGGCCCGGGCCACCGAGCTCATGGAGTCCTTCGGTCTCACCGGGCGGGGCCGCGACAGCGTCAACACCTATTCGGGCGGCATGGCCCAGCGTCTGCTGATCGCCCGAGCCCTGATGCACGACCCTCACGTGCTGTTCCTCGACGAGCCGACAACCGGGCTCGACCCGCAGGCGCGGCTCTTCGTGTGGGACCGGATCCGCGAGCTGCGCGCCGCGGGGGTGACGGTCGTCCTGACCACGCACGACATGGACGAGGCCGCCGACCTGTCGGACCGGGTCGGCATCATCGACCACGGCAAGCTGCTCGCGCTCGGCACGGTCCACGCGCTCACGCGCGGTCTGGAGGGGAAGAGCATGCTGGACATCACCATCGCGCAGGTCCCCGGGCCGGCCGCCCGGGAGCTGCCGGACGTCCTAGCGTCGCAGGGTGCCCAGGAGCCGCCGGGTGCCCAGGAGTTGCTGGACGTCCTGGCCGGTGTCGACGGCGTCGAACGTGTCGAACGCGTGGAGTCCGCACCCGCCGTACGCGGTGGTCCAGGCGGACCTTCGCCCCTCAGGCCGCCCGGTCCGCCGCCCTTCGGGCCGCCACCCCCGGCGGGGGCCGCCGCCGGGCCCGCCACGAGCGAGACGCGTTTCCGGCTCTACGTGAGCCACGATCCCGCCGCCGTGCTCGGACCGGTGGCGCAACTGCTGGCCAAGCGCGACTGTCCCATCACCAACGTCCAGATCGGCGAGCCGAGCCTGGAGGACGTCTTCATCACCCTCACGGGGAGGAGCCTGCGATGAGCGTGTCCGCCCAGACGGCCGTCCGCAGGGGCGTCAGCCCGTTGCGCGTGGTCCTCGCGATCCTGTGGCGCGATGCCGTCGTGACGTGGCGCGACATCATCTCGGTGCTCGCCCAGGTCGTGCTCCAGCCACTCGTCATGCTCTTCATCTTCGTCGGCGTGCTCGGCCGCCTGGCCTACGTCGACCCCTCCTACAACGACGTGCTGCTTCCCGGCGTGGTCGCGATGAGCGGCTTCGTGGCGGCGCTCCAGGCCGTCGCTCTCCCGCTGATGATGGAGTTCGGCTACACGAAGGAGATCGAGGACCGCCTGCTGGCGCCGGTCTCGATCTCCCTGGTCGGCCTGGAGAAGGTGCTGGCGGCGGCGCTGCGCGCGCTGTTCGCCGCCGCGGTCACGCTGCCCGCCGGCATGCTGATCATCCAGGACGCGACGTTCCGGGTCGACGGCCTTCCGCTGCTGGTGCTGTCGGTCCTGCTCGGCGGCTGGGCGGCCGGGGCGATCGGACTGATCATCGGTACGCTGCTGCCGCCCGGCAAGGTCGGCATCATGTTCGCCCTCATCATCGCACCGATGCTGTTCACCGGCGGCACCCAATACCCGTGGCCCTCGCTCGGCAAGCTGCCCTGGTTCCAGGTCCTGACGGCGCTCAATCCGATGACGTACTCGAGCGAGGGAGTACGGGCGGCGCTGGAGCCGCAGGTGCCGCACATCGCGCCGTGGATCTCGATCGCCGTGCTCACCGGCTCCTGCGTGGCGCTGACCGCCGTCGGGATGGTGAGCTTCCGCCGCCGGTCGCTGACCTGAGAACGCCGCCATGACCTCCATCCCTCTCGGGAAGCCGCGGGAAGTCGCGGCTCGACGGGATGACGTTTACGTCGTGAGGGGCGCGGGCACCGATGGCGAGGGTGATCAGATGCCTGGCAGGTACACACGCTCCACGGACGTGCGGGGCATTCTGCTGCGCGTGTGGCCGGCCGTGCTGGCGATCGCGCTGGCCTTCGGAAGGGGCTATCTCGACGCCTACGGCCCAGCAGGCTGGGTCGGGGTCGTCCTGGCGATCATCGGTTTCTTCGTGGCGGCGGCACCGATCGGCCTGGCGTTCTTCAGATGCACCCGGGTGTTACTGAGCCTCGCGATGGGCATGGCGCTGATCTACTGCCTGAACCTGGCCCACGAGGCCGTGGCGCGGCAGGCGCTGGCCCAGCGCGGCCAGGTGAGCGACTGCCTGGTACAACAGGAGACCCCGCGACAGCGCACCGTCACCGACACCCACTACCAGCCCGGCACCTCACCTGGCGACCCCGGCACCACGTGGACGTCCACGCGCAGCGAGACCTTCTACGACTACCGCCTGGCCTGCCCCCAGGCCGGTCCGGACTCGATGACGACCCGCACCTCCGTGGCGCGGCCGGGTACCACCATCGCGGTCCTCTGGGATCCCACCGGACGAATCGACTCACGCCCGGCCGGGCCGGGTGACACCTCAGCCGAGGACTTCCGCGCCGCCGGACTGGCGGGCGGAGCAGGCGTCCTGCTGGCCCTGCTCGACGCGGTGCTCGACGCCACCGGCTTCCATCTCAGACTTCCCCGCTGGCTGACCGCGCGCCGCTTCCGGCGACGCCGCTGATCGTCGGTAACCGCCGCAGGCGACCTGCCTTCGTGACAGCCGGTCCCCCGTTGTGTGATGAAACGATGACAACGCGGTTGACCTCCGGAATCGTCTGCTTGCCTGATGGTCATGCAAGCGACTCCCTATTTCTCCGCTGGCCGTACCGGAGCGTTCCTGGCCGTGGCCGTCGCCGTCGGGGCCACGCTCGCGGGCTGCGGCGCCTCCACCGCCTCCACCAGCGATGGACAGCAGACCAGGCAGGCCGCGACCGGCGTCAGGGTCTTATGGATGGGTGACTCCATCGCGGGCGCGCAGGCCCCGGCCCTGGAGGCGGCGCTGAAGGCCGGCGGTGTGGCGTTCAAGAACGCCACTTCCGACGGCGGCGGCAACATCGTCGCCGGTGACCATCCGGTGACGGCCATGGGGGCCAAGGACACCTGGAAGACCCTGAAGGCGAACCTCGCCTCCTTCCGGCCGACGGTGATCGCGTACCAGATCACCAGCTACGACTGGGGCACCGCCAGCCAGCAGCTGTCGGCCTACCAGAAGCTCGCCCGAACGGCCGAGGACGCCGGCGCCCGGCTCGTGCTGGTGTCCGCCCCGCCGTTCAAGATCGACGAATTCTTCAAGCCGCACGAGAACGCGATCAAGAGCGCGCCCGCGATGGCCGCCAAGGCCGCCGGGACCGCTCGCGTACGCTACTTGGACGCCGCCGAGCTGTGGGGCAGCGACTACGCCGCCGGCAAGGCCCAGCGCGCCAAGGACGGCATCCACTCCTGCCAGCAGGGGTCGGCGGCCTTCGCCACCTGGTTCGCCAAGCGGCTCGGCGAGCTGGCCGGCTTCACCCCGGCCACCCCCAGCGTCTGGGCCACTGGGCCGTGGGCCGGCGACGAGCGCTTCGCCAAACTCGGCTGCGGCTGATGGTGCCGGCTCCTCGCGGCGAGGGGTTGATGGTTTCAGCCCCTCGACGCGCGCATATCGGCGCGCTTGACGGGCTGCGCGGGCTCGCTGTCGCCGCGGTCCTGCTGTTTCACGCCGGGCAGATGCGCGGCGGGTTCCTGGGCGTCGATCTGTTCTTCGTCCTGTCCGGCTTTCTGATCACCGGCCTGCTGCTGGAGGAGCTCGGCAGCGGCGGCCGGCTCAACATGACGGCCTTCTGGGGGCGCCGGGCCCGCCGTCTCCTGCCCGCGCTGACCGTCATGGTCACGGTGACGCTGCCGCTGGCCTGGGCGTTCGCCAGGCCGGACATGCTGAGGTTCGCCCTCCAGGACGCGCCATGGGTGGCCGCCCAGAGCGTGAACTGGCACTATATCCACGAGCAGCTCGGATACTGGGATGCCGCCGGCACCCGCCTGTTCGCCCATCTATGGAGCATCGGCGTCGAATGGCAGTTCTACTTGGCCTGGCCGCTGATGGTGGCATTGGCCGGGAAAGGGCTCGGCGGGCAGCGGCGAGTCGCGCTCGTAGCGGTCGCCGGTGCGCTCATCTCGCTCCTGCTCATGATCAAGCTCGGGGCGGCCGTGGACACCACCCGCGCCTACGAGGGCACCGACACCCGGGCCTTCTCTCTCCTGCTCGGCGCGGCCGCCGCCACGGCGCCCGTCCGAGACGCCGTGGCGGGCCTGCCGCGCCTGGCCGTGGACGCGGTCTGTGTCCCGCTGCTGTGCGGGCTGTCCGTCTCATGGCTGCTGACCGGCGGGGAAGAGGCCCCGGGCCTGTTCCAGGGCGGGATGTTCGCGCACTCCCTGGGCAGCGCCGTGCTGATCGCGCTCCTGGCCCGTACGCCGGACGGTCTGGTGGGCAGGGTGGTCGGCAGCGCCGTACCGCGGCGGCTGGGCGAGGTGTCCTACAGCCTGTACCTGTGGCACTGGCCGGTCTATCTGCTGCTGCCCCGGCCGGTGGCGGGGCTCGATGGCTGGGGCTGGACGATCGCCGCGGTCGGACTGTCGCTGCTGGCCGCGCTAGTCTCGAAGGCCGTGGTCGAGGATCCGGTACGACTGCGCGCCCGGTGGGCCACCGGGCGGCGCGGATGGGCGGCGCTGGCCGTCGTGGGGGTGATGGCGGTGGGGCTGTGGGCGGCGATACCGCGGCCACGACCCGGTGCCGGGACGGTCGATGTGAGCATGCTGAACCAGCCGTAGCCGGAGAGACCATGCCGAAGAACGAGAGCGAACACATGCCGGGGGTGCTCTGGCGGGTGGCGGCTGTCATGCCGGGAGTGCTCTCCCGCGTGACGGCTGTCATGCCGGGGGCGCTGTGCCGGGTGGCGACCGGCCTGCCGGGGATGCTGTGCCGCGTGGCGGCTGGCCTGATCGCGGCGGCGGCGCTGGGGGGCTGCGGGATCACCGACACTGGCGCACTCCCCGCCGGTCAGCCGGCCCAAGGTGGCCTGACGGAGAACAGCAGCCGCCTGCTGCGGGTGTACTTCGTCACGCCCGAGGGCACCTGGCCGGTCTCCCGGCCGGCATCGGACGGAGACCGGTTGCGACAGGCCATGGACGCGCTGCTCGCCGGCCCCACAGCGGCCGAGCGGGCCCGAGGGCTGATCACGCGGCTGCCGTCGGTGACCCAGCCGATCCGGGCCAGGACGACCAAGGGCCGGGTGCAGCTGCATTTACCGTGGCTGGTGCGCGACCTGCGGCCGGTGGCGGTGAGCCAGCTGGTGTGTACGGCCGCCGCGTCCCCAGGCATCGGCGCCGACCCCGTCGTCGAGGTGTTCGAGCCCGGCATGGCGGGCGACCCGTGGCCGGTCAGGTGCGATGAGAGCGGGTCGGCCATCCCGGCCAAACAGGGAGCCCCTTCGTGACCCGCGTACTGCTGATCGAAGACGACCCGGCCGTGCGCCGGGGCGTGAGCCTCGGCCTGCGCCACCGAGGCCACGAAACCCTGCTGGTCGCGACCGGCGAGGACGGGCTGGCCGAGCTCATCGCGAGCGCTCCCGAGGTCGTACTGCTCGACCTGATGCTCCCCGGCATGAGCGGCCTGGAGACATGCCGCCGCATCCGCGCCTTCAGCCAGGTGCCCATCGTGATCCTTTCCGCGCGCGACGATGACGTGGACGTCGTCGTGGGTCTGGAAGCCGGCGCCGACGACTACGTGATCAAGCCTGCCAGTAGCGAGGTCATCGAAGCCCGCATGCGCGCAGTGCTGCGCCGTACCACCCAGCCCGCCGCCCCCGGCCGGGCCGCCCGCACCATCCACGGCGACCTGCTCGTCGACCGGGTCGCCTTACGCGTGCTCAAGCGCGGCGCGCAACTCGCGCTGGCGCCGACAGAGCTGAAGCTGCTGCTGTTCCTGTCAGCCGCGCCCGAACAGACCTTCAGCCGCCAGCAACTCCTGGAGCTGGTGTGGGAACACAGCTTCCACGGCGACTATCGGCTGGTCGACGCGTGCGTGATGCGGTTGCGCGCCAAGATCGAGGACGATCCGCGCGACCCCCGCTACATCCAGACCGTGCGCGGCTTCGGCTACCGGTTCGGGCCGCTGTGATCCGCGCCGTTCGCGACTTCGGCTGCCGGGTGATCCACCCCGTACGCGGCCTCGGCTGCTGGTCGGGGCCGCCGCTGTGATCCGCCCGCCCCTCGCCCGAGGTCTGCGAGCCCAGCTGGTCCTGGTGTTCCTGCTGGTCTCCGCGCTCAGTGCGCTGACCGCCGCCGCGTTCACTTTCCGCCAGGGCCGTACCGCGATCGTGGAGCGCGTCCAGGCCGACGCCCTGCAGGAGCTCCGCGCCCACCTCACCGCCCGGGCGCCCGACCTGCCCGCCGACCCCGCCGAGGCGGACCTGCGTACGCTGGCGCTGCAACTGGACCGCGCGGCGGGCACGCGCGGCTGGCGCACCGCCCTGTCCTATCGCGGCGGCCCGCTCATCACCGCCGGGGCGCCGGCGCCGCCGCTGCCCGCGCAACTGCGTACCCAGGCGGCCTCGGCGACCACCGCGCTGGCCCAGCGCTTCCACCACGCCCAGACGCCCTGGCTGGCCGTGGCCCTTCCCGTCGTCGCCACCGCCCGCCCGCACAGTCCCCCGCCGCTCACCGTCTTCGCCTCCTTCTCCCTGGCCTCCCAGCAGCAGGACGTGGACACCCTGGCGGCGGCCGCCCGCTCCGGAGCCCTGCCCGTCGCCCTGGCCTCCATCGTCCTCGCGCTGCTGGCCGCGCGCAGACTGCTGCGACCGGTCCGGCAACTGCGGACGGCCGCCGAGCGGATGGCGGGCGGCAGTCTGGACACCCGCGTGAACGTCACCGGCGACGACGAACTCGCCGACCTCGGCCGCACCTTCAACACCATGGCGGCCACGCTCCAGGCCGACGCGGCCGCGCTGCGCGCCATGGAGGCGCGGGCGCGCCGGTTCGCCGCCGACGTCTCCCACGAGTTGCGTACGCCGCTGGCGGCGATGGCCGCCGTGACGGAAGTCCTCGACGCCGACGCCGACTCCGGCCGCCTCGCGCCACTCACCGCCGAGGCGCTGCACCTGGTTTCCGACGAGACGCGCAAGCTCACCCGCCTGGTCGAGGACCTGATCGAGGTATCCCGCTTCGACGCCGGTGCCGCCGTACTGAACCTCGACGAGGTCGACCTGGGCGAGTTCATCGCCAAGACGCTCGCGTTGCGGCACTGGCGGGACCGGGTCCACACCGATGTTCCCCCAGGGCTGCGCGTCCGCCTCGACCCGCGCCGCGTCGATGTCATCCTCGCCAACCTCGTGGGCAACGCGCTGGGGCACGGCGGCGCGGCGGTGTCGGTGCTCATTCAGGTGCGGGCCGGTTTCGAGCAGATCACCATCGCCGTCTCCGACGACGGGCCCGGCATCCCCGCCGACCTTCTGCCCCACGTCTTCGACCGCTTCACCAAAGCCGACGCCGCCCGTACCCGAACCGACGGCAGCGGCCTGGGCCTGGCCATCGCCACCGAGAACGCGCGCCTGCACGGCGGCACCCTCACCGTGGCCAACGCGCCCCACGGCGGAGCCGTCCTGACCCTCACCCTGCCTCGCAACCCACCATTCAGCCCACTGCCGAGCTGAAGGGACCTGATCCAGACCGCGGACCCGACACGGCATCCGGCGGGCCGGACAGCCAGGCGATCAGTCCTATGAGAGCCAGGACGGGGACGGCGATCAACGCGGGAGAATGCCAGCCGGGAGCCAGCATCTCAAGATCGCCGTCATCATTGAGCAGCCAAAACCGGGTCAGAGGAGAGAGCAGCACACCCACGACCAAAGTCAGTTCGTACAGGATGAACCAGACGCCGGTCGGCACGGTAGGCCGGGAGGGTGATCGATGGTTCAGCCGGTCGAGCACGGCGATGAGAATCGCCTCGGCGGTCAGGATCAGGGTGATGCCGAGCGTCACATTCCGCGCATGCGCGACCTCCCGCTCCAGCTGTTCCAGCAACCTGTCATTCCATGACTCTCCGTACCAGGGATTGAGCTCTCCCGTCGGGTGGGCGATCAGCTGGAGCGCGATCAGGTTGACCGCGGCGTACAGGATCGGGGCTACCAGAGCGGTCGAATATGTCAGGCGACGTACGTTCATGCGCTGCCCCCTCGCCGTGCGCCCGCGGCCGGAGCGGAAGGCGCGTCCTCTCGGATCCGCGGCTCGATGATGACACACCACTCCGGGCCCGCGGTCCGTGAGCAGGCCAGGCTGTCCTGGACGCGCGCCGCCCCGACGCGGCGGACCGCGGCCGGGGCGTGCTGTGGCGCTCGGTCAGGTGAGCTCGATGTAGTCCAGTTCGGCGTATCCGGTGCCGCCCGCGAAGTACGGCGAGCCCTTGGCCAGACGGATCACGTTGTATCCGGCACCGAGCGTGACAGTGGTACTGATCGTGGCGCCGAACTGGCCCCAGGCCGGAGTAGGCGGATAACTGACCGTGCTCCAGGCACCGCCGTTGTACGCCAGGCCCTGTGTCGCGGTGGCGCCGGTGCCGTTGGCGTAGCCGATGGTCATCGTGTACGCGCGAGCGGCGGGCACGTTCACCACGAAGTCCACGTAGCTGTCGGTACGCGGCGTGCCCGAGTTGTCGATCCGCCCCACATAGCCGCCGCCCGACGCGCCGGCCGCGCTCAGCCGCTGGGCGCGGAACACCGAGGCGTTCTCGGCCTCATATCGCCGCTGGTAGGCGGGCACTCCGCTGACCGGTTCGACGATGAGCTGGTAGGCGCTGGTGGCGGCCATGTTCGGCACGGACACGCTGAGCTGGCCGCCGCTCACCGTGCGGGTGGTGGCGGAGATCGTGGCGGGTGCGCTCACGGCGGTGAAACGGCCGCTGGACGGGGTGGACAGCAGCGTGACGCGGACGCTGGAGCCCAGTGCGCCGATGCCGGTCAGGTTGACGGTGTTGGTGCCGGACTCGTTGCCGAACACCACGTTGACGATCTTGCGGGTGCCGTCGTAGGAGGCGAATCCGTCCAGGCCGGTCTGGGTGCCCGGCGTCGTCGCGACCATGCTGCCGGCCATGTCGCCGTACCACTTGTACAGCCACCAGGTGCCGGTGGGCTGGTTGTTGTTGACGACCAGGCCGTTCATGGTGCCGTACTCGTACCAGAAGGCCCGATGCGCGGACTCCACGCCGCCGCGCTCGAACTTGGCCACGTAGCTGGCGATCCGGCCGGGTACGTCCACCTCACTGGTGGCGGCGTACTCGTTGATGGAGACGCGGCGCGGGCTGATGCCCAGCGAGGACTCGAGGTTCCGGTAGTCGGCGAGGTCGGCGGCGATCCGGTCGGGGTTCACCAGCTCGTGCCAGCAGATGATGTCGGGCAGCGTGCCGGTGTCCCTGGCACGGGTCAGGAACGACTGCATCCAGGACCGGTTGTACGTGGCGGTGCTGGGGCCGACGACGGGCGTCAGCGTGTCGAGCGCGCGCACCGCCCGGTACGTACGCACCCAGCCGTCGTTGAAGGCGCCCGCGGCGGCGGTGTTCCAGGTCCAGTCGGGCTCGTTCCAGAGCTCCCAGCCGATCACGTTCGTGACCGCCGTGGCCGAGAGCCTGGCGTTGACCATGGTGTTCACCTTGGCCAGCCAGTCGTCCCAGCTCACCCACCGATAGGGGAAGTCGGGGTAGATGTCGGGCATCCGGACGAACTCACCCGCGCCGACCCGGGTGGACTGCGGGGCCACCAGCAGCGAGTCGCCACCGGGCGGCTGGCCGTTGGGACGCTGGCCCACGCCGGGCGCGGGCTGGGTCAGCGAGTTCACCTTGATCGGTAACAGGGTGGAGTCGGCCGGTCTGCTGTTCTCCGCGAGGCCGTACAGGCCGCCCGAGGCGACGTGGGTCACCGGCCGGAACGGCTGGGCGACGTTGACGGTCAGCATCGCGCCCGCCGCCGCGGCCGGGGGCGTGAAGGTCGTCAGGGTCGCGGCCGCTGTGATCACGGCTAAGAAGGGTTTGCGCACGTTGCTCTCCTTTGTTAGCGCTAACATTTAGCGCGGCCGGACAGTCGTGAAGGGCTGCGGCCCGCGCTCAGCGGGCGGGCGGGGCTTTCGGGGGTGCGGTGCTTCCCCGTGACACCAGTTCGGGAGAGATGAAGCGCACGACAAACGGCTCGCTTCGGGCCGCCGACGATTCCACCCGGCGTACGAGCTGGCGCACCGCCATGGCGCCCAACCGGTCGGGCGCGCTCTCGATGAACGAATAGGGCAGGGAGAAGGTCGCGGCGAACTCGGCGGAGTAGCGCCCGATGACCGACAGGTCCTCGGGCACCCGAAGTCCCCGCTCGTAGGTGACGGAGGGCAGCGCGGCGGCGGCCGCCTCGTTGTTGATCAGCAGGCCCGTCGCCGAGGGGTGCGCGTCGAGCAGGGCGTTGAGCAGGTGTCCGACGGCCGGTTGCCGGGACTCGCCGTACACCGCGTGCAGCGTGACACCGAGCTGCCGCGCGCGTTCCAGCGCGGCGTCTCTCAGACGCCACACGTACGCGCCGCCGCGCTCGACAACGTGTTCCGGCTGCGAGATCAGGATGAGCTCGCGGTGGCCGAGCCGGTGGAGGTGATCCACCATGCCCCTTCCGGCCTCCTCGAAGTCGAGGTCGAACACGTCGAGCCCCGAGCAGTCGCCCGGCAGGCCGACCAGGGCGCCCGGCTGCGGCGCCGCACGCAGGATGGGCAGCCGCGAGTCCTCCTGCGCGATGTTCATCAGAACGACGCCGTCCACCATCCGAGAGCCGGTGATGCGCCGCAGCGCCCGCGCACCGTCGGCCTCGGTCACCAGCAGCGTGTCGTAGCCCAGGTCGCGGGCGGTGTCCGTGACGCCCAGGATGTACTGCATCATCGCGGGCGCGAACTCGTCTTCGTGAAACTGCGCGAGCAGACCGAGGACCTTGGTCTGGGATGTGGCCAGCGCGCGAGCGCCCGCGTTCGGCGTGTACGCGAGCGCCTCGGCCGCCGTCAGCACGCGCCGGCGGACCGCTTCCGAGATGGGGCGCTTGCCGGACAGCGCGTAAGACGCCGTGCTGCGACTCACCCCGGCCTCCCGGGCCACGTCTCCGATCGTCGCCATTCCCACCTCCTGCTGTCGAAGCGGTTCGACGATGACATCGCAAGCTCCCGGTGCCGAGGACCGGATAGCCGGGCGAAGAACGCCTTTATCCTGGGGTTTTTGTATGCAGGCGCCATCCCGCGACCCGGCACTGTCACGGGAGCGTCCGCCTGCGGTCTTCGCGATCGAGCGAACCGGTTCAACGATGTCGCTCGACTGTTACCCGCGAGGCGACGCACGTCAAGAGCGCGATATCGAATCGTGACATGCCGGAAAGGCTGCAACTGGAACGAACCGGCTTCATTGCGCACCACCGACTGGGCTTGCGGGCCGGCAGTTCCGCCACGTCGACGGCCCCTAGATTGGTCGACGAGCCAAGCAGCTCATCGTAGAGCTCCTGGACCGGATCGGTGCCCATCTCGGCCACGACGGCTCGAAAGTGCGGCGCTCACGCAAGGCGAAGCCGTCCACGCCGGGCTCCACCTCCAAGCCCTCCGGGGTCGTGGTGACGCCATGCAGCCGTCGAAGGAGAGTGACCGCGACACCATACTCCGCCGCGCTTCGTCGTGCTCGCCGGGTCGACGCGCCCTGGTCATGCCGGCCAGATCGAGCAGGACCTCCTCGCTCGCCTACCACCACCGGCCAGGGCACCGCCAGCGGATCCTCCAGGAACAGCCCCTTGTACCGGACGGTGCCGATCTGGACGGCGACGCCCAGCCGGTGAGGATCGGCCCTCGACTGCGCAATCACTTTCCGGTCGAAATGGGATGGACGACGACCTGGCAGGCATGATCCGCGCACTACGGAAGGTCGTCAGACCGACCCTGCGCTGGACAGTTACTACACATGTGTGTAGCTTACTCATCAGCGAAGTGGAAAGCTGTACGCATGGATAGGAGCTAGGGGCAGTGACGACGTCCGGTCCCGACCCTGAGGGCCTCACCGCCCGCCCTCGGATCAGAGATGCGGCGTTGC
>NZ_JBFAVX010000032.1:0-147720 GCF_040680095.1 Nonomuraea sp. NPDC052129 | reverse complement strand
CTGCTGGAGAAATGGGGCCGGACCTGCGCCTACTGCGGCAAGGCGGGTACGCCGTTGCAGGTCGAGCACATCCACCCCAAAGCGCGCGGCGGCTCTGACCGGATCTCCAACCTGACGTTGGCGTGCCGGCCGTGCAACCAGGCGAAGAACACCACGCCCGTCGAAGAGTTCCTGCGCAGCAAGCCCGCACTGCTGGCGCGCGTCCTCCAGCAGGCCAAGGCCCCGCTCCGGGACGCCGCGGCGGTCAACGCCACCCGCTGGGCGCTGTGGCGGGCGCTGACCGCGACCACTCTGCCCGTGACCACCGGTTCGGGCGGGCGCACCAAATGGAACCGCTCCCGCACGAACGCGCCAAAGTCCCACACCCTGGACGCCCTGCACGTCGGCGAACTCGCGCAGGTGACCGGATGGCCGAGCCGCGTCCTGGTGATCAAAGCCACCGGCCGCGGCCTCTACTGCCGAACCCGCACCGACCGGTACGGGTTCCCCCGCCTACGACTTCCCCGCATCAAGCACGTCCACGGGTTCGCCACCGGCGACCTCGTTCGCGCCACCCTCCACACAGGCAAGAACACCGGAGTCCACACCGGACGCGTCGCCGTCCGCGCCACAGGTTTCTTCAACGTCACTACTGCGACCGGCACCCGCCAAGGCATCAACCACAAGCACATCCGCCTGCTCCAAAGAGCCGACGGCTACGGCTACACCACGAGTCAGGAGACCACCATTGAACGGTGAACCTCAGGGCACGCTCAGGCCCTCGAGGGCCTTCTCATTCCCGTTTCCTCCCCGGCGTGAACACCGGGGAATCCACGGGAGGCTCTGATGAATTCCCCCACCATTACGCCCGGTGTTGTTCCCGCGGCCGGGCAGCTGCCGCCAGCGGCACCGCAGCTGGTCGCTGCCGCTGTCGAGGGCCTGACATCCCGGCTGCGCAAGAAGCTGGACGCGGCGATCGAGCAGTACGCCGCCTTGCCCGTCGCCGTTGACGACGAGGGCATCCGGATCACCTGTGGTGAGGACGCGGTGGTCACGCTCACGCCGGGGCCGTCCGGTGCGATCGTCGACGACGGCCAGGCGCGGTGCAGCTGCCTCCTGGCACCGCGCTGCGTGCATCGCGCGGCCGTACTGAGTGCTTGCCCAGTGGCGGACCCGGAGCCCATAGAGGCGGACACCTCCGACGGCTCCCTCGCGGGTGCCGACCCGCTCGGGACCGACATGGTCGCGGGGTCCGCGCCGGATGGGATGCCCACAGACTCGGTCGCAGAGCCCGCGCACGCGGCGATTGCCGGGTCAACTGCCACGCAGGTAAGTACCGTAGCGCCAGGCACTGCCCAGGCCGCAGGCCCGAACACCACTCAGGCCACAGGTCCGAACACCGCTCAGGGCACTTTGGGACCAGGTGCCGCGCAGGGGGATGCGGGATCAGGCGCCGCGCAAGTGCCGGTTGCCGCGCAGGTGGCGGCCGCGTCGAGTCTGTGGGCCGCCGCCGCGGCCATCCTGTCGGCCGGAGTTCCGGCGGCCGGTGCGGTGCCGCAGGCTGAGCTGCTCAGGGCCGCGCACTCGGCCAGGCTGGCCGGGTTGCCCAAGGCCGAGGCCGCCGCTCTGCGGGTCGTACGCGGGCTGCGGGCGGCCCGGGCCCGACACGAGGGCCACCGCCTCGCCGACCTGGTGTCCGCGCTGCGTGAGCTCCTGCTCATCGCGGGCCGGCTGGCGGGGGCCGACCCCGACCCCGCGCTGGTCGGCAGCGTGCGCCGGAGCTATCAGCCGGGTGGGAGCCTGCGGGTGTACGGCGTCTTCCGGGAGCCGGTGATCAGTGCCACCGGCTATGGCGGGGTGGTCACCCACCTCGTCACGGAGGATGGCCGATGGTTCTCGGTGGCGGACGTCAAACCGGGCGGTTCGGCTCGCGCCCGTGGGGCCGCCACCGCGCCCGTCTCGATCGGCCCCGCCATGTTGAACCACGCCCAGTTGGTACGGGCGGGACTGCTGATCACCGGAGCCACGATCTCGCCGGACGGGCGTCTGGGGGCGGGCGGTGGCGTGCGGGCTACCCCGGTGAAGGGGATGCCGTGGACGGAGGGGCCGATGGCGGCCCTGTTCGCCCGCCCGCTGGCGGAGGCTGTCGCCCCCCGGCTCTCCGGGCACGCCTGGAGCGAGTCGGACACGGAGGACAAGGCTCGCGAACCAGTCGGATGCGACCTGGTGATCGTCGGTGCGGCGGGCGACCACGTACTCGCCCGCGAACTACTACCGGCGAGTGACCACCTGGGCTCCCGCGAATTGCTACCCGAAAGCGACGACCCGGACGTCCCAAGACCCGAAAGCGACGACCCGGACGTCCCAAGACCCGAAAGCGACGACCCGGACGTCCCAAGACCCGAAAGCGGCCACGCGGACGTCCCAAGACCCGAAAGCGACCACCTGGGCGCCTCCGGAGTGATACCCGACGGCGTACCATCGGCCGATCCCCCGAGCCCGGTACGCGCGCACGGCCCGCTGATCCGGCTCGTCCCGGCCACCAGCCACCCCGACCTGGCCCATGTCGCCAACCTCCAGCGGCTCGCGTCCCGCCCCGGTCTGCTGGTGCGGGTGGTGGGCAGGGTGGATCCCGACCGGGCGGCCACCCTGCGCCCGCTCGCGGTGGGCCCGGTGCCGGGCGCCGAGGCGACGCTCCGCCTCCCGGCCGAATGGCACGACCGGGCCGATCTTGGGTACGACCGCCTGCAGGGCTCCCACCTCCCACCGCAGGACGCGTGCCTGCCGGGGCAGCCGGGGCAGCCGGGCGCCGGGACAGAGGTGGATCCGGTGGCGAGCGCACCGCTCTGGCGGGTTCGACGGCTGGTCGAGCTGGGCGTCTCCGGCGGGCGACGCGCGGTGGCCGAATCGGCGCGTAACGGTGACTCCCACGCCTCGCTGCACCGGGCCGGGTTCCGTTCCGCCGCCGACCTGGTGACCAAGCTGACCGCCGAGGCCGACCGCAGGTCGCGCGACGTGTTCGGCCGGTTGGCGGACTCCGGCCCCGACCGGTACGCCTGGGCGTGGCTGGCCGCGGCCACCCACCTTGTCGCCACGGAACGGGCCATGATCCAATCCTCCTGGCAGACAGATCACCCCAGGTGATCGGGTGCGTCACATTTTCGATCATGAGTCGCCGATCTGCTACGCCGCGCCGACGTGTGGAACACAACCTCGGGTTCGTCGATCTGATCGGCTCTTGCGCAGCGGCGGCGTCTCAGCGCAGGGTGAGGGTCATGTCCGGTTCCAGGCGGCCCCCCGCCAGCAGCACCAGGCCAGGACGCTAGGGTAGGGGCGGCAGGCATCGCTGAGGACAACGCCGCCGCCCTGATCATGGGCTCGAGGGGGGCCGGTTACCGGTCCTCCTACGAAGAGGCGTTCGCCGTCAACGTGCGTGCGCCGTACTTCCCCGCGGCGGCTCGGGCCCCCACCAAGCCCGCCGAGGGTAAAGGCAGCATCATCAGCTCGCTTGCCACCAAGATCGCCATGCCGGGAATGTCGACATACGGAGCAACCAAGTCCGCGCTGGAAGGACCCACCAGGCGCTGAGCTGCGGGTGCGGCCTGTGCCCGTAGGCAGTGATCAGCCCCCTGCCTACGCCCGATAGATATGTAGTTGATGAAATGTTCGCAAATGTGGGAGTAGAGCAATCCGGTGACTGATCCGACCATCATTTACACGCACACTGACGAGGCCCCAGCCCTGGCGACGTATTCCTTCCTGCCAGTGGTCCGGGCGTACGCCTCGCAGGCGGGTGTCGCTGTGGAGTCCCGTGACATCTCGCTGGCCGGGCGCATCCTCGCGGTCTTCCCCGAATACCTCAACGAAGACCAGCGGATCAACGACGACCTCGCGGAGCTGGGCGAGCTGGCCAAGACCCCCTTGGCCAACATCGTCAAGCTGCCCAACATCTCCGCCTCCGTCCCGCAGCTGAAGGCGGCCGTCGCCGAGCTGCAGGCCAAGGGCTACGCGCTGCCGGACTACCCGGACGAGCCGAAGACCGACGATGAGCGGGAGATCCGCGCCCGTTACGACAAGGTCAAGGGCTCCGCTGTGAACCCCGTGCTGCGCGAGGGCAACTCCGACCGCCGCGCTCTCGCCTCGGTCAAGAACTACGCCAAGACCCACCCCCACCGGATGGGCGCTTGGACCGCCGAGTCCAAGACCAACGTGGCGACCATGGGCGTGGACGACTTCCGCTCTACCGAGAAGTCCGCTGTGATCTCCGAGGCCGGTTCGCTGCGCATCGAGCTGAAGGGGGACGACGGCTCCACCATCGTGCTGCGCGCGTCCGTGCCGGTCCTCGAGGGCGAGGTGGTCGACGCCTCGGTGATGCGCGTCGCCGCCCTGCGCGAGTTCCTCACCGCGCAGGTCGCCCGTGCCAAGGAGGAGGGCGTCCTGTTCTCCGTGCACCTGAAGACCACGATGATGAAGGTCTCCGACCCGATCATCTTCGGTCACGTGGTGCGCGCCTTCTTCCCGAAGACGTTCGCGAAGTACGGCGGGACGTTCGCCACGGCCGGTCTGACCCCGAACGACGGTCTGGGCGGCATCTACAAGGGCCTGGAGAACCTGCCCGAGGGCGCCGAGATCAAGGCATCCTTCGACGCCGAGCTCGCCGAGGGCCCGAAACTCGCCATGGTCGACTCCGACAAGGGCATCACCAACCTGCATGTGCCGTCCGATGTCATCGTCGACGCCTCCATGCCGGCCATGATCCGCACCTCCGGCCACATGTGGGGCCCGGACGGCCAGGAGCACGACACGCTCGCGGTCCTCCCGGACTCCAGCTACTCCGGCATCTACCAGGCCGTGATCGACGACTGCCGCGCCAACGGCGCCTATGACCCGTCCACGATGGGCTCTGTCCCGAATGTCGGCCTGATGGCACAGAAGGCCGAGGAGTACGGCAGCCACGACAAGACCTTCGAGATTCCCACCACGGGTACCGTCCGCCTCGTCGACCAGGCCGGCAACGTCGTGATCGAGCAGACGGTCTCCGCCGGGGACGTCTTCCGCGCCTGCCAGACCAAGGACGCCCCGATCAAGGATTGGGTGCAGCTCGCCGTCACTCGCGCCCGCGCCACCGGCGACCCGGCCGTGTTCTGGCTGGACGAGGACCGCGCCCACGACGCCGTGCTCATCGAGAAGGTCAAGCGGTATCTGACGGAGCACGACACCGAAGGCCTGGACATCCGCATCCTGTCCCCGGTCGAGGCGACCAAGCTGTCCGTGGAGCGCATCCGCCGCGGCGAGAACACCATCTCCGTCACCGGCAACGTCCTGCGCGACTACCTGACGGACTTGTTCCCGATTCTGGAGCTGGGCACCAGCGCCAAGATGCTGTCGAGCGTCCCGCTGATGGCGGGCGGCGGCCTGTTCGAGACGGGCGCCGGGGGCTCCGCCCCGAAGCACGTCCAGCAGCTGGTCAAGGAGAACTACCTGCGCTGGGACTCGCTCGGCGAGTTCTTCGCGCTGGTGCCGGCTTTCGAGCAGTACGCGAAGACGACCGGTAACCAGCGTGCCCAGGTCCTCGCCGACGCCCTCGACCGCGCCACGGCGACCTTCCTCAACGAGGACAAGTCCCCGACCCGTCGCGTCGGCGGTACCGACAACCGCGGCAGCCACTTCTACCTGTCCCTGTACTGGGCACAGGAGCTGGCCGGCCAGACCGCCGACGCCGACCTCGCCAAGGCGTTCGCCCCGCTCGCCGAGACGCTCGCCGCCAACGAGCAGAAGATCGCTGACGAGCTGATCTCCGTCCAGGGCAAGCCGGCCGACATCGGCGGCTACTACCAGCCCGATCCGGCGAAGGCCGCTGCGGTCATGCGCCCGTCGGAGACCTTCAACCAGGCACTATCGACCCTCGCCTGACCCACCGTCCGCGGTCCCGCAGATGGTCTCTGGCCGAAACTCGGGTGATCCGGGCGGCACTGCGGTCCGGTAGAGCCTGGTCGGCCAGAGATCCTTCTCAAGGCGGGTTCCTGGGTAGACGAAAGGAGAAGGGCCCGCCGCTCAGCTCCCCATACGATCGGATACGTGGCCGACCGCGAACCTCGGTGATCGGACCCTCCAGTTGGCGGCCGGCCGATCGCGTCATGCCCAGAGCGCTGGGCATGGTCGTCCCCTCGGCGACGTTGCTCTCGGCCGCGGGCCGTCCGGCCGCTCCGGATCTACGGCGGTGGTTCAACGAGGTGATGGGGCGCTTTCGCGGTCGCAGCCAGCCAGATCTTGCCCTGCAGGTCGGTGCCGCGGATGACCTGGACGCGCCACGGGGTCAGCCGCAGGACGTGCAGTTGAGGGTCGGCGGGGCTTGTCCAGAAGTTGCCCAGCTCGTACCCGGCGCCGGGCGGGCTGCCCTTGCGGTAGAGGTTCCAGGCCCGGCGGGTGAGCGTCAGGTCGTCGACCCACTCGGCCACGGTGTCGAGGCTCACAGCGTTCTGCCGGGGAGTCCAGTACGAGAACGTGGTGTGCGGGTTGCCGGCCAGGTGCGCCGCCTTTACCGGGGTCCGGTAGGTGGCCAGCCAGCCGATCGGGCGGCCGTCGACGACCTCCCAGATCGGTATCAGGACGCGCGCCCGGGGGCGTCCTTTGGCGTCCACGGTGGTCATGGTGGCGTACACGATGTCGCCGATGTAGGCGGCGAACTGATCCTCGATCTCGCTGAACGAGGTCACCTTGATGGTCATGAGGTCCTCACACCGAGGTCGGGGCGGACACAGGGGTGTTCTGCGGCGCTTCGGGACCGGCGGTGCGGCGGGAGATCCCGAAGGCGGTGACCAGGGCACCGGCGACTGCGGCCGCGACCGGGACGACGAGGGCGAACCGGAGGGAGTCGAGCATCGCTTCGGGTGTGGTGGCGTCACCGAGCGCCGCCACGCTCACCGCGGTCACCGCCGACAGCCCGAGCGCGGTGCCGAACTGGAAGGAGGTGTAGAGCAGGCCGCTGGCCAGGCCGTGCTCGTGCTCCTCGATCCCGTCGGTGGCGGCCATGGTCAGCGGGCCGTACGCCAGGGAGAAGGCCAGGCCGAGCAGGAGCATGGTCGGCAGCATGGCGGCGTAGGTCCAGTCCATCCCGATCGGCAGGAAGAGCGCGTACCCCAGGGCGGCGACCACCAGGCCCCCGAACAGCACGCGGGCGTTGCCGAACCGGTTCACCAGCCGCGGGGTGAGCGTCGGCGCGAGGATCGTGTCCATGCCGATCACCAGCATGGCCAGACCGGTCTGCAGACTGCTCCAGCCGCGTACCTCCTGCAGGTAGAGGGTGGCCGCGAACTGAAATCCGGCGAAAGAGGCGAGGAACAGCAGCGCTCCCAGGTTGGCCCGGACGAGCGCGCGGGAGCGCAGGATGCCCAGCCGTACCAGGGGGTTGGCCGTCCGCCGTTCGATCAGCACGAAGATCGCCAGCAGGGCGAGGCCCGCGCCGAACACGCCGAGCGTGCCCACCAGGCCGTTGCCGGGGTGCTCCAGGCGGACCACGCCGTACACCAGCAGCAGCATCGCGCCGGTGATGCTGAACGCGCCGGCCAGGTCGAAGCCGCCCGACGGGCGTTCGTGCACCGCGCTCTCCTTGAGCAGGATCACCGCCGCGACGAGGATCACCGCCGCCATGAGCACCGGCGCGAAGAACACCCATCGCCATCCGATCGAGGTCAGCAGCCCGCCGGCGACCAGGCCGAGCGAGAAGCCGCCCGCGGCCGTGCCGGCGTAGACCCCGAGCGCCTTGATACGTTGCGGCCCTTCGGGGAAGTTGCCGGTGATCAGCGAAAGCCCGGCGGGCGCCATGAATGCGGCCGCGACCCCGGTCACGAAGCGGGCGACCAGCAACATCCACCCTTCGGTCGCGAAGCCTCCCAGGCCAGAGAAGACCAGGAAGACCGTCAGCCAGAGCAGGAACATCCGCCGGCGGCCCAGCAGGTCGGCCGCCCTGCCGCCCAGCAGCATGAATCCCCCGTATCCGAGCACGTAGGCGCTGACGACTCCGCTGAGCATGCCGGTGGACAGGCCGAGATCGGTCCGGATCGACGGCAGTGCCACGTTCAGCATCGCCACGTCGATCCCTTCCAGGAAGACGGCTCCGGCGAGCACGAAGAGCACTCCCCAGGCGCGGGCGTTCATGCGGTTGTTCGATGCGGGCATCGATATGGACATGGTCCACTCCTCTCGAAAAGCACAGGACCGGCCATGGTTCCTCAACCGCTTGCCGGTTCCTTCTTGTAACCGGCCAAATCGTCGTGCATCATGCGATGTCATGGAAGACGGCACTCTCAAGTCCCTCGGTTACTGCGGGGATACCGACGGCGATTACGACGTCCTTCAGTGGGACACGCGGGAGGACTGCGAGGTCCGGCAGATTCTCGACCGCGTGGCGGACAAGTGGTCGCTGCTGGTCATCGCCCTGCTCGACCGGCGCAGCCTGCGCTTCACCGAGCTACGCCGCATGATCGACGGGGTCAGCCAGCGCATGCTCACGCGGACGCTGCGGCATCTGGAGCGCGACGGGCTGGTCAGCAGGACCGTGCACCCGACCGTCCCGCCACGTGTCGACTACGAGCTCACCTCGCTGGGCGTGACCCTGCACTCCACCATCCGCGCGCTGGTCACCTGGACGGAGACGCACCAGAACGAGATCGCCGCCGCCCGCACCGCCTACGATGCCCGCGTGCGGGCCGAGGAGCAGGCCGCCGAAGCGGCAGCCGCCGAACGGGCCGAGATCGCCCACAACGCCCTGGCAGGCATCCACTGACGCGACGGTTCGGCACCCGCCCAGACGCCGGCCGTGCCGTGGCTCGGTCGCCGCACAGAGCTCGAGCGGGTCTCTGCCCCGGTGGGCCCGCTCGATCGAATCGCTGGGAGGACGACCACTCACCGGCCCGCCTGATCAGCCGGTCGCGATAGCCGACAGCGGGTCGGTACGGGCGGCGCGGCGGGCCGGCCACGCGGCGGCCGGCACACCCATGACGATCATGCCGCGAACGCCTGCCCGACCACCCCGTACGGCACCGCGAAGCCGAGGAGCTCCTGCCCGAGCATGGCGTGCTGCATCACCGCCCCGGCCGTCACCCCCACCACGATGCCGAGCAGCGCGCCGCCGGGGTCGGCGCCGCTGCGTAGATCGTGGTGATCTCGCCGTCCATCCGCGCGGGAGCGAGTGCGGCGTCGAAGTAGACGCTGGCCGAGAACTCGCTCGCCTCGCACAGCCCGCCCGCCACGACGTCCCCGGAGGTCTTCGCGTCGATCACCAGCGTAACCCGGTCGCCGAGGCCCAGTCCGAGCATGGCGGCCTGGTTGCGCGCGACGAGCACGCCACGGCGCAGGTCGGCCGGTGCCAGCCGCGCCTCGCCCCTGGCGGCCGCAGGCGGAGCCCAGGGACCGGTAGAGCGGCTCGCCCACGGAGGAGGCGCGCAGGTCGATACTCCAGGGAGTTGCTTGCACTTAGTGCAGATGCACCTGACACGCCGAGGTCCTACTGTCTAGGAGTGACCTCCACGTCGCCGGGCGCCCGGACCACAGGCGGCGCGGACAAGATCGAACGCTGGCGCCGACTGCGTCAGGCCGCCCTGACGTTGTTCGAGCAGCGCGGATTCGCCGCCGTGTCGATTGACGACATAGCGGCGGCGGCCGGCTTGTCCCGGCGCACCTTCTTCAACCACTTCGACACCAAGGCGGGCGCCCTGTTCGACCCGGCCCCCGGCGAAGCGGCCCAGCTCGCGGATCTGCTCGTACGGGAGATCGACACAGACCCGTGGGTTGCCCTGACCAGGGCTCTCAAGGCATTCCTGACCGCGGAGTTCCGGACGGTGTCCGCGCGGCGGCGCATCCTGGCCGGCCAGCCCGAGCTGAACCGCTTCCTCCTGGGGGTCAACGCTCATCTCGAGGAGTCCATCCTCGACTGGCTCGGCAGCCGCGGCATCACCGGCCTGAGTGCCAGGACGATGAGCAGCATGGCGCTCGCCTGCGTCCGGGAAAGCGTCATGGCGTGGGACTCCGAGGGCGGCCCGGCACGGCTGTTCGAGATCCTCGACCAGATGTTCGCGCTGGCCGCTGCCGGTACAGCGGCCATCTGCGCGGCGCCGGCGGCACGCACGGACACCGCCATCGGCAAAACCACACCGAAGACGGGTCAGACCCGGAGCCGGATCCTGCTGGCCGCCGAACGTCTGTTCGCCGAGCACGGGGTGTTCGCGGTCTCCAACCGCCAGATCAGCGAGGCCGCGGGGCAGAGCAACAACGCTGCGGTCGGCTACCACTTCGGCACCAAGGCCGACCTGCTGCGCGCGATCGTCGAGCACCACGCCACGCTGATGGAGCGGATCCGCGAACGATTGCTGCGGACCAGGGGTGACAGTACGGATCTGCGCGACTGGGTCGCCTGCGTCGTGCTGCCGTTCACCGAGCATCTCAGCAGCCTGGAAACCCCGACCTGGTATGCCAGGCTCGCCGCTCAGATCATGACCGAACCGCAGCTACGCGAGCTGGCGGCTGCGGGACTGCACGACGCGCCCAACTTCTACACGGTCGTCGGCGGTCTGCACCGCTGTCTTCCGGCGCTTTCCCCCGAGCTGCGCCGCCGGCGTGACGACATGGCACGCACGCTGCTCGTGCACATCTGCGCCCATCGCGAGCGCACGCTGCCGCCTGACGTGGAGGCGGCCAGGGAGGCATGGTCGGCCACGGCCGCCGAGCTGATCGATGCCATCGAAGGGCTGTACCTCGCCCCGCGATCGAGCGTTAAGGCAGTCGTTTGACTTAATTTTCCGCATTCGGTTAGCTTCTCTCCGACGGGGCGATCATTCGCCGCTGCAAACGTGTATGCCGCCTCGTCCGATCGGCTCCGCGCCGGACGATGTCCCGTGCCATCTCCCCGGGCGCGGCAATGACTCAGCGGCTCCCACATCGGAAGGGCATGCATGGACCACTCTTCGCCGCCTGCGCGTTTCACAGTCGCGGAACTGGGCTTTGACCCGGAGGCGCTGCGCGCCAGGTACCGCCACGAACGCGATCGCCGGCTGCGGCCCGACGGCAACGCCCAGTACCAGGGCGCCCGCGGCAAGTTCGGCTACTACGCCGCCGACCCGTACACCGCACGCGCCGAGCGGGAACCGGTCCGCGACCGAGTCGAGGCGCTGGTGGTGGGTGGCGGCTTCGGCGGGCTGCTCACCGGGGCCAAGCTCCGTGAGGCCGGCGTGGACGACATCCGGATGCTCGACGAGGCCGGCGACTTCGGCGGCACTTGGTATTGGAACCGCTACCCGGGCATCCACTGCGACATCGAATCATCGATCTACCTGCCGCTGCTCGAGAAGGCCGGCTACCTGCCCACCATGCGATACGCACCCGGCGAGGAGATCCGCCGGCACGCCGTCGCGCTCGCCGAACTCTACGACCTGTATCGCGACACGTTGTTCCACACCCGCGTCACGCAGCTGCGCTGGGACGACGCCGCGGCCGAATGGCAGGTGCGCACCGACCGTGGCGACGACTTCCGGGCCCGCTATGTCGTGATGTCCGCCGGCACCTTGGTCCAGCCGAAGCTGCCCGGCATCCCCGGCATCGAGACGTTCCGCGGGCACACCTTCCACACCAGTCGCTGGGATTACGGCTACACCGGCGGCGACCAGAACGGCGGCCTGCACAAGCTCGCCGTCAAGCGCGTCGCGGTGGTGGGCACCGGCGCCACCGGGATCCAAGTCATCCCGCACCTGGGGCGCGACTCGCAGCACCTGTACGTTTTCCAGCGCACCCCCTCGTCGGTCGACGTGCGCGACAACCGCCCCACCGACCCGGCCTGGGCCGCTTCGCTCAAACCCGGCTGGCAGCAGGAACGGATGAGGAACTTCCTCACCGTCGTCACCGGTGGGCTCGCCGAACAGGACCTGATCGATGACGGCTGGACCAGCACCGCAGGGCTGCAACGTCACCTGATGGCCGGCACCGTCGACACCGACCTGTCACCCGAGCGGCGCGAATACCTCGACGAGATCGCCGACTTCCAGAAGATGAACCAGATCCGCGCCCGCGTCGACGAGATCGTCGGCGACCCGGCCACCGCGGAACTGCTCAAGCCCTGGTACCGCTACATGTGCAAGCGGCCCACCTTCAGCGACCACTACCTGCAGACGTTCAACCGCCCCAATGTCACTCTGGTCGACACCGCCGACCACGGCGGCATCACCGGGATGACGGAGTCGGCGGTCGTGGTCGGCGAGCAGGAGTACGAGGTCGACTGCGTCATCTTCGCCACCGGCTTCGAGGTCGGCGTCTCCGGCATCGTCTCCGGCTCCCTGCCGGTGTACGGCCGGGGCGGCGCGGCCTTGCTCGACACCTGGCGGCGGCAGGGCCCTCGCACGCTGCACGGCTTCTACAGTCACGGCTTCCCGAACTTGTTCCACCTGGGCTCACTGCAGAACTCCGCCGCGGTCAACTTCGTGCACATCCTGCAGGAGCAGGCCACCCACATCGGCGCCGTGGTCGCCGAGGCCCGCCGGCGTGGCATCGCGTCGGTCGAGCCGACCAGAGAGGCCGAGGACGCATGGGTCACCACCATCCGGGAGCTGGCACCGGACAACAGGGAGTTCCAGGCCGAATGCACGCCGGGCTACTACAACAATGAAGGCAAACCACGCTCGGTCAGCCAGACGTACGGGCCCGGCCCAGTCGCCTTCCACGACCTGCTGCGCCGCTGGCGCACCGAGGGCGGCATGGACGAGGTACTGGCGGGCGACCGATGAACCGCCGCAAAGTGGAGCGGCTGATCCAGGCGCGCCCGCTGTGGGGATCCAACGGCATGGCCTTCGGACCCGACGGACGCCTGTACGTGGCCCAGTTCCTCGCCGGGCAGATCAGCGCCGTCGACCTGGCCACCGGCGACGTCGAGGTGGTCGTGCCATCGGATGGGCCACTGCAGGCCCCCGACGACCTCGCCTTCGACACCGACGGCGCGATGTACGTGACCGATCTGGTCCCGGGCCGGGTGTGGCGACGTGACCCGGCCGGAGACTTCGTGCTGGTCACCGACGAGATCACCGCACCCAACGGCATCGCCTGCGTCGGCACCCGAGTGTTCGCCAACGAGATGATCCCGGGTGGACGCCTGCTGGAGCTGTCCCCGGCAGGCGGCGAACCCACGGTGCTCACGGCCGGCCTGGCCATGGGCAACGCCATGCAACTCGGCCCGGACGGGCAGCTCTACTACCCCCACATGCTCACCGGTGAGGTGTTCCGCATCCCGCTCGACGGTGGCGAGCCGGAACTGGTGGCCGCGGATGTCCCGGATCCGGTCGCGGTGCGCTTCGATCGCGGTGGCGCCCTGCTGGTCCTCTCCCGTGGCGCGAGCGGGATCGTCACGCGCGTCGACCTGGCCGGCACAGGTGACCGGTCCGCCATCGTCAGCGAACTCAACGCCCTGGACAACGCCGCCTTCGACGCCGACAACCGGATGTTCGTCTCCAGCTACGCCCACGGCGGCGTCGCCGAGCTCATGGCGGACGGACGTACCCGCCAGATCGTGCCCCGCGGACTCGGGGGCCCCTTCGGGGTGACCATCGATCTCGGTGGCGGCATCCACGTGGCCGACCACTACCGCCTCACCCAGCCCGCCGACCAACAGGGCGAAGCCGACCAATCTGGCGAAGACGTCACCACCACTCAGCTGCTGAACTTCGTGCACGGCGTCGCCGCCGACGGTGACCTGCTCCACACCACCTCCCAGTACGGGCACGTACGCACCTACGACCGGCGCTCCGGCACGGTGCGCACCAGGGCCAGCGGCCTGAACCGTCCGCTGGGCATCGCCGTGCGCACCAACGGCACCCTGGTGGTCGCCGAATCCGGCGCCGGCCGCGTCGTCGCGATCGACCACGACGACCAGGTCAGTGTGCTGGTCGAGGGCCTCGGCCGCCCGGTCGACGTGGCCGTCGACGCCGACCAGCGCTGCTACATCAGCGACGAGCGGCTCGCCGCGGTGTACCACGTCGAGGACGGCCTACCCCGGCTGCTCGCCGACGGGCTCGGCACCCCGCAAGGCATCACCGTCAACGACGGCACCGTGTACGTCGTCGAGACCACCCACCGCCGGCTGCTCGCCATCGACCTGGCCACCGGCGACGTCGAGATCGAAGCCGACTCTCTTCCGGTCGCGTCCGCGGCCGGCCTGACCCGCCCCGAACCCGACCTGTTCATCCCGCCCGGCCTGCCCGGAATGCCGCGACCGTTCGCCGGAATCGCGGCCGCGGCGGACGGCTCCCTGATCATCGCCGCGAACGGCGACGGCAGCGTTCTGCGTGTGAACCCCGAAGAGAGCGCACCATGAGCTCCAGCCCCGACAGGACCCACCGGCAGATCCTCGAAGCGCTCAGCGGACTGCTCCTCGCCCTGTTCGTCTCGACACTGGCCAGCACCGTGGTCTCCACCGCGCTGCCGCGCATGCTCGGTGCGCTGCGTGGTTCCCCCACCCAGTACACCTGGGTGGTGACCGCCACCCTGCTGGCCGCCACCGTCGCCACCCCGATCTTCGGTAAGCTCGCCGACCTGTTCTCCAAGCGGACACTGATCCAGATCGCCATCCTGATCTTCATCGCCGGCTCGATCGCCGCCGGCCTCTCCCAGAACGCTGGGCAACTGATCGCCGCCCGCGCCCTGCAGGGCGTCGGCGTCGGCGCGCTGCAGACCCTGGTCAACATCGCGATCGCCGCGCTGGTATCGCCCCGGGAACGTGGCCGCTACGCCGGATACCTGTCCAGTGTCACCTCGATCTCCACCATCGGCGGCCCGCTGCTGGGCGGCTTCATCGTCGACACCTCGTGGCTGGGCTGGCGCTGGTGCTTCTTCGTCGGCATTCCTGTCGCGATCGTCGCGCTGATCATCCTGCAGCTGACCCTGCGACTGCCGATCTACCGCCGCGACAACGTGAAGATCGACTACTGGGGCGCCACGCTCATCACCGCGGGCGTCAGCCTCCTGCTGATCTGGGTCTCCTTCGTCGACGACGCCTTCGCCTGGGCCTCCTGGCAGACCGCCGCCATGGTCGGTGGCTCGATACTGCTGCTCGGCGTCGCGCTCTGGGTCGAATCCCGGGTCTCCGAGCCCATCGTGCCGCTGCGTGTCATCCGGCAACGCGCCACCGCCCTCGCGATCGTCGGCAGCCTCGCCGCCGGCACCGCCATGTACGGCGCGACCGTCTTCCTCACCCAGTACTTCCAGATCAGCCGCGGCCACACCCCCACCGAGGCCGGCCTGCTCACCATCCCGATGATGGCCGGCATCCTGATCTCCTCGATCGTCGGCGGCCGGCTGGTCACCCGTACCGGAAAGCTCAAGCCGTTCCTCATCACCGGAACCATCGCTCTTACCGCCGGATTCGTGATCCTCGGCCTGCTCGACCAGCACACGCCGATGACGCTCATCGGGTTCGCGATGGTGCTCGTCGGTGCCGGCGTCGGCCTGACCCTGCAGAACTTCGTCCTCGTCGTGCAGAACGCCGTCGCGCTGACCGACATCGGCGCCGCCAGCGCTACTGTCGTGTTCTTCCGCTCCCTCGGCGGCACGGTCGGCGTCGCCGTGCTCGGCGCGGTCCTGGCCCGCCAGGTCGGCGCCGGCACGGCCGACGGCGTGCCACCGGCCACCGCCTACGGCGACGCCACCGGACACGTCTTCCTCATCTCGGCCGCCGTCGCCGTCGTCGGTGTGGTCGCCGCGCTGCTGCTCAAGCCGATCACCCTGCGTACGAACGCGGACGTGCGTAAGCCGCAGGCTATGGAAGCCGTGGTGAAAAGCCAGAAATGATCAATACCGTGGGCCGATCGGCGGCATGAGCGGGCTTGGAGCCTCCCGGCTAGCGAGGAACGGCTGTGCCATCGTTCCCCGCGCCCTTGGACGTCAGCAGCGGGCAGATGTCGCGATAGGGCGCACCTGTCAGATACTGGTCCCACTCTTGGGGGCTTAGCGTGCGACCCGCCCGCCCGCACACGAGCGCGGCGACGCGGTCCCCGGCGACCGGTATCTGGGCGATGGTCCCCGATTGGTTGCCCGAGACATACAGCATGCTGTCGTCGGCGCTGAACGCCAGCCGGTCGAAGATGCCGATGGTGAACGAGCCGAGCCGCTGCCGTGAGGCGACGTCCCAGATCTGGGCGGTGTACACGTCATTGAAGGTCTCACCGATGGACCTGCTGATCGCCGCCAGGAGTGTGCCGTCATGGCTGAACAGCACGGCTTGGACCTCGGCGTCGCTCGCCACGCGCAGGGCGGGCGGCAGTTCAGCGCCCTTCGCGCTGTCCCACAGCTCGATCGTGCCTGCGCCGAGGGCCAGGAGCGGCGCTGTGGGACTGACCGCGATGGTGTTGCCCGCCCGGTTGAACCCGGTGCCGACGGGCTTGCCGGTGTCCAGGTCGAGCACCCTGCCGGTGGTGCTCACCATGGCCGCGCCGTCGCGGGTCGAGGCGAGGACCCCCGTGGCGGTGTCGAGCTTGTGCCGGGTGAGCACGCGGCCGCTGTCGGCGGCGAGGACGATCAGCTCGTTCCCGGCGTCCCGCTGGCTCAACTCCGCGAGCGACAGCACCAGCTTGCCGCCATCGGGAGTGAACGCCGTCGAACTGACGAACCGCTCCTTGGGAACGGGGTAATGCCAGAGTCGCCTCCCCGTGGCCACGTCCCAGACGGAGACTCCCGAGCCCTCGCCGGTGGCGGTCAGCCTCTTGCCCGCCGGATCGAACAGCGCACCGGTGGTGCCCTCGCTGCCGGGCAACGGCACGCCCAGGCGGCGCATGTCCCAGACGCGTGTGGGCGCCTCGTCCTTCTCGGCGGCGATCAATCGGCCGTCCTGGCTGAACCCGCCGACCTCGTATCCGCTCGGCAGCCTGCTGCGAGAGACGCGGGAGCCGATGCCGAGGGTGATGATCGAGCTATCGAGCAGGTATCGGATGGTCTTGCCGTCAGGGTCCAGCCAGGCCTCGTCCGGCTCACCCTCCGCCATGTAGGTGTAGAGCTCATCGCCTTTCTCGGCGTCCCACAGGTGGATCGTCCTGCCCTCGACACCCAGCAGCCTCCTGCCGTCCCGGCTGATCCGCAGAGACGTGGCCGAGAAGTCGTCCGAGGCCGACTCCTGCCAGAACGGCCGATCCTCGTCGGGCAGCTTCCTGGCTGTGCGTAGATCCCAGGCCGCGATGTCGCCGTTCGCGCACAGCAGCCGCCGGCTGTCCGCCGTGAACGTCGCGGCGCTGCCGCACTTCTTCGGCATCCGGGTGTCCACGGTGAGGTCGGGCAGGTGGATCACCTTCAGCCCGCCCTGGTTGATGCCGATCCCCGCGATGTAGGCGCCAGAGGGCGCGATGGCCGGGCCGGAGTCTGCCTCCAGCTCCGGAGCGTAGGACCTGCCCGTCCGGGTGTCCCACAGGAACACCATCGTGTTCTCGCTCATCACCGCGGCCAGGCTCTCATGCGCGTCGAAGACGACGTTCACGCCGGAGGACCCCGCTGCCACGCGGTGCTCGTGCAACTTCTTGCCCGTCATGGTGTCCCAGGAGTACGCCGTGTCCCGGCTGACGATCACCAGTGTCCTGCCGCTCGGGCTGAGAGCGGCCGCCCCGGGCAGCGCGGCGAATCCGCTCGGCCACTTCCAGAAGGTCGTCTGCCGCCGCGAAGGGACGTCGTAGACCCGTACCCCGTCCTCGCCGGCGATGACCCGCGTGCGCCCGTCGGCCGCCGCCGCGGCCGCGGAGACCCCCTTGGCGCCCGGGTCGCGGAAGGCCATGCTCTCCGGCATCGTCAGCGAGGTCGTCAGACTCCGCCTGGTGTCGGGGCCTGAGGCCAATCGCCAGCCGGCCACGCTGAGCAGCATCGCCTTGGCCGGGTCGGTGGTGCGCAGCTTGTCGGCCTCGGTCGCGAGCTGCCGTCCTATGGCCTGATCGCGCTGCCGGGCGACCACGCGACTCTGCTCGGCGACCTGCCTGCCCTGCACCACCGCGACACTTCCCGCGGCCACCGCCACCGCCAGCAGTACGCCCAGCGCCACCGTGGTCAGCCGCCTGCGGCGGATGTTCTTCCTGGTCAGCTCCGTGCCCGCGGCAAGGAAATCGCGCTCCCTCGGGGTCAGCGTGACGTTCCTGCGCCCGGTGGCCGCCCAGGTCAGCGCGTGGTCCAGGCTGCTGCCCCGCAGCAGATCGCCGTCCTTGCGCCCGTTCTCGGCCCACTGGCGCGCCGCGTTACTGATCTGACCCAGTACGGCAAGGCCGTCACGGTCACCGTCCACCCACGTCCGCAGCCGCGGCCAGGCACGCAGCAGAGCGGGATGCGCCAGCGCGACCGCCTCGTCCTTCTGCGTCACCAGGTAGGAGAAGGCCCGCAGAATCCGCTCGATGGCCTGGACCTCCCGCTCCGAGCGGCCGGCGAACAGTTCGTCCTTCAGCACCCAGCGGACGCTCTCGTGCCCGTCGTCGGTGACGGACACCATACGGAGGAAGACCTCGGCGGCCAGCTCCCGCACCTCAGGCGCGAGCGCGCCGTAGGCGTCCTCGGCGATCGTGCCGAGCGCTGGATCGGCGGTGCCGGGCACGTGCACGCCGCCGGCCGCACGGCTGCCTGCGGTCAGCAGCCCGCGCATGTCCGAGTCGCCGCCGCTGACCAGCGCGAGCAGCAGGTCGCGTGCCGAGGGCCGGGCCGAAGGGTCCTTCTCCAGCGCGGCGGCCACCAGCGAGGTCAGTCGCGGCGGCAGCCCACTCAGGTCGGGCCGCGCCGACAGCACCCGGTGCATGACCCCGCCCAAGTTGTCCGCTCTGAACGGGTCCTCGCCCGTGGAGGCGAACACCATGATCGCACCCCAGGCGAAAACGTCGGCGGCCGCGCCCGCCCGCTGCCCGGTGAACACCTCAGGCGCCATGTAGGTGGGCGTACCGGACACCTCACCGGTCTTGGTCAGCGACATGTCCAAGGTCCGCGCGATGCCGAAGTCGATCACCCGTGGACCGTCGGGGCTGAGCAGCACGTTGTCCGGCTTGAGGTCTCGGTGTATCACGCCCGCGTCGTGCACCGTGGTCAATGCGGTGGCGATCGCGGTGGCCAGCCTGTGCAGGTCGTCCCCGGTGAACCTGCGCCCCTGGCCGACCGCCTGGCGCAGGCTCGGCCCCGGCACATACTCGCTGACGATGTACGGCTTGCTGCCCGACATGTCGGCGGCCAGCACCCTGGCCGTGCAGAACGAGGCCACCCGGCCGGCGGCAGTCGCCTCCTTGGCGAACCGGTCGCGGCCCTGGTCGCTGGCCGAGTGGAGCACTTTGAGCGCGACCCTGCGCCCGTCACGATCGTAGGCGTCGTACACCACACCTTGGCCTCCGGAGCCGAGCCGGCCCGCGAGCCAGTACTCCCCGATGTGCTCCGGATCTCCCGCGATCAGCGCTTCCACGGCGGGTTAGATGCCCGACCGGCCGGCAAAGTTCCCGCGTTGGATCGAAGGCCTCCTCCTCAAGAAGGGGACTGCTGCGGCGGCCGCAGGCGGAGCCGCATGGCGGGGTCGCGCGAAAGGGTGAAGCCCAGGGAGCGGTAGAGCGGTTCGCCCTCGGAGGAGGCGCGCAGGTCGATCGTCTGGATGCCACGGTCGCGATACCAGTCGAGCAGCGCGGCCATGCAGTTGCGCGAGTAGCCGCGTCGCCGGTGGGCCGGGTCGGTCACGACATTGAAGACGTATCCGACCTCGCCGCTGGGGTTGCCCGGCCCCGGGAGCCGGTGCTCGACGGTGCCGACAGCGCACGCGGCCAGCAGGCCCGCCCGGTCCGGCGACCCCGCCCGGTCCACCAGGTCCGGTCGGTCCACGACGAAGGCGACCAGCGTGGGATCCGGCTCGGCCAGTCGCTCGCGGAGCATCGCCTCCGCGGTCTCCTTCCAGCTGCCGTCGGCCGACCGGTGCCCTGCCAGCTGAGTCATCAACACTCCGCGCAAGCGGACCAGCTCCGCGGCGTCCGCCGCGGTCGCCCTGCGTGCCTGGTTCATCGGCCAGAGCCTAGCCGCGTGGACGTGGAACAGGCGATCTTCACCCGTTGACGGCCGGGTGGCACACGGGCGAGCCAGGTCAGGCGCGGGTCCAGCGTTGGTTGGGGCCGCCGTTGCACGTCCAGATGGTCAGCTTGGTGCCGTTGGCGGTGGCGTTGTTCGGCACGTCAAGGCATTTGTTCGCGCCGACCGCCGTGATGGTGCCGTCGGAGTTGAAGCGCCATTGCTGATTGTCCTGGCCGTTGCACTCCCAGATGATGACATTGGTGCCGTTGGCGGTTCCCCTGTTGTAAACGTCCAGGCATTTGCCGCCGTAGACCCGCAGCTCGCCGTTCGAGGTCGGCGTCCACTGCTGGCCGGCCTGGCCGCCGCAGTCCCAGATCTGCGTCTGCGCGCCGTTGGCCTGCGAGGCGTCGACGACGTCCAGGCACCGGCCCGAGCCGACCCCCTTGATCGCGCCCGCGGGCGGCGTGACGATGCCTCCTCCGGTCACGACGTACATGGCCGCCCCATGCCCGGGGACCGACGCGCTGATCGCCCCGGACGAGGAGGACGTCGTGTGCGCCCACAGGTCGCGTACCGAGTAGGAGGACGCGGTCCCGAGCCCCAAGGCGGAGGCGGTGGTGGAGACGGTCGAGGTCGAGGTGCCCCGGTTGAGCAGCACGACCGCGACCGAGCTGTTCGACATCGGTTTGCGCCAGACCTCCAGGTTCCCGTTGTCGCTGATCTTGTGGCCCTGCCTGCCGCCCCAGTCCTGGTTGACCGCGATGACCTCGGTGTTGGTGAGGATCGTGCGCGTATCGGCGCTCATCGTGCGGATGTCGTTTCCGGCGAGGAGCGGCGCGTTCAGCAGCGACCACAGGCTGAAGTGCGCGCGGCCCTCGGTCCCCGTCACCCCGCCGACGCCCACCTCCAGCATGTCGGGGTCGTTCCACCCGCCAGGACCCGAGTAGGCTTCGAGCCCGACCTGCTGGTCCAGGATGCCCATGATCGAGTTCCAGTTCGCCCCGATGTCACCGGTGTCGCGCCAGGAGTTGCCCACCGGCATCCCCCAGGTCCACACGCTCTCCTGCCCCCAGTTGCACAGGCTGTACACGATCGGACGGCCGGTGGCGGCCAGTGCGTCGCGCATGGCCGTGTACCGCTGCTGTCCGTTCATGCCCTTGTGGTCACCGCAGTTGTCGTACTTCAGGTAGTCGATCCCCCAGGACGCCCACAGGGCCGCGTCCCGCCGCTCGTTGCCCAGGCTGGCCGGGTACCCCGCACACGTCGTGGTTCCAGCCGAGGAGTAGATGCCGAGCTTGAGACCTTTTGAGTGGACGTAGTCGGCCAGGGCCTTGATGCCGTTGGGGAACTTTTGCGGATCCGGCACCAGGTCGCCGCTGGAATTGCGACTCTTGGTGGACCAGCAGTCGTCGATGTTGACGTAGGTGTAGCCCGCCGCCGCCATGCCGCTGGAGACCATGGTGTCGGCCGACTGGCGGATCAGGCCGTCGTTGACGTTGCAGCCGAAGCTGTTCCAGTCGTTCCAGCCCATCGGGGGTGTGCGGGCCAGACCGTTGTCCAGCGCGGCGGCGGGCGACGCCGCACCGCCGATCGCGACGATGGAGCCGGCCACGAGTGCCGCCGCCGTTGCCAGGCCAAGAATTCTGCGCATCTGATCCTCTGCCTACTGGGTGTCAGGAAGATCTCGGTCCGCCCTCGCTCTTGACGGGCGGGGGAGTGGTCGAGGGGATCGGTCGCTGTCACAGCGCGCAGGCGGACGGCCGGCCCCCGGAGAGTGATGTCATGGGTCGGAACGGCTCCAGCGCTGGTTGGCGGCGCCGCCGCAGGACCAGATCTGCAGCTTGACGCCGTTGGCGGTGGAGTAGTTCGGCACGTCCAGGCATTTGTTCGCGCCGACCGCCGTGATGGTGCCGTCGGAGTTGAAGCGCCATTGCTGGTTGCTCTGTCCGTTGCAGTCCCAGATCACCACCTGGGCGCCGTCGGCGCTGCTCCGGTTGTACACGTCCAGGCACTTGTTGCCGTAAATCCGCAACTCGCCCGCACCGGTCGGCGTCCAGCTCTGGTTGGACTGTCCGTTGCAGTCCCAGATCTGCACCGCCGCGCCGTTCGCCTGCGAGGCGGCGGAGACATCCAGGCATCTGCCTGAACCCACGCCTCTGATCGCCCCCGCACCTGGCGTGGGGGTGCCGCCCCCGGGTTGGCCGATGCTGCCGGATACCGACTGCAGCGCGCTGTACCAGGCGGCGGCCATCTTGTCGTAGCCGGCGGCGGTGGGGTGGATGCCGTCGATCAGGTCGGAGGTGGTCAACTTGCTGTGCATGTCGACCAGGTGGACGTGCTTGCCGCTGTTCACCTTGCTCTGGACGATGCCGGGGATCGCCGCGTTGAAGGTCCGGGCGGCGGACTCCTGGCCGGAGTTGGACAGCGGGATGATGGTCGCGACGAAGACATCCGCGTCCGGTACGGCCGTGGTGATGTGGTCGATCAGCGTGGACAGTCGCTGCGGGGCACCGGCCAGGTTGTAGTTCTGCAGGACGTCGTTGGTGCCGATGTGCAGCAGCAGCGTGCGCGGTGTGTACGTACGCAGCCAGCCGGTGATGTTCGCGTCGATCTGGTCGATCCGCCACCCGGGATGACCCTCATGATCGTGGTCACCCAGGCTGCCCGGCCCATTGAACTGCGACCCGACGAAGTCGACCGTGTAGCGGCCGGCGGCCAGGCGCTGCCACAGCCCGATCCGGTACCCGCCCGGCACCTGCGTGCCCTCGGTGATCGAGTCGCCCAACGGCATGACCCGCACCCCGCCGTTGGACTCCGCGCCGGCGACGCCCGCCTGCATCGCTATACCCGCTACCACCAAGGCGACGGCCGTAAGCGCGGCGGCCCACCATTGTCCCCATGTACGCATGCTCAACGCCTCGCCGAGCAGGCCGCATCGATCGGTAGTGTTCGCGCTAACATACTGGATCCTTCACTTCGTGAACGAGTTCTCGGAGTACGGATGCGGCAGCCGAGGGCGAGCCGGAAGGACACCGGCCGTCCGTCCTCATCTGCCGGAACGTGGCGAATAAGGGGAGCGAATTCCATTGTGAGCGCTAACAGCCCATCGGGATCCAGAGCTCCTTCCACGTACACCGACTGAGATGGTGGTGTGGCGGAGCAAATATGACGTGACAAGATCCGTCAAGGGTCCGCCTCCTCCATCACGGTTCCGCCGCTCCCCGGAGTGGCCCGATCTGGCCTGACGGCGTGCGCTCCCGCTGTCACAGCGGGGCAGGTGATGAAACGTTCATCCCGTGGCGGCGTGGCATGACGATGCCCCAGCCGCTGCGCGAACGCGGCGTGGCCGTGTCTTACATCGCGGGGCTGACCAGTCCTGTCTGGTAAGCGATGACGACCAGTTGCGCACGGTCGCGCGCACCCAGTTTCGCCATGGCGTGGCTGACATGGGTGCGCGCGGTGGCCGGGCTGAGAAACAACTCGGTACCGATCTCGCTGTTGCTCAGGCCCTGTCCCACCAGGGCCAGCACTTCGCGCTCGCGCCCGGTCAGCACCGCGAGCCGTTCCTCCGCGGCCTGCGCGGCTGTTCGTCGCGCGGTGAACTGGCCGATGAGGCGTCGGGTGATCCGCGGCGCGAGCAGCGCGTCTCCGGCGGCGACCACCCGGATGGCATGCAGGAGCTCGGCCGGTCCGGCGTCTTTGAGCAGAAAGCCGCTGGCACCGGCCTGCAAGGCGTCGAAAACGTACTCGTCGGTGTCGTAGGTGGTGAGAATGAGGACCCGGACCTGCTCCAATCCGCGCGTCTGGGCGATCCGGGCGGTGGCCTGAATCCCGTCCACCTTCGGCATGCGGATGTCCATGAGCACGACGTCGGGGCGGGTGGCGCTGGCCCGCTCGACGGCTTCCGCGCCGTTGGTGGCCTCTCCCACCACCGTGATGTCGTCCTCGAGGTCGAGCAGGACCCTGAACCCGGAACGCACGAGACCCTCGTCGTCGGCGACCAGCACCTTGACCGGAGCGTTGGTCAACGGCGAGGCGGCCGCCGCGTTCACAGGCGCGACCCGGTCGGCGCGAGGGGCAGTCGTGCCTTGACTTCGAACCCGCCGCCCGGAAGCGGCCTGGCGTCGAGTTCTCCGCCCAGCAGTTGACAGCGTTCGCGCATGCCGAGGATCCCGCGGCCGGGCGTCGGCTGGGCGGGGGCCGAGCCGCCGGTGCCGGTCAGCTGCCGCGCCGGTAGGTGCGCAGCCGCGGGGTCATCACCTGAGGCGGCACGGCGGCCCTCGTCGGTAACGCGGATCTCCAAGACCTCCAGTCCGGGGTTCAGCGCAACCGTCACCCGAGTCGGGCCGACGTGGCGGATCACGTTGGTGATCGACTCCTGAAGGATCCGATAGGCGACACTGCCCACCGCACTCGGCAACAGCGCCGCGGGTGAGGTCTCCTCGAGCTCGATGTCGAGTCCGGCCGCGCGGGCCTTGGCGGTCAGTTCGTCGATCTGCCCCAGCCCCGGGTACGGCACGCGCCCGTCGTTGTCGTCACCGTCGTCGTCACGGAGTACGCCGAGGATGGCCCGCATCTCCCGCAGCGCCCGAGAACTCGTCTGCTCGATGGCTCGCAGCGCCTCGCGCGCCACTTCCGGCCTCTTGTCGAGCACGTGCGCGGTGACACCGGACTGGACGTTGATGATCGCTATGGCGTGCGCGACGGTGTCGTGGACCTCGCGCGCGATCCGGAGCCGTTCGGCGTCCACCCGCGCCCGCGCCTCCTCCTCGCGAGTCCGTTCAGCCAGCTCGGCGCGCTCCTGAGCTTCGGCCGCGATGACCTGCCGGGAGCGGACGGACTCGCCGAGTGCCGCGCTCATGACCGACGCGCCGATCCGGAAGTACACCCAGCCGATGGCGGCGCGTGGCTCGATGTCGGCCGCGGCGACCAGCCAGGCGATGGCGAGCACCGAGGTGCCCACGCCGGCGATCACCAGCGACCGGCGCCCGTCCCCGTAGGCGGCGACGGTGTACAGGGCGACGAAGAGCCCGAGCCAGCCGGGCCCGTCCGGGAAGTCAAGGGTGTAGTACACCAGGCTGGCGACCGCGGCGGTGACGAAGACCGGCACCGGCCACCGGCGGCGGACGACGACGACCACACCACTGGCGACCAGCAGGACATATCCCAGGTTTCCGAGGTCGGTAAGGGGGCGCTGCACCACCTCGCCGGTGTTGCGGACTATCGTCCCCTGAACCTGCATCACGGTGATGAACAGCGCGAGCAACACATCCTGCGCCGGCACCGGCAGGCGCAACGACACGGCGCGGTGTTCCATGCCGTGATCCTACGGTTCCCGCGCGTGAGAAGACTCCGCTCAGAGGCGCGGCCGCCTACGACGACAGGCGTACCGAGGCACGAGTCGGCTACGCAGAACTGCGTAGCGGCTGCCATCCGCTGTCGGAGGCCGCGCTTGCCTCGACGGCGCGACGATCGATTCCGTGAAACCCCTCCCTTACCGGCACCTCGACCGGCATAGGCGATCCACCGCGCCGCACGCGCTGCCGACGCCCGTCATTCGACAGAAAGGATCTTCATGTCCGTCCGTCACTTGCTAGCCGCCGCCGCGGCCGCGCCCGTTCTGGTCCAGCCCGTCGATGCTTACACCTTGACCGCCGGGCGTCTCTGGTCCTTGGTGGCCGCGCTGCTGGGGCTGGTCGGCGTCGCCCTGGGCGGGCTGGCCCTGGCCCGCTCCGCCGGTCGTATCGGCACCGGCACCGGGAGAAGGGGGGCCATCGTGGCCCTGGCTGCGGGGCTGGCCTGCACGGTCATCGGCGGGCTGGTTGTGGCCGCCGCCGACGGTGGTCCCGGCACCGGCTACGGAATAGTCGGGGGCTACGTGGACCTGGTGGTCGGGTTGATCGCCATGGTCCTCGGTGGGCTGGTTCTGGCCCGCTTCCGCCGCAAGGCTTGAAGCCGACCGGCTGAGGAGCCGACGCGGCCTACTTGATCGCGCCCGCGCCGATGCCCTTCACGATGTGACGCTGCGCCATCAGATAGAAGATCACCACCGGCACGATCGAGATGGTGGTGGCGGCCAGGAGGATCTGCTGCTGTGGCGTCTCGGCGGAGGTGAAGGCGGTCAGACCGCGCTGGATGGGCATGAGGGAGTTGTCGTCGAACAGGACGAGCGCCATGAGGTACTCGTTCCACGCCCCCAGCCCCTGGATGACCGCCACGGCGGCGAGGCCGGGCCTTGCCAGCGGGAGGATCACGTGCCAGAAGATGCGCAGCGGACCGGCACCGTCCAGCGCGGCCGCTTCCTCCAGAGCGCGGGGCTGGCTGACGAAGAAGCTGCGCATGATGAGCGTCGACATCGGGATGCCCGAGGTGATCAGGACCAGTACGTAGCCCACGGGATTGTTCGTCAGGCCGAGTGAGATGAGCAGTTTGTACTGCGCCAGGAACATGGCGGGCGCAGGGATGATCATCACGGCGAGGATGACGAACGTGAACACGCCCTTGCCCGCGAAGTCGAGTCGCGCGAGCGCGTACCCGGCGAGGCTGGACACCAGCAGAATGCCGAGGACGGCGGAGCCCGTGTAGATCACGCTGTTGCGCAGGTAGACGCCGAGCTCGCCCTGGACCCACGCGGTCACGTAGTTGCCCCACTGCGGGTCGGCGGGCAGGAAGCTGTCGTTCGAGAGCAGCTCCGTGAGGCTCTGCAGTGATCCGGACAGCATCCACAGCAGGGGGAACAGCGCGATCAGCGCGGCGACGCCCAGCAGCCCGTACAGTCCGACCTTGTCGAGGCGCATCCCCCGACGAGGTTCTGAAGCGATGGACATCTCGTCGGCCCTTCCTGTCGTCCGGCTGCTCATACGCGGGACCTCCGCCTGGTGATCGCGAGCTGGATCACGGACAGCAGTACGAGGGCGCCGCCGAAGATGACCGACATGGCCGCGGCGCTGCCGTAACGCCAGTTGACGAACGCCTCGTTGTAGATCGCGAGGGTCGGCACCATCGTGTGCTGGCCCGGTCCGCCGTTGGTCAGCACCTGTACGGTCCCGAAGATCTGGAGCGCGGCGAGCAGGGTGAGCAGGCTCACGATCGACGTGACCGGTGCCAGCTGTGGCCAGGTGATGTACCGGAACTTCGACCAGCGGTTCGCGCCGTCGAGGTCGGCGGCCTCGTACAGTTCCTTCGGCACGTCCTGCAGCCCCGCGAGGAAGAGCAGGAAGCCGAACCCCCAGTGAAACCAGATGAACACGGCTGCCACGACGGGCAGCGCGACGGCCGGCTCGCCGAGCCAGTTCTGCTGGAGCGCGCCCAGGCCCACCAGGCCCAGGAGCCGATTGAGGATGCCGGATCCAGGGGCCAGGATGAACGAGAACAGCAGGCCGACGACCACCACCGACAACACGCCCGGCAAGTAGAAGACGGTGCGGAAGACCGTCTTGCCGCGGGCGACGCTGTTGACGGCCAGCGCCATGACCAGGGCGATTCCGTTGCCGAGGAAGAAACCGACGACACCGAAGACGACGACGTTGCGCATGGACGCCCAGAAGATCGGGTCGGACGCGACGAAGTCGTAGTTGGCCAGCCCCACCCACGGGGTGTCGGGGCTGACGCCGTCCCATGACTGGAAGCTCAACAGGATCGCCTGCGCGAACGGCGTGATCGTGAAGATCCCGATGAGCGCGATGGCCGGAGCCAGGAACAACCAGCCGATCAGGTTGCGCCGGAGGGCGCGCCTCCCGTGCGGCGGCCTTCGCCGCCCCATGGGAACCGCGAGTCGCGACGTCGTCATGACGTGCGGTCCTGCGCCGCCTGGACCTTGGCGAGTACTTCGTCCACCGTCGCCTCGCCCAGCACCAGGCGCTGGGACTCCGCTTTGATCGCGGTGATCACGTCGGGCTTGAAGGTCGTCGACATGACTTGCATGCCCTTCACCCCGGCGGCGAAGCCCGCGAGCTGGTCGGGGATGTCCTCGCCGGCGAGGAGTTCCGGGTTGCTGGGAAGGATGCGAGCGACCTTGGCGAACACCGCCTGCTGCGCGGGCTCGGTCAGCCACTTCACGAACGCGAGCGCCTGCTCAGGATGGTCGCCCCTCGGGTTGATCACCGCCCCCTTCCCAGGGACACCCGGCGAGCGCGGTTCGTGAACGCTTCCGGGAGCCTTGGGCAGCCCGGTGGAGAAGTAGTCCTCGAACTCTGGGTTCGTCCTCAGACCCACCGAGACACCGGGAGCGGCGTCGAAGATCGCGCCCATCTTCTTGGTGAAGAAGGACGACTCCACGTTCGGGTGGTCGTCCTGACCGCCGGGAATGGAGTTGTTCGCGATGACGCCGGCCTTCTTCAGGTCGACCAGGAATTGGAAGGCGTTGCGCCAGCCGTCCTGTTTCCAGGTCGATTTCCCGTTGAGGGTTGTTTCGATCTCGGCGTCCGTCAGCCAGTTCGAGGCGACGGCCTGGATGAAGTTCGGTGTCTGCGAGGCCGCGATGGAGAATTTTCCTCCGTCCGAAGCGGCGAGCGCATCGATGAACGCGGCCGTCGTCGCGGGCGGCTTTTTCGCCGACATTCCGGTCAGCGCCGGGTTGATGAGGAGGCCGTACGTTTGCGTCTCCCAGTGCACCGCGTAGACGCCGGGCTTGACGCCGAGGTTGTTGCCTTCCTCGAACGCCGACATCTTGAGCACGGCGGGGCTGAAGTTCTTACTCCAACCGGCATTCAGCTGGGCGGAAAGGTCCATCGCCCAGCCGGCCTTGTAGAACGGCGCCATCTGAGTCGCGTCGAACGACGAATAGATGTCGGGCATGGATCTGGACTGCGCCTTCGCCTGGAGCTTGGGCAGGTAGTCGACCGGCCCGGGCGTGTCAATGGTGATCTTGACGCCGGTCTTTGTGGTGTACTGCTTCGCGAGTTGGGTGAGCGCGGCCTCTTGTCCGCGCGACTGGTTCATGAAAGTCAGTCCGACGTCCCCGGTGGCGGATTTGCCGGACGACGAACAGCCGGCCAGGGCAAGCGCCCCAACAATCGCCAATGATCCGGCCGCGATAATGGTGCGGCGACGGGCGCCGCGTGCTGTGGAGTTCGTACCCATGGTCCTCGCCTCTTTCGTGTACATGAGGAGCTATTCAGGGGTGGACATGGCGCTCGGGCGGGGGAGCGCGCCCAGTCCTTCTGAGGTGATCAGCCAGCCGTCGGGAAGCTCTGCCCCTTGGTCGACCGCCGTGGCGATGTGCGCCATCGCGGCCAGCAGTCCGCCGTTCGCCGGCAAATAAATCGTGAGAAATCCCGGCATTTGCGGATTGTGTCCGTTGGGCAGGAACACGTTCTTGGGCGACGGGAGCAGGAGGGCGTCGATCGCACGGCCGACGTCGCCGAGGCGGGCCGCGGTCATCGCCATGACGGGGTAGTCCCAACCCCAGCTGGACTGCAGGTCCCAGTGCTCCCATACGGAGTCGAGCGTCGCCGACATCGTGGCCAGGTCCACGAGGCCGGTATCCGGTAGCCACCCCAACGCCATGAGCATGGACGGGTGATCCTTGCGGATGAGCAACGGAGGCGTCGCGACCGCGGCGTATGTGCGGTCGGGCAGTAACGCGGGTCGGCTCATGTTCCGCGCCACCCGGTCCCACTCCTGGCTCGGTTCGAGACCGAGCCGAGTTCGCCACTCGTTCGCCACGCCGAGCGCCCACGACCAGTACGCCAGCTCGAACGTCGGATCGGTGGTCGTCGCCCGGTCGACGAGGTAGCTCTCCTGCGCGGGGATGAGCGGGGGCGGCAGCCCGAACGATCCGTCGCGTTCCTCGGCGAAGTCGGCCATGAAATCGGCCGTTGCCTCGACGAGCGGGTAGTGAGCACGCAGGAACGACTCGTCGCGACCCTCGCCACGCAGCAACTCCAGCAGGTAGATCACGTGCGGCTGCTGCCACAGGAGGAAGACGCCGATGTTGCTCGGCGACTCGCGCGCGGACGGATCGGTCTGCTTCGGCCAGCGGGCTCCGCGATATCCCTGCCGGCGGGCGGTCGCCTTCGCCGCCTCCAAGGCGCCGCGATACCAACGCATGCTGCGCTCGAGCAGTCGCCCTCGGCCCCACATCGGGAAATGCGCCGCATGCCACCAGTGCATCTCGAGGTGGAACTTCCCGGACCAGGTGTTGTACGTCAGACCGGACTCCGCGGCAGGCGTGACGCCGGCGCTGTTGACGGCCATGAGGTACTGCGAGACAACGATGCGACGTTCCAGTTCTGGGGCGCGCGCGTCCGTGCTCCCGGCGAGGCTGACCGCGGCACCGGTGCTCCAGTGCTCCGCCCACCAGGTCTCCGCGGACTGGCTGACGGTGGAGAAACCGTCTTCGGCCTGCTGCCTGCCATCATCCGGACCAAGCGTCACCACCACTTCGAGAACAGTGGCGTCTGTGCGCGCGACGGCTCCCTCCCGCAGGCTGCCAGTGGTGCGGACGCCTACGCCGTAGGTCAGCGCTTCCACCGTGCGCCGTGCGTTCCAGTGGCACTCCGTCCGCCGGTCCCAGACCGTCTCTTGCGCGAGGGGGAGTTCGAAGGCGGCCAGGTCGTCCGGCTGTTCGTCGAACACCCACGCGACGCCCCATCCGCGCAGCAGAAGCTCGGACTCGACCCGCACCGCGAAGCGGTGATCCCGTGGGTCGGCGACGGTGGTGACGCGGACGCGCTCGCCGTCGAGGACGTACTCGGCCTGGACCGATCCCGTCCACAGGTCGAGCTCGGTGCGGACGTCGGTCAACGCGGTCGGATCGTCGAGCCCCGTCCCGTCGGGGCGGACCAGGGCGAGGCGGCCCAGGTGAGCGCGGCGGGGATTGAAGTGGTACCACGCGCCCGCGACGAACTCGTCGGCGATGGGGTCGCCGGCGCGCTGGAGACCCATGCGGTCGAGGTAGGGGACCGGGCCGCGGGATGTCTCGTACAGGGTGGTCGCGTCCTCGAGCCGGAGCTCCCGGTCGGTGCGCGTCTCGTACCAGCCCCAGGTCGACTGGGTGCGCAGCGGGATCTGGAAGTCGTCGGCGTCGAATACGCGCGGGTACTGCTCCGGCAGACCGGACAGACCATCGCGAACGACGCGGTGCGGGTCGGGGACGAGCTCATGGAAGGACGGGAACGTCTGCAGCCCGGAGATGTCGACCGTGAGCGCGATGTCACCATTGCCGACCGTGAGGACGCCAGCGGGGTGCGCGGACGTCAGCACGGGGTTGTGCCGTCGCACGAGTTGGCGCCGATCGATTGCTTCGGGCATCGTCAGGTCCCGCCGTCTTGGAGCGCGTTGGACTTGGCGACGCCACCCAGCCACGCGAGGCTCGGCTTGGGCCGGCGCTCGAAGGTCTCCCGGTCGACCGCGACGAGGCCGAACGTCGGGTCCCAGTGGCCCCATTCGTAGTTGTCGAGCAGGCTCCAGTGGATGTATCCCCGCACGTCCAGGCCGCCTTCCATCGCTTCGGACAGCGCGGCGAGCGCGGCGGTCGTGTAGGCGACGCGCCGGGAGTCGTCGCCGGTCGCGATGCCGTTCTCGGTGACGACGATCGGGACGTCGGGCAGTACGTCGGCGGTGTGCCGGACGGCGATGCCGAGGGCGTCGGGCCGATACGCCGTACGCACGAGGGTGTTGTCCGGGCGCACGGGGTGCGGTTCGATACCGTCCAGCCCCACCCACTGCGCCGAGTAGGCCTGCACCCCGATGAAGTCGTCGTCACGCGCCGCCTCGAGGTAGAGGTCCTCCCAGACGTACTCCAGCTCCCGGCGCACTTTCTCCGCACCGGGGCGGGTTTCGAACGCGCGGCTCGCGACCGACCAGCCCACCTGAGCGTCCGTGCGCTCCCGCAGCACCTCCCGGGCCGCGTGGTGCGCCTCGACGAGACGGCGGCCGATCTCCACCGGCGGAGCCGGCTTCGCCGATCGGGGCGTGTCCGCCTCCAGCGTGGGGCTCAGCCATTCCATATTCGAGTCGGGGTCGAGCGTCGCCTCCGCCTCACGCACCATGATCGCGAGCATGTTGGGCTCGTTGATGGTGCAGACCCACTCGACGCCGTCGAGGATCGAGGTGGCCGTCTCGACGTAGGCCCGGAAGCGGTCCACGGCCCGTTCTCCGCGCCAGCCGCCCTCCTCGGCGAACCACCTCGGCGAGGTGAAGTGGTGGATCGTGACGAACGGGGTGACGCCCGCGGCCAGGCATTCGTCGATCATGCGCCGGTAGTGCGCGAGCGCCGCGCGGGACACCCTCCCGGGGGCCGGCTCGACGCGCGCCCACTCGATGCCGAAGCGGTAGGTGTTCAGGCCCGATTCCGCGACGAGCCGGATGTCCTCGGAGTATCGGTGGTAGCTGTCGAGGGCATCGCCGCTGCGATCCGCTCCTGGCATGCGCTCCTCCTGCGCCCAGAAGTCGCTGTTGACGTTGTCGCCCTCGACCTGGTGCGGTGCGGTCGCCGCGCCCCAGAGGAAGCCGTCGGGGAAGGTGTGCATGCGTCTCTCGATCATGTGTCGGTGCGGCGGTGGCCGTCGGTGCCGGCCCCGGAATGCGAGTCAACGTAGCCGTTGCATCGCAAGGAGGTCAAGGAAAAATGTGTACCGGTCTACGGAGCTACTACCAGCCAAAGCGGTCATAATTTCGATCTTCCGCTATCTTGCATGGACCGGTCTACATTCTCAGTAGGGCTCGGTTCGAGAAGGGATGCCCATGGTCGCGCCTGAGCGACGACGAAGAGTGACCATTTCCGACGTGGCGAAACACGCCGGGGTCTCCAAGGCGGCGGTCTCCAAGGTCATCCGGAACGACTACGGAGTCAGCGAGGCCATGCGCGACCGCGTCAAGCGGGCCATCGACGAGCTGGGCTATCGCCCTCAGGCGGCCGCGCGTGCGCTGCGCGGACGGGCTTACACCATCGGCGTGCTCATGCAGCACATCGGGATCCCGTTCTACGCCGAGATCATGACCGGCCTGGTGGAGCAGCTCACCGAGTCCGACTACCAGGCGATCATGATCCAGGGCGGCACCCAGGACAAGACCGAGAAACGAGCGATCGACGCCCTGACAGACCGGCAGGTGGACGGCATCCTCATGATCGCTCCACTGGCCGGCCGCGCCCAGTTGGAGCAGGTGGCCCGCGAGATCCCCACCCTGGTTCTCGGTCGGCACGACCGCTCGCCGGCGTACGACTCGATCGTCGACGATGACCGGATCGGCTCCGAGCTCATCATGGAACACCTGATCGCGCTGGGCCACCGTCGCATCGCGCACATCACCTTCCAGCAGGAGCACGGCCGGCCGGCCGGCCAGATGCCGCGCATCAGAGCCGAGACCTACGAGCGTGTGATGCGCGATCACGGGTTCGCCGACGAGATCGCCGTCGCCGCGACCTCCTACTCCGAGGAAGGCGGCCATCGCGGCGCCCGCGAGTTGCTGAGCCGCTCTCCGCGCCCCACCGCGATCTTCGCCGGTTCCGACGAGGCGGCTCTAGGCGTCCTGGCCGCGCTGCACGAGGCCGGCCTGTCCGTCCCAGGAGACGTCTCCGTGGCCGGCTACGACAACACCAGGCTGGCCGCCCATCCGCACATCGCGTTGACCACCGTCAACCAGGACGGAGACGTGATGGGCCGGACGGCCGCGCGGCTGCTGCTGGAGCGCATCGAGGGTCGCTCGGCGGCGGTGCACTTCTCGGTCATTCCCCGCCTGGTCGTCCGGCGCTCCACCGCGTCTCCCCGTCCACGTCCTGCCGATACGCAATAGGAGAATGTGATGCGCCAACGCAGAGTGATCATCAATAGCGATGCCAAAAACGAGGCGGACGACCGGTTCGGTTGTTGTCGCCGACCATCGCGTGGGCGCGCACGGGCGGCCAATGGGATGTCAGCCTGCGGGTCCCCGCCGGTGCGACCGCGAACCTCGTCCTTCTCGGCGATCACCGCCGCCGGCTCGGCAGCGGCTCACACCACCTGCGTACTGATTCTTGACTGATCTGTACAGAAACCGCTAGCTTCAGCTCATGGGCAGACCCCGGGAGTTCAGCGATCATGCCGTAGTGGACGCCGCGATGGAGGTGTTCTGGGAGAAGGGCTACGAGGCGGCCACCACCCAGGACCTGTGCGCGCGCACCGGGCTCGGCCGCGGCAGCCTGTACAACGCGTTCGGCAGTAAGCACCGCCTGTATGAGGAGGCGGTCCGCCGATACGCGCAGACCAAGGGCGCCGCCCAGCTGGCGATGCTGGCCGAACCCGGATCGGTGCGGGAGCGGCTGCGGGAGATGATGCTGGGCGTCATCGACGCCGACCTGGCCGACCCCGGCCGGCGTGGCTGCCTGGCCCTGAATGCCGCGACTGAGCCGAGCGGACGCACCGGTGACGTCGCGGCGCTGGTGCGGCGGCAGTTCGCCGACCTGGAACAGGAGCTCTGCCACCTGGTGGCGGTCGGCCAGCGCACGGGCGAACTGTCCGCCGGCCGGCCGCCGCTCCAGGTGGCGCGGACGTTCCAGAGCGCGTACTACGGCCTGCGCGTGCTCGCGAAGGTGACCGACGACAGGAGCGCCCTGCTGGACGTCGTGGAAGGGGCGCTCGCGGCTCTGTAAGCCCCGCGGTCGGCGGCCCGCGTATCATGCTGCCCATTTTTTGTACTGATCAGTCAATTACTAGAGGTGAACTGCGTGCCTGTCCTCTCCCTCATGCTGTGCGTGTTCGGCATCACGACCGGCGAGTTCGTGATCGCGGGGATCTTGCCGGACATCGCCGATGACCTGGCCGTGTCGATACCGGCGGCCGGACTGCTGGTGACGGCCTATGCCATCGGGATGATCATCGGCGGTCCAGTGCTGACGGCGCTCACCGCGCGCTTCGCCCGTCGGCCGCTCATCCTGGTCCTTCTCGCGATCGTGATCGCCGGAAACCTGGCATCGGCGCTCGCCCCCACATACCCCGTGCTCTTCGCGGCCCGGATCATCACCGCGCTGGTGACCTCCACCTTCTTCGCCAACGCGATCGTCATCGCGGCGTCGACCGCCCCGCCGGGCAAGCAGGCGTCCACCGTCTCCAAGCTCGTTTTCGGGATGAACCTGTCGATGATCCTCGGCGCGCCCATCGGCACGTTCATCGGCAACGGCTTCGGGTGGCGGTCCACCTTCGTCACCATCGCCGTGTGCTGCGTGCTCGGGTTGCTGCTGGTGTTGCGGTTCGTACCGGATGTCCGGAACGCCACGCCCGGCACCTCCGCGCTGGCCGAGCTCCGGGTATTGCGCGGCGGTGAGGTGCGGCGCGCCATCGCGGTCACGGCGGTCGGCAACGCCGGGCTGCTCATCGTGTTCACCTATTTCGCGCCGCTGCTCACCGGCGTCACCGGATTCGCCGCCGACGCGATCGCCGTGCTGCTGCTCGTGTACGGCGTCGGCGCCGCGGTGGGCAACTTCGCCGGCGGCTGGCTGTCCGACCGGGCGCTGATGTCGTCACAGCTCGGTCTGCTCGCCGTGCTCGCGGCGACGCTGGTGCTGATGTGGGCGGTCAGCGGCGGTACGGCGATCACCGCCGTGCTGGTCTTCGTGATCGGCGCGCTGGGCTTCTCCGTCATTCCCGGCATGCAGACCCGGGTGCTGACCACCGCGTCCGCGGCGCCGACCCTGGCCATGGCGGTGAACGCGTCCGCCTACCAGTTGGCCGCGGCCTTCGCCGCCTGGCTCGGTGGCCGGGTCATCGACGGTGGATTCGGGTTGCGGTCGCTGTATCTCGTCGGCGCCGCCGTCACCGTGGCCGGGATCGTCGTGAGCTGCTACGCGTGGTTCCGGTACCGGTCGAGCGGCGGGGTCCGCGCCGTCGAACAGGTCTGACCTTCGAACGCGGGTCACACGGGTCTGACCCTCGAACGCGGGTCACACGAGGTCGCGGCGGCTGGCCTGGGCGCCGGCCTGGAAGCGGGTCTCGGCGTTCAGCTGGTCCAGGAGGTGACGCAGGCGGCGGCGCAGGCTGCGCGGGCTGGTGCCGAGCTGGCGGGCGATGGCGTCGTCCTTGAGCCCGGCGGCGAGCAGCGCCAGGAGCCGCCGATCCTCGGCGCCGAGCTCCGCCGCCTCCGGCCCCCCGCCGGAGGGCTCCGCCTCGACCCGCTCTCCACCGGCGGGGTCCGCCGCGTCGGCGGGCTGCGGTGTCGCGGGTGCGTCCTGCCACAGCTCGGGGCGTACCGGCAGCGCCTCCCGCCACAGGCGCTCGAACAGCTCCACCAGGGCCACCACCATCGTGGAGCCGCTGATCAGCACGCCGCGGGTCAGCGGCGGGTCCATGTGCATCGGCATGACCGCCCGCCACCGGTCGACGATCGCCATCTTGAACGGCAGCCGGGGCAGGACCCGCGCCTCCTCGCCAGCCTTGATCAGGCTGCCCACCTCGTCGAGCGCCCCCGCGTGGTCGAACGCCTCCGGCACGTAGATGGTCCGGTAGCGGACGCCGCTGCGCAGCAGATCGGTCTGCAGCGGGTTGTGATAGTCCAGCACGTACGGGGGGCAGTCGAAGGTCAGGACCTCCTCCTTGGCCTCCTGCTGCAGCCGGACGTACCAGCGGGCCTGCTCCTCGGGACCCGCGAGGACCTCGAACTGCCCGCCCTCCTCCGGGTCCTGGCCGACGGTGCGGAAGGCCGCCTCCAGTTCGTCGGCCGTGTCGGTGAGCTGGTCCAGCTCGCTCTGCAGGCCGCGCACCAGCGAACGGATCGCGGTCCCCGGGTTCGTCACCGTCCACCGAGGCGAGCGCCCCCACAGACGGCTGACCAGGCCCTTGGCGCGGAGCCTGCTCAGCGACGCCTGGATGCGTCCCGCGCCCTCCCCGCTCCGCATGACCAGCTCCTGCACCGTGATGCCGGGGCAGGCCAGCACTCCACGGTAGATCCGCTCATCGAACGCGCTGATCCCCACGACCTCCAGCGCCCGGCTGTCCTCAAGCATGCTCATGATCTTGGCCACTTCCGGCAGTTGCCGCAATAGGCCACTTAAATCACCTTGTCATCAAAAGTCACAAAGAATTAGAAAGCGGAGGTGCTTCAGAGAACCGCGCTCCTGGGTGTCGTGATCACGGCCCTGATAGCGGCCGCCGCTCCGGCCCAGGCCGCACCGACGCCCGCTCCGTCGGCCACCCCGACCCCCACTCCTTCGGCCACCCCGACCGCGGCCCAGTCCGCCGCGAAGGCCGGCCCGCTTAAGACCATCACCCTCCTCACTGGGGACAAGGTCGTCCTCCGTACGCTCCCCGACAAGCAGACCCAGCTGGACGTCCAGTCCGGCCCCGGCCGGGAGAAGATCAACTTCATCCACCGCCGGTCCAAGGACGGGCTCAGCATCGTCCCCGTCGATGCGCTGCCGCTGCTGGCCGCGGGCCGGCTGGACCCCCGGCTGTTCAACGTCACCCGGCTCGCCGCCCTCGGCTACGACGACGCCACCAGCTCGGCGCTCCCGCTCATCGTGACGTACCCGGACCAGACCGCCGCCGCCACGCTGCGCGTCGCGGGCGGGCGCCCGCTGCCCGCGATCAACGGAATCGCCCAGAGCGAGCCCCACGCCGCGGCCGGCACGCTCTGGAAGTCCCTGACAGGGCAGCAGGCCAGGGCGGCGGCCGCGCCCGCGAAGGTCTGGCTGGACGGCAAGGCCAAGCTGTCCCTCGACGTCAGTGTCCCGCACATCGGCGCGCCCAAGGCGTGGGCGGCCGGTCAGACCGGCAAGGATGTCAAGGTCGCGGTGATCGACACCGGCTACGACCCCGGCCATCCCGACCTCCAGGGGCTGGTGGTCAAGTCGGAGAACTTCACCTCCGAGCCCGACGTCCGCGACCTCAACGGCCACGGCACCCACGTAGCCTCCACGATCGCCGGATCCGGCGCCGCCTCGGACGGGCGGTACAAGGGCGTCGCCCCCGGTGCCAAGCTGCTGATCGGCAAGGTCTGCGTGCAGAGCGGGGACTGCCCGGACTCGGCGATCATCCAGGCCATGACGTGGGCGGCCGAGAACGGCGCGCGTGTTGCCAACCTCAGCCTCGGAGAGGCCGACACTCCTGGCGACGACCCGGTGGAGCAGGCCGTCAACAGCCTGTCGGACAAGTACGGCACGCTGTTCGTCATCGCCTCGGGCAACGACGGCCCGCAGACGGTCGGCTCGCCGAGCACCGCCGACAGCGCGCTGTCGGTCGGCGCCTCCTACCGCGACGACGACACGGTGGCGCAGTTCAGCAGCACGGGCCCGCGCGCGTTCGACGGCGCGGTGAAGCCCGACCTGATCGCGCCGGGCGTGGACATCGTCGCCGCGCGGGCCGCGGGCACCTCCGCCGGCTCCCCGGTCGACGACTCCTACACGGCGCTGAGCGGTACGTCCATGGCGACCCCGCACGTGGCCGGAGCGGCCGCGATCGTCGCCGGGCAGCACCCCGACTGGAAGGCCGCACAGATCAAGGCCGCGCTGATGGCCTCCACCGCGCCCGGCGACGAGCTGGGCGCCTACGTCCAGGGCTCCGGCCGCGTCGACGTCGCCCGCGCCATCACCCAGCAGGTCACCGCCGAGCCCGCCGCGCTGAGCATGGGCGACATCGAGCTGCCCAGCCCCGCGCCCAAGGAGAAGACCCTCACCTACCGCAACGACGGCGACGCCGCCGTCCGGCTGAACCTGATCGTGCTCGCCAAGGACGAAAAGGGCGCGGTGGTGACGCCGTTCAAGCTCGGCGCCACGACAGTGGAGGTGCCCGCGCACGGCACCGCCCAGGTCAAGGTGACCGCCACGCCGGGCCCGACCGGCCTGTTCAGCGGTACGGTCATCGCCGCGAACGCCGACGTCTCCGTACGCACCGGCATCGGCATGCGGGTCGCGCCGGAGAAGCGCGCGCTCAAGCTGCGCTACACCGGCACGGATGGGCAGCCCGTCCAGAACGCCTTCGCCGGGGTGATCGACCTCGACACCGAGGAGCAGCGCAACTACGACATCTCTGGCGGCACGCTGGACCTGAGGCTGGACAGGGGCCACCGCTACACCGTCGTCGGCCTCATGTTCGACCACGACGGCACTCTGGTGATGTCCTCCGATCCGGAGTTCACCCTTGACGCCGACCGTACGGTCGCCGCCGACGCCCGCAAGGCGAAGCCGGTGGACGTGCGTACGGAGGAGCCGACCGCGCGGCTGGCCGTCGGCATGCTCGGCATGCTCCAGCTCATCGACGGCCAGCCCCTCGGCGTGGACGTCGATCTGGCCGGCATGTGGGGCGCGGATCGCGTCGAGGGCATCAAGGCCATCCCGACGACGCGTACGGTGAGCAAGAAGTTCGCGTACTACCGCTGGACCCAGTGGGCCAAGCCGAAGGGTGACGGCGGCTACGACGACAGCCCGTACTTCTACCACCTGATGAAGGCCGAGCCGCGGATCCCCGCCGACCCCGGCTACCGCCCGCGCCGCCGTGACCTCGCCGAGGTCAATTCCACCTATGCCACGCAGAACGACGTCAAGTTCGGCGAGCACTTCGCCCTGCCCGTGCTGTACGGGACGGAGCTGGCCTGGACGCCGTACGGCCAGGTCTCCCGGTTCTCGCTTCCTTTCCACCGGACCGAGTACTACACGCCCGGCGACACCGGCTGGTATCCCTCCTTCATCCAGTACCGGACGCCGCCGGACGGCTGGAATGACACCGACCAGTTCTTCTTCGGGAAGACCACCGTCTACCGCGCCGGCACGAAGACCGACGACCAGTGGAACACCGGCGTCTTCGCCGCCGCGCTCAACCCCGGCGGCGACTACACCTGGCGGGAGGAGAACACGCTGCAGTTCGCGGCGGGCCTCTTCGAGGACGGCACGTCCGATCGCATCTCCTACGGCGAGTACACCGCTCCGCAGGCCCGGCTCTACCGGGACGGCAAGGAGATCTACGCCGCCGACTACCTGCCCGGCACGGTCGACGCGCCCGCGGAGACGAAGGAGAGCGAGTACCGGCTGACCATGACGGCCGACCGCGTACCGGCCCAGACCCAGGTGTCCACGCGGGTCAGCGCCGAGTGGAAATTCAGGTCGAAGACCCCTCAGCCGGGCAAGCGGCAGGTGCTGCCGCTGCTGACCCTCAAGATCAATCCGGAGCTGGACGATCGCAACCGGGCCGCGGCCGGGCTCGCGCGCATCCCGCTGCGCGTCCAGCGTCAGAACGGCTCGCCCGATCTGAAGCTGCGTACGCTCACCGTGGAGATCTCCTACGACGACGGCCGCACCTGGCTGCCGACGCTGGTGCACCCGTCGGCCCAGGGTGCCTGGGCCGCCGAGACCTGGCACCCGATCAGCGCGCGCGGCAAGTTCGCCTCGCTGCGGGTCAAGGCCGTCGACATCGGCGGCAACGGCTTCGCCGAGACCATCACCAGGGCCTACAAGATCAAGTAGCTCGCGCGGACGCCCCGCCCCGCCTGGACAGGCGCGGTGGGGCGTCTTCGTGTCCGTGCCTTGATCACGCGGCCTACAGGCGGAACGTTCCCGTCACGCGGCCTCCAGATGGAACGTTCCCGTCACGCGGGCTCCAGGTGGAACTGGTCGGCCCGCTGCGGTACGACCATCGCGATCAGCGCGCCCAGCACCGTGGTGCCGATCAGCAGCCCGAACGCGGCGGTATAGGAGTAATGGTCGACCAGCCAGCCCATCAGCACCGGCGCGAGGACGCCCGCCACCTGCCCGCCGACGTTGACCACCCCCATTCCCGAGCCGATCACCGCGGGCGGCAGCGCGCGTACCGGCATGCCGAGGATCCCCATCATCGACAGCCCGGCCACCGCCATGGCCAGCGTCTGGAACAGCGTGAACCCGGCCGCGGTCTCCGCGCGCAGCATCAGCACCAGCAGCACGGCGGTGCAGAGCAGCAGTGGGATGACGAAGAGCCGGCCCCGGTCGTGGAAGTAACGGTCGAACAGCCAGCCGCCGAGGGTGATCGTCACGGTCATCACCAGGCCGGGGATGGCCGCGTACAGGCCCGTGTTCAGCAGCGAGACGCCGCGCGCCTCCAGCAGATAGCTGGGCACCCAGGTGATCATTCCGTACCCGAGCATGTTGGTCGCGCAGAACAGCGCCGCGAACTTCCACACCGCCGGTGCCCGCAGTACGGAGGCGGGCGGGGGAGCGGGGCGCGACAGGTCGCCGGAGCCGTTCAGTTCGGCGGGCAGAGGCGGGGGGAGCAGTGCCCACAGCAGCAGCCCGATCGCGACGCCCGCGGCCGCCGTCACCCAGAACGTGGGCCGCCACCCGAACGCCAGCAGCAGCGGCGCCACGACCAGCGGCGCCAGGCCCGCGCCCAGCTGGGTGGCGGCCAGCATCGTGCCCGCCGCCGTGGCCCGCCGCTCGGGCGTGGTCCGCTCGGACAGCGCCTTGAAGGACGCGCCGGGGAAGATCCCCTGCCCCACGCCGAACAGCGCCCGGATCACCAGCAACGCGCCCAGCCCCCACGCCAGGCCGGTCAGCGCGGTGAACGCCGACCACAGCGCGAGCGAGACGACGAGCAGCCTGCGTGCCCCGACCCGGTCGGCCAGCAGCCCGCCGGGGATCTGGCACAGCAGGTAGACCAGGGCGAACACGGTGATCAGCGCGCCCTGCTCGGTCTTGGTGAGCGCGAACTCCGCCCCGATGAACGGCAGTGCGACCGCCATCATCACCCGGTCGATGTAGTCGACGACCCAGACTCCCATGAGCAGGCCGACGGTGAGGGTCGCGGTCTTCCTGACGTCGAGCGTGTACGTACTCCCCAAGGCGACCTCCGGTGATGCGGGCGTTCCGCATTCTTCATACAGACCAGCCGGTGGTACTTGGGGCTGTTCGACGATTCGTCCGGAGAGGCTACCTCAGGTGGCTTCGGTCAGGGATTGGGTCATTCGGCCGAGCGTACGCTGCAGGTCGGCCAGCTCGCTCATCCGCAGCCCGGTGGCGCCGAGCACGTGCTCGGGCACCCGCAGGGCCGACTGCCGCAGCTCCGCGCCCGCGCCGGTCAGCCGCACCACCACGGAGCGCTCGTCGCTGGCATTGCGCTCCCGCTGGACGAGCCCGGCCGCCTCCAGCCGCTTGAGCAGCGGTGACAGGGTGCCGGAGTCGAGCCGCAACGCCACCCCCAGCTCCTTGACCGTCACCGGCTCCCGCTCCCACAGCACCAGCATTACCAGATATTGCGGATAGGTCAGCCCCAGCTCCGCCAGCTCGCGCCGGTAGAAGCCGTCGAGCGCGCGGGACGCGGCGTGCACGGCGAAGCACACCTGGTTCTCCAGCAGCAACGCGTTCATGACCCCAGCATACCCGGGGTTGACGGCAGGCAATTAAATTGTGCACAATCAAGTTGTACACAATCGATTAGGAGCGATCATGAGCACCCTCTACACCGCCATTGCCACCGCGACGGGCCGCGAGGGCCGCGCCGTCTCCTCCGACGGGCGCCTGGACGTCACGCTGTCCCCGCCGAAGGAGCTGGGCGGGGTCGGCGCCGGCACCAACCCCGAGCAGCTCTTCGCCGCGGGCTACGCCGCCTGCTTCGCCAGCGCCCTCGCCCTGGTGGCCAAGCGCATGAAGGTGGAGGCCGAGCAGGCGTCAGTCACCGCCGAGGTGGGCCTGGCCCCCAACGGCGACGGCGGCTTCACCCTGGAGGTCGCGCTCCGCGTCGAGCTCCCCGACCACCTGCAGGGTGAGACCGGCCGCGCCCTGGTGGAGGCCACGCATCAGGTGTGCCCGTACTCCAACGCCACCCGTGGCAACATCCCGGTGACCCTCGTCATCGAATAGGTCCTACCGGCGACTTCCGTCCTTGGCGGGCCCGAGCACCACCGGCAGCACCGCCGGTCCTTCGGTGATGAACGACGAGCTGTAGACGATCTGGTCCTCCCCGACCGCCAGGCGCAGCTCGGGGAACCTGCCGAACAGCGAGGACAGCGCGATGCGGGCCTCGAGCCTGGCCAGCGGCGCGCCCAGGCAGAAGTGCGGCCCGCGGCCGAACGCCAGATGCGTCTCCTGGCCGCGCGCGATGTCGAACCGCCCGGCGTCCCCGCCGAACCTGGCCGGATCCGTCCCCGTGCCGCCGATCCCGACCATGATCGGCTCCCCGGCCGGGATCGTCACCTCGCCGAGGCGCACGTCCTTCAGCGGGTAGCGGAACATGACGTTGATCACCGAGTTCCGGGTGCGTAACCCCTCCTCGACCACCTGCGCCCAGGCGTCCCGCGTACCCGCCAGGGTGAGCTGGTCCCGGTCCGCGCACAAGGCGATGACCGTGTTGGCGAGCAGGTGCACGGTGGTCTCGTGGCCGGCGATCAGCACCAGCCACAAGATCCCCACCATCTCGTCGTCGGTCAGCCGGTCCCCGTCGTCCTCCTGCGCCCGGATGAGCCCGGAGGTGAGATCGTTCCCCATATCGCCGCGCTTGCGGTCGATGAACCTGGCCAGGTAACCGAGCAGGCCGGCCCCGGCCGTGCCGGCTTCCTCCGGGGTGGCGGTGTGGGACAGGAGCACATTCGTCCACGCGCGGATCTGGTAGCGCTCCTCCTCGGGCACGCCGAACAGCTCGCAGATCACATTGACCGGCAACGGCTCGGTGAAATGGCGGACGAGATCCACCACCTCGCCATCGTCGGGCAGCCGGTCGAGGAGTTCGTCCGTCATCTCCTGGACGCGGGCGGCGAGACCCTGCACACGTGCCGGGGTGAAGGCCCGGTTGATGAGGCCCCGCAGCCGCCGGTGGTCCGCCCCGTCCTGGGTCAGCAGGTGATCGCCCTCGATGACCTGCCGCAGCGGCCAATCAGGAGGGATGGTGCCGTCGTGCAGTGCGGGGCAGTTCCGGGCGTTCTTGCTGAAGAGCGTGTCGTCGTTGGCGAGAACCTCGTTCACCATGTCGTACGAGGTCACGGCCCACGCTTTGACCTTGCCCGGGAGCTCGATGGGGACCACTGGCCCGTGCTCATCGCGAAAGCGGTGAATCGTGCTGGACGCTCGCTCGCCGGGAACCGGGATTCGTAGAGGAGAGGTAGTCATTGAGAGGCCTCCAAAATGTGAAATGTCCTCCCAACTGTCTGCGATGCGACGGGACCAGCAAAGCGAGTTAGACGTCACCGCAGGACCCGCAACTCTTACCCGGCCGCGTCAGAGGCGGGTGGTGAGGTGAGTCAGGGTCACGCCGAGGGGTGCGTCCAGGGTGAGTACGGCTTGGGCGTCTCCGCCGGTCGGCCCCTGGTTCACGATGGCGATCGGGATGCCGAGCGCGGCGGCCTTGCTGACGAATCGCAGGCCGGACCGTACGGTCAGCGACGACCCGAGGACCAGGAGCGCCCGCGCCGCCGCGACGAGCGCGAAGCACTCATCCACCCGGGTCCTGGGTACGTTCTCGCCGAAGAACACCACGTCGGGCTTGAGCAGCCCGCCGCAGGCCGCGCAGTCCACCACCTGGAACCCTTCGACCTGATCGTCGGTGAGCGCGGTGTCACCGTCGGGGTTGATCTGCCCGCTGGCCGCCCAGCCGGGATTGGCCGATCGCAGGCGGGTCTCCAGTTCGGTGCGGCGGGTCCGCTCGCGGCAGGACAGGCACACGACCCGGTCGAGCCCGCCGTGCAGCTCGATCACCCGCCGCGCTCCGGCCGCCTGGTGCAGGCCGTCGACGTTCTGCGTGACGATGGTCTCGATCAGCCCGCGCCGTTCCAACTCCGCCACGGCGCGATGCCCGGCGTTGGGTGCGGCCAGGCCGATCTGCCGCCAGCCGGCGTGGCTGCGCGCCCAGTATCGCTGCCGCGCCTCGGCGCTGCCGACGAAGCGCTGGTACGTCATGGGCTCGGCCTGCCGGGCACGACCTGTGGGTCCCCGGTAGTCCGGGATTCCCGATTCGGTCGACAGCCCTGCCCCGCTGAGCACCACCACGCCACCTCTGGCCACCAGCTCGATCAGGGAGTCGAGCGCGCTGCCGCGGGTTCCCACACTTTCGGTCACAGCACTATGGTGCCCGACTCGTCACGCCGCGCCGTATTCCGGTAACCGGAAAGGGTTCTCCGGTTGGGCTAAAGTGAGAGGCATGTCCACCGAGCCGTCTCAGATGCCGTACGCGCCCGCCGACGCACCCGGGCAGCCCGCCGAAACGCCCAGGCCGCCCGCTGAAGCACCTGAGCCGCGCGCCGACGCACCTGGGTTGCGCGCCGATGCGCTGCACAACCGCAACCGCATCCTCGAGGCCGCCCGTGAGACCTTCGCCACGCTCGGACTGGACGTGCCGATGGTCGAGATCGCCCGGCGCTCCGGCGTCGGGATCGCGACCCTCTACCGCCGCTTTCCCACAAAGGAGTCGCTGGTCGTCGAGGTGTTCGCGGACGACCTCCACGCGTGCGCGAAGGTCGTCGACGACGCGCTCGCCGACCCCGACCCGTGGCGCGGCTTCCGCACCGTCATCGAGAAGGTGTGCGCCATGCAGGCCGTCGACCGTGGATTCACCGCGGCGTTCCTGTCGAAGTTCCCGGACGCGATCGCCTTCGAGCACGAACGCGAATGCGCCGAGCGGGGTTTCGCCGAGCTGGCGCGGCGGGCCAAGGAGGCCGGGCGGCTGCGTGCCGACTTCGTCCAGGACGACCTCACGCTCCTCCTCATGGCCAACAGCGGCATCGTGACCGACTCGCCCGAGGCGGCGCTGACCGCGTCCCGGCGGCTGGTGGCCTTCCTGCTCCAGGCGTTCCGCGCCGAAGGCGCCGACCCCCTGCCACCGGCCACCCCGCTTGGCCTGGACCAGGTGCTCCGCCCGACGACCTGAGGATGGACAGCCCTCAATAGACGGCAAGAAAATAGGGGCGCGGACCAAGCTGGTCCACGCCCCGGGAGGTCAGACGAAGCGGATGGCGTTCCAGTCCCAGCCCGCGGCGGCCGGGACAGTGTAGCTGCCCGTGAACGAACCCGACTGGCCGCTCCCAGCCGGTTGATCGTTCAGGACCGCGGCGCCGTCATCGGACAGCCGCTCAGAGGCGGGCGGCCTCTTCCAGGGCGTTGATGTCGATCTTCCGCATGCCCAGCATGGCCTTCATGACCTGCTGCGCCTTGGCCGGGTCGGGGTTGCCCAGCAGCTCCGGCAGTACCTTGGGGACGATCTGCCAGGACAGGCCCCACCTGTCCTTCAGCCAGCCGCACTGCGATTCCTCGCCACCCTCGGTGAGCTTGGCCCACAGCTCGTCGACCTCTTCCTGAGAGGCGCAGTCGACGTACAGCGAGATCGCCTCGGTGAAGGTGAACTCCGGGCCGCCGTTCAGCGCGACGAACCGCTGGCCCGCCAGCTCGAACGACACCGTCATGGCCGTCCCCGCCGGACCCGGGCCGGCGTCGCCGTAGCGCTGGACCTCCAGGATTCGCGAGTCCTCGAACAGCGAGGTGTAGAAAGCCGCCGCCTCTTCGGCCTGATTGTCGAACCACAGGAACGTGGTGATCTTCTGCATGATGCGCTCCTCCAAGTGCGGGAGTCCGGAACGGTGAGTCCCGGGCTGTCCTGTCACTAACGCGTCGAACACGTCGACGGCGATTCGACACGGCGGCGCTAGATTTCTTCCCGATGTCGAGCGATCGTGTCGTCGCAGCTCCAGGAGCAGGTCCAGAGCGGCTCCAGGGGCAGCTCAGGGCAGGGATGCCTTGGTTCCGGTGATGATCAGTTCGAGGCCGGCCCGGAAGGTGCGGTCGCGGAACTCTCTGGGCTGGGTGGCGATCGAGCGGGCCTGTTCCTCGGTCGTGTAGCCGTTGACGTAGGCCATGACGGTGTCCACGGCCGCGGCGGCCGTGTCCGCGGGGACGCCCGCGGTGGTCAGGGTGGCGATGAGGTCGTGGTAGAAGGCGACGGCCTCGCTGCCCGGGTTCTGGAAGGTGGACATGAGGCGCGCCCCGTCGCGGTGGGCCAGCATGAGCTCCCGCGTGCCGATCGCGAGGAGGCGCAGCCGCTCGTCCCAGGGGCCGTCGAGCGGCGGCACGGCCTCGCCCGGCGGGACGACCAGGTGCGCGACCATGGCGTCCAGCAGGGCCTGCTTGCTCGGGTAATGCCGGTACAGCGCACCTGCCCGCACGCCGAGCCGGCTCGCCAGGAGCCGCATGGTGAGACCGTCCAGGCCGACCTCGTCGAGCAGCTCGATCGCCGCCTGAAGCACCTGGGCGCGTCGCTCACTCATCGAATCCTCCAAGACGTGGTTGACAATGCGGCTCTCCGTACGTGAACAATGTACACGTGAACGTTGTTCACGTCGGAACAGCGTCGGAGACGGAGGGTGTCATGACCGAGCAAGGCGTGGGACGGGTGCTGGTGATCGGGGCGGGGCTCGGCGGGCTGACGCTCGCCCACGCGCTCGTCCGAGCGGGCCTCGACGTGCGCGTGTACGAGGCGGATGACGGCAGCGGCGAGCGGTTCCAGGGATACCGGATCGGGCTGGCGGAGCCGGGGCTGACCGCGCTGCGGGCGAGCCTGCCGCAGCGGCTCTACGAGCTGGTCGAGGCCACCAGCGGGGGCCTGACCGGGCCGGGGCTGCTGTTCGACGAGCAATTAACGGTCCTCAGCCGCGACCTGGAGGGGCCGGTGGAGGGGAGCAGGGCGGTGGACCGGCAGGTCTTGCGGCGGATCCTGCTCGGCGACCTGGGCGACCGGGTCACGCACGGCAAGCGGCTGACGGGCGTCGTAGCGGGGGCGGGCGGGAGCGCGTCCGTGCGTTTCAATGACGGTGCGGAGAGGGCGGGCGAGACTGTGACCGCGCGCTTCGCCGACGGTACGGAGGCCACGGGTGCGGTGCTGGTCGGCGCCGACGGCGGCAACTCGGTGGTTCGTCGGCACCTGACGCCCGAGGTCGAGCTGGTCGACGCGGACCTGTGCGGCGCGATGGGGCGCACCACGATCACCGACCGCTTCCTGCGGCTGGTGCCGGGGCGCGGCACGATGGTGAAGGGTCCCGGAATCACGCTGATGCTGGGCCGGATGCAGTTCGACAGGGAGCCGTCCGCGGCCGCCGCCGAGCTCGTCCCCGGGCTGGAGATGCCGTACCGGGACAGCTACGTACGGTGGGTGCTGCTGGTGCCGCCGGAGCACCCGGCGGCCACCAATCCGGGGTCCGCCGGGGAGGACGCGCGCGAGCTGGTGCTGGAGCTCCTCGAGGGCTGGCATCCCGACCTGCGGGATCTGGTGCGCTCCGCCGACATGAGCGCCGTCGGCCGGTCCAAGGTCTATGACCGGCCGATGCCGCCCTGGCCGGTGGGCCGGGTCACGCTGCTCGGTGACTCTGCGCACCTGACACTGGCCAGCGGCGGGAACGGCGCGAACACCGCCATGCAGGACGCCGTACGGCTGAGCGCCCGGCTGGCCGAGGTCCACCGAGGCGAGCGGGACCTGATCTCGGCGCTGGGGGAGTACCAGGACGACCTGCTCGAACGCGGGAACGCGGCGGTGCGGGTCGGCAAGGAGGCGCTGAAGAGATTCGTCCCCCCAGGGCCACAGGAGACCCGCTGATCCGTCCCCCCACGGCCCCAGGAGACGTGGGCTGGCGGTCTTGTTTACCTGCTTCTGGAGACTCTTGTCCGGGGTTCGATTGACCTGTCCGGATCACTCCTGGTCAGGTGGTGATTACGGAGCGGAGGGGGAGGACATGGCCGACAATGTGATCGCGCGCAAGCCTGGGGAAGGCGACGCGTTCTGGGTGCTCGGCGGTCTCTACGAGGTCAAGGCCGCGAGCGACGAGACGGGTGGCGGCGTGACGGTCATAGAGATGACCGTCCCGGCCGGAATGGGCCCCCCGCCGCACACGCATCCGGGAACGGAGATGCTCTACATCCTGGAGGGGACGGTCCGCCTCTACATCGACGACGAGGTGGTGGAAGGCGGCCCGGGTTCGTTCTTCTACATCCCCGACAGGACGTGGGAGCGCTTCGAACCCCTCACGGACGCGCGCATTCTCGTGACCTACGCGCCCGGCGGCATCGAAGGGTTCTTCACCGAGATCGGGGAGCTGGCGCCGACCCGGCAGGCCCCGCCGGCGGACCATCCGTTGCCGAGCCTGAAGGCCGTGACGCAGGTCGGGCTGCGCTACGGGCTGGAGATGAGACTGCCGGACTGACCCGAATGGGTGCAGGCGCCGGCCTCGCGCTCTCTCGAGGGCTGACCGAGGCCATGGGCGGCACCCTCGTACCCGAGGAGACCCCCGGGGGAGGGCTCACCATGACCCTCACCTTGCCCATCTCGACGTGAGCTATTTTTTGGGCTTGTCACTGCCACGACGGCCGGGCAGGCGCATGGTGAGCAGCCGCGCGCGGGGTGCGACCCGTTCGGCGAGGTTGAACATGGCCTCGGTGCGGGTGCGGTCGGCGTCGAGGTGGGTGAAGAGGTTGACGCCCAGGTAGAACGTGATCGCCGCGTACGCGAGATCACGTGGCGGCAGCAGCCTGGCCAGCGGTGATCCGCCGATGACCTGCTCCAGGGCCTGCTCGATGAAGTCGATCCAGGGCTCGGAGCGCGCGGTGATCTCCGCGCGGAGTTCGGGCCGGGCGATGCTCGCGCCGACCATCTCGGAGAACAGCGTGATGTGGCCGCCTTCGAGGTCGGCCCGGTAGATGGCGCTCGCGGTCTCGACGAGTTCCTCGAGGTTCTTGGCCTTGTCCACGGCCTCCCGGTAGGTGGCCATGCGCTGCTCTGACGAGCGGTCCAGCGCGGCGAGCAGCAGCGCGTCGACGCCGCCGAAATGGTAGAAGACCAGCGCCGAGTTGACCTCCGCCGCCTTGGCGATGGCTCGCGCGCTGGTGCCGGCGTAGCCCTGGCTCCGGATCGTCTCGGCCGCGGCGTCGATGAGCCGGTCTCGGGTCTCCGCGCCCTGCTGTTGCTTCTCGGCCACCCGCACCCCCCGCTTGACAGAATCCCGCGCCCTCATCGTACAGTTTAATCGCCTGATTAAATCTACTGGTTAAGGGGGGCGGATGGAGCCTGAACGCCAGCCGCAGGTGAGGGCGCGGTGGACGCTGGCCGGGGTGCTGGTCGCGCTGTTCGCGGCGATGTTGCTCGACAGGGTCCTGCACGAGGGGCATCTGGAGCAGACGGCGCTGTTCTACGTCGGCATCCCCGCGGTGATCGCCGTCACCGTCGCCCTCACCGCCCGGCCGCGCGGCACCATCGGCGTGATCATGGCGTCCATCACTGTGGCCCTGGCTCTGGCCGGTCCGCTGCTCGGGGAGGGGATCGTCTGCCTGCTCATGGCCGCGCCGCTGTTCTACCTGGTCGGCCTGCTCGTCGGATTGCTCATCGACGAAGTCCGGCGCCACCGGGGCAAGGGCCGGATGAACCTCCTCCTCGCGCCGCTTCTCGTCGCCGCCACGCTGGAGGGCACGGCGGTCTCGCTGCCCCGTGACAACGAGGTGAGCGTCACCGGGGCGATGGCGGCGACGAACGTCGAACGGACGGCGGCGAATGTCGAGCGGGCGCTGGCCGCCGAACCCCGGTTCGGGCCCGTGGAGTCGCGGTTCCTGTCACTCGGCTTCCCCCGGCCGTTACGGGCCGAAGGCACCGGGCTGGCCGTCGGCGACACCCGGAAGATCATCTTCACACCGCGCCGCTCGCTGGGCATCGGCGCGCCCTTGGAGCCCCGGTCCATGACCCTGCGGGTGAGCGAGCGTATGCCGGGGCGGGTGGTGTTCGCCGTGGTGGCGGACACCACGCTCGCGCGCTGGCTGGACCTGCGCCGGGCGACGTTCGACTGGCGAAGCGGCCGTCTGACGGTGACCTTGGCCTACCGCCGTACCTTCGATCCGGGCTGGTACTTCGGCCCGCTGCAGAGCTACGCGCTGTCCGAGGCGGCCGGCTACCTGGTCAAGACGTTCGCCGGATGAGCGATCCCGCGCTCATCCGGGGTGCCGCGCTCTTCGTCCCGATGGCCGCCGTCTGGATCGCGGCGGCCGTACGGCGGCCGGGGGAGCGGGACCTCGCCGCGATCATCCTGGCCACGGCCTGGAACCTGGTCACCCTCGCGGTCGTGAACGCCGTCGCCGCGTACGCGGGCTGGTGGCGCTTCGCCGCCGAAGGCGCCGTGGTGGCGGGCGTCCCCATCGATCTGCTGCTGGGCTGGGCGTTGCTGTGGGGCGCGCTGCCCGCGTGCGTGGCGCGGGCGTACCCGCTGCCGCTGGTCCTGGCGGGGTTCGCTTGGCTGGATCTCGGGATGATGCCTCTGGCTGAACCGGTCGTGGCGCTGGGCCAAGGGTGGCTGTACGGGGAGGCCGCCGCGATCGGGTTCTGCCTGCTGCCCGGCCTGCTGCTGGCCCGCTGGACCGCTGCTGACCGGCGGCTCACCTGGCGCGTGTCGTTCCAGGTGGGCCTCGCGGGCGGGCTCATGCTCGGCGTGCCCGTCGCGCTGACCGGCGTATGGCGGCAGCCCGAGTGGGTGATCGGGCTGCTGGCGCAGGTCGTGGCGGTGCCGCTGCTGTTCGGGCTGGCCGCCGTCCGCGAGTTCGCCGTCGCCGGGGGAGGGACGCCGGTGCCGTACGATCCGCCCAAACGCCTGGTCACGAGCGGGCCGTACGCCTATCTGCGCAATCCCATGCAGTCCTCGATGGCGGGCGCCTACCTGCTGCTCGCGGTGCTCGACCTGCGCTTCGCCGCCGCCGCGGTGAGCTGCGTCGCCTACGGCGCGGGGCTGGCCGCCTGGCACGAGGGGACCCAGCTCGTGTCGCGGTACGGCCAGGAGTGGACGGACTACCGTGACCAGGTACGCGCCTGGCTGCCCCGCATCCGCCCCTACCCCGGCCTGCCGCCCGCCGACCTTCACGTGGCCGCGACCTGCGAGCGGTGCGACGCGGTCGGCCGGTGGTTCGTCCGCCGGCGGCCCGTCTCGCTGCGGATCCTGCCTGCGGAGCGGCATCCGGGGGGTTTGCGGCGGATGACCTACGAACGTGCCGACGGGCTGCGTGCCCAGGGAGTGGCGGCCTTCGCCCACGCGGCCCAGCACCTCCACCTGGGGTGGGCGCTGCTCGGCTGGGTGCTCCTGTTGCCAGGGGTGGGGTGGTTCGCCCAATTGTGCGCGGACGCCTTCGGTGCCGGCCCCGCCCGGCCCCGAGCCACCGGACCGGCGGAAACGTGAGACCCGCTCGGCCCCGAGACGCCTGCCCGGCCACTGGCGCGCAACTGTGACCGGCATCACATTTTTCACCTGTCCCCAGAAGCGTGGCCTGTTCGTCCTATGCCCGACAAACCGGTTACGTGGAGGTTCAAGGTCATGAACAAGGTGATCGTCATCCAGTTCGTCTCTCTCGACGGGGTCATGGAGGACCCGGACGGGTCGGCCGGCTCGGCGCAGGGAGGGTGGGCGTTCCGCTACGGGCCCGAAAGCGTGGCCGGCGACAAGTTCGAGCTGGGGGAGGTGCTGGACACCGGAGTCATGCTGCTGGGCCGGGTCACCTGGCAGCTGTTCTCGCGCATCTGGTCCCCCAGGGAGGACGAGTTCTCCCAGAAGATGAACGCCATCCCCAAACTCGTCGCCTCACGCTCGCTGGACCACGTCGAGGGATGGCGCAACTCCACCCTGCTGCGGGGGGACCTGGCCGACGAGGTGGCCAAGCGCCGGCAGAGCCAGGATGTCGTGGTCGCCGGCAGCGCTAGCATCGTCGATGCGCTGCGGACCCACGACCTGATCGATCAATACCGGCTGCTGGTCTTCCCGACGGTGCTCGGCACGGGCCGGCGCCTGTTCGACCAGCCCCTCGGTTTGGACCTCGCGTCCGCCGAAAAGGTCGGCCAGGCCGCCCGCCTCGTCTACGACCGTACTTCCGCGAATGGAGATCAGCGAAAGGAGATCAGCGAAAGGAGATCAGCCGGTGAAATACGCCCTGCTGATCAACGAGCGCCCCGGGGCGTACGACGGCCTCAGTGAGGACCAGCGCGCCGCCATCAGCGCCGAGTACATCACGCTCATGAAGGACGAGCGCATGCTCGGGGGCGAGCGGCTGCAGCCGGCCGACACCGCGACCACCGTCCGCGTTCAGAACGGCGAGCCGCTGCTGACCGACGGGCCGTTCGCCGACACCAAGGAGATCTTCGGCGGCTTCTACATCGTCGAGGCGGACGATCTCGACTCCGCGCTGGAGCTCGCCGCCCGGATCCCGGCCGCCCGCCTCGGCGGCTCGGTCGAAGTACGGCCGCTGGTGGAGCGGTAGGCCGTGATCGAGGAGGTCTTCCGCGACCAGTGGGCACGCGTGTTCGCGGCCCTGGTGAGCTTCCTCGGCGACGTCGACCTCGCCGAGGAGGCCGCGCAGGAGGCGTTCGTTATCGCCGCTGAGCGCTGGGCCCGCGACGGGCTCCCGGACAATCCGGGGGCCTGGCTCGTGGTGACCGGCCGCAACCGGGCGATCGACCGCCTTCGCCGCGACCGTACCCGGGCGGAGAAGAGCCGGCTGCTGGACCACCCCATGCCGAAGGAGGTCACGATGGACGAGACGACGATCACCGACGAACGCCTCGAACTCTTCTTCATGTGCTGTCACCCCGCCCTGGCGACCGAGGCTCAGGTCGCGCTCACGCTGCGCGCGCTGGGCGGCCTGTCGACTCCGGAGATCGCCCGTGCGTTCCTGGTGAACGACGAGACGATGAAGCGCCGGCTCTCCCGCGCGCGCAACAAGATCCGGGCGGCCGCGATCCCCTTCGCGATTCCGCACGAGCGCCTGCTGCCCTCCCGCCTGAGCGCGGTCCTCGCGGTGCTCTACCTGGTCTTCAACCAGGGATACGGCGACGGCCGGGCCGACCTCGCGGCGGAGGCGATCCGGCTGGGCCGGACACTCCTCGACCTCATGCCCGACGAGCCCGAGGCGGCGGCGCTGCTGGCGCTGATGCTGCTGCACGACTCACGTCGCGCGGCCCGTGTTCGCGACGGCGAGATGATCCTGCTCCACGACCAGGATCGCAGCCTGTGGAACACCGCCCAGATCGAGGAAGGGCGCGAGCTGCTCGACCGCGCCGTCAGGTCGGGTGCTTCCGGCGCCTATACGGTGCAGGCCGCCATCGCCGAGTCGCAGACCGAGGAGCGCATCGACTGGCCGGCCGTCGCCGCCCTCTATGACCGCCTGCGGCAACTGACGGGCTCGGCGGTCGTCGAGCTCAACCGGGCCGTGGCGATCGCCGAGGTCGAGGGGCCGCAGGCGGCTCTGGCGATCGTCGACGCGCTCCACCTCGACGACTACCGTTACTTCCACTCCACTCGGGCCGAACTCCTGCGGCGCCTCGGCGACACCGTGGCGGCGCGGGCGGCCTACCTAAGAGCGCTCGACCTCGCCACCACCGAGGCCGAGCGTCGCTTCCTCAGCGGTCGTCTCGCCGAGCTGTGACTCACCTCGCGGCCTTGACGGCGGTGGTCGGCTGCTTGCGCGTCTATCGTGCGCGGAGCGAGGTCAGGGTCGATGGCGGAGGGCGGTGGCGAGGTCGTCGAGGTGTGTGGCGACCGGGCCCAGGGTGAGCAGCCCGCTGCCCGCCCCGGCCAGCTCCGCCGCCGCCGGAGTGAGCTCGGCGTGGGCGCGTTCCATCGTCTCCCGCTCCCCGACGGCGATGGCCGCCCGCGCGATCAGGCACCACAGGGCCTCGTACAGCAGGTCGCGGGGCGGGTCCGGAACCAGGCGCAACGCAGCCACAGCCGCGTGGCGACGATCCTGGGCCAGCAGCACCCAGGGGCGCGCCCATGGCTCGTAGGGTCCCCAGTCGGTTTGCTCGTCGACCAGGTCCGCCTGTTGTTCCCCGGGCCGTGCGTACTGGAGGCGCAGGCACAGCAGCGCGAGCGGCAGTATGCCGGACCGCAGTCCGGGCATGCCCGCGCCGTCCAGCCGCGCGGCGGCGTCCCGATATGCCGCCTCCACCAAGGACGCTTGCGCGAAGGCTGCCTCCGCCCCCGATGTTTGTCCGGTCGCGGCGAGCCGCAGCGCCCGGTACCACTGGACGAACACCCCCACCAGCGGCAATTCATGCCGCCGGGCCAGTAGTTCGGCGGCGGTCGCGTGCCCGTCGGCGCCGGGGAAGTCCGCGAGCGCGCTGCGGGCTTGGAGGCGGATGAGGTGCCCGAGCACCTCGAAGGTGACCAGCCCATGCCGGGCGGACAGGGCGACCAGCTCGGCGCCGATCTCGTCGCGTTGCGGCGCGAGCCCTGCCCGGTGGAAGGTCTGCATGAACACCCCGTTGAGGGCGAACACCAGCAGCCCGGGATCGTCCAATTGGCGGGCGATCTCCTCGGCCTGCCGGGCGGCCTGGGGTCCGCGCGCCGCGCGGGTGCCGCGCGACTCCAGGGCGATCGTGGCCAGGAGCCGCGCCCGCGCCGCCTGGTGCGTGCCGGGTGGGAGAGCGGTCAGGGTGCGTTCGGCTGCCGCCACGATCTGTGCCGCCTGTGCCGGGTCGTCCGAGCGGGTCCAAATCGCCGGTACGTCGTACGCGCCGATCACGCGGGCGGTCAGCTCCGCGTCGCCCAGCTCCTCCGCCGCCGCGACGGCCACCCCACGATAGCGTCGGGCCTCCTCCAGGCCGCCGCCCCCGGTCACCGCCAGATTGCGCAGCAGGCCCACCGTCGACTCCAGCCGCGCTCGCGAACCGGACGCCACAGTACGGTCATAGGCGGCGGCCGTCTCCGCCCATACCCGGCTCGCGGCCTCGGTCGTCTCTGCCCACACCGGGCCTGTGGCCTCGGTCGTCTCTGCCCGGCCTGTGGCCTCGGCCGAGTCGAGGTGGCCGGCTTGGTGGAGGATGTCCGTCTCCAGGCGGCGCAGCCCGGGGCCTGGATCCACTCCCAGCTGCTCGACCAGGAGCGTACGCGCCCGGCGCAGCACCGCGAGCGCGTCGCCCTGGCGGCCGGTGCGATACAGCGCCAGTGCCAGCAGCCGCCATGCGTCCTCGCGCCAGGGATGTTCGGCCACGTGCGCGTCCAGATCCGGCACGGCTTCGGCCGCGAGGCCCAGGGAAAGGCGCGCCTCGGCCTGGCGTTCCACCGCCTGTAGCCGCAGCTCCGCCAGGCGGGAGCGCTCCGCGCGGGCCCAGTCCTCCTCCGCGAACTCGGCGTAGGCTGGTCCGCGCCACCAACCCAGCGCCTCCTCCAGCCGCTTGAGTACGCCCTCGGGCGGCAGCGTCGCGGCCACCGCCTGCTCGAAACGCCAGGCGTCCACCGCGTCCCGCTCCGCGCGCAGCGCGTACCCCGGCCCCTCGGTGATCAGCAGCCGGGCCGCGGCGCGGGGCGGGCGTTCGGGCTCCAGCGCGCGGCGCAGGGCGGCCACGAAGGTGCGTACGGCGCCCACCGCGCCTGGAGGGGGATCGATCCACAGGTCCTCGACCAGGCGGGAGACCGGGACGACGCGGCGGCGGGCGACGATCAGCCGGGCCAGCACCGCGCGGTGCCGCGGTCCCTTCAAAGCGACCGCGCCCCCGGCCTCGTCCCAGGCCACCACCGGCCCCAGCACCCCGAACATCTTCCGCGCCACTACCCCACTCTTCCGTGTCATCGTCACCCGGGCCTCACGCTATAGCGCGCTCATCCGATGCTCATCCGCGCCCGGCAGGCTGGAGGCACTCCATCGGAAAGGACCGGACCATGACGCCTGCCATCGCCGGCTTCGACTACCAGCGCGTGCCTGTCGCCGACGGCGTGTCCCTGAACGCGGCCGTCGCGGGCTCGGGCACGCCCATCGTGCTGCTGCACGGCTTCCCGCAGACCCACCTGATGTGGCGGCACGTCGCCGCCGACCTCGCGGCCGACCACACCGTGATCTGCCCCGACCTGCGCGGCTACGGCGCCAGCGACAAGCCCACCGGGACCGACCGGGCTGGGACCGACCGGGCTGGGACCGACCGGGCCGGGGCGGACCGGGCTAGGGCGGACCACACGGGGACCGACCACATCAGAACTGGTCCCATCGAGACCGATCCCGCTGAGACCGAGCACGCCGTATACGCCAAGCGCACCATGGCCGCCGACATCGTCGCCCTGGCTCGCGCGCTGGGCCATGAGCGTTTCGCGCTGGCCGGGCATGACCGCGGCGCCCTGGTCGCCTTCCGCGCCGCACTTGATCACCCTGAGGTGATCACCCACCTGGCCGTCCTGGACGTACTGCCGACCCTGGACATGTGGCAGGTGATGCGTGGCACCAGCGCCGCCGTCGGCTTCCACCTCTACCTGATGGCCCAGCCGCCGGGCCTGCCCGAGCAGATGATCGCCGCGAGCCCGGACGTCTTCTTCGGCCACTTCCTCGACATCTGGACCAACGACCCGCAGGCGATCCCCGCCGATGTCCGCACCGCCTACCTGGACGCCTGCCGCGGCGCGGTGCCCTCGATCGTCGCGGACTACCGTGCTTCGGCCGGCATCGACGTCGTCCACGACCAAGCCGACCGGGACGCCGGCAACCGGCTGCGGATGCCGGTCACGGTTCTCCAGCAGGGCTGGGGCACCGCCCTCGGTTTCGACGCGGCCGCCCTGTGGCGCGCATGGGCACCCGACCTGCGGCATGAAACCGTCACTTGCGGCCACTTCATGGCCGAGGAAGCGCCCGCTGACATCGCCAAGACCCTCCGAGACCTGCTCACCCGCTGAACGACCAGCCAGGGCCGAGCCACCGAAGGCATCCGCGCCGCTGGCACCAACCCCCACGCGGCCCGGACGGTGCGCGCGTCACGTGCGGTGCCCACGAACGATCGCCGGGCATGCATCCTCCCGCTCCTCCGGCGGGAGGACCCCAGCCACCACGGACCGTCACAAGTGACAAACCACCCGGGAGACCATTGCGGTCACCCCGCCGAGGCCCACTGCCTGTTTGCGGTCCGGCACGGCCTGGGCGCGTTCCGGTTGGCCTGTCGGCTTGAGCCGCGAGAGTCTTGGCGCCAGGAGTGGACCTTCCCCTTGGGTGAAGGGGCAGCATCGTGGTGCCGGTCGCTTTGGCCGGCGCGAGGAGGGCGGGTATGGGGCTGCTGACGATCGGGGCGTTCGCTCGGGCCGCGCGGTTGTCGCCGAAGGCATTACGGCTGTACGACGAGCTCGGGCTACTCCGCCCGGCCGCCGTGGACGGGGAGTCGGGTTACCGCTTCTATGATCCGGCGCAGCTGGAGCGGGCCCGGTTGATCGTCTGGTTGCGGCGGCTGGGGATGCCCTTGGCCGGCATCCGTCAGGTGTGCGATCTGGAACCGGAGGCGGCGGCCGAGCAGGTCGCCGGCTATTGGGCGCAGGTCATGGCCGCCACCGCCGTACGGGAGCAACTGGCCACCTTCCTCGTCGATTACCTGTCGGGAAGGGGCAGCGCCGTGGAGGACGCGGAAGCAATGATCGGGATCCGTTATGCGGCCCGGTCGGAGTCGGGGCTGGTTCGTACGAGCAATGATGACTCCGTGTACGCCGGCACCCGGCTCCTGGCGGTGGCCGACGGAGCCGGGCCGGGCGGCAACCTGGCGAGCGCGGCGGCGATCGAGGCCCTCAAGCCGCTGGAGCTGGCGGCCGTACCCGCCGGGGATCTGCTCGGCGCGCTGGCTGATGCGGTGACCCATGCCGATCGGGCCCTTCAGGGCATCGCCGAGTCGACATTGTCCGGTGAGGCGATCACGACGCTGACCGCGATGCTGTGGTCGGGCTCCCAGCTGGCGCTGGTGCACATCGGTGACACGCGGGCGTATCTGCTGCGCGACGGCGAGATCTTCCAGATCACCCACGATCACACCTATGTGCAGGGGCTGGTCGACGAGGGCCGTCTCAGCCCGGAGGAGGCCGCCTCGCATCCGCAGCGCTCGTTGCTGGCCCGTGCGCTCATGGGTAAGGGAGGGGCGCAACCGGACCTTTCGCTGCATACGGCTGTCGCCGGCGACCGTTATCTGTTGTGCTCCGATGGTCTGTCCACTGTCGTCTCGGCAGAGGCACTGCACGGTGTCCTGAGCAGTATGGAGGGGCCGGAGCAGGTTCTCGACGAGCTGGTCAGGCTGGTGTACGCCGCTGGGGCACCGGACAACGTCGCCTGCGTGGTGGCCGATGTGGTGATGCTGTGACCGGCGTGGCCCCTCGCTCCCATGGCGGCGCGTCGGTGGTCCGTTCCTTCGGCGCGTACACGATCGACCGGCGGCCCCTGGCGATCCCCGCCTTTCGGCGGCTGTGGGTCGCCTCGGCCGTTTGCGCGGTCGGCGGCTCGTTCAGCGTGGTCACGGTGCCGACGCAGTTGTTCACGATGACCGGCTCGTCCGCGGCCGTCGGCGGTGCGGCCGTGGTGTCGTTCGGTGCTCTGGTCGTCGCTTCGCTGGGGGCCGGAACTCTCGCCGACCTCATTGACCGGCGGTTGCTGCTGCTGGTGGCTCACTGCGGGCTCGCGCTGACCTACCTGGCCTTGTGGGCTCAGGCGGGCCTGGGAAATCGCTCCGTCGCCGTCCTGCTGGTGCTGGCGGGGTGCCAGGGGCTGGCCTTCGGGGCGATCATGGCGACGATGGGCGCCGCGGTGCCCCGCCTGGTGCCCGCCGAGCTGCTGACGGCGGCCAACAGTCTCAGCTCGCTGGCCCGGTACACCGGATCGGTCGTGGGGCCGCTGCTGGCCGGTGTGCTTATTCCGGTGGTGGGGCTCGGCACGCTGTACCTGTTCGACGCCGTCGCGTTGTCGGCCGTCATATACGCGGTGATCAAGTTGCCGCCGATCCTGCCCGACCCGGCCTGCCCGGTGTCGCGGGGCGAGCTGTACGGCGCCTCCAAGTCCTACGGCGGCTCAAAAGCTTCGACAGTGCGGCGGCCGTCGATTCTCGGGCAGACGTTCGCCGGGTTCCGCTACCTGCTCAGCAGCCGGGTGCTCGTGGCCGTGCTGGCGGTGGACCTCGCCGCGATGGTCTTCGGGATGCCGTCAGCGCTTCTTCCGGAACTGGCGCAGCGCACCTACAGCGGACCCGTGGGAGGAGGCGTGGAACTGGGTCTGCTCTACGCCGCCTATCCGGCCGGCGTCTTCGTGGCGGGGCTGATGTCGGGGACGTTCACGCGCGCCCGCCGTCACGGTGCCCTGATGGCATCGGCCGCCGCTGCCTGGGGAGGGACCGTCGGCGTCCTCGGGTTGGCGCCGCGGCTCTGGGTCGCGCTTACGGCCCTCCTGCTCGGCGGTGCGGTGAACTTCGTGCTCAGTACCTTCCGCAACGCCATCTCCCAGGCGTACACCGACGACGCCATGCGCGGCCGGATCCAGGGATCTCTCACCGTCGTCCTCATCGGCGGCCCTCAACTGGCCAATCTGCTGCACGGGACCGCCGCGGCGGCGTTCGGCCCGCGGGTGACGATCTGCGTCGGCGGGCTGCTCACCGTGACGACCGTCGCCCTGATCGTATGGGCGGTGCCTCGGCTGTGGCACTACGCCGCCCCAGGGACAGATCACTGACAGCGGCACTACGCCGCCCCACGGACTGACCCAGGACAGAACAGCGTCTCGCCAGGCGGTTGACCGGGCGCCTATAGTTAGTTAGGTGACTGACTCGAAAGGCTCCCGGGCGAAGACGGCGACCGCCAAGCGGCAGCGGCTGATGATCGCCGCCGCCCGGGTCGTGCACCAGCAGGGCGCGGAACGTACCACCATCGCTGACATCGCCCGCGCCGCCGACGTGCCCGTGGGCAATGTGTACTACTACTTCAAGACCAAGGATGAGCTGGTCTCGGCCGCGCTCAGCGAGCACGTCCGGCAGCTGGGGATGCTCACCGAACACCTGGAGAGCCTCGGCGGCCCGCTGGAGCGGCTCAAGGGCCTGGTGGAGGCGTGGGTCAGCCAGCGCGAGCTCGCGGCCCGCTACGGCTGCCCGACCGGAACGCTGGCCGTCGAGCTGGACAAACGTGACGAGGGCGGCCTGGACGTGGAGGCGGGCAAGGCCATCCGGCTGCTGCTGGACTGGGTCGAACGGCAGTTCCGCGACCTGGGGCTGCCTGATCCTGACGGGCTCGCCCTGACCCTGGTGGGCGCCTATCAGGGCATGTCGCTGCTGGCCAACGCCCTGCGCGAGCCCGACGTCATGACGCGGCAAGGTGCCCGCCTGGTCGCTTGGCTGGACTGCCTGCCGGGCGACGGCTGTCCAGAGCGGTCCGGCGACCGTTCTCAAGCGCACTGATAAAAGGCATGCCGATAAAGGACATATCGCTCAAGAAATGCCGATAGCGACATTTAGCGGGCGGAAAATGGGGCCGTCAGGTTCTGTTTATCGAGCGAGTAGAGCGTAGTCGCCAAGCGCGAATAGATCATGACAAAGGAGTCGCCAGTTGCTGTAGGAGGCGTTTCCGGACGTCTCGTGCAGAGCAGGATCTGATCGACATGTTGGCGCCCTGGGAGCGGGCCGAATTCGATAGGGGGTCGGCCATGGGAATGAGCCGATTTAATGCTATACGGGCGGGCACAGCCGCCGCGATGGTCACCACGGCGCTGGCATGGGCGACCTCCGCCCAGGCGGACACGTGCGCGGAGTCGACCACCTGCTCCACGACGGTGACGTTCACCGTCAATGCGGGCGAGGGGCTGGAGATCAGCGTGCCCGACGGGCCGGTCAGCCTCGGCAGCGGTCAGCCCGGCGACCAGGTCAGCGGGCAGCTCCAGGTCGTCACGGTCATGGACCAGCGGGCCGCGCTGAACGCCACCTGGACGGCGAGCGTGTACGGCACGCCCCTGACGACCGGCAGCGGTACTAGCGCCGAGACCGTGCCGCTGAGCGCGCTCAGCTACTGGTCGGGACCCGCGACGGCCACCACCGGCGCAGGAACCTTCGTGCCCGGCCAGCCCACCGCCGCCGACGCGGAGGTGCTCGACGAGGTGTACACGGCCTTCAGCAAGATCAACGGCGCTGGCGACAACTCCGCCAGCTGGAACCCGACCATCGTGATCGACGTCCCCGCCCAGGCGGTGGCCGGTACCTACACCGGCACCATCAGCCACTCGGTCGCCTGAGCCGATGACCAGACGCCCCCGGCCGCACCGGAGCCGATCGCCGCTCAGCGGCTCGAATCGGCTCCGGCGGCGCTCTTTCGGCGGGCGCGCAGGCGGCGGAAGGTGATGATCAGGACCGTCCCGGCGGCGAGGGCCGCGAGGCCGGGGAGGACGAGGATCAGCGCCAGCGGGGAGTCCGACGCGGCGGCCAGGCCCCACGACCCCGCCTTGCGCGGAAAGGTGAGCGTTCCGGTCTCCGTCCGGTCGATCCGGCCGCTCTTGAGCGTGAGGCTGAACTTCCACGGCCCGTCGGGAAGATCCTGTCCCAGATGTACGGAGACATCCCCCTGCTGGCCGGGGGCCAGGGTCGTGCCCCGCTCGATCGGGAATGGGCCGGCGCTCAGAGCGCTCGGCCCGTCCCTGAGCGACAGCTTCCCTTCGAGGTCGATGGCGCGTTCGCCGGTGTTGGCGATGGTGGCCACGATCTTCGGCTGCCCGTCCTCGGTCCGCTGGGGCAGGATCTCGCCGATCTTGAAGTCCGAGGGTGGCTCACCGCCCGGACCGACGTCGAGGTAGGCGCGGAGCCCTACGCGGTTGACGAGGGTGATGCCCTCCTGCTGCCCCGCGCCGGGCGAGGAGATCTGTGCCCAGATGACGGCGTACCGCTCGCCTTTGGGAGCCCACGCGGGAATGCCGACGGTGGCCTTCACCGACGTCCTGCCCTGTGGCGGCAGGTCGGTGGCGGCCTGGTTGAGCTTGATCCAGGAGCTCAGTTCGTTCGGCGTGCGTTCGGGCTCGAAGGTGAAGCGGCCGTGGCTGATGCCGGCACCGGCGGTGTACAGCTGCACGTGCTGGGTTTTGTCCGAGATGTTGTACACCTCGAAGCGCCGGGTGAACGTGGTGCCGGGATTGACGTGGTCGACGATGAAGGCGTGCGCGCGCGGGTCGTCCATCCGGTTGGCGGGGATCTCCAGCAACCTGATGCCGATGCTGTCCTTGCCGGAGGGGCGCGCCGCGCCCCGGCTCGAGTCCGCGATCGCCGGTGCGCTGAGCATCGCGTACGCGAGCAGCGTCACGGGAACGAGCCGGGGCAACAGTGAAGTGGGCATGTGGGCTAGGCGACGGAGTGGTTCACCGTGCCGGTGTAGACGCCCGCCACCGCTTGGTCGGGGACGTTGATCACGATGGTCGGGTTCCAGGTGGCGGAGTTGTCGCCGGAGCCGGTCGTCTTGCTGAAGGCGGTGCGTGAGGCGTTCAGCGACTGCGCGGCTGCTGCGTTCGCCTGACCGGGAACGAAGGTCCCGGTCCCTGTTGTGGCGGTCGTCCCGCCGGACCAGTACAGGACGGCCGTGTTGGGAACGGTCTCGGCGGCGGTGCCGCCGCCCGTGGTGAAGCCTCCCGACGCGGCGATCACGGACGCCACCCAGGTGGCGGTGAGCGCGGCGCGCTGGTCGGCCACCGTGACCGAGCCGAGCTGCGTGCTGATCTGGCCGCCCGAGCTGCCGCTACCGAGGTTCGCCGTGTCGGGTACGGTGATCTCCAGCCCGCCCTCGGCGGCCACGGTGAAGGTCACCGTGGTGGAGCAGGTGGTGGACGCGGCACAGGTGTCGGCCTGTGCGGGCAGGGCCACCGCCACGGTCGCCATGATGCCTATCAGGGGAAGGCCCAGACGGCTTTTGGACACTGCTGTCTCCTTCATCGCATTTCCCGCCCTCTCTGGGCCGTTCTCAGCACATTCTCCTCAGTGATCAGATTTTGGAAACCGTTCCCGAGGGCACCTGGAACACTTTTGGTGATCAAATGACGACAATCGGAAATTAGCAATTCACCGTGTGGAGCCATGTGTGAGGAATAACGGTGGTTATGCCGATTTGCCCCTGCACTCTGGTTCACAACGGCATCGGCGTCCCCGGATCCGAGAGCTCTTGTCGTTGTCTTTACGTGGGAACCGCCGCCCACGGATCTGGCGGGGGAATGAAGACAGCGGCAAGTGATCTATGATGCCGGTCCACAAGCATTCTCACGCCCCGCCACCAGCACCTTCACGCCGGGGCCTCCGCCCGTACGGACGTCGGCGGCAGTGAGACGGTGACCCGCAGGCCGCCGTCGGGCCGGGCCCGCGGCTCCAGGCCGCCGCCGTGCGCGGTGGCGATGGCCGCGACGATCGACAGTCCGAGCCCGGAGCCGTCGCCGGAGCCGGTCCGGTCGGTGCCGAGCCGCTCGAACGGCTGGGCCAGCCGCGCCACCTGCTCCTGATCGAGGACCGGCCCGCCCGTCTCCACGACGAGCAGCGCGGTCGCGCCGTCTGACGTGGCGGACAGGCGGATCCAGCCGCCGTCGTGGTTGTGGGTGATCGCGTTGTCGATCACGTTCTCGGCCAGGCGGGACAGGAGCGTCCGGCTGCCCCACGTCCACACGCTGTCGTGGACGTCGCCGTCGTGGACGGTGAGGTTCCTGGCGGTGATGCCGGCGGCTCGGGCGGCCAGGGCGGCGGACACCGTACGGCCGAGCGAGACTTCCGCCCGGTCGGCCAGGGCACCGTGCTGGGTGCGGGCGAGCACCAGGAAGCCTTCCAGAAGCCGGTCGACCCGGTCGAGTTCGGTGCGGAGCCGCTCGGACAACACGACCGTCTGCGCGGGTACGGGTTCCGGCTTGGCCAGGGCCACATCCAGCGACGCCCGCATGGTCGCCAGCGGGGTGCGCAGCTCGTGAGAGGCGTTGGCGACGAACCGGCGCTGCGCGTCGAAGGAGCCCTCCAAGCGTTCCAGCAGGTCGTCGATGGTGTCGGCGAGGTCCTTCACCTCGTCGGCCGGGCCCGGCACGGCCAGCCGTTCGTGCAGATTGTCGGCGGAGATCCGCCGGGTGGCCGCGGTGATCGTCCGCAACGGGCGCAGCACCCGGCCCGCGACCATCCGGCCCAGCACGATCGACACCACGGCCATGACGGCCAGCGCGACCGCCGAGCCGATGAGGAGCTGGCGTGATTGGAGCGCCTGGACCTCCGACAGCTGACTCTGGAGGCGGGCGATGAGCTCCTGGGCGGCGCCGGGCGTGAGCCGCTCGACCGGCGCCGTCCCCACAGGGGAGGTGACCCGCGTCCCCAGGCTCACCAGGTTGGTGATGGCCAGCAGCCCGATGCCGGACAGGAGGAACAGGGCGCCGTACAGGGCGGTGAAGCGCAGCCGTACGGTGCCGTCCCGCAGTTTCCTCATGACTCCAGCATGCTGTTTCGCACCTAACAACGACATGACGGCCTCGGTTCGGCCCACGTTATGGCGTCTTGCGTAGAACCGAACCCATGCGAGCAACCATCGAGGTCGCCGGGCTGCGTAAGCGGTTCGGCCAGACCATGGCGTTGGATGGGATGTCCTTCACCGTGGAGCCGGGGCAGGTCACGGGCTTCGTCGGCCCCAACGGAGCGGGTAAGTCCACCACGATGCGGGTGATCCTCGGCCTGGACGCGGCCGACGAGGGCACCGCGCTGGTGGGCGGGCGGCCGTACACGGGCCTGCGCGACCCGCTGCGTCACGTCGGCGCGCTGCTGGACGCCGCCGCGTTGCAACCTAGCCGCACCGGCCGCAACCACCTGCTGTGGCTGGCCCACTCCCAGGGGTTGGGCGCCCGGCGGGTCGATGAGGTGATCGAGCGGGTGGGGCTCGGGTCGGCGGCCGGGCGCCGGGCGGGCGGCTTCTCCCTGGGCATGCGCCAGCGGCTCGGCATCGCCGCCGCGCTGCTCGGCGACCCGCCCGTGCTCATGCTCGACGAGCCGTCCAACGGCCTCGACCCCGAGGGCATGGTGTGGATGCGCGGCTTCCTGCGGGCGCTGGCCGCCCAGGGCCGGGCCGTGCTCGTCTCCAGCCATCTGATGAGCGAGCTCGAGGACACCGCCGACCATCTCGTGGTGGTGGGCCGCGGCCGGGTCGTCGCCGACACCAGCGTGGCCGGCCTGATCGCCGCCGCCTCCACCGGCCGGATCGCGCTGCGCACCACCGCACCGTCGGAGGCGATGGCGGCGCTGGCACACGCCGGCGCCGCCGTGGCCGCCACCGGCCGCGACACTCTCACGGTGACCGGGCTGGCGGCCGAGCACGTCGTGGCGGTGCTCAACCGGTCCGCAGTGCCGTTCTCGGAGGTGTCGGCGCATCGCGCGACGCTGGAGGAGGCGTACATGGAGCTGACCCGCGACGCCGTCGAGTTCCGCGCGGCCGGGCAGGAGGCGGCACGATGAGCGCCACCGCCGGCTACCGCTCGGCCTCCCACCGCTCCGGCTTCATGCGGCTGCTGCGCGCCGAATGGACCAAGTTCCGGACGGTCCGCGGCTGGGTGCTCGCCATGGCGGGCGCGGCGTTGGTCACCGTGCTGCTGGGGCTGCTGTCCGCCTCGGGCAGCCACACCTCGTGCGGCGGCGCCTGTCCCGCCGTACCGGTGGGTCCGGGCGGCGAGGCGGTGGAGGACAAGTTCTACTTCGTCCACCGGACGCTCGACGGAGACGGCAGCATCACCGTCCGCGTGACCTCGATGACCGGCCAGAAGCGCCTGCCCGACCTCACGCCGGGGAGCCGGCGCCTCGCCTCCGGCCTCGTGCCGTGGGCGAAGGCCGGAGTCATGATCAAGGAGAGCATGAAGCAGGGCTCCGCCTACGCGGCGGTGATGGTCACCGGCGCGCACGGGGTGCGGATGCAGCACGACTTCACCCAGGACGTGGCCGGCCGGCCCGGCGGCGTCTCCCAGCGGTCCCCGCGCTGGCTGCGGCTGACCCGCTCCGGTGAGGACCTCACCGGCTACGAGTCCACCGACGGCAGGCAGTGGACCCGCGTCGGCACCGCGCACCTGGCCGGGCTGCCGGACGCGGTGCAGGTCGGGCTCTTCGCCGCCTCACCAGGGGACCTGACGGTGACGCCGGGCGACTTCGGCGGGTCCAGCGCGGCCTCCCGCTTCGCCGAGGCGACCGCCGTGTTCGACCAGGTCAGCCTGGAGGGCTCGGCCGCCGATGGCGCGTGGCGCCCCGACGACGTGGGCGTCACCCTGAACCCCGACGGGTCGGCCCACCATCCGGGCGGCTTCAAGGAGTCCGGCGATACGTACACCGTGACCGGCGTCGGCGACATCGCGCCGCTCTCGGACGGCCAGCAGATCGAGAACACCCTCACCGGCGTACTGACCGGGCTCATCGTGGTGATCGTGGTGGCGGTCATGTTCATCACCACCGAATACCGGCGCGGCCTGATCCGCACCACCCTGCTCGCCGGCCCGCGGCGCGGCCGGACGCTCGTGGCCAAGGCCCTGGCCATCGGCGCGGTCACCTTCGTCGCCGGAGTGGGTGCGGCCACGGCGGCGGTCACGCTCGGCAAGGGGATCCTGGTCGCCAACGGCAACCACGTCCTGCCGGTGGCGCCGTTCACCGAACTGCGCGTCATCGTCGGCACGGCGGTGCTGCTCGCCGCCGCCGCGATCCTCGCCCTGGCCGTGGGCACGTTGTTCCGGCGCAGCGTCGCGGCGGTCATCACCGCCATCGTGCTGATCGTCGTCCCCTACATCCTCGCGACCGCCTCGGTCCTGCCCGCGGGCGCGGCGCAGTGGCTGATGCGGCTCACCCCGGCCGCCGGCTTCGCGATCCAGCAGAGCATTCCGGCGTACGCGCACGTACTCGGGAACTACACCCCATCGGGCGGCTACTACCCGCTGGCACCCTGGGCCGGGCTCGCCGTGCTCTGCGGATACGCCGTGCTCGCGCTCGGCCTGGCCGTCTTCCAGCTACGTCGGAGGGACGCATGAGACGACATCTGCCGGCGGAGTGGACGAAACTCCGAACCGTGGCCGGCACCGGCTGGCTGCTGCTCGGGCTCGTCGCGCTGACCGTCGCCGTGAGCGTCGTGGCGGCCGCCGCCGTGTCCTGCACGTCGGCGGGCTGCGCCTACGACCCGGCCAAGATCAGCCTGTTCGGGGTCCAGGTGGGCCAGGCGATGGTCGCCATCCTGGCCGTGCTGGCGATCAGCGGCGAGTACAGCACCGGCATGATCCGCACCACCCTGGCGGCGATGCCGCGCCGGGCCACCGTGCTGGCCGCCAAGGCGGCCGTCGTCACCGGGCTGACGCTGGCCGCGGGGACCGTCGCGGTGCTCGCGTCCCTGCTGGTCGGGCGGCGCGTCCTGCTCGAGAACGGCTTCACCCGCGGGCCGGGCACCCCGATGCTGTCCCTGTTCGAGGGGCCGATGCTGCGCGCGGCGTTCGGCTCGGTCCTGTATCTCGCGCTGATCGCCCTGCTCAGCCTCGGCATCGCCGCCGCCGTACGGGACTCGGCCACGGCCATCGGGGTCGTGCTCGGCCTGCTCTACGTCCTCTCGATCCTGCCCTTCATGATCGCCGATCCGGACTGGCAGAAACTCCTCTGGCAGCTGTCCCCGATGAACGCCGGGCTCGCCATCCAGGCGACCACCCATCTGTCCACCCTGCCCCTCAGCCCATGGGCGGGACTCGGCGTCCTGGCCCTCTGGGCCGCCGCGGCGCTCCTGGGCGGCGGGCTGTCACTACGGCTGCGCGACGCCTGAACGACGTCTGAGCCACACCCGCCCGCACACCGCGTGGAACGTGGTGGAACGCCCCAAAGAGCACAGAGAGGTGCCGCAAGGAGGCGGCACGTTCAGGACGGGGCGGAGGAAAAACCCCATGGAGCATCTCTTTCGATTGATGCTCACGCGGCCGGCCGTGGCGCAGGATCCGGATAATCCCAGCATCCCGCTGAGCCAGGACACGCCGTTTCAGCAGTCGCTGCGGGAGGCCGTCGAGGCGCCCCAGCGGCGTACTGCCATAGAGGAGGCCGCCACGGCGTTCGTGGCGGGACCGGAGTTCATCGGCGACCCGGCGGACACCCCGCTGGGCGCCGAGCTCGACGAGCTGGCCGCGCGGCTGGACGAGATGGAGACGGTCGACGGGAGCACCTCACCGCTTGGTTGCGACGGATGGTAATCGTGAGGTAATTTTCTGTCACATCTGGGTGCCTGACTGGCGCTCGGTCCCCGCCCCTGTTGGTGTCCGCATCAACGGGACAGCGTCCGGCGGGGCGGTGGCCCAAGAGGCGCACTTCCTCCAGCAGTGCGCAGTCAGGCCCTGACAACGCGGTTCTCACCCACGGTCTGCCCGGCTTGCCGGACGGACGCGGCTTCGGCTTCCACCGGATCACTGCCCGGCCTCCGCCGGGTGCGACGAGACTACGCCGACGTCCGTTTTACTGGGCCGGCTGAATTCCGAGCACTTCCACGTGACGTCCCAGACGGGCAGCGGGTCGGTGCAACCGCCGGAGCAGCTGCGGCTGACGAACGTGGCGACCGCCCTGAGCGCCTTCCACGGCAACCTGCGCGAGCGGGTCGCCCCGACATCGCGCACTACGACCGGCTCGCCGCCCGGGTGGAGGACTTCCGCACGCTGTCCAAGCTCAACCGCGGGCGCGGCGATCTGTACGTCGACCACATTCTCGAGCAGCGTTTCTGGCGCAACGATCCGCGGGTGAGCACGGCGTTCGACGAGAAGGGCGAGGGCATGGCCATGGTGATTCCCAAGAATCCGGCGGTGGCGGCGAAGATGCCGGGAAAGGCCATCGCTTATGTGCACACCCTCAAGACCCGCCTGCTCACCGAGCTGATACCGAACGGGCGGGAGGCGGAGTTCACCGTCCAGCAGATCTTCGACGCCCACATGTGGGTGCTGGAGTCGTTGCGGGTCGACCGCTCGGTGACGGTGGGGGATCGCCTCCTCGGCGACTTCCGCCTGCTGGCCAGGGCGCGCCGTGAGCGACTCGAACTGCGCATGCCGGCCGCCGCCACCTTCACGCCACAGGGCGGCTGGCCGGTGCTCGTAGGGGTCCAGTGAGACAAGCCATAGGGCGCGGGAGCAGCGCGCATCGCTCTAAGGCGCCTGCTTGCCCGCCCGCCACTCCGGCGCGAGCACCGACCAGACCTCCATGTCGAGCCGCTTGCCCCGATACGGGTAGCTCTCGCGTAGCACTCCGTCCTTCGTCATCCCGAGGCGCCGGGCCACCGCGATGCTGGCCGCGTTCTCCGCCGAGACGATCCACTCCACGCGATGGATGCCCCGCTCCTCGACGGCCCAATCGATGATCACGCGCGCGGCCCTGGTGACCAGGCCCTTGCCCGCCGCGGCCGGCTCCAGCCAGCAGCCCACCTCGGCCGTACCGTGCTCGATGTTCATCGTCCGGAAGAGGACTCCGCCGACCAGCTTGCCGTCCGTCCAGATGCCGTAGATCCGGCCCACGTCGGCCGCGGCCTTCTCGGCGTACGTCCGCAGGTACGAGCGGCTCGACTCCAGGTCCGTGACGACGTCCGGCAGCGCGATGTGCTGCCCGATGAACTCCCGCCCCCGGTCCATGTGGGCTAGGAACTCCGCCGCCCGCCACGGCTCCAGCGGCCGCAGCTCCGCGCCGTCGTCACCCAGGGATATCGCGTACATAGATCACCTCAACGGTCGAAACCAGCCCAAACGGTGAACGGATCTTCTCACGGGCGGCGCGACGTCATGTCCCGGCACCGTCAGGCGACGTCGCGGTCGCGACAGCGTGGGCCGCGCCGCGTCCGCGGGCTCGGGCGATGATCTCGCCCGCCTGAACGCGTACCGCGGTCTCGGTGGCGTCGCCGATGTCCGGGAGGCCGACGGCCGAGGCGATGGTGGCGTGGTCGTCGAGGACGAGCCGGAAGCCCGGCCGGGCCTCCGGCTCGAACACCCGTCGCAGGCACCCGGTGAGGTCGCCGACCCTGAGCCGTACGAGACGTCCGATCTCGGCGGGATCGTCCGTCACCACCGCCACGGTGATCTGGTCGCCCGGCCGGGCGGCGCGGACGGCTTCCTCCGCCGCCTCCAATCGTCCGGCCCCGAGGACCACGAGCACGCCGTCGGCGTCGAACCCGACCCGGCGGCCGGTGATCTGATCCGGCAATTCGGCCGGCGGCTCCCAGCGGTCCTGGACAGACTGCGCGGGGGCGACGAAGGGCAGGTGCGGCGGATCCCACGTGTCGGCGAGGTCGAGGCCGGTCAGGTGCTCGCAGGCCCGCGCCACGTCGAAGGGGTCGGCGAATCCGGGTGCCGTGTCGGCCAGGTGACCGGCCCCGTTCAGCAGTGTGAGGACCAGTTCCGCCAGTCGTACGCACCGCGTGTGGTGCGGCAGGCGTGACTCCAGCGCGAGAGCGAGCAGCAGCGCCTCCAGCCTGGTGACCTGCGCCAGCGCGGTGCGGCCAGGTTCGTCGTCGAACACCCCGGCCAGCGAGCGCAGCCGCAGGCTTCCGTCGGCGGGCGTGTCGCCGGCCAGCGGCAGGCGTTCGAGCCAGCCGCGGGCGAACGCGCCCATCGCCTCGGCCAGACCGGGTGGCGACGGCGCCTCAGGGGCGTCAGCGTGCTCGATCGAGCCGACAGGGGCGTCCGCGTGCTCGATCGAGCCGACCAGGACCGCCAGGTAGAGCGCGCGCTTGCTCGGGAAGTTCGAGTAGACCGCGCCACGGGTCAGCTCCGCCCGCTCCGCGATCCGGTCCACCTTGGCGTCGGCGTATCCACGCTCGCCGAACTCCGCCCGCGCGGCCACCAGGACGGCCGCCCTGGTGCGCTCCTGCTGCTGCGCCCGGGTCAGCCTGACCATCGCGACCTCTTCGTCCCCGTCATGGTCACAGGATACAAAGGGCATTCGGATGCATGCATCATCTGAGCCTGGGGTGGATGAGTTGCTCGGTTGCGACCGATATCCCTCGTGTCCGGATATTCCGGACTGATCGGCATCGCGGGTTGAGGTCTTGAACAGGATTTGCTCACCCGCGAACCCGATGCGTTGACCGGAGCCGATCTCCTCCACGAAGTAGTCCCAGCCGAAGTTCGGCCCTGAGGTGTCGATCCGGATGTCGAACGCGGCGCTCAGCGAGCGGTAGAACTCGGCCACTTACGGCGACGAAAGCGCGGACCATGTCGAGATCAAGATCCGCCGCACCCTTGTCCACAACTGCTGATTGTGGAGAGTCGCTTGACGTCCACCGGTGTAGCGTCGGTGTCATGAGAGGGGTGGCGGCCCTGGTGGAGTCCTGAACGGAGGCGGATGTACGTCCGTGGATGTACATCACCGCACGAAATGGAAAGGGAGCCATGCCATGGCCGATCCACTGGCCGAACTTGCCGCCCGCGGGGTGTCGGTCTGGCTGGACGACCTGAGCCGGGAGCGGCTGGTTTCAGGCAGTTTGGCGGAACTGGTCGCGCGGGACCACGTGGTGGGGGTCACCACCAATCCCACCATCTTCGCGAAAGCCATATCGCGCGGTGATGCGTACAACGCACAGATGAGCGTTCGAGGCGAGATGGGACCGGCCGCGCGAGCACCTGGCCACCACCCTTTGAACAACCGACAGAAGTGCTGGACATGGCCGTTGACATGACGTACTTGATCGCCGGAGCAGGTCTGGCGGGGGCGAACCGAGCGGGAGGAGATCTACGTCCACCCGCAGCCGTGGTACGGCGAGCACGACGTCGATCTGCTCCTCGGTACGGCGGTCACTGGCATCGACGCCGCCAGGCACGAGGTGAGGCTGTCCGACGGCACCCGGATCGGCCGCGGTGACGTCCAGACGCACCACTTCGCCGCGTTCTGGCTGCGCGGCGGGCGAGTGCCGGCCGGTACGAACGTCAACATCTGGGACGTCAACGACGCCATCCAAGATCTCGTACGTTCGGGCGAACGAGTGGACACCAGCGCGCTGGGCGATGCCGAGACACCGCTGGGCTCTCTGGTCGGCGCTTCGCCCAAAGCAGGAGACGGATGAAGGCGCCCGCCATACAGGGACGCGCACGACCGTGAGGAGGCAACCATGGCTGGCAAGGGCAAGGGCAAGGGCAAGGTTCAGGTGCGCCGGGTCTATGAGGAGCCGACTGGAGACGACGGCACCAGGGTGCTGGTGGACCGGATCTGGCCGCGAGGGCTGACCAAAATCAAGGGGGGCCTCGACGAATGGTGCAAACAGGTCGCTCCATCGACAGAGCTGCGTACCTGGTATCACCACGATCCCGAGCTCTTCGCGGAGTTCGGCCGCCGCTACCGCGGCGAACTGGCAGATCCCGAACGGGCAGCCGCGGTAACGCACCTGCGCGAGCTCGCGAACAGCGGAGTGCTGACCCTGCTCACCGCGACCAAACAGCCGGAGATCAGCGAGGCCGCCGTGCTCGCCGAACTGCTCCAGCAGTGACCACGGCCGCCGGCAGGACGGCCGTGCTCGTAGGGCCGATACGCACAGGTATCAACCGACAGCACCCACCACCAAGCCGGGAAGCGGTGTTTCGCACCCGACCCACATGCGGCGCGCATCCCATGCCAGCCATTCGGCTCGTGCGCAGTCGGCTCACCGACGACATCTACCGCAAGGCAGGACTCCCACTGCGCGGCACCGTCTAGTTGGCCGCCCCAGGCGGTGGGTGGTCGCGGACTAGGTAAGGCGGGTTCGACGTCGCCGGAAAAGGCACAGGGCGAGGACCAGAGTGGCCACGACCGTCGTGGCGAGGCCGATGATGAGGATCCACGGCCAAGACGAGTCGATCAATGCCGGGATGCCCCAGCTGGCGGGTTTGCCGGGGAAGAGGAGCGTCGCGGTGACGGTGCGGTGGACACGGCCGCTTTCCAGCAGGAGTTCGACCTTCCACGGGCCGTCGGGCAGCCGTTCGTCGAGCACGACGGCGACCGGCGCACTCGCGTTGAGCGCCAGCGTGGTGCCCAGCTGGGCTGGGAACGGACCGGCGCCGAGTCCGCCGGGCCCCTCGCTCAGCCGCATCTGCCCGCTGATGTCCAGGGCGCGCTGGCCGGTGTTGTGCACCGCGGCCTGGACCACGGGCATGCCGTCGGCCGTGCGGCCAGGGGTCAGCCGGTCGATGCGGAAGTCCGACGGCGGGTCACCACCGGGGCCGACGTCGAGATAGATCCTGATACCGACCCGGTTGACCATTTGGACATTGCGAGCGGCGCCGGGTGCGGCTGGGGAGGTCGCCTCGGCGAAGATGGCGCCGTAGCGTTCTCCCTTGGTGGCGGTCTGGGGAATGGTGATCGTCGCCTTGAGCGGGATGTGGCTGTGCGGCGGCGCGACCAGCTCGGTGCGGTTGATGGACACCCACGAACTCAGCTCGTTGGCGTCGCGCTCCGGCGACGGCACGAACTTGCCGTCGCGGATCTCCGCCGCACCGGGATAGACCGCGATGCGCTGGGGACTGCTGGAGGTGTTCTCGATTTCGAAGCGCCGGGAGATCTTGGATCCGGGGTTGATGTGGTCGACGATGTACAGGTAGGCGCGGGGATCGTCGCGACGGTTGGCGGAGGCCTCCAGCAGCTTGATGCCGATGACGCCGCGGGGGTCGCGGTCGGACGGGTCCGAGCCGCCCGATCCGCCTTGGGCGAGGGCGGGGGCGCTGATCGTGCTGAGCAGCAGTGTCAGCGCCCCGAACGAGGAGAGCAGCAGCGAGGAGAGCATAGGCGAGGAGAGCAGCGGCGAGGAGAGCAGCGGCGAGGAGAGCAGCGGCGAGGAGAGCAGCATGGTGCGCAGGCCCACGTGGTCAGGTCACCGTGTGCGTGATCGTGCCGGTGTACTGGCCTGCCACGTTGCTCAGGGCGGTTGCGATGGTGATCAGCGGGTTCCACGTCGCCGAGTTGCTGCCGGTGCCGCCCGAATGGCTGTAGGCGGTGCGCGAGGCGCTCAAGGCCTGTCCCGTCGCGGGAGGTGGTGCGGCACAGCCGGTCTGGCCGGCGGTGAAGGTTCCGTTGCCGCTCGTGGCGGAGGCGGTTCCCGAGCAGTAGGACACGCTGGCGTTGGAGATGGTCTCCCCGGGGTCGTCGCCGCCGCCGGTGGTGAAGGCCGTCGAGGTCACGGCCGCCGTCCAGGTGGGGGTGGCCGAGCCGCGCGCGTCGTTCACGGTGACCGCCCCCAGCTGGCCGGAGGAGTAGCCGCCCGGTGCCGCGTCATTGGTCAGGTCGACCGTGCTGTTGGGCACGGTGATCTCCAGCGCACCCACGATCACATCGAAGGTGACCGTGGTGTTGCACGCCGTGTTGTTGGCACAGGTGGCGGCTTCGGCCGGCATTCCGGTCAGCGTTCCCACCGTCATCACCCCCGCCAATCCCACCAGGCCGGTCCGCAAAAGCGCTTTCATGCTGGTGAATTCTCCTCGAACTCGCAGACATCGAAAACCCCCGGCCCACTCCGGGCGCAGGATGTGGGAACATTAACACGGAGCGAAAGCGACTCCTTTGCCGATACAGTCAATCGCCCCACCAAAAAACGCCAAGCCTTCGAATGCCGTGATTGGCCTGGTCGCAGCCCCCGTTCTATGAGGTTCCCGCCCAAATACTGCATAATGTTTGGCGATGAATTTACCGGACGCGGGGATTGCCCTGCGAACGCGGCCCGCCATTCGCCACTTAGACTGCCGACGGCATTCGCTCGTCGCCTGAACGGTCGGCGGTCCGGCTCATGCAGATTCATCGGAATCGAGGGAGATACGTGGGGACATTCGCCTCGCTGATGGCGTCGATCGTCGTGAGCCTCGGGCTCGGTGCTCCCGCGGCCCCTGTGGCCGCCGCCGGTGCCATCGGTGCCGCGACGAACTCCACGTTCGCCTTGCACGTCAATACCCTCACGATCACCGTGCCTGCCTCGGCCGGCCTGGGAAACGGCAGTCAGGGCAACTCGCTCAGCGCCAGCATGGGCACGATCACCGTGGAGGATTCCCGTAACGGGTCCATGACCTGGACGGCGACCGTGACGTCCACCAACTTCACCACCGGCGGCGGGAGCGCAGGCGAGACGATCGCCAAAGGCAACGTCGCGTACTGGTCCGGCCCGACCACCAGCCAATCGGGCGGTGGCACCCGCGTCCCGGGGCAGCTCACCGCGGCGGACAAGGTTCCGCTGTCTTCGCCGGTGATCGCGTTCAAGGGGACCAAGGCGCCGCTCAGCACCACCACCAGTTGGCAGCCGAAGCTCGTGATCAGTGTCCCGATCGCGGCCATCATTGGCCACTACACCGGCGTCATCACCCATACGGTTACGTGATCACTCGCTTCCCGCCATCGCGCGGGCCCCGGTTCGACATCTTCATAGGGGCTCGTTGCGGCGAAGCCGACATTTCCCACTAACCGCCCGCCCGCTGCTTTGGCAACCCGGCCGGTGAATTGGCGGACTCATGACTGGCCACAAACGAAGACAGCCGAGGTGGAACGGTGGCGCCGGGAGATATTGGGACGGCTGAGCCGGGCGGAGGTGAGGAATGTCCGATGTATCGATTATTCGGCGGTGTTCGCGGCGGATATTCGAGCATTCCAGACATTGCTTGTGGCGGTAAAAGCCGCTCATCCAGCCGATATATTTCCATTCTTCCTGAAAGGGGATGTCATGCGTCGACGCTCCAGAATCCTCGGATATCCACTCGCCGTCATGGCCCTGCTCCTGGCGGCCCACATACCAGCCGCCGCATCCGACGCCAAGCCACCCCACCTCCCCTCGCCCCTACGCCCCTGGGTCAAGCTCTGCCTCACGCTCAAGCAGCGGCCGCACCATAGGCACATCCGGTGCATCTTCCCGCCCGCCGACCGGCACGCGAACGTCCCGATGCGCATAGCCGACTCCCTGCGCACACCGACGATCAACGAGAGCTCCGTACCGACTTACCAAGCGAGCCCTGTCGGAATCACCTCCGGTCCGGACGGCAACATCTGGTTCACCGAGAACAACGGCAACAAGATCGGGAAAGTCACCCCGGGCGGCGTGTACACCGAATACAGCCTGCCCAACGCGGACTCACAGCCCGGCCACATCACCACCGGATCTGACGGCGCCGTGTGGTTCACCGAAGCGAACGCCAACAAGATCGGGCGCATCACCACGTCCGGGACGATCACCGAATACAGTCTGCCCACTTCCGGCGCCTACCCATGGGGCATCACTTCCGGTCCGGACGGCAACCTTTGGTTCACCGAGACCAACGTCGACCAGGTCGGAAAGATCACCACGTCCGGGACGATCACCGAATACAGTCTGCCCACTTCCGGCGCCTACCCCATGTTCATCACCACTGGCCCTGACAGCAACCTGTGGTTCACCGAGCCTCTCCTGGGCAGTCTCGCGAAGGTCACCACCAGCGGAACCGTCACCGAGTACGCCGGTCCCACTGGCGCGTTGCCCATAGGGATCGTCACTGGATCCGACAGCAACCTGTGGTACACCGACGCCCAAGGAAGGATCGGCAAGGCCACCACCGCCGGGAGCTTCACCGACTACTCCCTCAGCGATCCCAACAGCTTCCCCTGGGGAATGACCCTCGGCCTGGACGACAACGTGTGGTTCGTCGAACAGAGCGCCAACAACGTCGCCAACATCACCACAACCGGCACCATCAGCGAATACGCTCTCCCGACCAGCTACGCCGGCCCCATGCAGATCACCGTCGGATCCGACGACAACCTCTGGGTCACCGAGAACCCCGTCGACCAGCTCGCCATCGTCACCCCCTGACCAGACCGGCCGGCAGCCGCATCGCCTGCGTGCCGCGGCTGCCGGCCGACCTCGCGTCCGAAGATTTCGCATCCGGTGGGCATGTCCCGGACAGGAACTGCTCGCAGCGCCGCAGTGGCACTGCGGACCGGGATCTCCATCCCCAGGAGCTCACGGTAGAAATCCACGCTGACGTCCAGATCGCGGACGAACATCACCACTGACGCCAACTGCACTCGGGGCCTTTGGAAGGGAGGCGGTGGAACGTCATCGGGCCGGGAAGTAGGCGTAGGCGTCCACGGAGACGGTCACCTGCGAGGTGCCCTCGTTCTTCAGCACGACCGTCCCGTCCTGCCGCAGCGCGGCCGTTGTGAAGCCGCTGGTGTCCTTGTTCGCCGGGTACGCCACCACCCGGGCGGTGTTCGGGCCGCTCTGCGGCACCACCGAGACGATCCCGGCCGCGCTCGCCTTCGCGGCGACGGACAAGCCGATGGCGGCGACGCCGGACGAGGGGATGTCCGGCACCCCGGTGAACCTCAGCACGCGGGTGCCGCCCGCGGTGATGGTGACGGCTTTGGCAACCGACGCCGGCCGGATCGCCTTGGTGGTCGATCCCCGCTGGGCCGAGGTGTAGTAGCCGCTCACATCGACGGAGATCTCCACCGTGCCGGCGCCGAGATTGTGCAGGTTGATCTTCCCGTCGGGGCCGGGCTTGACGATGGTGAAGAACTGCGCTGCGGTGTTGGCCGGGTAGTCGATGTTGGCGTCGATGGGATAGATGTCCCCGGCGGCGTAGACCCGTATCGTCCCGGTGGCGGCGCTCTTGACCATCACCGTGAGCGCGACCGTGTCCACCCCGGAGGCGGGGACGCCGGACATGCTGGAGGTGGCCAGCTGGACATTGCCCCACGCCGGGATGACGGTCCGCTCCGCCGGCCGTACCGGGGAGATCGGTATGTAGGTGCCGCCCACGGCGGCGTCGGCCTGGGCGCGCGTGTGGCCGTGGACGTCGAGCGTCACGCGCACCGGCGCGCCGCTCCTGTTCACCACTTTGACCTTCCCGTCCGCGCCGACCTTCGCGATGACCATGGTGGAGGCGTAGCGGCTGCTGTCGTAGAAGAGCACGTTGCTCTCCGGCTCCGCTTCGTCGGAGGGGTACACCGCCAGGGAGCCCGAGTTGAACCAGTCGCCCTTGGCGGCGATGTTGAGCGCGACCGCGCGGATCCCCGTCGCGGGCAGGCCGGCCACACCCGCGACCTGCACCGCCATGGTGGAGTTGGCGCTGAGCTGGACGCTGTCCAGGATCCGGCCGCGCGTGTTGAAGTACTGGTCGGGCCCCGGCCTCGGGGTCGCTCCCAGGGCGGCGTCGTCGAGCTGGATCCGTGGAGTGGTGGCGCCGGGGTAGCTGATGCTCCTGCCGTTCTCCTTGAGCATCGACTCCAGCTCGGTCACGCTCGCGTTGGGGAAGGCCTGGCGCAGCACGGCCAGGGAGCCGGCGACGTGGGGGGCGGCCATGGACGTCCCGCTCATGGAGCGCCACGCGTCACCGGGTACCGAGGAGATGATGTCGGTTCCCGGAGCGAAGAGGTCCAGGAGCGGGCCGCGGTTGCTGAAGGAGGAGACGGCGTCCTCGTTGGTGGTGCTGCCCACGGCGATGGCCGAGGAGACGCAGGCCGGAGCGCTGATCGCGTCGGTGTAGCCGTCGTTGCCCGCGGCGACCACCGTGGCCACCCCGGCGGCCAGGAGGTTGTCGATGGCCAGCTTGCGGGGGTCGCCGTCGCAGGGCCCGGTGTTCCGGCCGCCGCCCAGACTCAGGTTGGCCGCCACGATGGGCAGCTCGCCGTTCAGCTCCCGTACCTTCTCCAGCCCGGCCAGCTGGGCGCTGGTGAAGCTGAGGACGCACGGCGTCCCGCCCAGCCCGCAGAAGTCCTCGCTGTCGAACTTGCTGAAGACCTGGATGGCCACGATGTCGGCGGCCGGCGCTACGCCGCTGCCGTCGTCGCCGTCCAGGCCCTCGCCGTCGCCCGCGACGATGCCGGCCACGTGCGTTCCGTGGTCGCAGTCCAGCGCGGCGTCCGCGCACGGGCCGCTCTCGGAGTCCGCCGAGCCCGGCCCGTCCTGCTGGTCCGCGCCGCTCGGGCACAGGCTGGTGGCCGAGTAGTCAGGGTCGATGGGGGAGAAGCACGCCTCGGCCACGACCCGGCCGCCCAGGAAGGGATGATTGACCGCCACGCCGGTGTCCAGCACCGCCACCGCGCTTCCCTCGCCCGTCAGGCCGGCCGCGCGCGTGCGGTCGGCGCCGATGAGCGGGATGCTCTGGCCGAGCGTCGGCGGCACCGGCCGGTCCTCCGACACGCTGACCACGCCGGGCTGCGCGGCCAGCCGATCCAGCGCCGCCTGGTCCGCGCGCAGTGTGACCACGGGTAAGACGGACAATGTCTGGAGCACCTGCCCGGCACTCGCGGCGGCCGGCAGGTCCGCGCGGGCCTTCGTCACCACGTTCACCCTGACGTGGGCTCCACCCGCGAGTTTCTGCGCCAGGCCGGGCTCCACCCACGGGCCCGCCGCCTCCTGCGGGCTCAGCGCCGACGCGGAGACGCCGGGGGAGAGCGCCATCGAGGAGAGCAGGATCGCCGCCAAGGCGATGATGCGGCGAATCGGACGTCGGTTCATTTACGGTCTCCGCTCAGGGCCACGAAGGAGTTGCGGAAAGAACATGGTGGTAGGCCGCGGACGCCACTACGGGGCGCTTTCTCCGGTGGTGGCGTCCGCCGATCCGTTAGTCCCTGGTCGCGTTCGCGCCGTTCCTGGGGTTGCCCCTACGCACGCCTTGCCGGTACGTCCACGCGATGTTCCTGCAGAGCGGTCGCACGAACCGGTTGTAAGCGGAGCACGTCCAGTCACGCAGGGTCGTGTAGAAGAGGACGTCTACATCGGTCTTACGGCTCCAGTCGAGGTAGTACGGGTAGTACCACCTCTTCAGGTTGTTGCCGATCAGTCCGTAGCCGTAGTCGTGCATGTCGCAGGCCGAGCGGAAGTTGAATCCCGACGGGGCATCCGGCGAGTTGGTGCAGTGGTCGTAGGCGATGCCGACGACCCAGCGTTTGGTGGGCAACTGCCTCCAGAGCGGCTTGTGCCAGCCGTAGTGCGCCGCCCAGGCCGCGCACGCGCGGCTGTAGTACAGCCAGTGCACGGCTGCCCAGCAGGAGGCCGGGTAGGACATCGGGCCCGCGACGTCGCCGCTCGGGGTGCCCCCCGGAGCGGTGGGGTCGAGGGCCGGCGGCGGGCTGTCGGAGGCGTCCGGCCACCTGGTGGTGGAGGTTGCGGTAGCGGCGGGCAGCGCGGACTCGCCGGTGTAGACCAGCGACCAGGCGCCCGACTGGCGCGAGTCGATGGTGCTCAGCCGCCCGGTCGTGTCGTAGACGTACGTCGCCGGCGGGATGCCGCTCTCCCGCGGATCGGCCATGCTGCGCAGCAGGCCGGAGGCGTCATACGTGTAGCCGGCCACGGTCTCCGGTGCCGCCGAGCCGGACGTCTGGGTGATCTGCTTGAGGCGGCCCGCGTAGTCGCCGAAGGCCGTGCCGGTGGCCGTGGTGGACGTCGCGTAGGTGAAGGCCAGGACGCTCTGGGGCTCCTCGCCGGCGGCGGGCTCGGTGACGGTGGCGACCCGGCCCTGCGCGTCGTACTTCACGGTCGAGGTCCCGAAGGCCTTCGTGCCGACGTCCGTCACCCGCCAGGTGTCGCCCTGGGAGACGCCTGTCTGCTGCCAGGTGTAGACCTGGTTGAGGTCCGCCGAGCTGATCGGGTTGCCGCTGTCGTCGGTGTACCCGTCGTCGCCCGCCTCCGTCGTGCCGAGGCCGGTGGCGATGGTCTCGCTGATGGTGCTGCGCATCGCACCGGCCGTCGCGTCCCACCGGGTGGTCTCGGTGAGTTTGGCGCCGCCTTCGGCCTCGTAGCGCCGTACCCCGCCGCCGTCGGGGAAGGAGACGCTGCTCTTGAGCGCGTATCGGGCCTTCTCCCCCGAGTCGAGCTCGGTGACCTGGACGGCGTCGCTGAGGACTTCGAGTTTCCGGCCGGTCATGCCGCCGAGGAACTCGGCCTGCCAGCCCGGCCCGAACACCGACAGGTCGGTGCGGGAGGCCGGCACCGCCTTCGGCTGGGCCAGGCTGCCGTCGATGGCGGCCACACCGTGCTTGCGGCCGATCGCGCCCACCGAGGCGTCGATCTCGTTGAGCTCGAAGGTCTTGGTGTCGGCGAAGTACTGGCCGGGGCCGACGGGTTGGTCGCTGTCCGACGCCGTGGCGGCGACGGCCGCCTGCCCGGGAAGGACGGTCAGCAGGGGCAGGATCACCGCGGTGACCGCCGTGACGATGGCTAATCGCCTCATGAAGCTCTCCTTACGTCGTTGGGTCAAGACGCTCGCGGTCCCGCTGGACGAGTGCCGGGGGTCGACGATCACTCTTCGTGGAGTGCGGGGCTCCCCCTGGGAGGGAGGGGACTTCGAGGAAAAGAACGGTGCTCGAAATCTATGGAGAGTTCGGCGGCCCGTCTTCAACCCCTGGTTTGAACCAGCGGTCCACCATCCGCGGTAGCCGCTTCTACTCCGTTCGCTGACACCGGGGGTGTGGCCTACCACGGAAGTCGCAGACGCGCTTTTTTGCCATACCGGCAACAGAATTTGCGGCTGTGGTCCATGGGGTCGCATAGTTCGTCGCGGAGGTGGTCAAGGTGACCGATCAGCTGAAGGACGGCTATGACGTGGTGGTGGTCGGCGGTGGCGCCGCAGGGTTGAGCGGGGCGCTGATGCTGGCTCGGGCGCGGCGGTCGGTGGCGGTGATCGACGCGGGAGCCCCGCGCAACGCACCGGCGCAGGGCGTTCACGGGCTGCTGGCCCGGGAGGGGATCCGGCCGGCCGAGTTGCTGGAGCGCGGCCGGGCCGAGGTTCGCGGCTACGGCGGTCACGTGGTGGCCGGGGAGGTCGCCACGGCGGTGCGGGACGCCAAGGGGTTCACTGTGACGCTGGCCGACGGCAGGTCCGTCCGGGCGCGCCGGCTCCTGGTGGCCGCCGGGCTGGTCGACGAACTGCCGGACGTGCCGGGGCTGCGGGCTCGGTGGGGCCGGGATGTGATTCATTGCCCGTACTGCCACGGCTGGGAGGTTCGTGACCGGGCCATCGGCGTACTGGCCAGTGGGCCGATGGCGGTGCACCAGGCGCTGCTGCTGCGTCAGTGGAGCGCCGACGTCACGCTCTTCTCCCACACCATGCCGCCGCCGGACGAGGAGGAGGCGGAGCGGCTGGCCGCTCGCGGCATCACCGTGGTGCCTGGCGAGGTGGCGTCCCTGGAGATCGTCGAGGACCGCATCGTGGGAGTACGGCTGGGCGACGGCACGCTGGTCCGCCGCGAGGTGATGGCGGTCGCCACACGGATGGTGGCGCGCGCGGGGTTCCTGGCGGCGCTGGGGCTGCGGCCGGTCGAGCATCCCACGGGAGCCGGCGAGTACATCCCCGCTGACGCGACCGGCCGTACAGACGTGCCCGGGATCTGGGTCGCGGGCAATGTCAGCGATCTGGTCGCCCAGGTGGGCACCGCCGCGGCGGCGGGCGCCACCGCGGCGGCCCAGATCAACGCCGACCTGATCGACGAGGAGATCCGAGAGGCGGTGGCCGCCTACCGGGACCCGTTCTCGGCCGAGGCCGAAGCGCGTCTGTGCGAACTGGCGATGGGCGAAAGCCGCCACGGCCTGTGAACCATCGCGGCATTTCGCCCATTCTCCTGGGAAATATCCCGGCATTGGTCAGTGGCGTTCCTGGCGCGGCAGCACCACCTCGGCCGTGATCAGCTGGAGGGCGGCGGCCGCTGGGATGGCCAGCAACGCGCCCACCACGCCGAGCAGCGCACCGCCGATCAGCGCGGCGACGATGGTGGTCGCGGGGGGCACGTCGACGGAGGACTTCATCACTCTCGGCGCGATCAGATAGTTCTCGATCTGCTGGTAGACGATGAAGAACACCAGCGTGGCGATGGCCACCGGAAAGGACACGAACAGTGACACCAAGATGGCGATGGTCGCCCCGATCCCGGCGCCGATCAGCGGTATCAGGTCGGTGATCGCCACGATGATGGCCAACGGCAGCGCGTAGGGCACGCCGGCGATCGACAGGAACATGAACGTGGTCACCCCGGCGATCAGGGAGATGAGCAGGTTCCCGGCAACGTACCCGCCGACGCTTTTGAAGATCTGATCGCCCAGCATCTGTACGCGCGGCCGCCGGCTCTTGGGGACCAGCCGGTAGCCGACCCGGATGATGGAGGGCAGTGCGGCCAGGAAGTACAGCGTCAAGATCAGTCCCGTGACGGCGGAGAAGACCGCGCTGACCACGACGCTGGCCGCGCCGAGCAGCCCGCCGAACAACTGCTGTCCGACCTGCCCGCCGGTGAGGTAGGCCTGTGCCTGCTCCAGCAGGCCGAAGCGCTGATCGAGCTCGCGCACCTGCGGGTTGTTCTGCAGTTGGCTGATGTAGGCGGGTAACTGCTCGACGAACTGACCGCTCTGCTGGGACACGGCGGGCACGACCGCGATGACGAAGACCGCGAAGAACGCGATCACCGCGACGAACACCAGGGTGATCGCCAGCCAGCGCGGCAGGTGCCGCTCTTCCAGCCATTCCACCATGGGGTTGAGCCCCACCGCGAGGAACAGCGACATCACTATCAAGATCAGTATGGAGACGGCGGCGGTCAGCGCCTGGACCAGCAGCCAAGCGGCCAGTACGCCGAGCGCGGCGGTGAAGCCGAAGAGGAAGGGGTTGCTGCCGAAGGGACGGCCGGGGCGGCCGAACGGTAACGGCGAGGGTTCCTCTCGAACGGCCCTGGCATCGCCCGGGGCCTGCGCGGTGGGGTGATCAGAGGGTTCCGGCACGGGTGCTCCTCTGCCCGGAGGCATCGCTTCATACCGTGCCGGGGGTCACAGCTTGCCGACGCGCGGCCATGCATCGGACGATGCTGATCACCAGCGCCCGATCACCAGCGCCCGATCACCAGCGCCGATCACCAGCGCCGATCAGCGGGGCCGATCAGCGGGGCCGATCAGCGGTGGCTCAGGGAGGCGGTTCGTGGATGTTCGCCCCGGTCCATCCCCTCGAACAGCGCCGCGGCCCGCCCGGCCGTCTCCGAAGCCCAGCGCCCGGTGCTGAGCAGTCCCAGGGCCAGGACGCCGACGCCGAGCCCGAGCACCAGCCACCACACGCCGTGCTCCGCGCCGGTGAACGCCGTGCCGCCATGAGCCACGGATGAGCCGACCATCGTGCCGGAGATCGCGACGCCCAGGCTGGTGCCGGTCTGTCGGCCGGTGGAGGCCAACGAGGCGGCCACCCCGGTCATCGAGCGCGGCATACCGGACACCGCCGTGTTGGTGATCGGCGGATTGACGGTGCCCAGAAAGACACCGAACAACAGATAGATCGCGAGTACGGCCGGCAGCGGGGTGGCCGGTACGAGCCAGAGCGACGCCCCGCCGCCCAGCGCCAGCGCGGCCCCGGCGACCACCAGCGGCAGGCGCGGACCGCGCGCTCCGACCACCCGCCCGGTGAGCGGGGACAGCACCACGACCAGCCCACCGACCGGAAGCAGGCACAGCCCGGCCGTCAGCGCCGACATGCCGCGTACGTCCTGCAGATACTGGGTGGTCACAAACAGGAACGCGCCGAACCCGCACAGGGCGAACAACGCCATCAGAATCGCCGAGCTGAACGGCACACTGCGAAACAGGCGCAGCTCCAGCAGGGGGTCGGCACGGCGCGTTTCGTACCCGAGGATGCCCAGCACGCCGAGCACGGAGACGGCTAGCAGCCCGAGGATGATCGGCGAGGTCCAGCCCGACCTGCCGGACTCGGTGATCGCGTAGACGACGCTGCCCAGCACCAGGATCACCAGCGTCTGGCCCACCGGGTCGAAGCGGCGCGCACGGGCGGCGCGGGACTCGGGAACGAACAGCGCCGTGCACACGATCGCGGCGGCCACGATCGGCACGTTGATCCAGAAGATGGAGCGCCAGCCGAAGCCGTCGACCAGCGCGCCGCCGAGGATCGGACCCAGCCCCAGCGACAGACCGGACATCGAGCCGAAAATGCCGATGGCCCTGGCCCGCTCGGCCGGGTCGGGGAACGTGGTGGCGGTGATCGCCATCGCCACCGGGTTGAGCATCGTGCCACCGACGGCCTGGAGCGTACGTGCGGCGATCAGCCAGCCGATGTTCGGCGCCAGGCCGCACATCAGCGAGCCGAGCCCGAAGACGGCGAGGCCGACCTGGAAGGTCCGCCGACGGCCGACCCGGTCGGCGGTGGACCCGGCCAGCAACAGAAAGCAGGCCAGCACCAGGGTGTACGCGTCGACCGACCATTGCAGGCCGGACACCGAGGTGCGCAGGTCGTGACGGATCGCCGGCAGCGCCACGTTGACGATGGAGATGTCCATCACCACGACGATGATGCTGGCGCAGCAGATGGCGAGCACCAGGTATCGACGGCGTCGGCTGAGGCCGGGCACGTCACGCGGTATCGGCCCGCGTTCGCCGGCCGTCGCCTTCGGCCGCATTGAGTCGCTCATGACCACGACGCTAGGATTTAGAGCATGCTCGAAGTCAAGCCGCAGCCGGAAGTCGAGCCTGCTCGCTTTATCCCTGACGCTGGCCTGAGCATCGCCGAGGCCGCCCGCCTCACCGGGGTCAGCGCGCACACCCTGCGCTACTACGAACGCGCCGGTCTGGTCGTCACCGCCGTCGACCGCACCGCCGGCGGCCGGCGGCGCTATCGGAAGCTGGACCTCGACTGGATCACCATCTGCACCAGGTTGCGGGCCACCGGCATGCCCATCAAGGCCATCCGGCGCTACGCCGAGCTCGTCTCCGCCGGACACGGCAACGAGGAGGAACGACTCGCCCTCATGGAGAGCCACCGCGCCGACGTGCTCGCCAAGATGGCCGAGCTACAGGAGAATCTCCGGCTCATCGACCACAAGATCGACGTCTACCGGGGCCGGCTCGCCGCCGGCGACGCCGACCAGCTCTGGGCACCCAAGGCGCCCAACCGCCAAACGCCTGACCGCCAAACGCCTGACCGCCAAGCGCCGGACCGCCAAGCGGGCGTCCACTGAGTGTGCTGTAGCGAACCTGCGCGGTCCGCTATGTCATCAGCGGTCGAACCAGCGGGCCGCCGAAGGCGTGAGCAGCATGATGACGAGCACCAGCGGTAGGAGCGTGGCCGGGACCAGCGTGGTCCAGCCGAAACCGCCGTCGATCGCGTTCCTGAGGAGGGAACCACCGACCGAGACCCCTTCGACGGCGATGGCACCCCAGCGCACGAACGTACGTCGCGAAGACCAGCGGGCGAGCAGCCAGCACATGAACGCTGTGATCACGGCGCTGTAGAGCAGCAGCAGGAGAAATGGCCCACCGAAGGCGAAAGCGACCGTGCCGATCATGATGGCGAGCCCCAAGAGGCTGAAGGCCACATCGAGCGTCAGGACGAACATGGCGACTCGCATGGCGGTCGGCATACGCTCGACCGGGATCGCATCCGTCACATGATCAGGGTAACCGCCTCGATGGCGGGGCACGATCACTGTCCTTCATGACCGGCCTGGTCAGCCGCGCCGAGAATCGCGGACTGGTCCAGCGCTCGCCTTCCCCCCATGACGGCCGCGCCGTGCTGGTCCGCCTCACTCCCGAGGGCAAGCGGTTCGCCGAGGGGTGCGCCGCCGAGATCGGCCGCCGCGTCACCAGGCTCACCGGCCACCTCTCCGCCGCTCAGCTCACCCGGCTCGCCGCTGCCGTCGTGGGGGGCCGGCCCACATCGGGCTGAGCGGGTGTCGTTATCCCCGTCGTATATACCCTCGGGGTATAGTGGCGTCCCATGAGCGTCCCCCTTGCCTTGCTCGGCCTGCTGGAACGGGAGCCGAGCCATGGATACGACCTGAAACGCGACTACGACACCTTCTTCGGCCGCGGCAAGCCCCTGCCCTTCGGCCAGGTCTATTCCACGCTCGGCCGGCTGGCCAGAGACGGCAAGATCACCGCCGGGCCGAGCGAGCCGGGCGACGGGCCCGACCGTAAGCGCTACGCCATCACCCCGGTGGGCACGGGCGAGGTCGAGGAGTGGCTGGCCGAGCCGGTGGCGGCCGAGCCATACCTGCAGACCGTGCTGTTCACCAAGGTCGTGCTGGCCCTGATGCTGGGCCGCGACGCGGCTGGTTACCTCGACGCCCAGCGGGCGACGCATCTGCGGCGCATGCGCGAGCTGACTGAGATCAAGCGCGCCGGCAACCTGATCGACGCGCTGCTTGCCGATCACGGGCTGTTCCGCCTCGAGGCCGATCTGCGGTGGATCGACGTCACCCAGGCCCGCCTGGACGCGCTGACGGCGGCGGTGCGCGAGCGATGATCGTCAACCCGGTGCTGCGGGCCGAAGGCATCAGCCGCGCCTTCGGCAACACGCCCGCGCTGCGCGAGGCCAGCCTGTCGGTGAGCTCGGGCGAGGTCCTGGCCGTCATGGGGCCCAGCGGTTCCGGCAAGTCGACGCTGCTGCACTGCCTGGCCGGGATCTTCACCCCGGACAGCGGCGAGGTGTGGTTCGACGGGCGGCGCCTGGACACGCTGAACGACGGCCGCCGCAGCGAGTTACGGCGCACCGCCTTCGGCTTCGTCTTCCAGTTCGGCCAGCTCGTGCCGGAGCTGACCGTGGCCGACAACGTGGCGCTGCCGCTGCTGCTCGGCCGTACCCGCCGCCGTCGCGCCTACGCGCGGGCCGCCTCCTGGCTGGAGCGGCTGGAGCTGGCCGAGCTGCGGGGCCGGCGTACGGGGGAGCTGTCCGGCGGGCAGACGCAGCGGGTGGCCATCGCCAGAGCGCTGGTGACCGGGCCGCGGGTCGTCTTCGCCGACGAGCCGACCGGCGCGCTCGACTCGCTCACCGGCGAGCACGTGATGGAGCTGCTGGTGAGCCTGGCCCGCCAGGAGGGCACCACCGTGATCGTGGTGACCCACGACGCCCGGGTGGCCGCCTGTGCCGACCGGGAGGTCGTCGTCCGCGACGGCCGGGTCACCGACCCGTACGCCAGCGGGATCGTCCGATGATCCGGCTGGGCCTGCGGCTGTCGCTGAGCAGCGGCAGGGAGGCGGTGGCCAGGCTGGCGCTGATCGTCGGCGGGGTGGCGGCCGGCGTCGCGGTGCTGCTGGGCACGCTGTCGCTCTTCAACGCCTTCCAGGCCACCAACGACCGCCTGTGCTGGGAATGCACGCGCGGCACGGCGCCCAACGGCTGGGCCCTGGACGCCACCGCCGACAGCGCGCTGTGGAACCTCCACGAGGACTACTACGCCGGGCAGACGATCACGAGGCTGGACGCCGCCGCGCTCGGCGCCCGGGCGCCGGTCATCCCCGGCCTGTCCCGCATGCCCGCTCCCGGCCAGTACTACGCCTCGCCCGCGCTGGCCAGGCTGCTGGACTCGGCGCCGCGCGAGCAACTCGCCGATCGCTTCCCCGGCACCCGTGCCGGGCTGATCGGCCAGGCCGGGCTGTCCGGGCCCGACGAGCTGGCCATCGTGGTGGGGCGGACATCGGGGCAGGTCGCCGCCATGCCCGGCGCCGCGCAGGTCGACACGGTCGCCACCGAGCCCGCGACCGACGGCTACGCCGACATCTACCGGTTCGGCTTCGGCGTGGGCGCCATCGCGCTGGTCGTCCCGCTGCTGGCGCTCGTGGGCACCGCCACCCGGCTGGCGGCCGCCCGCCGTGAGACCCGCCTGGCGGCGATCCGGCTGGTGGGCGCCACCTCCCGGCAGATCAACGTGCTGGCCGCGGTGGACGCCGCGCTGGGCGCGCTGCTCGGCGCGCTGGCCGGTCTGGCGCTCTTCCAGCTGGTACGGCCCGCGCTGGCCGGGGTGCGGATCACCGGCGTCCGCTTCTTCCCCGAGCTGATCGCCCCACATCCTTGGCAGTACGCGGCCGTGCTCGCCTGTGTGCCGGTCGCCGCGGCGGGCGCCGCCCTGTGGTCGCTGCGCCGGGTGCGGATCTCACCCCTCGGAGTGGCCAGGAAGGGCGTGGCGGCTCCGCCGAGGGCGTGGCGGGTGATCCCGCTGCTGGCCGGGCTGGGGCTGTTCGCGGGCCCGGTGTTCCGCGGCGACAACGACCTCGACACCGTGCTGGCCGTGGCGGGGCTCGCTCTGATCATGGTCGGGCTGATCCTGGCCGGTCCCTGGCTGACGATGCGGGCCGCGCGCCTGGCCGCCCGGCGGACCCGGAGCGCGGCGACGCTGCTGGCCGCGCAGCGAATGGTCGCCGACCCCAGGGCCGCCTTCCGCGCGGTCAGCGGGCTCGTGCTGGCGGTGTTCGTCGGCACGGCGCTCGCCGGGATCGTCCCCGCGGTGCTGTCGGGCCAGCAGGCCGTGGCCGGGGGAGCGCTGAACCACGTACTGCGCGCCCAGTTCGCCCGGCCCGGCACCGCGGGGCTGTCCCAGCAGACGCAGAAGGACCTGCTCGCCCGGCTGCGCGGCTTCCCGGGCGTGGACGTACTGCCCATCTACGCCATGGCGGAGCAGCCGAGCGGCCCCCCGCCCGCGGACGGTCAACCGCCCGCGAGAACCGCCGTCGAATGCGCGAGCCTGGCCCGCTTCCCCGTGCTCGGGCGGTGCCCGGCGGCCACGCACGCCGTCGCGGGAGCCTTCTACCGCGTGGTCAACGTCGACAACCCGCTCACCATCGACAAGATCCTGCCCCTCGCGGGCGCCGGCAGCCGATCCGTCTCCTCCACCACCGGCCTCGCCATGGAGGCGATCCTGATCTCCACGGCCGACCCGGCGGCGGTGGAGCGGCTCCGTACGCTGCTGGCCGAGCACACCGTCGAAGCCCCGATGACCTTCGCCGAGGTCGCCCAGGTCAGAGCGACCCTGTACACCCAGGGCCAGAACATCGCGCTGGCCGTCGTCGCCCTGACCCTCATCGTCGGCGGCTGCAGCCTCGTGGTGGCGGTCGGCGGCGGGCTGGTCGAACGCCGGCAGCCCTTCACCCTGCTGCGGCTGGCTGGCACCCCCACCCGCACCCTCGCCGGGGTGGTGCTGCTGGAGTCCGCGCTGCCGCTCGTCCTGGCCGCCGTGCTCGCCGCGGGCGCCGGGTTCGGCGTGGCCGAGCCGCTCATCGACCAGCTCGCGATGAAGGAGACCGCCCTGGCGCTGCCCGGCCCCGTCTACTTCGCGACCGTCGGCGGCGGCCTGACCGCCTCCCTGCTGGTGATTCTGGCCGGTCTGCCGCTGCTCAGGCGCCTGACCGCGCCCGACAACGCCCGTTTCGAATAGGAGCCACATGAAGCTCATACCGCGACCGGCCGTGCTGGTCGCGCTGTTCGCGCTGTTCGCGCTCGCCTCCTCCGTGGTAGCGAACGCGACCGCGCCGTCCGCCGCTGCCGCCGACGAGCGCTACTCCGCCACGATCCGGCGCACCGAGTACGGCATCCCGCACATCTCCGCCAAAGACTACGGCGGCCTCGGGTTCGGGTACGGCTACGCCTTCGCGCAGGACAACCTGTGCGTGCTGGCCTCGTGGGTGGTGACCATGCGGGGCGAGCGGTCCCGCTACTTCGGCGCCACGGCCATGTCCGACGACCCGGTCCGCCCGGTCACCAACCTGTCCAGCGACGTCTACTACAAGAGCGTCACGGACTCCGGCGTCGTTGGGCGCCTGCTGGCCCGGCCCGCGCCGGTGGGGCCGGGCGCCGAGGTGCGCCGCCTGGTCGACGGCTACGTCGCGGGATACAACCGCTACCTGGCCGACACCGGGGCGGCGAACCTGCCCGATCCCACCTGCCGGGGCAAGGCGTGGGTCGGCCCCATCACCGCCACGGACATCTGGAACAACCTGCTCGACCTCAACCGCATGGTGGGCAGCGCCGGGCTCAAGGACGCCATCACCGGAGTGCGCGGCCCGGAAGCCGACGGCCCGGACCGGAGACCGCCCGCGGGCAGCAACGCCTGGGCACTGGGCCGTCAGGCGACGCGCGACGGCCACGGCATGCTGCTGGCCGACCCGCACTTCCCCTGGAACGGGATCCGCCGCTTCTACCAGGTGCAGCTCACCATCCCCGGCGTGTTCGACGTCTCCGGCGGCAGCCTGTACGGCACCCCGGTCGTCCAGATCGGCCACAACGCGAGCCTGGCCTGGACCCACACCGTCTCCCACGCCCAGCGCTTCACCGTCTACCAGCTGACGCTCGCGGGCGACCGGAGCAGCTACCTGGTGGACGGCCACGCGGAGCCGGTCGGCCACCAGGAGGTGGAGGTGACGCTGCAAGACGGCACCACCAGCGGCCACACGCTCTACACCTCGCGCTACGGTCCGGTGCTCGCCGTCGGCCAGACCGACAAGGTCGCGTACGCGCTGGCCGACGTCAGCGCCGCCAACCTGCGCGCGGCCGACGAGTGGCTGGCGATGGGCAGGGCGAGGAACCTCACCGAGCTACGCGCGGCCCAGAACACCTACCAGGGCATGGCGTTCGTCCACACGCTGGCCACCGACGTCGGCGGGACCGCCTACTTCGCCGACGCCTCGGTGGTCCCCCACGTCACCGACGCCAAGGCGCGCCGCTGCGCCAAGCCCTCGCCCATCCCGGGACTGGAGGCATACGTCCTGGACGGCTCGACCTCCGCGTGCCGGTGGGGCAAGGACGGCGACGCCGTGGTGCCCGGCATCTTCGGACCGGGCAAGCAGCCCAGGCTGACCCGCGCCGACTACGTGGCCAACTCCAACAACACCTTCTGGATGACGAATCCGGCGGCGCCGCTGACCGGCTATCCGCTCGCGTGGGGTCAGGCGCGTACCGAGCTGGAGCCGCGCCCCCGGGTCAGCCTGGACATGATCGCCCAGCGGCGGTCCGGCGCCGACGGCCTCGGCGCGCCCGGCTTCACCCTGGAAACGCTGCAGGCCACCGCGTACGGCAAGCGCAACTACACCTTCGAGCTCATGCGCTCGGACCTGCTCCGGATGTGCCGGGCCAACCCCGAGCCGACCACCTCCGAAGGCAAGCGGGTGAACGTGCGCGAGGCCTGCCGGACCCTGGCCGGCTGGGACGGGCGCGCCACTCTGGACGGCCAGGGGGCCATCCTGTGGCGGGAGTTCTTCTCCCGGCTTGAGCGTCCCATCAAGCCGGGAGAGCCCATGTACAGCCCCTGGCGGGTGCCGTTCGATCCCGCGCGCCCGCTGACCACCCCTCGGGGGCTCAAGGGCGACGATCCCGCGGTGCGGCACGCCCTGGCCGACGCCGTGCTCTTCTTCCAGACCAACCGCGTCCCCCTAACGCTGACTCCGGGCCAGGCGCAGCGCTACGCCTCGATCCCGCTTCCCGGCTGCACCGAGGGAGAGGGCTGCTTCGACAGGGTGCGCATGAGGGGTCCCCTCGGCGCCGACGGGCGCTACCCGGAGGTGGACACCGGCTCCAGCTTCATGATGGCCGTCGAGCTCACCCCGGACGGGCCGCGTACCCGTACGGTCCTGACCTACTCCCTGTCCGCCAACCCCGCCTCGCCCCACCACACCGACCAGACGGACCTGTTCTCGCGTCGCCAGTGGGTCACCGAGCGCTTCACCGAAGCCGAGATCGCCGCCGCACCGCAGCTGAAAACCGCCACAGTGCGAGGGTGACGGCTCAGCTCAGCCGTCGAGGCGCACGGTGACGGTGACGCGGCCCGCTCCGTCGCGCCGGGCGACCGCGTGCCCGGTGCGCTCGGCGCCGTCCAGGTCCAGCGATATCGGGCCGCCCTCGTCCAGGAAGTTGCGCCACCACTTCTTGGCGTCCGGCATCTGCACACCGATGGTGACGACGTCGTCCGCCCGCCGGTAGGCGACAGGTGTGCTGAAGACACGTCCTGAGCGACGTCCTGTGTAGGTGACGATCGTGAGGTGTTTCCGCACCAGCCTGCCCCAGCGAGGAGAGGAGCGCAGCGCGCTCGCGCAGGCGTTGACACGGGTGACCACTTGCTTCGGCAGGGGTCCTTTGTAGGGCACGAATCCTCCATTCCGGCAACTGGAGGGGGTTCTCCAGTTGCCGGGATACCGTAGCACGGTAAGTGGAGCGTCCCCTCCACCTGAAGGGGGGCCTATCGTCCGCGACGCAGCCCGCGCAGGAAGTTCCACAGCGCGGAACGGGGCGACCCTTGCCCGGTGGCGGCCTCACCCGCCGGGGACGGCTGCGCGTCCACGGGAGCGGGGGCGGTCGCGGGGACGTGGGGGCTGGCGAGTTCGTACTGGACGGGCAGAGACCGCAGCGCCCGCATGAAGGGGGAGGAGCGCCAGGGCAGCTGGTCGGCCGGCAGCGCCAGCTTCATCTTGGAGAACCGGTTGAAGAGCCGGCGTACGGCGATCGTGGCGATCTGGGTCGCGAGCCGCTGGCCCAGGCAACTGTGCGGCCCCGCGCCCCAGGCGAGGTGCGCGCGGGTGCTGCGGATGGCCAGCCGATCGATCGCCCCGGCGAATCGCGGATCGGCGTGCGCGCCCGCGACGGAGAGCATGACCGGATCCCCGGCGGCGATCGTGTAGTTGCCCAGCTTCACGTCCGTCATCGGGAACCGGAAGGTCAGGTTGGCCATCGGCGGATTGAGCAGGGCGACCCGGTTGACCGTCTCGTCGATCGAACCCACCGACAGGCTCTCCCGGACATCCGGATTGGAGACGACCTCGACGACCACGTTGCAGACGAGACTGGCGGTGAAGTCCAGCAGGCCGGGCAGCATGAGGAGCTCGCGGGCCAGCTCGTCCAGCGTGATGTCCGGCTTCGCCTCGATCATGTAGGAGGGCAGGTCGTCCCCGGGGCGGTCGCGCTTGCTCGCCGCGAGCTCCGTCATGGCGGCGTACAGCCGCTCGAACGCCGCGGGCGCGTCCGGCCCGGCGTCGACCATCCGCCAGATGTCCATCACGACGTCCTCGCCGCGGTTGGCGCTGAAGCCGAGCATGCGGTTGGCGACCATCAGGGGGAGTGGCCGCGCGTACTGCGCCGCCAGGTCCGCCCATCCTGTGGAGCCGCCTTCCGCCAGCACGTCGAGGAGGTCGTCGGCGTAGCGCACGATCGAACGTTCCAACTGCTGCGCCTGGAGGTGGCCGGGGTTCTGGAACGGCGCGAGCGCGCTGGTCCACGCGCCCCGCAACTCGCGCTGCGCCGTACCCTCCTGGAACGCCGAGTTGTTGATCTGGAAGACGGGCAGCAGCGGCCAGTCCGCCGGTAGCCGCCCCTCGATGTTGGCCTGCCACCTGTCGACGTGCTTGCTCCAGATGCCGCCCGTGTTCTGCAGGACGCGTAGCACTTCCTCATAGCCCAGGACGAACCAGACCGGCACCCCGAGGAGGTCGACCGGGGCGACGGGTCCGTACGTGGCGCGCAGGCGCTCGTGCATGAGCGCGGGATCAGCGTCGTATTCCCTGGTCAGCAGCGGTTCTATGGGCGTCGACTGTGGTGTTTGCGCAGGCTGCTGGGGCCACGGGCCATGGGTCACGGGGACGAACTACCTCTCTGGTTGCTCCCGTCGCTACGTCGGTGCAGACGTAACAGCACGAGTGATGCGCTCTGGGAGCTTTTGGCCGATTCACACAAGAGGTCAGTAAGCATCACGTATCCCGCTGGTCATGGCAAGGCTCCAGCCTGATGGACCGCTCCGGGGGCGCCAGCTCCTTAACCACCCGAGGGACCTCAGTCACGACGGACCGTTTCTTCCCCTCTCCCGGAGGGGTATCTCCCTCAAAGGGCCCCAGCCACCACGGACCGTCACAGGGACCGGGACGTCCGTGTGACAGACCATCCGGAGGGCCGTCAGCCAGCCGGGCCGGCGATGCGGTCGAGCCACTCTTCCAGGAGGCGCCGCTCCGGGTCGGTGAGGACGGTGGTCCGTGGCAGGACGGCGCGCAGAGTGACCGCGGCGGTGACCGGTCCGGGGGACACGGCCGCCGGAGCGTCGGTGGTGATCGCGGCGATGACCGCCTCGCGGGCGAGGACGGACAGCTCCGGATCGCGCCGGTCCGCGGGCATGGTGATCAGGGTGACGGTCGTGCCGAGACCGGCCGCCTGGACGAGGTGGGCGGCGCGTTCCTCGCTGACGCGCAGCCGGCCCGCCTCGGCGATCCGGCGGATGTGCGCGGCGAGGACCCTTTCGCCGGCGACGGCGGCGGGCGGGGCGGCGGCGGCCTCGAGGCGGGGCTCGTTCATGAGCAGGTACAGGGCCGGGTTGGCCAGGCCGAATCCGATGTGCAGGTCCCAGCCGGCGCGGAGGTCCTCGACCGGGTCGGCGATGGGCTCCCGGCCGGTCTTGCTGCTCAGGTAGGCGGCGAAGCCCTCGGCCGCGACCGCGTCGAGCAGGCCCCGCATGTCGCCGAAGAGTCGGTAGATGGTGGGCGCCTGCACACCGGCCGCGGCGCCCACCGCGCGCGTCGACACGGCCTCCCGGCCGCCCTCGGCGAGCAGCTTGGCCGTGGCGGCGAGGATGCGTTCGCGAGGGCCGCCCCCGGCGTCGAAGTCATCGGCATCCATGGTGGCAACGATAACAGATTCGCGTTAGCATCACTATTTATCGGTGATAACGTCCATATCGTTAGCAGTGATGCGCGGGAGTTGATCTGACCCCGGCGACCCTGCTGCAAGGCGACAACTGGAGGTCATAATGATCATTGTTACCGGGGCCGGCGGACAGCTCGGCCGGGCGATTCTGGAGGATCTGCTCGAACATGTCCCCGCCGAGAAGGTCGCGGTGAGCGTCCGCGACCCTGAGAAGGCACAGTGGTTGCGGGAACGGGGCGTCCGCGTCCGCCGGGGTGACTACGCCGAGCCCGCGAGCCTCGCCCACGCCTTCGAGGGCGCCTCCCAGGTCCTGATCGTGTCCGCCGCCGCCACCGGCGACACGGCGCTCAGCCTGCACCGCGCCGCGATCACGGTGGCCAAGGCGGCCGGCGCGCGCCGGATCCTCTACACCAGCCACATGGGCGCGAACCCGGCCTCGCTCTTCGCGCCCATGCCGGACCACGCCGCCACCGAGGCGGCGCTGGGGGAGTCCGGCGTCGCCTGGACCTCGCTGCGCAACGGCTTCTACGCCGCCACGCCGCTGATGCTGTTGCGCGACGCCCTGCGGACCGGCGAGCTGGCCGCGCCGCAGGACGGGCCGGTCTCCTGGACGGCCCACGCCGACCTGGCCGAGGCCGCGGCGATCATCCTGGCCGACGAGGGCCGCTTCGACGGCCCGACCCCGCCGCTCACCGGCTCCGAAGCCCTCGACCTCGCCGACGTCGCCGCGCTCGCCGCCGACCTCACCGGACGCCCGATCAGGCGCGTCGTCATCACCGACGAGCAGTACGTGGCGAGCCTGCTCTCCCATGGCGTGCCGGAGCCGCGGGCACGGATGCTCGTGGGCATGTTCGCCGCCGGCAGGCAGGGTGAGTTCGCCCAGGTCGACCCGGCGCTGGCCGACCTGATCGGCCACCCGCCGACGCCCCTGCGGGACGTCATGAAAGCGGCGCTCACAGAAGGCTGACGCGGCTGCGGAGGCTCGACGCGGGTCAACGCGGGCTAACGCAGACGCGACTCGATGGCCTCGATGATGCGCGGGCGGAGTTCGGCGGCGCGGATGACGGCGTCCACGGAGCCGACCTCGACCGCGCGCTGGATGTTGTGCACCCGGTCGAACTCAGCGGCCACCTCGCCGAGCTTCTCCGCGCGGACCGACGCGCGGAGTTCGTCGAGCTCCGCGGTCAACGCGGCGCGCTCGGTGCCGGCGGCGGCCGCGGTGCGCGCCTCCAGGTCCCGTACGCGCGGGTCGGCCGCGGTGCGGACGTTGACGTCGCCGGAGAACACCACCGCGGCGGCGGGGGCGCCGCCGAGCACCGAGGCGAACGAGCCCTCCAGCGCGAGCACGGTCATGTTCGGGTTCAGGGCCTTGGAGAACACCACGAACGCGCCGCCGTGGTAGCGCGAGATCACGCAGAACACGATGGGCCCGCGGAAGTTCACGATCGCGCGGCCGATCTCGGCGCCGTACTCCAGCTGCAGCTTCCGCATCGACTCCGGCGAGCCGTCGAAGCCCGACAGGTTCGCCAGCACCACCAGCGGCCGGTTGCCGCTGGCCGCGTTGATCGCCCGCGCGGCCTTCTTCGACGAGCGCGGGAACAGCGTGCCCGCGGTGTAGGTGTCCGGGCCGTCGGTGGGCGGGAACCCGCGCCGCGGCACCGCCCGTGACTCGATGCCGAGCAGGCACACCGGGATGCCGCCGAGATGCACGTCCTGCACCGCCGCGGTATCGGCGTCGGCCATGCCCGCCCAGCGTTCCAGCACCGGGTGGTCCTGGTCGGACAGCGCCCGCATCACGGTACGGATGTCGAACGGCTTCTTGCGGTCGGGGTTGGCCTCGGCGGAGAAGATCTCGCCGACGGTGGTGAAGTCGCTGTCCGGCAAGGAGTGCGGGAAGTCGGAGATGTCGCGTTCGACGGGGTCGGTGGTTTTCGCCCGCCGCGGCCCCTGCTCGCCGGGCGCGACATACGTGTGGTCGTAGTACGACATCAGCACGTCCCGCGCGGCGGCCAGGTTGGGCGCCCAGTACTGAGCCTGCCCGTTCGGGCCCATCACACGGTCGTAGCCGCCGATGCCGAAGTTGTCCTCGGCCGACACACCACCGGAGAAGTCGAGCGATTGCTTGCCGGTCAGCACCATCGCCGAGTCCGGCGTCATCACCAGGATGCCCTTGGTGTGCATGAGCATCGTCGCCTCGGCGTTCCAGTAGGGCTGCGCGCCGACGTTGATGCCCGCGACCACGATGTTGATCTCGCCGCCGTCCTGGGTGAACTCGACGATCCGCTTGAGCGCCGCGGCCACCCAGTCCATGTTCTCCGTGCCGGACTTCATGGAGATCCGGGCGCCGGCCGACAGCGCGTACCATTCCAGCGGCACCCGCATCCGCTCGGCCAGGTCCAGCGCGGCGATCACGCGGCGGCACTCCGCCTCCGACAGCGCGCCGAGCGACTTGGTCGGGTCGCCGAGCAGCAGGACCCTGGTGACGCCCTGCGGGTGCCGGCGGGTCGGCGTGGTGACCACGCCCGCCACGATCGCCGCGGTGTTGCGCCCCTTCGGCCGCTCGACCGGCACCAGCGTGTGGTCGTCATCGAGGTCGTACTCGGCGAAGTCGCCGAGTCGGCCGGTCAGCTCGTACGGGTAGACCGTGTTGCGGCTGCTGGCCCGCAGCACCTTCTGCCGGTAGTCGTCGAGCGGCTCGACCGGCTCGTCCGACGGCTCGCCGATGGTCAGGTCGGTGCCGCCGGTGGCGTCGAAGGTGATGCGCACGGCCATCTTCGTCAGTTCGCCGGTCGTCCGGTCGCGCTGCCGCGCGATGAACAGGATCTCCTCCAGACCGGCGCCCACGGTCGTCGGCCGCACGCGCGCGGCGATCATCTCGATCTCGGCGCGGGTGATGCCGCTCGGCGGCCAGACGTAGACCACGATCCGGTTGGTGTTGAAGCGCTTCTCCGACGGCCGCCGCGACTGCGCGCGGCGGATGGAGTCGAGGCAGGTGGCGATGGTGTCCTCGGCCGTCGGCAGCGCGACCAGCCGGCCGTCGTGCTCGCGCAGCTCGGTCAGGTCGCGCACCTGCGCGAAGGCGACGAGGCGGTCGTCCGACGGGTTCTCCCGCGCCACGCACTGGAAGAGGTAGACCTCCTCGTCCGAGGACGGCAACCGGGTCAGGTCGAACTTGCTCAGCCGCTCCAGCTGCATCCGCTGCGCGATGTACGGGTGCAGGCCGCGGATCAGCCGCTGCTCGGTCATCCCGGTGTCCGACGGGCGGAAGGTGAAGTGGTGGTGCATCACCGTGCCGCCGCTGCCCGCGACGGTGGCGGTGAGCCTGCGGACCTGGCTCGGCAGCGGGTGCGCGCTGACGACCTCGTGCAGCGCGGCCGCCATCGCCTCGGAGCCCTCCGGCTGCCTCTCCCAGGCGAGATAGATGTCGGCGTCGATGGCGTCCTCGCCGCTCACCAGCTCCGCGAGCCCGCGCAGCGCGCTGCCCAGGTCTTCGAAGGCGACCGCGGAGGAGACCACGCGGGAGCCCGCGCGCTCGGCGACCACGAACGTGCAGCCCCCGGCCTGGCTGGTGCGGACGCCGGTCAGCCCCTTGTTGCCGTAGTAACGCCGGGTCAGCACCTCCAGCATGATCGCGTTGTCCAGGTCGTCGCGGGTGAGCCGCTGGCCGAGCAGGCGTACCAGCGGCTCGGTGGTGCGTACCATCTCGGCGATGCGCTCGGCGCGGTCCGGCGCGTCCGGGTGCGCGTCCAGGTGGCGCAGGTGCTTGCGCACGTCGGAATAGACACGGGCGCGGTTGCGGCGCAGCAGCGGCTGGGCGAACCAGGCGAACACCACGCCGCGCGCGAGGTCGGAGACCACGGGGAAGCGGACCTGGGTCGCGGCCAGCAGCCGCTCCAGCGCGAGACCGGCGGGCTCGCGCAGCGTCTCGTCCGGCGGCGACTCCCGCAGCCAGGCGCGCAGCAATGTTGTGACCACAGCGGCGTCGGCGGACGCGCGCTGCTGGGCGAGGAAGATCCGGAACACCGCGGCCTCGAGCTCGGGAGAGCGCTCCAGGTCGGTGACGCCGTAGTGCCCGAGCGCCTTGGCGAGCTTGGCCTGGAAGGCCGCCGGCAGCCCGGCCCGCTCGACGTCGAGGCTCTGCAGGTAGGTGTGGAAGTACTCGCGAGCGCTGTAGACGTGGCCGGCGCCGCCGTCCTCGCCCGCCGGCCGGTTGCGGCTCAGCTCGGCGAGGTCGGCGAACACCTCGACGAGCGCGAGCTCCTCGGCCAGCGGCCGATGGCCCTCCTCGGTGGCCGCCCGGCGCGCGGCGAGGTAGTCCTCCAGCACCCCGCCTTCGTCGTGCGGGTCGACGTCGAAGCCCAGCAGCAGGCTGCGCAGGTCCTCCTGGCCGCGCGCGGCGCGCTTCCACGCCGGGATCTCGCCCGGCGCGGCGGGCAGGTCCAGCTCGACGGACGCGGCGGCCGAGGTGCTCGCGGCTTCGGCGGCGTCGTCGGCGAGCGGCTCCAGCCGCAGCAGCGGCGCGCCGGTCTCGACCTGGCTGCCCACGGAGACGACGCACTCCTTCAGCCGCGCCTTGAACGGCGCCCGCAGGACCGTCTCCATCTTCATGCTCTCCAGCACCAGCACCGGAGCGCCCGCCTCGACCTCGGCGCCGACCTTCAGCGGCGTGGCGACGACCAGCGCGGGCGCGGGGGACCGGACGACGCCGCCCTCGTCGCGGCTGACCCGGTGCGTCACGCCGTCCACCTCGACCAGGTGGATCGGCCCGTGCGTGCCGGTGAGCAGGCGGTAGGGGGTGCCGTTGACGATGATCCGCCCGGTGTGCCGGTCGAAGCGCTCAAGCTCGACGTCGGCGGTGCGGACGTCGTCGCCCGCTTGGACGCCGACGCGGAACCGGTGCGCGCCGACCCGCGCGACGCGCACGCGGTAGCCGGCGCCACGCAGCTTGAGGTCCAGCGGCCGGCCGCTCTCGTGCTGCACCTGCGGGCGCCCGCCGAACGCCGTGGACAGCAGCCGCTGCCGCTCGGCGCGTTCCTCCTCCTCGTACGCCTCGATGGCGGCGGCCGCCAGCGCGACGGCGGAGTGCCGGTGGGAGACGAGCCTGCCCTGGCCGCGGACGCGGTCGATCCAGCCGGTGTCCGCGCTGGCGTCGATCACCTCGGGCTGGTCGAGCAGGTCGAGCACGAAGCTCTTGTTCGTCGCGCCACCCTCGATGATCACCGTGGTCTGCGCCATGGCCCGGCGCAGCCGGCCGAGGGCCTCGTCGCGGTCGACGCCGTACGCGATGATCTTCGCGATCATCGAGTCGAAGTCGGCCGGGATGGTGTCGCCCTCGCTGACGCCGGTGTCCACGCGGATGCCCGGCCCGGCGGGCAGGTCCAGCCGCGCGATGCGGCCGGGGGAGGGCGCGAAGTCGCGGTCGGGGTCTTCGGCGTTGAGCCGGGCCTCGACGGCGTGCCCGCGCTCCACCGGCGGCGCACCTTCGAGCCGGCCGCCGGATGCCACCCGCAGCTGCGCCTTGACCAGGTCGAACCCGGTGGTGGACTCGGTGATCGGGTGCTCGACCTGCAGGCGGGTGTTGACCTCGAGGAAGGCGAACAGCTGGTCGCCGGGGTGGTAAAGGAACTCGACGGTCGCCGCGCCCCGGTAATCGACCGCGACGGCCAGCCGCTCGGCCGACGCCTTGAGCTCGGCCGTCTGCGCGGGACTGAGCACCGGCGAGGCCGACTCCTCGATGACCTTCTGGTTGCGCCGCTGCACCGAGCAGTCGCGGACGCCGAGCGCCCACGCGGTGCCCTGGCCGTCGGCGATCACCTGGACTTCGACGTGCCGGGCGCCGGTGACCAGGCGCTCCAGGAACACCACGCCGCTGCCGAACGCCCGCGCGGCCTCCTGGCTGGTGCGCTCGTAGGCGTCGGCGAGCTCGGCCTCGTCCGTGACCACGCGGATGCCGCGCCCGCCGCCGCCCGCGGTCGCCTTCAGCATCAGCGGGTAGCCGATCTCGGCCGCCGCCGCGAGGGCGGCGTCCAGGGTCTCGACCGCGCCGCGGCTCCACGGCGCGACCGGCACGCCGACCTCCTCGGCGAGCAGCTTCGCGCCGATCTTGTCGCCGAGCCGGCGCATGGCCTCCGCGCTCGGCCCGACGAAGGTGACGCCGATCTTCTCGCACAGCTCCGCGAATGCCGGGTCCTCGGCGACGAAGCCCCAGCCGACCCACGCGGCGTCGGCCCCGGTCTCCACCAGCGCGCGCTCCAGCGCCTTGAGATCGAGGTATGGGCGCTCGGACGCCGGACCGAGATCGTAGGCGAGGTCGGCCTCGCGCACGAACGTGGCGGTGCGGTCGACGTCGGTGTGCAGCGCGACGGTTTGGATCGGTGTCGCGGTCTCCGCGGCCAGCTCCCGGACTGCGTGGATGAGCCGCATCGCGGCCTCACCACGGTTGACGATGGCGACACGACTGAACACCCGACCGAGCCCTCCTGTTGACTGTGCGCGCCTTCCCTGTGGCACCCCCCGCACCTGTACAGCCTTGCCTCTGCCGGCTCGTAGGGAAATGTCGCAGAGGGAGCACACCAAGGCTCCACAGTTGTAGGGAACGACCAAAAGCACGCGTGCGCGAGCGCGCCAGGTGGCCCTAGGTTACCGTGCGGCCACCACAGCGTGACGCCGTACGGCCTCGGCGAGGCCCGCTGTGGCGAACGCCGCCGCCACCAGCACGGCGCTGACCCACAGAGGCGAGTCGTAGCCGAACCCGGCGGCGATGGTGGCGCCTCCGATGGCGGGACCGGCCGCCGCGCCCACGTTGAGGGCCGCGGTCGCGAAGGAGCCGCCGAGCGAGGGCGCCTGGGTCGCCGCGTACAGGACCTGGGCGATCAGGGTCGAGCCGACGGCGAACGACAGGGTCCCCTGGACGAAGACGAGCAGAAGCGTGGCGGCCGGGCTGCCGGCTGTGGCGGCGAAGAGCGCCCACCCGGCGAGCAGGGCGATCCCGCCCGCGATCAGGACCAGCGTCGGCCGCGTGTCGGACAGGCGCCCGCCGATGGTCACCCCGGCGAACGACCCGAGACCGAACAGCGCCAGCACCGCCGGAACCCAGCCCGGCGAGAAGCCGCTCACGTTGGTGACCAATGGGGTCAGGTACGTGAACGTACAGAAGGTGGCGGCGTTCACCAGCGCGGCCAACGCCAGCACGACGAGCAGTCGCGGGCCGCGCAGGGCCCGGAGTTCGCGCCCCGCGCGGGGGTCCCCCGTCGCCGGCGCGAGGTCCGGTACCGAGCGCAGCACGGCGAGGACGGCCGGCAGGGAGATCAGGGCCACGGCCCAGAACGCCGACCGCCAGCCGAACGTCTGACCGAGCGCGGCACCGGCGGGCACCCCTGCGATACAGGCGAGCGTGATGCCGCCCAGCAGGATGGAGGTGGCCCGCCCCTTGGCGTTCGGCGCGACCATGCCGGCCGCCGTCGCGAGCCCCACGGCGAGGAAGCCGGCGTTGGCCAGCGCTCCGAGCACCCTGGTCACCAGGAGCACCGAGAAGCTGGCGGTGAGGGCGCCGGCGACATGCACGAGCATGAACGCGACCAGGAAGACGAGCAGCGCCCGTCTACGTGGCCAGCGCATACTGAGCACCGCCATCAGTGGCGCTCCCACGATCATTCCCGCGGCGAAGGCGGACGTCAGCGCGCCGGCGGCCGGGATGGACACGTTCAGTTCAGCGGCGATGTTCGGAACCAGTCCGGAGAGCATGAACTCGGACGTTCCTTGGGCGAAGACCGCCAGTCCGAGGATGTAGATGGCGAAGGGCATGAGCGAAAGACTCCAGGCCGCGTTGAAAGGGCATCACAGGACGACGCGGCGCGCACCAGCGTCCATCAGGGACGCGCGGGCGCTACCGCGTGAGAGGAAAGGGCCAGGTCCGGCACCACGACAGGGGCGGAATTCCTGGAACGAATCAGTCCGTTTGACGGTGATCCGGCGGCGGGAGTGACGAAAGGGCGCGCTGGCCTCAGGGGGCGGCGCTGCCGCGTGACATCACGAGAAGCCACCGGAAGAACCGGTGGCTAGCGTCTTGACGCCTCAGGACTGGACACAGGCCACACGATAGTCAAATGTCACAGAACTCGTCCAGCGCATAGTCGCTTTTGCCCAGACGCGGGTTTTTCGCACCTGCGAAGTGAGCATGATGCGCACGACCCCTCGGTGGACGCCCGGAGGGGGAGAAGCGATGAAGGGGTACGACTTCGAGGGAGCGGCACTGGAGCTTGGCGCCCTGGTACGCGAGGACGGCACCGCCGACTCCGCCGAGCGGATCCGCATCCCCCTGAGCATGCTGAACCGGCACGGACTGGTCGCCGGCGCCACCGGAACCGGAAAGACCAAGACCCTCCAGCTCATGGCGGAGCAGCTCGCCGCCCAGGGAGTCCCGGTCTTCCTCGCCGACATCAAGGGCGACCTGTCGGGGCTCGCCTCGCCGGGTACGGCCTCCGAGCGCGTCACCCGGCGCGCCGCCGAGGTAGGTGAGACCTGGCAGCCCGCGGCCTGTCCGGTGGAGTTCTTCTCCCTGGGCGGTCTGGGAGACGGCATCCCGATCCGCGGCACCATGACCGCCTTCGGCCCGACCCTCCTGGCCAAGGTCCTCGGGCTCAACGAGACGCAGGAGTCGACACTCGGACTGGTCTTCCACTTCGCTGACAAGCAAGGGCTGCCGCTGCTCGATCTCAAAGACCTGATCGCGGTCATCCGGTATCTGACCACCACACCGGAGGTGCTGAGCGGCATCGGCGGGCTGTCGGCGGCGACGGCCGGGGTCATCCTGCGCGCCTTGACCAACTTCGAGGCGCAGGGGGCGGAGGCGTTCTTCGGCGAGCCGGAGTTCGACGTGCGCGACCTGCTCCGGGTGACGCCGGACGGTCACGGGGTGATCTCCGTTCTCGAGCTGCCCGCCGTACAGGACCGGCCGCAGCTGTTCTCCACCTTCCTGATGTGGCTGCTCGCCGACCTGTTCCACGAGCTCCCCGAGGTGGGGGACGTCGACAAGCCGAAGCTGGTGTTCTTCTTCGACGAGGCGCATCTGCTGTTCGACGACGCGTCCAAGGCGTTCCTGCAGTCGATCGCCCAGACCGTACGGCTGATCCGGTCGAAGGGCGTGGGCGTGTTCTTCGTCACCCAGACACCGAACGACGTGCCGACGGACGTGCTGGCCCAGCTGGGCGCGCGCGTGCAGCACGCCCTGCGCGCCTTCACCCCCCAGGACGCCAAGGCGCTCAAGGCCACCGTCTCGACCTTCCCCGCCTCCTCCTACGACCTGGAGCGGCTGCTCACCGAGGTCGGCATCGGTGAGGCCGTCGTGACGGTCCTGTCCGAGACGGGCGCGCCGACCCCGGTCGCCTGGACGCGCCTGCGCGCCCCTCAGTCGCTCATGGGGCCGTCGAGCCCGGACGTGGTCCAAGGCGTCATCGCCGCCTCGCCGCTTCAGCGGAAGTACGGTACGGCGGTCGACCGCCAGTCGGCCTACGAGATCCTGTCCGCGAAGCTGGCCGAGCCTCCCAAGGGCCCCGCTCGCGAAACCCCGCGAGAGCCGGAGCGAGAGCAGAAGCAGTCCATGCTGGAGCGGGTGCTGGAGTCGAAGGAGTTCCAGTCCCTGGCGCGGTCGGCGGCCTCCAGTCTCGGCCGGGAGATCACCAGATCCATCTTCGGCACCGCCCGTCGCGGGCGACGCTGAATCAGCGCGCGCGGACCCTGCCCGAGGTTTCAGGCCAGCGCGGCGGCGACCCGCTGCCGGAGCAGGGCCTCGTGGCCGGGGTCGGTGCACAGGGTCGCGGTCAGCCCCGTCTTGGCCGCGTCGGCGAGAACGGCCAGCAGGGTCGCGAGCTGCCCGGGAGGCTCGGCGCTGAGCAGTTCCTCCGCGTGTCCGACGATCAGGGTGATCGCGCCGACATCGCGCAAGGAGTCGGTGAGCGCGTCCCAGTTGCGGCCGAAGTGGCCGGGCAGGCGCAGGGCGCGTGCCACCTCCTCGAAGAAGGCGGCACGCGTCCGGCAGGCTCGCCCATCCACCAGCGCCGGAGCAGGGTCGGTGGACACTGTCAGCCAGTGCGGCGGCGGATGTGCGGCGGCGGTCATGGCGGTCCTAGAGCCGGTAGAAGTCGGTGTAGTGGTTGGGGGAGAACCACGTCACACCGCTGCTGCGGTTGACGACGATCCGGTACGCGTCACGCGCGGCACCCCGCGCCCGGGAGTACACGTCGTACTCATAGTAGGTGGCGCCGCTGGGGAGCTGGCCTTCCCGGTTGTAGAAGCGCCCACCGGTGTAGTTGTACCTGCCGTCCGTCCAGGCGTACCAGCCGCTGCTGGTGGGGTAGTTCTTGGCAGCCCAGATCGAGTTGGCCGAGCGTGCGTCGGCGCAGCGGGAGATGGTGCAGGAGTTGTAGACCGTGGCGTTGGCTGGGGTGATGCCGACCAGGCCGACGAGGGAGGTGATGGCGGCGAGGACGACGGTCAGTCGTACCGGCCAGGAAGGGCGGGGGCGCGGCTGAGTGTGCACGAGGCCTCCTTCGGGGGGGTGACAGACATGGTCATGTTCGCCGCTCAACTCAGGTCAAATCAAGGCAAAGAATGCCAAGGGGAAGGTGAACACTTCGCGGACGGCTCCTGTTCAATCACTCTGTACCCGGCGGGGCGAGTGCGTCGGTCGCCGCGCCGGCGTAGCGGCGGGCCAGGCGCGCGAAGGCGTCCTTGAGCTCGGCAGGGCCGACGACCTCGATGTCGGCGTCGAACCTGCCGAGGACGGCGGCCAGGTCGGTCCAGGACCACGAGCCCACGACGAGCCGGCAGCGGTTCGGGCCGAGCTCCTCGACGACTCCGTCGTGGGTGAAGCGGGAGACGGCGGCGGCTGGTAGGTCGAGGATCACCTCGCCGCGACAGGGCCAGTTGCCGGCGCCGTCGAGGCCCCGGAACTTGCTGGTCACGAAGGCGACCAGGTCGCCTCCGGGCAGCTCGCGCGGAGTGAAGCGGGGCCCTGCAGGGGTGCGCGGGGTGATCCGATCGGCGCGGAAGGTACGCCAATCCTCGCGGTCGAGGTCCCAGGCGACGAGGTACCAGCGCCCGCCCCACGTGACGAGATGATGGGGCTGCGCCCGGCGCGGCGGGGTCGGCACGCCGTCGTCGTCCACACCAGGCGGGTAGTCGAAGCGCAGCACCTCCCGGGCGTGGACGGCGGCGCTGATCGCCATGAGGACGCCACTGTCGACCTGTGGGCCCGGTCGGCGCGCCGGCCGCTCGACGGCGGTGATCTGGAGGGTGTCGATCCGGTGGCGCAGCCGTGCGGGCATGACCTGCCGGACGGTGTTCAGCGCGCGGGCCGCGGCTTCCTCGATGCCCGCCCCACTGGAGGTGGCGGCGGTCTGGAGCGCGATGGCCAGAGCGACGGCCTGCTCGTCGTCGAACAGCAACGGGGGCAGTTCCGCGCCGGCGTCGAGCCGGTAGCCGCCGTCGGGCCCCTTGAAAGCCAGGATCGGATAGCCGAGCTCACGCAGGCGGTCGACGTCGCGGCGTACGGTGCGCGGGCTGATCTCCAGCCGCTCGGCCAGCAGCGCCCCCGGCCATTCCCGGCGCGTCTGGAGCAGCGAGAGCAACGACAGCAGTCGCGCGGAAGTCTTCGGCATGACCTCATTTTGCCCGGAGAAGAGGACACTCCCTGTCCGCTTCCTCTGCGACTGTTGTCGCATGCCAGACAACGACAACGACTCGAAGGGCCCGAACGCCGTGACCGCCACCACCACGCCCCCCGCGACCCTCGACGCCGAGCGGAGCGACCTGCTCGCCGCGATCGCGAACGCGCGATCCGCGGTGACCAACGCCGTCCGCGGGCTCAGCGACGAGCAACTGGGCGAGCGCCCGACGGTCAGCGAGCTGTGCCTCGGCGGGCTGGTCAAGCACGTCGCGTCCATGGAGGAAACGTGGCTGCGCTTCGTGGTCGACGGCCCGTCGGCGATGACGTACGGCCTGCCCGAGGGCGTCACCTGGGCCGACATCGCGACCGGTACCGCACGCGAGTTCCCGCAGTGGATGATCGACCACCAGAACGACTTCCAGATGCTGCCCGGCGACTCGCTGGCCGGGATCCTGGAGCGTTACGAGCAGGTCGCCGCCCGCACCGCGGAGATCGTCGCCGCCGTCCCCGACCTGTCGGCGACGCAGCCGCTACCGGAGGCACCCTGGCACGAGCCGGGCGCGGTGCGCAGCGTGCGCGCGGTGCTGATGCACGTCATCGCCGAGACCTCCCAGCACGCCGGGCACGCCGACATCCTGCGCGAGACGCTCGACGGTCAGAAGTCGACCTGAGCGGCGATGACCATTCTGGACACCCGGGCGCTCAACCGCGCGACGCTCGCCCGGCAACTGCTGCTCGATCGCGCCGACGTGCCGGTGCTCGACGCCGTCGCGCACCTGTGCGGCCTGCAGGCGCAGGAGCCGCAGGAACCGTTCGTCGGGCTCTGGTCGCGGTTGCGGGCGTTCGACCCGGCGGCGCTCTCGGACCTGCTCATCCGGCGGGGCGTGGTGCGTACCCACCTCATGCGCCGCACCGTCCACCTCCTGACCGCCGACGACATCCTGGCCTGGCGGGGCCGCCATGACGCCATGCTGCGTCAGCGCGTACTCGGGACCTATCGCCGCGAGCTCGCCGGGGTGGATCTCGACGAGCTCGCGGCGGCAGGACGGGCGGTGATGGCCGATGACGAGCCGCGCTCGATGAGCGAGCTCGCGCGGGCGCTGGCCGAACGCTGGCCAGAGCCGGGGCCGCGGGCGCTGGGCGAGATGCTGGTCGCCGCGCTCATCCCGATGGCGCAGCTGCCGCCGCGTGGGGTGTGGCGTGCGCGGGCGGGAGTACGCAACGTCCTGCTCTCCTCCTGGCTGGGGCGCGAGATCGACTCACCGGCCCGGAATGGCGCCGATCCGAATGGCGCCGATCCGGTCGGCTCGAATCGGGTCGGCTCTGATCCGGTCGGCTCCGATCCGGTTGGTGAAGCGCTGGTGCGGCGCTATCTGGCCGCGTTCGGTCCGGCCGCCTCGGCCGACCTACGGGCTTGGTGCGGCCTGGCCGGACTGCCGGCCGCGGTGGCCGCGATACGAGAGGAGCTGGTCACCTTCCGGGACGAGCGCGGCCGGGTCCTGCTGGACCTCCCCGACGCGCCGCGCCCCGACCCCGACACACCGGCCCCGGTACGGTTCCTGCCGGCCTTCGACAACGCGATCCTCGGTTACCACGACCGCGGCCGGATCATCGACGACGCCCACCGCCTCCTTTCGGTCGCCGGGGCTCGTGTTGTCCTGGTCGACGGCCGGGTCGCCGCGACCTGGAGCGTCCAGGCGGGCACCGTGATCGTCACTCCGCTGGGCGGCTTCTCCCGAGCCGACCGAGCTGAGGTCGCCGAGCAGGGACAGGAGCTGGCGGCGTTCCTGTCCGACGGCGAGAGCGACCGCGTACAGATCGACGCGTCTCCCCGCTGACCGCCACACCCGCGAGCTGTTTCCCTTGAGCACCGAAATCCGAGAAGAAGGCACAGGCAGCGCGCGGGTGTAGCGTCTGACCAGACGAGCCGATCATGAAGGAGGCCTCCCGCTGGAACCGCGCGGTGCGCAGCCGGACATGTCCCAAGGTGAGCGTCTCGGCAGATACGGCGCTGTGGCGAGCGCACTGGCGTTGCGCAGTGACCGGCAGCTCGCCGAGTCGCTGCGGCAGGCGCGGAGGCTCGGCTCGGGGATAGGTGGCACCTCCGCGTTATTGGACGTCGACGGCGTGCCGGTCTTCGCGAAGCGGGTGCCGCTGACCGACGTGGAGCGCCAGGCGGACAACGTGATGTCCACGGCGAACCTGTTCGGGCTGCCCCCGTTCTGCCAGTACGGAGTCGGCTCGCCGAGCTTCGGCGCCTGGCGTGAACTCGCCGCCAACGTCATGGCGACCACCTGGGTACTGGCCGGGCACAGCGCGGCCTTTCCGCTGCTGTACCACTGGCGGGTGCTGCCGGGAGCACCCCCGCCCACCGAGGAGCACGCCGACGTCGAGGCCGTCGTCCGATACTGGGACGGCTCCTCGGCGGTACGGCGACGCCTGGACGCCCTCGCGCGAGCCACCGCCTGCGTCGTGCTCTTTCAGGAATTCATCCCGTACAACCTCCATGACTGGCTCGCCGCTCAGCTCACCGCCGGCCAGGACGCCGCGGTAGCGGCGTGCGCCATGGTCGGGTCACGCCTGCCGGCCGATGTGGCGTTCATGAACGGCCGCGGGTTGACGCACTTCGACGCCCACTTCGGCAACGTCCTGACCGACGGCCGACGCCTGTACATCGCCGACTTCGGGCTGGCGACCTCCCCTCGGTTCGACCTGTCCGCCCGCGAGAGTGGATTTCTGGCCCGCAACGCGACGCACGACACGGGTTACGCGCTGATGCAGCTGGTCAACTGGCTCGTCACCAACATCTGCGGGGTGGCGGTGCCGCAAGAGGGCGGGCCCGTGCGGCGCAACGCGTACATCCGCGCGTGCGCGGCAGGTGCGGACCCCGCCGGTGCTCCGCCGGCTGTCGCCGCGATGATCCGCCGGTACGCCCCTGTCGCGGCAGCCATGAACGACTTCTACTGGGAGTTGTTCGGCGTCGATCGCACGACGCCGTACCCGGCCGAGAAGGTCGAACGCGCCCTGAGCGCGCCGCGCTGAGCGACCGCCTCATCGCCGGTCCTCGGGACCTCAACGACGACGTACGAGCCGCTACGCGCCGCTGGGCTGACCTTCAGAAGCGAGCCGGTGTCCGGCCCCGGTGGGCGCCAGATCCTGCTCGCCGACCCCGCTGGTAATCTCATCGAGCTGTTCCAGCCCGCCCCGAGCTCCGCGTAAAACTGAAAGCACCTTCCATGCTGATACGCCGCCGTGCGCGATGGCTCCGTACTCCGAGGCTGATCGGGGTCGTGGTGCTGCTCGCGGCGTTCGTGACGATCGCGCTGTTCGTTCCGTATCCGGACGCCCAACAGATCCGCGACTGGGCACGGGCCGCCGGTCCGTGGCTTCCTCTCATGTTCTTCGTCACGCATGCGCTGGTAACCATCGCCTTCCCGCGGTCCCCGTTCACCTTCGGCGCCGGGCTCCTGTTCGAGCCGGTCACCGGCATCGCCATCGCGCTCTGCGCGACCACGGTGAGCGCGGCGCTGGCCTTTCTGCTCGCCCGCGCGATCGGTCGCGACGCGGTCGCCGCGCGGTTGACCCACCCGGCGGTCGCGGCGGTCAACCGGCGCCTCGCCCGTCGTGGCTGGCTCGCCGTCGGGTCGCTGCGGCTGATCGGGCCGGTTCCCTTTCCACTGGTCAACTACTGCGCGGGCGTGTCGTCGGTCCGGCTCGTGCCCTTCCTGGTCGCCACGGCCGTCGGTGTGGCTCCCGGCACGATCGCGGTCGTCCTTCTCGGTGACGCGCTCACCGGACGTACCGATCCCGCGCTGGTCGTCGTCACCGTGATCTGCGGTGCGATCGGGTTGGCCGGCCTGCTGGTCGACGGTCGCCTCGGCGTCGAGCAGCCGGACGCGGAAGATCCGGCCGGGTCCAGGTGAGCCAGGACGAGCCCGGAGCGCACGGGCAGGACCCGGTGGCGGCCCGGCGCCGTCTGCGTGAAGTGACGCTGGTGTTCCTCAAGCTGGGCATCATCGCCTTCGGCGGCCCGGCCGCGCACACCGCGATGATGCGCGACGAGCTGGTACGCCGCCGCGGCTGGGTCAGCGACCAGCGGTTCGTGGACCTGATGGGCGCCACCAACCTCATCCCCGGCCCCAACTCCACCGAACTGGCCATCCACCTCGGCTACGACCGGGCCCGGTGGCGCGGGCTGGTCGCCGCCGGGGTGTGCTTCATCCTCCCGGCCGCGCTGATGGTCACGGCCCTGGCCTGGGCGTACGTCACCTACGGCAGCACGCCGGCGGCCGAGGGCCTGTTGTACGGCATCGTCCCGGCGGTGATCGCGATCATCGCGCACGCGCTGTTCGGCATGCTGCGCACCGTGGTCAAGACCGTCTGGCTGAGCGTGCTGGCGGTCGCCGCGCTGGCCGCGTACCTGCTGGGCGTCAACGAACTGCTGGTGCTGACGGCCGGGGCGGCGCTGGCCGCCACGGCCCGAGCCCTGCGTCGTCCGCCGGGCCGGGACGCGGCCCACGGGGTGCTCGCCGCTCCACTGCTGACGTTCGGCGGGTCCCCGGTGATCGGCGGGTTGCCGGTGTTCGGCGACCCCACGGGCGGCCAGCTGCTTCAGCTGTTCGCCACCATGCTGAAGATCGGTTCGGTGCTGTACGGCAGCGGCTACGTGCTGCTGGCCTTCCTGCGCGGTGACTTCGTCGACCGGCTCGGCTGGATCACCAACCAGCAGCTCATCGACGCCGTGTCGATCGGCCAGGTCACCCCCGGTCCGGTGTTCACCACCGCCACCTTCGTCGGCTACATGATCGCCGGGCCGCTGGGCGCCTTTCTGGCCACCGTGGCCATCTTCCTGCCCTCGTTCGTCTTCGTCGGCCTGCTCACCAAACTCACCGACAAGCTCCGCTCCAGCGAGTGGACCTCCGCCCTGCTCGACGGCCTCAACGCCGCCGCCCTCGCCCTCATGGCCGGGGTGTCCTACGAACTGGGCCGGACCGCGATCATCGACCCGCTCACCGCGCTCATCGCCGTGGTCACGCTCGTACTGTTGTGGAAGACGCGGCTCAACAACGCCTGGTTCATCGCAGGCGGCGCCGCCATCGGCATCGCGCACGCCCTGCTGTTCTGACTCCCGGTCCCGCCCCGCCGAGTGCGCGGGGCGGGACCGACGCTGAGCGAGTCAGGGATTGTGCAAGGCGACCTCGGGGTTGGCCAGTGACGGCCGGTTGAGCAGCGGTTGCTTCTTGCCCTTCAGGTGCAGGTCGAAGAAGGCGCCGACATAGGCGCGGGTGAGCTCGAGGGAGCGTTGCGGCGACAGCTCGTCGGGCGCTGACATGCCGACTGCTTTCTGCAGGATGGTCAGGTCGGTGAAGCTGGTGTGGCTGGTATGGGCCACGGTGAGCCAGCGCTTCCAGCCGCTCATCTTGGGCCAGCTCGCATCCCAGGTGTCGTCCTTGCCGGGGACGTGGTCGGCCTGGCTGCCCAGCAGCAGGAAGGGCCGGTCGAGCGTGACGGCGGGGTGGAAGGTGCCGTCCAGGTTCACTCCAGCCCGTACGCGCTTGTCGACGGCCATGGTGGCGGCACTGGCGTCGCCGCCGAGGGAATGGCCGGCCATGCCTATCCGCTTGGGAGCGATCATGCGGGACTTCTCCCAGGCGGGGTGCCGGCCGGCCAGCTCGTCGATGACGAAGGAGACGTCCTTGGTCCGATTCTTGGTGATGGTCGCCTGCCCGCCTTCTGGAGGCTTGGGCTGGTCACACAGAGGGGCGCAGGTGATGGTCTGCCCGTCGGGCAGGGTGGTGCCGGAGGACTCGTAGGCGTGGTCGACCAGCGCGATGACGTAGCCGCGACTGGCCAGGTCTTCGGCCAGGAAGGTGAGGCTGGCGCGCGGGAGGCCGAGGCCGGGGGAGAGGACGACGAGTGGATACCGGCCGCGCTTGGCGGGAGCGCCGGTGCGGGCGTAGGTGCGGGTGGCGCTGACGGTCTCGGGAGGGAGTTCGACGCCGGGGGCCTTGCGCCGCAGCAGCGAGGCGGCCTCCGCGGTGGTCATGTAGGGGGCGGGGTCGCCGGTCGCGGAGCGGGCGGGATAGTACATCGACACCATGAGCTGGCGCGGGCCCGAGTCGGGCACCCAGGGGTCCTTGCGGCTGCTGTCGACCAGGTGCAGAATGTCGCGGCCGACCGCGTCGGGGCCGGTCGGGCGGGGAAGTTCCAGCCGGACGGCGGTGGGGGCCGGTTTTCCGGACACGGTCGCGGTGAGGGCCGATTTTCCGGTCGCAGTCGCGGTCGACGTCGTGGCGGTCACCGCGATCAAGGTGAGGCAGGCCGTCAACGGAACGGCCAGCAAGCGGGTCCGAATCGACTGCACTGTCATGCGATTTCTCCTCATTAGGGCGCTCATACGTCACGACGACGTACGACGATCAAGGTCACGACGGCGGCGGCCAGCGGCCAAAGCGCGAAGGCGGCCCAAGAGCCGGCCACCGTCGGCAGAGCGGGGTCGTCACGGAGCTGGGGCAGGCCCAGGCAGGTGCGCCAGACGTAGAAGGGGGCCAGGGCGTACAGGTCGTTGAGCCACTGGTGGACATTGGGCTGGAAGAAGGTGGGCACGATGACCAGCGCGGCGCAGACCGCGACGATGGCGGCGGCGGTGTGCCGCAGCAGCGCGCCGATCCCCAAGCCGGTCAGCGCCGACACCGGTGCCAGCAGGGCGTTGGCGGCCAGGACACGCAGGACGGCGGGGTCACCGAGCGAGACGGCGACGCCGCGGCCGGACAGGACGGCCTGGCTGACGCCGAACGTGCCCAGCGACACGACCGTGCCGGTCGCGAGCGTGACCGTGGCGACGATGGTGAGCTTGGCGGCCACGACGCGGTGGCGGGCCGGGACGGCGACCAGGGTGGTGCGGATCAGGCCGGTGGCGTACTCGCCGACGATCGTCAAGGCGCCCAGGCTGCCGCCGCCGATCATGAGCATGGAGGCGGACAGGCCGCTGAACGCCTCGGTCAGGGGGTTGAACCTGGCCTTCTCCATCGCGGTGAATCCGGGCCAGCCGTTGTAGGCGTCCAGGCTGTTCTGGAGAGCGAACGCGACGATGGCCAACGTGCCCAGGCCCACCAGCCAGGAGGTCGAGCGCAGGGACCAGAGTTTGATCCACTCGGCGGCCAGGAGGTCGCGGAATCGGCCGTCGGTCATCGCGGGTCCCCGGCTCGGTAGTCGGCGCGGTCGGCGGTCAACTCCATGAACGCCTGCTCCAGCGAGGCGGTACGCGGGGCGAGCTCGTACAGCATGATCCGCCGCTGATGGGCCAGCTCGCCGACGCGGGCGGCGCTCAGCCCGGTCACGGTCAGGGCCTCGCCGCCGTCCGGCCGGACGTGCGCGCCCTCAAGGGTGAGGACCGCCGCCAGCTCGGCGGGGTCGGGAGTACGCACGGCGATGGACGCGCCGGTGCCGCGGGCGGCGAAGTCGGCCAGGCTCTCCTCGGCGATCAACTCGCCTCGCCCGATGACGACCAGGCGGTCGGCGGTGTTCTCCATCTCGCTCATCAGGTGGCTGGAGACCAGCACGGTGCGCCTCTCGGCGGCCAGGCGCCGGAACAGGCCGCGTACCCAGCGCACGCCTTCGGGGTCCAGGCCGTTGATCGGCTCGTCGAACAGCAGCACCGGCGGGTCGCCCAGCAGAGCGGCGGCGATGCCGAGCCGCTGGCGCATACCGAGCGAGAACCCGCCGATCCGGCGCCGCGCCGCTCCGGCCAGGCCCACCTCCTCCAGCACCTCGGCCACCCGGCGCCGGGGCAGGCCGTTGCCGGCCGCCAGCGCGCGCAGGTGCGCGGCGGCGGTGCGGCCGCCATGGACGTCGCCCGCGTCCAACAGCGCGCCGACATGACGCAGCCCGGTGTGATGGCGGGCGAAGGGGCGGCCGTCGATGGTGGCGGTGCCCGCGGTGGGGCGGTTCAGGCCGAGGATCATGCGCAAGGTGGTGCTCTTGCCGGCGCCGTTCGGGCCGAGGAACCCTGTGACGTGCCCCGGTCGTACGGCGAAGGTGAGGTCCCGCACCGCCGTCACCGCGCCGTAGCGTTTGGTCAGTCCGTTGACTTCGATCACCCGGTCAACGCTGTCGCAGCTCTCAGACGCGCCGCATCTGGCCGTGGGCCGGTTTCCGCGGTGCGGGGGTGGCCTGCGGGCATACGCCCACAGGCCGATGCCCGACGGGAAGCGGGTGACTACGATCGGCCGGGTGCGCGACAAAACGCCCAGACCACCACTTTGGTCACGGTTGCCCTCCGGCGTGCGGGCGCTGCTCATCTGGGGCGGCGTCGCGGCCCTGGTGCCACTGCTGTACGCCGTGACGCTGACCGTCGGTGAAGACCTGTTCCCCGTGGGCGCGGCGCATGCGGGGTTCGCCGTCGCCATGGCCGTCCCCTTGGCCTGGGCGCGGCAGCGGCCGGCCACGGTGCTCGCACTGCTGCTGGCCGAGATCGTCGTGGCGACGTCCCTGGGTTATCCGGCCCAGGGGGTCTGGCCGCTCTTCCCGGCGGCCGACGTCATGGTCTGCCTCCTCGCCGCCACCCGATCGCGCCGCGCGGGCCTGGCGGCGGCGGTCGCCGCGTTGCTGGTGCAGCAGACGACCTGGCAGCTTGACCTGCTGCGCCACGGCCTGCGTGCCTCGGCGCTGGGCTTCCTCGCGCTGTCGCTCCTGCTCGGCCTGGCGGTCTTGGTCGCCTGGCTGGCCGGGATGTTCATCAGGCAGCGGCGCGAGTACGACCGGGCGCTGCGCGCGTACGCCGAGGCTCGGGCGGTCACCGACGAGCGGCTGCGCATCGCGCGAGAACTGCACGACATGGTCGCGCACAGCATCGGCATCATCGCCATCCAGGCCGGCGCGGGCGCCCGGGTGATCGACAGCCGGCCGGAGCAGGCGCGCCAGACGCTTGGCGCGATCGAGGACACCAGCAGGCAGACGTTGAAGGGGCTGCGGCACCTGCTCGGCGTGCTCCGCACGACCGAGCGCGGGCATCCCGGTATGGCTGAGCGCGGGCATCTCGGCCCGGCCGAGCGGGGGCGTCCTGGCCTGGCTGAACGTGGGTATTCCGGCCTGGCTGAGTCGGTTGCTCCCGTGGGGCTGGCCGACGTCGACCGGCTGGCCCAGACGGCCATGGCCGCCGGTGTCCGCGTAGACGTGCGCCGGCACGGAGAGCCACGCCCGCTGCCCGCCGCCGTCGATCGGTCCGCTTTCCGCATCATCCAGGAATCGGTCACCAACGTGCTCCGCCATGCGAGCACGGACCACTGCCGGGTCGTGATCGACTACGGGAAAGAGGAACTACGCATCGACGTCATCGACGACGGACACGCCGCTCTCTGTGAGGGCGACAGGCACGCCATCGCCGGTGAGGAGGACGGGCATGCCGCTGTCTGCGAGGGCGACGGGCATGGGATCGTCGGCATGCGCGAACGGGTCGCCCTGTTGAACGGATACTTCAGCGCGGGCCCCCGGCCAGATGGCGGTTTCCGCGTCACCGCACGTCTGCCGCTCGCGCCGAACGGCCTCGGCCAGGACACAGACATCGACCTGGTGGAGGCCCGGTGACGATCCGCATCGTGCTCGCCGACGACCAGCCGCTGATCCGCGCGGGCCTGCGCATGGTCATCGACGCCGCCCCCGATGTCGAGGTCGCCGGAGAGGCCGGGACCGGAGCCCAGGCCGTCCAGCTGGTCCGCCGGTTGCGCCCCGACGTCGTGGTCATGGACATCCGCATGCCGGGCATGGACGGCATCGAGGCCACCCAGACCATCCTCGCCGAGTCCCAGACCACCCGCGTGATCATGCTGACCACGTTCGACGACGACGACAACGTCTACGCCTCCCTGCGCGCTGGCGCGAGCGGATTCCTGGTCAAGGACATGGCGTTGGACGACATCCTGTCCGCCGTCCACGTCGTCGCCGCCGGAGACGCATTGATCGCCCCCAGCGTCACCCGCCGCCTCATCGAGGACTTCACCCGTGGTCCGGCCCGCGCCCCGTCTCCCCAGGCGCGGCGGCTCGCGGGCGTCACCGAACGGGAGCACGAGGTGCTGGCCCTGGTCGGGGGCGGCCTGTCCAACGCCGAGATCGCCACCCGGCTGCACATCAGCCCTGGCACCGCCAAGGCACACGTGGCCAGCCTGCTTGCCAAGCTGAGCGCCCGTGACCGAATACAGCTGGTCATCATGGCCTACGACGCCGGCCTGGTGTTCCCGTCCCGTTGACAGGCCGGCCTCGTGCCGGGCGGCGAGTTCACGACGGACGTCAGCGCCACCTCCGGGGGCAGACGGCTCAGGAGTCGGATCGCAGGAGCTCGGCGGCCTCCTGGTAGGCATCGGCGGCGCGGTCGAAGTAGTCGAAGAGGACGTCGAGCTGCTCGGTCGAGTAGCCGGCGAGGATCGCGCCGACCTTGTGAAGCTTCCTCAAGGGCACCCAACTGATCATGGAGATCCTCGAGATCCGCCGCTACGGCGCTGACACCGCCGTCGTGGTCACCCGTGGCGAGGTCGTCAAGGGCGCGCCCAAGAAGCTCGGCAAGCTCGCCACCTACACCCTCGTCCGTGAGGCCGACGGACAGTGGCGCATCGCCGCTGTCCAGAAGACCAAGCACAAGGGGCTCATGGAGGCCGTCTCCTTCAAGTTCCAGCCCGCCACCAAGCCCGCCGCCCATTAGCCCACTGACACTCGGGGAGGAACGCCCCTATGAGCTCCATCGCCGTCATCGGTGCGCCGTACCGGACGGCTCATCGTCGAGCGGTCCCTGGCCGCCGGACACCGCGTCACCGCGATCGCCCGCCGGCCCCAGGCCCTCCAAGTGGCCGGGCCCGGACTCACCATCCGCACCGCCGGCTGGAGTTGCCGGCCCGGCTGCGGATGCCGTACCCGCAGCCCACCTCTGATGGCCGGGCGCTTCATCGGGGGTTGAAAGACAAGCTCAGAAGGCGTTGACGAGGACGACGTAGACGGCGGTGCCGAGTCCGACGCTCAGGATGGTGCGGCGGCCCGAGGCGAGGTGGACGACCGCGGTTACGGCGACCGCGAGCAACGCGTACAGCGTCGCGCGCGGGTCGGCGGTGATGGTGCCGTGCAGGGCGGTCAGGGCGAGGATGGCGAGGATGCCGACCGGCATCCAGATCGACAGCTGCGCCACGGCGGCCGAGCCGCGCAACGTGCGCAGCGCCGCGAAGGGTACGGCGCGCAGGGCGAAGGTGATGGTGAAGACGATCGCGAGGACGGCGAGGATGTAGGCGATGTCAGGCATCGTCGGCCTCCGGGACGGGTCGGCGGGTGGTGAGCGCGTGGCGGGCCAGCAGCAGGGCGACGAACAGCAGCAGCGCCGTGAACATGGCGACGCCCGGGGTGACGATGAGGGCGACGGTCACGCTGGCCGCGGCGAGCAGCACGGAGGGGATCTCGCGGCGGGAGCGGAACGCGTCCAGGGTGAGCACGGTGAACAGGGCGCACAGGGCGAACTCCAGGCCCTTGATCGGTGCGGGCAGGGCCGCGCCGATGGCGACGCCGACCAGGCCGCCGCCGACCCAGTAGGTCTGGCAGGAGATCTGCATCGCCAGCAGCCGGGGCGCGGAGCGTTCCGTCTCGGGGAGGGAGGCGCTGACGGCGTACGCCTCGTCGATCATCGCGTACACGGCGTACGCCTTCGCCCACCGGTTCTTGACCAGGTGAAGCGGGAAGGAGAAGGCGTAGAAGACGTGCCGGAAGTTGACCACCAGGACGGTCAGCGCGACTGCGGCGAGCGGCATGACGGTGGCCATCATGCCCACCAGCAGGAGCTCCAGGGAGCCGGCGAAGCCGGCCATGGACAGGGCGGGGGCGAGCCATCCGGGCAGGCCGGCCTGGAGGACCAGCAGGCCGAGGGCGATCCCCAGCGGGAAGATTCCCAGCCCCGCGGAGAAGGAATCGCGCACACCTGCGGCGATCTGCTGGCGCCGGGTGGCGTGGGCGGGGGTCACCGTGGTCGGGACTAGTACATCTTGCACCCTTCTAGGGTGCCGGAAAACGGCTGTTATGTGGTTGCGGATATTGCTCTGCCAGAGGTCCGCAGTGCAATATTCTTTCGTGGATTCGATTGACAGAGCAATCATCGCCGAGTTGGAGCGAAACGGGCGGCTGACGAACGTGGAGCTGGCCCAGCGGGTCGGGCTAACCACCGGGCCGTGCCTGCGGCGCGTTCAGCGGCTGGAGGCCGAGGGCGTGATTCGTGGCTATCGGGCGGTCATCGACGCCGCCGCCGTGGGCCGGTCCTTCGAGGTCCTGGTCGACCTGACGCTCGACGCCCAGGACGCGGAGACGGTCGAGCACTTCGAGCAGACCCTGGCGCGGGCCGAGGAGGTCGTCGAGCTGCGGCGGCTGTTCGGCAGTCCCGATTACTTCGTGCGGGTGGCCGTGGCCGATCTGGCCGCCTATGAGGCGTTCCTGAGCCAGTACGTCATGACCATCCCGCGCGTCCGGGGCATCACCTCACACTTCACGCTCAAGAACCTCAAGCCGGCTCCGTGACCACCCCGCGACGACCTTCCCGAGGAGGAGCGGACGCTGGACTCGGCGCGGCGCCTGGCCCGCCAGGCGTTCGACATCCTGCGAGACACATGACGTTGCGGTGCTGGGCCGGTCTCACAGCCCGGTCGAAGCTCTGGCGGTCGCGGCGACGTGCTCCTCGGCGGTCATACCGAGGTCGGGGTCCTGCCGGTTGAGGTCGTACTGGTCGTCGGCCCATTGCTGGTAGTCCCGCCGTACGGTGCGCTCGTCGGAGTCGACGATGCGGGCGATGTCGGCCCAGGTGACTCCGGCCTGCACCGCGTGGTGGATGTTGGCGGGATGGCGCACGGTACGCGCGATGCACTCCGCCAGGGCCAGCAGCTCGATGTGCTCGGCCACGGTAAGGGGAGGACGGTCGTCGGCTCCGTGCCGGGCCGGGTCATAGATCCCTCGGGTCACCAGCTCGATCCGGGCGCGGGCCGACGCGTGCTTGGCGGCCAGTTCGTCGTAGCGCGCCAGTTGCTGACCGACGGGCATGTCGTAGCGGGCGTCGCGCCAGGTCGCGATGTGTTCGGACACGGTACTTCTCCAGGGTGACTTGGGGGGCGTGGTGACGAGCACGGCAGGAAGCCAGCGCGCCCGCCCATGGGCGGACCGGACGCCGGTCGTCTGGGCCGGCAGCCACCAAAACGTTATGTAATGCGTTCGAGCCAGCGCAGGAGAAGGGCGACCTCGGCCGGTTCGAGGGCGTCGGTGCCCCCGAGGCCGAGTTGCGCGTGGAGGCGCAGTGCGGCGGTACGCAGCGGGTCGGCGTCCTCTTGAGCGGTTGTTTCGGTGAGCACGTGCGAGAACACGGCGTCGCGCATGCGATGGGACAGCGCGGGGTCGTCGAACAGGGCCGGGCCGGCGAGGTGGTTGAGGGCGTTGCCGATGCTCGCCGACAGGATCAGCTGGGCGGCGGTTCGCGGCTCGACCTTCAGCGCGCCCGTCGCCGCGCACCGTACGAGCGTCGCCACCAGCAAGTCGAACACGCGATCCCGAGCAGTAGAGTGAGACCACGGCCGGGGAGTGAACATCAGCTGGTAGAGGGCAGGATTCTCCCTCGCGAACGCCATGTGGCCGTCCCAGCCGGCGCGTAGATCGGCTACCGGGTCGGCCGTCTGTTCTTGCGCGGCCTTGAGCGTGGCGTACCTCTCATATCCGTGGTCGGCGATGGCGTCCAGAAGTCCTCGTTTGTCGCCGAAGAGCCGGTAGAGCACGGGCTGGCTCACACCGACCGCCTCACAGACCGCCCGCGTGGCGATCTCGTTGTCCGAGGAGGTCGCCAGCTGACGCTCCGCGGCTTCGATCATCGCCGTGCGAAGGGAGTCCGTTCCTGTCATGCGACCAATGATACGCCTCAGCGCTAGCGACGATACGAAGACCGTGCTACCGTCATGCCATAGCGGCGATATCGCCGAGGCGTATCGACGATACGAATGGAGGAGTTTCCATGAATGAGCAGCGCATAGCCGTGGTCAGTGGCGGCTCCCGTGGGATCGGCCGGGCGATCGCGACGACTCTGGCGGCACAGGGGTCCGCGGTCGTCGTGGGATACCAAGGGTCGGCCACGGCCGCCGCCGAGGTGGTCCAGGAGATCACCGCGGCCGGCGGCCGGGCGATCCCGGCGCAGGCCGACGTGGCGGACGAGGTCGCGGTCGCGGCGATGTTCGATGAGGCGGAGAAGGTCTTCGGCGGGGTCGACGTCGTCGTGAACTCCGCGGGCCGGCTGGCGCTGTCCCCGATCGCCGACCTCGACCTCGCCGACCTGGACGCCCTGCACCGCACCAACATCCGCGGCACCTTCGTCATGGCGCGGGAGGCCGCGCGTCGCGTGCGCGGCGGAGGCTCGATCGTCACCATGTCCACCTCCGTGGTGGGCATGCAGCTCCCGAATTATGGGGCGTACGCCGCCAGCAAGGGTGCCGTCGAGGCGATGACGCTCATCCTGGCCCGCGAGCTGCGTGGGCGGGACATCACAGTCAACGCGGTCGCGCCCGGGCCGACCGCCACCGACCTGTTCCTCGAGAGCAAGGACGAGGCCACGATCGAGCGGCTCGCCAACCAGCCCCCGCTCGCGCGGCTCGGCACCCCGGAGGACATCGCCCGGGTCGTCGCCTTCCTGGCCGGTCCCGCGGGGCATTGGGTCAACGGGCAGGTCGTGCGCGTGAACGGCGGCATCATCTGACGTCCGCCTCCTGTCAACTCTTCATCACCCACACGAAAGGGAAACACCATGCCGTTCGCCAACCTCAAGGTGCCCGCCGACACCCTGACCCCCGAATCCAAGAAGAAGCTCATCGACGCCGTCACCGACGCCTACGCGGCCGTGTACGGCGAGCGGGCCCGGGCGAACACCCTGGTCCTCATCGACGAAGTCCCCGACGGCGGCTGGGGCCTCGGCGGCGACGTCCTCACCGCTGAGATGCTCGGCCGAAGCTGAGCACCTGTCCCAGCCATGAGCGTATTCATGCAGGTAAATGGCTATTTGGGAGTGGTATGTTCGTCCCATGAGTCCGGAAGACCTCGCCAATCTCGCGCACCTGCGCCGAGCGCGCGATCTGATCGACCGGGAGTACGCGCAGCCGCTCGATGTGCCGACGATGGCCCGCCACGCCCTCATGTCGCCGGGGCACTTCTCGCGACGGTTCCGGGCGGCCTATGGCGAGACGCCGTACAGCTATCTCATGACCCGCCGGATCGAGCGGGCGATGGCGCTGCTGCGCGAGGGGATGAGCGTGACCGACGCGTGCATGGCGGTCGGCTGTACGTCACTCGGCTCGTTCAGCTCGCGGTTCACCGAGGTGGTGGGGGAGACGCCGAGCGCGTACCGAGGCCGGGAGCACGGCGCCGAAACGGCGATGCCCGCGTGCGTGGCGAAGGTGCGCACGCGGCCGACACGAAACCCGCCGAGCAGGATCGGAGAAGCGGATCGCGTCGCCGCCGCCTAACGTGGGCGACATGACCATCGCACTCCGCTACTGCCACATCACCGTCAACGACGTGGACGAGTCGCTCACCTTTTACCGTGACGCCCTCGGCCTTGAGGTACGCAACGACGTCGCCTCCGGCGGGTTCCGCTGGGTCACGCTCGGCAGCGCGACCCAGCCGGACCTCGAAATCGTGCTCTCCGAACCACACGCCGGCCGTTCCCAGGCCGACGGCGACGCCCTGCAGGAACTGCTCACCAAGGGCGTCCTGGCGATGATCATCTTCAGCACCGACGATCTCGACGCGACCTTCGAACGGGTCCGGGCATCCGGCGCCGAGGTGCTGCAGGAGCCCATCGAGCAGCCCTGGGGGCCGCGCGACAGCGCGTTCCGCGATCCCTCGGGCAACCTGGTACGGATCCAGCAGGCGCCCAAGGCGTAATACTCGCGTTCAGCACCGGAGAGAGCTCGCTCGATCCGCGCCGCGGAACGAGCGCCGGTAGCTGTCAGGCGGGACCCCGACGATCCGTTTGAACTGGCGCCGAAGCGTCGTGGCAGTGCCCATGCCGGTGGCGACGGCGATCGCCTCGATGCTCTCGCCGGTGGCCTCCAGCATTTCCTGGGCACGGCGTACGCGCTGGGTCAGGAGCCACTGAAGCGGCGTCTGCCCGGCCACTGACCGGAACTGCCGTCCGAGATTGCGCGGACTCGTGTTCGCCTTCCGCGCCATGTCGGTCACCGTCAGCGGCTGGTCCAGCCGTTGCCGGACCCACGCGAACAGGTCGGCGAGCAGGTGGTCGCTCCTGACCTGCATCGGCGTAGCGACGAACTGGGCCTGACCACCGGGCCGATGCGGCGGCATGACGAGGCGGCGGGCGACGGAGTTGGCGACGGCGGCGCCGTGGTCGAGATGGATCAGGTGCAGGCAGAGGTCCACGGCGGCGGCCTTGCCCGCGGCGGTGAGCACGCTGCCGTTGTCGGTGTACAGGACGTCCGGATCGACCACGGCCAGCGGATGGCGGGCGCTCAGCTCCGCGGTATGAGCCCAGTGAGTGGTGGCCCGCCGGCCGTCCAGCAGGCCCGCGGCGCCGAGCACGAACGCTCCGGTACAGAGGGAGGCGATCCGGGCCCCCGACTCGTGGGCAGCGCGTACGGCTTCGACCAGCTCCGCCGGCGGCGGATCGTCGATGTCGGCGCACGCGGGCACGATCACGGTATCGGCGCCGGCCAAGCGCTCCAGCCCGCAGTCGGGCTCGACCATGAACGGCCCGACCCGCACCGGCCCCGGCCCGCAGAGCAGTACGTCGTACCAGCCCTTCGTGGCTTCGCTCGGGGGATTGCCGAAGATCTCGTAGGCCACCCCCAGCTCGAAGTGCAGCAGGTGACCGGCGGTCAGCACAGCGACGGTGGGCATGTCCGAAAGTGTACGCATGATGGCGTTCCGGACCCTCACTGTCGGATCCCGCCCACCGCGAGACTGAGGCCCATCAGAACATCGAGATGGGGGAACCATGAGCACGACGGCCGCAGTGGTGGTCTACGGGGCGACAGGGCACACCGGTCGCTTCATCGTCGCCGAGCTACGAAGGCGTGGCATCGCCACAGTCATCTCCGGCCGTGACGCGGCTCGGCTGGCGGCGCTGGCGGCCGAGTGGGCCGACGTGGTCGTGCGGCCGGCCGGCGTGGACGACGCGAGCGCGCTGGACCGAGCCCTCGCCGGCGCGGCGGCCGTCATCAACTGTGCGGGACCGTTCGCGGTGACGGGTGGCCCGGTCGTCGAGGCGGCCTCGCGCGCGGGGATCCCGTACGTCGACGTCGCGGCCGAGATCGAGGCGAACGCCGCGATGTTCGCCGACCACGCGGCAGCTACCCGGCCCGTGGTGCCGGCGATGGCCTTCTACGGTGGGCTGGGCGACCTGCTGGTGACCGCGGCGATGGGAGAGTGGACCGCCGCGGACGAGGCGCACGTCGCGTACGGGCTGAGCAGCTGGCATCCCACCGCCGGCACGCGGGCGGCCGGACAGGTGTCCCATGAGCGTCGCGCGGGCCGTCGGGTGCGGTTCACGGACGGCGCGTTGCGGTACCACGACGACAAGACGGTGGAGCAGGACTGGCTCTTTCCAGAGCCGCTGGGCCGGCGGGCGGTGATCGCGGAGTTCACCATGGCCGATGTCGTCACCGTTCCCAGTCACCTGGCCGTGCCTGAAGTCCGCACCTACATGACCGTCGAAGCCGCGAGGGACCTGGCCCGGGAGGACACGCCGGCGCCGGAGCCGGTCGACGCTCTGGGCCGGTCGAACCAGACTTTCGTCGTCGACGTCCTGGTACGCGCGGGCGGTGTCGAGCGCCGCGCCACGGCCCGTGGCCAGGACATCTACGCGATCACCGCACCTCTGGCGGTAGAGGCCGTCCAGCGGATCCTCGCCGGGCACACGCGGGCGACGGGCCTGGCCTCGGCGGGCGCGATGTTCGACGCGGCGGACTTCCTCCGGGCGCTGAGTCCGCACCTGTCGGTCGAGCTTCCGCACTGACCGCATCCATCGCGCCGCGCCGGGCCTGAGGGACCGTCATGCCGCCCTCGGTGCCGGCGAGGGGAGTGACGCTTACTCGGGTGGAGCGATGCTTACTTGGCGGGCGCGTCGAAGGTCCACACGGCGCGAGCGCCGGGGCCGACGACGAGGGTGGACCGGCCGATCCGCTCCTCGGTCATGGACAGCAGGGGCTTGTTGAGCGACATCTGGATCTGCTTGAGGCCGGCCTGCTCGCGCGCGACGGAGTCCAGCTGGATCCGGGTGCCGCCGCCCTCGGCGACGACGCCACCGCCGGGAAGCGTCCGGACGGTGAAGCCGCCGGCGCGCAGCAGCGGCACCGTGTTGGCGAGGTCGCGAGCGGGCACCCCGATGCGGATGGAGGTCACGTCACGCATCAGGTGGTCGCGGTAGTCGTCGGGCAGGTAGCGCTCCCGGCCGACGTCCCCGGGGAAGCTCTCGGGCTCGGTCTTGCTGCGCGGGTCGGCGAAGTACTCCGGCAGGTATTCCATCGCCCACGGGTCGAAGGCGTCGTACTGGTCACCGGTGGCACGGATGGTGTCGAACCACGGCACCTTGACCCCGTCGCCGAAGTCACGGGTCTGGCGGTACGGGAACGGATTGGCGATCCCCGCGGCCTTCAGGCGCTCGGTCACCGTGGAGAGGTCCCCCGCGCGCTCGACCGAGGTCCCGAGCCCGGCGGAGCCGAACTCGGCGTCCTGGCCGGGCAGGTCGCCCACCGAGAACAGCTCCAGATAGGTCTCGCGACCCTTCAGGTAGCGGCCTTTCCAGGTCATCCCACCACCGGTCGTGGTGCGGACCTCGAAGTTGGCGAACTTCCGGAGGTAGTCGGAGTTCTCGACCGCGTCGGCGGTCTCCTTGTCGACGACGCTGTAGGCGTGGTTGTAGAAGAGCAGCTGACGGTCGGGCTTCGGCTGGCTCTCGTCGGCCATCGCCGCGCTCGCGCCGCCTGTGACCGCCCCGGACAATGCGACGGTGAACGTCGCGGCGAGGACTGTGATCGTCCGTAAGGTTCGGTGAATCAGCATGGACGTGATCTTAGGTTGGGAAGATCACATCCACTGAAGATTTGACAAACCTCTAACCTTGCGCCGGAACGACGCCCACCGCCCCCGCGAATCAGCAGGTCAACCGCCATGCCGCCCGGCCGCTCTGTGTTATGCGCGTCGCTGCCGCCCCATGCGATGATCGCTACATGTCGTCGTCACGTACGTCCGCCGCCCTGACCGGTTTAGCCCTGGCCGTCCTGGTCGCCGGATGCGCCGATCCGGCCGCCGACCGGGTGTCGCTCATCAGCGCACCCCAGCCCTTGACGTCCGCGCCGCTGCCGTCGCTCACGGTGGTCCCGTCGCCGCCCTCGCCCATGGTGTCCTCGGGTCCCGTACGGCACCCGTTCCCGATGGCGACCTCCTTGGCCGAGCCCATGGCGACCGGAACGCCCCTGACCGCGACGGGCCCGCCGCGGTTCTTCGTCTCCGCGCGCACTCCGCTCACCCACTTCCCCGGCAGGTCCAAGACCGCTGTCTTCACTCCGGTGCCGCCCGCCGTGCACAACGCCGAGACCGGGTCGTTCATCGCGAACATCCCGCTGCCGCCCGGCGTCGAGAGTTCCTGGCATCTCGTGGCCGCCGCCCGGGACAACCGCACGTTCGCGGTCGCCGGCTGGACCGAGCCGAAGAAGCCCCGCATTTGCTTCTTCCTGGTACGCCTTGGCGAGGACGGGCGGCCCGGTAAGCCGGTGGCCGTCACGCAGACCGACCCCGACGACCTGACTGCCGTCTTCGACCTCGCCCTCAGCGCCGACGGCACCCGGCTGGCCTACTCCACGCCGCTCATCGGAGGTGGCGCCAAGATCTCCGTGCTCGACGTCGCCACCGGCCGGCGCCGGGACTGGAAGACGATGGCGCACTCGATGGTGACCGGCCTGTCCTGGGCCCCGGACGGCCGCTCGCTCGCGTACGTGCTGGGTGTCCGGGCCATCGCCTCGCTCGACCTCGCCCGCCTGGACGCCGACCCGGAAAGTGCCGCGTCCCGGATCATCAAGAACACCACGGGCGCCATGCCGATCGAGTCGGTGGCCCACACCCCCGACGGCAGCGCACTGATCTACGCCTCCGGGCATGTCGTCGAACGCGTCCCCGTGGCAGGCGGGCCGGCGCAGATCCTGGCCAGGCCGGAGCTGCCGCCCGGCGCCTCACTGAGCCTGCGCTTCAGCGTCGACGGAACCGGCGAGCACCTCCTGTACGTGCACGACTGGCGCGCCTACCGGATCGGCCTCACCGACGGCGCGGCCACCTCGGTGCCGATCACAGTCGACCAGCGTCCCGGTGAGGGCGACCCGCCGCGCGCAGCCTGGTGACCACCGGGCTTCGTGAGCTCGGCGGGCCAGGTAGAGGTCAGCCGGCTTCGGCGGAGTCGAGATGGCGGGTGTCACCGAGGCTGACGACCTGGCGGTTGTGGAAGAAGTCGTCTTCTCGCAGGGTGGTGATGCTGCCGGATGGCGCCCGGAAACTGGCATGGCCGACCGACTCGATCGGCATCTTGATCCAGGACGCCACGACGAATGTCAGGGAGCCCCCGTGCGTCACGATGATCTGGTGTTCGCAGGGGCGCCGCAAGATCTCGTCCATGGCCGCGTAGATGCGCCGTGCCAAGGCCGCCTTGGTCTCGGCCCCCTCCACGCCCTCGTCGTGTTCCAACCGCTCCCCGGCCACAGGCGGTGGGATGAATCGTTGGTCCAGCCACTCCTGTGGCCCTCCCCCCGGCCGGCGTCAGCCGCGAATCATGCCAGCCGCCGACGACCCCCTCGACGTGGTGCGTCGCCTCCGGATGGGTGACGGCATAGATGGTGCGCATGAGTGAGCTCTTCCTGTAGGGGACAGTTCCGGGATGATCTTAAGAGCGGCCCTACCGGTGATCGGTGTCGGTGGTGTAGCGGGCGGCGACCTCGGCCGCCTTGCGGGCCAGGGCCTGGCGGAGCTCGGCCGGAGCGAGGACTTCGGCGTCGGTACCGAAGGCCAGCAGTACCTCGGCTGCGGGCAGGGAGCGGAAGCGCAGGTCGACATGCACCCGCTCCGGGTGGTCGTCGGCGTCCGGCGAGAGGTCGGTGGGAGGGGGCCCGGCCAGGTCTGCTTCGTGGATACGCAGGAATCTGGCGAGGATGTCCCGGTGGACGCTGACCGTGACGGGCAGTGGGGCGGGAATGTCGTCGATGTGGCGGCGCAGGCCGTCCCAGACGTCGGCCAGTTCGAGGCCGTCGCGGCGTCGTACGGGCTCGTCGAGGATGCCGGCTGACAAGGCTCGGTCGGCTCGGAAGAGTGCGGGCTCGCCGCGGTGGTCGGCGACGAGGTACCAGACGCCTGCCTTGTTGACCAGGCCGTACGGATCGAGAGTGTAGGAGCGGACGCGGTTGTCGCGGCCGTGCCGGTAGCGCAGGCGCAGCCGCCGGTCGGTGAAGATGGCCTGCTGGAGTACGGCCAGGTCGACGGCCGGCCCGGTGGCGGGGCGTGCCGGTCCGCCGCGCCAGCGCACCGGGTCGATGAGGATACGGCGGCTGGCCAGGTCGGCGTCCGGCCGGTGCGGGGCCGGCAGGGCGGCCATCAGCTTGCGCAGCGCGGAGCCGAGGGCTCGGCCCAGGCCCAGCTCGGTGTGAGCATGATCGGACAGCAGGACGAACAGGGCGCGGGCCTCGTCGGCGGTCAGGCCGGTGACATTGGTGCGGTAGCCGGGCAGCAGGGCGATGCCGCCATGGGGCCCGCGCACGGTGTAGACGGGGACACCGGCCGCCGACAGCGCCTCGATGTCGCGCATGACGGTGCGGACCGACACTTCCAGGCGCTCGGCCAGGTCGCCGGCGGGTAGCCGGCCGTGGGTCTGGAGCAGCAGCATGATCGACAGCAGGCGCTCGGACCTCATGGTTCCAAATTTACCTATGTATATGACAGCACCTGACATATACCTCGGTGAAGCTGCAGGCAGACGAGCCACCTACAGGAGGCGGCTCCGAGCGTCCCCGGCCTCGCCAGGGACAAAGCCCCACGACTCGCCAGGGACAAAGCCCCACGAAAGGAACTGTGCTGTGACCGCAACGAACGCGCTCGCCCAGAAGGTCGCCGAGGACTTCGTCCGCGCGTGGACCAGCAAGGACGTCGAGAAGGCGCTGAGCCTGCTCGCCGACGACGTCGTGTGCGAGGCCCCGACCGGCACGTTCGAGGGAGTAGAGGGCTACCGCCGATTCCTCGAACGGTTCGCGAACTCGCTCATCGGCGCCACCGTCATCGACGTCCTGAGCAACGACACAAACGCGGCGACCGTGTACGCCGTCGACACGCCCATCCTGAAGGACTTCCGCGGTATCGACTACCTCACCGTCGAGAACGGCGAGATCACGCGCGTGATCAGTGTCTTCGACCTGCTCCCGATGGCTAAGGCCAGAGGCGACATCCAGCACTGACCCGGCCCCGTGCCGGGGGGCCCGCATACGTGAGCGGCGACAGCCTCGGTCAGGAGGCGCGGGCCTGCTCGGCCGCGTCGCGGGCAGCCATTCAGGCGGTGTGCGGGTCGAAGGCCGCCCGGTTCTGGGCGACGAAGCTCTCCACATCGAGGGGGTCGGCGCCGCCGATCTTCTTCACGAGGTCGTTCGTGCCGGCGAAGACGCCGTTGCGGTAGTCGACCGCGACGGCGAGAAGATGCTGGATGAGGTGCTCCGGCGCGCCGCGGTTTTCCAGGATGGTCCTGAACTCGTCGAGGCTGATGGGCACGTACGTGACCTGACGGCCGAGCGCCTGCGACATCTTCTCGGCGATCTCGTAGTGGTTGAGCTCCACCGGCCCGTACAGCGGGTAGATCTTGCCGGCGTGCGGGGCTGGATCCTCCAGGATGGCCGCGATCACCCTTGCCTGGTCGCTTTCAGCGATCGGGGCATGGCGTCCGTCGGCGAAGGGCAGCCGCAGTTCGCCGGTTCCGTCGGCCCAGGTGTCGATCAGCCACTGGGCGAAGAAGGTCGGGCGGATGTGGGTGACGGCCACCGGGAAGCGCTCCAGTACGCGTTCCGCGACCCAGTGCTGGCGTGCCGCGTTGCTGGCGGAGTCGCGGCGGGCGGAGATTTGCGACATGTTCACGATCGCCCGCACGCCGCTCTCCTCCGCCGCCAGGGCCACGTTCGCCGTGGCGTCCATCAGGCCGTGGCGGATCGGGTAGGTGAAGTACAGGGCATCGATCCCTTTCATCGCCTCCGCCAGGGAGTTGAGGTCGAGGACGTCGCCTTCCACGATCTGCGCCCCGAGACCGGCAAGCCTCTCGGAGCGCTCATCGACTCGGCGGACGAGCGCGCGGACGTGGTGGCCGCGTTGAAGCAGGAGCTCGGCGGTGTGGCGACCGGTCTTTCCCGTCGAGCCGATCACCAGAAGATTGCGTTCCATGATGGGTTTCCGTTTCTAGAGAAGTGCCGGTGCGGGAGTGAGTCCATCCATCCACTTGTTGTCGCTCATGGACTTTTCCTTCCCGGTCACGGTCACATGCCTGGAAGCAGTGACCGCCGCATTACTTCGAGAACATTTAGTTGTTACTCCTTCTTTGGAATTAGCAGTGTCGCGGCGTGCGGCGGGGTGGATGGTGAGCAGGGCGATGCCGGCGGACCGGCCAGCGGATCGCCCCTGATGCCTGAGTCGTCACCTCTCGTGTTTCTGGCCGGGTGCGGCCTCAGCGGGAACGTCCCGGACGACCTCTGTCAGCTCGCCGGAATCGACGTTGTAGAAGAGGCCATGAATCTCAATGTGTTTCGGCGTGCCTTGGCTGTTGCGGATCAGGTTCACGTCGTAGTCGAGTGACTTCTCGAAGTCGGCGATGCGGATGCCGTCCCAGTCGTACACGGACGAGATATCGGTGTGCTGTTCACGTTTCCACGCGTCGATGATCCCCTCCTCCGTGAAGGAGGTCCCGCCGCAGAAGGAATGGTGTACGACGACGACCCGCTCGATTCCGAACAGGTGCTGGGAGACGGTTTTCGACATGCTTGACTCCAACTCTTGCGGGTCTACTCTCCCCATGGGCCATTGGCTACGCCACGCTCCATGAAGGTGACTCCATCCGCTTCCCGCTCGCGCGCCAGATGAAAGGCGACCGCGTAAGGGGGTGCGGCTGTCTCGGAGCGGGCTCCGTGGGCGAGGATTTCCTCGGCCATATGGCGGACCATCTCAAGCCGTGGGTAGGCGGCATGGATCTGCCTCTGCTCCTTGGCCACGAGGTCGGTATTCTTCCCGAAGTCGATCCAGATGCCTTCGTAGGTCAGGTAGGTCAGCAGCCCCATTCGTTCGGGGATCTGCGGGGTGGTGTGAAGAGCGATCGCCTCCCAGACCCGGTCGACGTCCCGTGCGGGAGCGCCGAGTTCGGTCAGCACGGTGGCGGCGAGATCGGCGCCTTCCATCTCGAACCGGAGCCGGCCCGGTGCGTCGGGGCCCGTTCCCAGGTCGTGCATCACATTGGCGGCGAAGAGGAGTTCCTCGTCGTAGTCCGCGTCGTTCAGGACGCCTTTGTGGGCGGCGAACAGACGGGTCCAGTAGAAACCGCGAATGCTGTGGTTCAGCACAGATGGATGCACCGCGGCCCGTGCCGCGGCGAGGCTCGCCTCAACCAGCGGCCCGGCCGGGAGAGCGAGGACGTCGTTCTGCAACCCTTCCGAGAGGGCGGCGGTATCGGTCATAACTCGACGGTACGAGGCCAGGAACCCGGCCAAAAGTGGCACGGATGCCATTCAGCGCTACAATCGTGCCACTATGGCAGGCAGACACCACGTCGCAGTGCTCGTACAGCCCGGTGTGCTCCCGCTCGAGTTCGGTGCCGCGACGCAGATCTTCACCATGGACCCCCACTATGAGCTGACGGTGTGCGCTGACACCGAGACCGGGCTGGTGCCGGGGTGCGGCTTCGCGATCACCGTCGCGGCCGGCCTTGAGGCGCTGGACGACGCCGACACGGTGATCATTCCGGGCAACGACGACATTGACGCGACCCCGTCGGCTGAGCTGCTGGCGGCGCTACGGGCGGCTCACACCCGAGGTGCCCGGCTCGTCTCCATCTGCACCGCGGCCTTCACCCTTGCCGCGGCCGGGCTGCTCGATGGACGCCCCGCGACCACACATTGGCGGGCGGCCGAGCAGTTGCGTCAGCGGTATCCACGCGTCGATGTCCTGCCAGATCAGCTCTATGTCGACGACGGCGACATCCTCACCTCCGCCGGCGTGACCGCGGGGATCGACTTGTGCCTGCACCTGATCCGCACCGACCTCGGCGCCGCGGCGGCGAACACACGCGCACGTGATCTCGTCGCGCCGCCACGGCGACGGGGAGGTCAAGCGCAGTTCGTCGAACAGTTCCGCCCCGAAGCGAGCGGAGACGTACTTGCTCCTCTGCGGGAGTGGATGATCGACAACCTGGCGAAGCCCCTTGCCGTCGACGACCTCGCGGAACGCGCCCATATGTCGCGGCGGACACTGATCCGCCGCTTCCGCGAGGAGACCGGCACTCCGCCCATGGCCTGGCTGACCGACGCACGCATCGACCGAGCCCGCGAACTGCTGGAGGCGACCACCGTGCCCATCGAGCAGATCGGCCGCCTCACCGGGCTCGGCGCTCCCGCTTCCTTGCGGGCCGCGTTCCATCGGCACCTTGGCACCTCGCCTCAGGAATATCGGAGCCTGTTCCGCCACAAGGACGAGATGGCGGACGCCTGACCGGTCACACCCGCGCGTCAGTCGTGCTCGCGCCCGAAGGCCCGGATCTTGGCGAACATGTCCTCCAGCAGGAACCGCACGTCGACCTCCTCGCAGACCCGGATAGGGTGGTTCGAACCGGGCAGATAGGAGCCGTCCGCACCGAAGCGGGGAGCGGGCCTGACGCGCAGGTTTCCGCTCGCGGGGTAGAGCATCAGCGCGATGGCCGGTGAATCGCCCAGCGAGCGGGACTCGATCGGGCCGGGGTGGTACGTCGCGTTCCACTCGTGCAATTGCTTGATCAGGTAGCGACCCAGCGGGCCGGCATCACCGATCTTCTCCTCCAGTTCGGCATAGCTCACCGAGACCTTGGTGTAGACGTCTCTGGGCACCTGCCACACGGTCATGCCGGAGTCGAACACCACGTTGGCGGCATGGATGTCGTTGGAGAGGTTGAACTCGATTCGCGAGCCTTCGTCGTAGCCGCGGTATCCGGAGCCGCCGATCCAGATCACGACCAGCGGGCGTCGTACGAGGTCGGGGTCCAGCAGGATCGCCGAGGCCATGTCGGTCAGCGGCCCGAGGAAAGCCACATAGAGCGGGTCTTCCTCGCTCGCGAGCTTCGACTCCTCAATGATCAGCCGGGCGCCGGGGGAGTCCGCGGCGGTGTGCTCGTCCGGCAACGGCGTCGCCGCGCCGTTCGCGACGGTGACGGAGCCGGTCAGGCCGAGGAGATCCAGCAGGAGATCGATCTCCTCGCGGGACTCCTCCATGCTGCGCTGCGACCGCCAGGTGCCGAAATGGGCAGGAATCAGCCCGCGCATGTCGAGAGTCGGTGACAACAATCCGTGGACGATGGCGAACTGGTCATCGGCCTCGTTCTTGGCGTCGGTGTTGATGATCACTCTGCGCTTGCGCATCGCAGCTCCCATTGCATAATTATGCACTGCCGCATAATCTTCCGTTCCGGTAGGTTGTCCGATCTCCGGGGCGCTGTCAATGAGGAGCGCTGTCAACGACTGGCAGATGATCTCGGATCGCCTGACTGCCTGTTATACGGTTAACCGTGTCGATTCACCCGGTTACGGTGGCGGGCGCCGTCGCCGAACGAGCTGCGTCGTCGGCTGCTCGCCGACCTGGAAGGCGCAGTGCGGAAGTTGCAACCTCGTCCAGGAGCGTGCACGGTGACCTTCAGCGACTTCGATGCCCTCAGCTTCGACTGCTACGGGACCCTCATTGACTGGGAGACCGGCATCGCGGCCGTCCTGCGTAAGTGGGCCGGCGCGCACGGTCTCCGGATGACTGACGAACAACTGCTGATGGCGTACGCGACGCACGAGGCGCAGGCTGAGGTCGAGCATCCCGGCGACCTCTACCCGCGCATCCTGGCGCGCGCGATGCGTGGCCTGGGTGCGAAACTCGGCGTGCCGGTCAGTGACGAGGAGGCCGAGCGGCTGGCGGTCTCCGTGCCTGACTGGCCGGCCTTCCCCGACTCGGCGGAGGCGCTCGAGCGGCTCGCGCGCCGGTACAAGCTCATCATCTTGTCCAACGTGGACCGGGCCTCCTTCGCCGGCTCGAACAAGCGCCTCGGCGTCACCTTCACCAGCATCCTCACCGCTGAGGACATCGGCTCATACAAGCCGTCTCCCCGCAACTTCGAGGCGCTGATGAGCGAGGCCGGGCGGCTCGGGGTGGCCGACGGCAAGCTGCTGCACGTGGCGCAGAGCCTGTTCCACGACCACGTGCCGGCCAAGGCCGCGGGTCTGCCGACGGTGTGGATCAACCGCCGTCATGACAACCCGGGTGGGGGAGCAACGCCGGCGCCGTCGGCCGATGTCACCCCGGACTGGACCTTCACGTCCATGGGCGCGTTCGCGGACGCGGTCGACGCTGACAACTCTGTTTGAGGGTATGCACTCGTAAACGGCTAGAAGGGCCGCCAAAGTTTACACGAAGGGTTCAACGATACAGTCGAATGCATGACGGCCTTCAGCCGGGACGCCGCCCGTTCCCTCACTGGCGGCGCCCTCACCGCGCTCCTGTCTCCGGCCACCCGCCTGCTCGGCCTCGGCGAGCCCACCCACGGCGTCGAAGCCTTCCTCGAACTGCGCAACGACCTCTTCCACCACCTCGTCGAGCACGACGGCTACCGCTCGATCACCTTGGAGAGCGACTGCCTCGCGGCCCTGACCGCCGACGCATACGTCACCGACGGCACCGCGACCCTCGACGACGCGATGAGCCGCGGCTTCAGCCACGGCTTCGGCGCCTCACCCGCCAACCGGGAGCTCCTGCGCTGGATGCGCGCCTACAACGAGCAGCGTTCCCCGGACGAGCGGCTCCACTTCTACGGCTTCGACGCCCCGCTGGAGGTGACCGGCGTCGCCAGTCCCCGCCCAGCCCTGACCGCGCTGTACGACTACCTCGCCGCCCACCTCGACCTGGCCTGTAGTCGCGAGACCCTCGACGAGCTGCTCGGATCCGACGAGCGCTGGATCGATCGGGGCATCATGGATCCCACCGAGTCCGTCGGCCGCACCCCCGAGGCCAAGGAATTGCGCCTGATCGCCGACGACCTGCGCGCGCTGCTCACCGCGCACGCCCCCCACCTGACGGCCACCACCTCATCCGACGACTGGTGGCGCGCCGACCTGCACGCCCGCACCGCCGCCGGGCTCCTGCGCTACCACGCCGGCCTGGCCGACACCGCGCCCACCCGCCTCGGCACGCTCATGTGCCTGCGCGATGCGATGATGGCCGACAACCTCGACGCCATCGTCCGCCGCGAGGCCCGTCGCGGCCCCACGCTCGCGTTCGCCGGCAACCGCCATCTGCAGCGCGACAAGAGTCACTTGTGGTTCGCCGGTCAGTCGCTCCAGTGGTGGAGCGCGGGCGCCATCATCGGCACCCACCTCGGCGATCAGTACGCCTTCGCCGCCGCCACCTTCGGCACCCGCGGCTCCGACGTCCCTCCTCCCGACACCCTAGAAGGACTCCTGTCGACCCTGCCCCACGCCCGTGCCGTCATCGATCCCGGCCGCCTCGCCGCGACCCTCGACCGGAAGCTGACGCCTCGCGTGCCGGCCGAGTACACCTACCTGTCTCTTGACCCGGCCACCATCGACCAGATCGACGCCATCGTGTTCGTCAAGGAAATCTGACCCACCCATCGTGGCCGCCGTTCCCGAAGGGGGTCCCTTTCTGGGGATCTCAACCACGGAGGACCGTCCTCTTCCGCTTCCCCAAAGGGGGTCCCTCCGAAGAGACCTCTGCCGGCACGACTTCCGATTCCCGGAGAAAGTGTCTCTCGGTAGGGACCTCGGCCACGACGGACCGTCTTCTTTCGTTCCCCCGGAGGGGGTATCCCACCAAAGGCACCCCCACCACGACGGACCGTCACAGAGATTGGGGCACTGGCCGATCACCTCGCGGGTTCGCGGCGTCATCAACGGGTGTGCCGTCGAGGTGGTGGAGGGCGGCGAGGAGGGGCCAGGTCGACGCGGCCATCTCGTTCGGTGTCCGCGGGCATCCGCGCTGGAGCCAGTCGGAGGCCACGCCGATGAGCGCGCCGGCGGTGAACGCGGCGGGTACGTCATGCGGGACCTCAGGCGCCGCGACCGGTGACGCGCATGCGGCGAAGTGGATGGTCGCGGTGATCCGGCGGCGTACGTGGTCGATGACGCGCGCGCTGCCCTGCGGCCCCAGCAGGCTGCGATAGAGACCGGCGTACTCGGCGAGGTTGGCGAAGAACGCCGCCAGCGCCTGGATCGGGTCCGGCGCCTCGTCCGCCGTCTCGCAGGCGAGGGCGGGCAGGGACTCGATCAAGTCGTCGACCATGGCGGTGCAGGCGGCTTCGGCCAGCTCGTGTACGTCCCGGTAATGGGAGTAGAAGGCGGAACGGCTCACCTCGGCCCGCTCGGCGACGTCGGCGACGCTGATCTGCGACAGGTCCCGCTCCTCGGCGAGCTGGATCAGAGTGCGCCGCAGGGCCGCCTGGGTGCGTCGCACGCGCAGGTCGACCTTCGGGGGGTTGCTGTCTCTGGTCGTTGCCACATCCGTAACTCTAGCCTACCGTACATGTGTCTTTATTCTTGCATGTGTGCTGTATCTTGCAGATGTCCCGTAAATTTCCCCACTGAGATGGAGACGCCATGACCAAGACTCTCGGCCTCATAGGCACCGGAATGATCGGCGGCACGCTGGCCCGCCTCGCCGTCGCCGCCGGCCTGAACGTCGTTCTGAGCAACTCGCGTGGCCCCGAGACCCTCGCCGATCTCGTGACCGAGCTGGGCGGGCAGGCCCGCGCGGCCACGCCGGCCGCGGCCGCCGAGGCCGGTGACCTGGTCGTGGCCACCGTTCCGCTGCACGCCTACGAGCAGCTGCCGGCCGCCGCTCTGGCGGGCAAGATCGTGATCGACACGATGAACTACTACCCGGAGCGCGACGGCCGCATCGCCGAGCTGGACTCCGACGAGCTGACCTCCAGCGCCCTGGTGCAGCGGCACCTGGCCGGCTCACGCCTGGTCAAGGCGTTCAACAACATCGACTTCCACCGCCTGTCCACCAGCGCCCGGCCGGCCGGGGCCGCCGACCGCAGCGCCCTGCCCATCGCGGGTGACGACCCGGCCGCCAAGGCCGAGGTGATCGCGCTGCTGGACGCACTTGGCTACGACGCGGTGGACACCGGGTCGCTCGCCGACAGCTGGCGCGTCGAACCGGGCACGCCGGTGTACGTCCAGCCGTACTTCCCGGGGCAGACGCCCGAGGGGGTCGGCCAGGACGAGGCGTTCCGCTGGTTCTTCGAGACCCCGGGCGTCCCGGTGCCGGCCGCTCAGGTGAAGGAACTGATCGACAGCGCCGTCCGAGGCGTGGCGGGCGGAAAGCTTCTCCCGGGGGCATAGTCCGGCGCCGCCGGGAGCGGGCTGACGGCCTCGCCCACGATGCCGTGGGGACCAGGAGACCTCAGCCCGACCTGACATGGCCTTTCGGCGTCGGCAGTTTCCACATCGTGTCGCGGGCAAAGCGGGCGAGGAGGCGTTTGAGCGTGTCCACGTCCTCGTCGCTCCAGTCCGCCAGGAGCGACTCAAGGTCCTGCTGGACGCACTCCATGATCCGCTCCCCGATCTCCCGCCCCCGGGGAGTGAGGGCGAGCAGCACGCTGCGTTCGTCCGATGGCTCGCGAACACGCACGATGAGGCCCGCGTCGTGCAGGCGATGGGCGATCTTGGTGAGATTGGCCCGCCCTGTTCCGAGGGCCAGCGCGAGGTCGCTGGGGCGCATCGCTCCCCGGTAGCTGAGCTGGTTCACGACGAGGAACATCGGCACATCGTTGACGGGGAATTCGACGGCGGCCATGAGGGCCAGTCGTACCGCATGACTGTCCGCCCAGTGGATGATCGAGGAGAGGGAGACGCGCGGATCGAGGAGGTCCGGGGCGATGACGGAGGACAGGTCGATGTCCTGATCGTCCAGCTCGTGGCGTTGTGTCCAGGTCACGATGTGCCTCCCCTCGCCCGTTGTATCCGCGCTCTGTCTCCGGGAACCCTACTGCCGGTCGGGAGGGCGGGCGACCGGATGCGCAGGCTCCCGCGCGACCGGTCGCCGGCCCGGCCGCCTCAGCCCCCCGCCCGCCTCAGCCCGCCCGACCCGGCTGGTTCAGTTCGCCGTCGCTTCGCGCAGTAGCAGCAGTCGCACCGGTCCGAGCAGGCCGTGGTCGTGTACCTCGGTCTGCTGCATCCCAGCGCCTCCGGCGAGCTGCGCGGCGATGTCGGGAATCGAGTCGTAGTAGCCGCGGGCGAGCAGCCGGTTGTTCAGCGAGCTCGACACCCGGACCGTCACCGTGTTCTCCCCGTGCCGCAGGTCGGCGGTGACATCCACGGTCGGGCGGGAGGTGTCGAAGCCCTTGACCGGGCCCTCATTGACCTGGACGGAGCCGAGGCCACCCGCCGTCGATCCGAGGTCCAGCACGTACCTGGCTCCCGCGACGGGCGCCTCCTCCAGGGTGAACGTCGCGTCGTACGCTCCGACGCCGCTGACGTCGGGACCGACCTGGCGGAGGTCCTTCCACGGGCGGAGCGGGCCGTGGCCGCCGTCGAGGCGGGTGATCGCGGTGGTGGGCCGTACCTCGCGGGTCTCGTAACCGAGCCCGCGGTCCTCGCTGATCACCTCGAGCTCGCCGGCGTCCCAGCTCTCGACCGTGGTCGTCCACTCCGCGATCTCCTGGAGGAGGCGCGGCTCGACGGGCTCGGAGCCCGCCGGCTCCCGTGCCGAGCGGTCGATCGTGAACAGCGCGGTCTCCCCGGGCGCCAGGGACACAGAGATGAGTGTCCGTCCCGCCTCGTACCGGATGCCGGGGTGCGGGTGGATGTCGCCGGTCCAGGCGTCGATCCGGTGAGCCGTCCCGGTGCCGGGGAGGGCGATCTCGACCGTGGTCGGCTCGCTGGTCTCGTACAGGAAGTGATACAGGTACAGGTGCAGCAGATCGCCGTCCTCGCGCAGGTGGCTGAGCAGGCTGCGGTTCTCGCCGGTGAACTCGGCGCGTCCGGCGATGCCGAGCTCGCGCAGCGCCTCGACGGTGCCGGCCGGGTCGTTCACCTCGGCGACGGTCGGCAGCGCGCGAAGTCGCGCCATTGTCTGGGCGAGCTCCTCGTCGCGGCCGTCGAGCCCCGGGGTGCGGGCGGCCGCTCGGGGATGGGTGGTGTACTGGCCGGCCATGAGCCACTTGAGCTCGGTGGCGCCGTTGACGATGAGCAGCTTCATGCCCTGCCGCGCCCACTCCAGAAGCTTGACCGCCACGTCCGGGTCGAGCGTGTCCTGATAGACGACGAGCGCCTGATAACCCGGACCGTGCGGCTGCACCAGCCCGTCCGCGAACGACACCTCCTCGCGCAGCAGCAGTGAGCCGTCGAAGAACTCGTAGGTCCACCCGGCGTCCTGCATGCCCAGGTCCCGCCACCAGTGGTTGTGCCGGTCGCGCATCCACATGCGCCCGTAGGCGTCCTCGTCCGGGATCCGCCGCCCGTCCTGGTCGAGGAAGACCAGCCCCGAGGTGTTGTCGGTGAAGTGGTCGGTACGGAGGATCCCCACGTCGATCCGCGGCCGGCCTTGCCGCAGGACGCACTGGTAGCGGCCGATCGCCTTGTTCCACAGCGGGTAGAACTCCGCCGCGGGCTGCCGCGTGTCGAACCGCTCGGAGAACATCGGCCACATGCCCTCATGTCCCGGCCAATGGGTGACGCCCTCCGCGCCCGCGGTGCTCGCCCAGCCGTGCAGCACGGTCTTGGTGATCCCCGCCGCCAGCTGGGTGGCGATGATCTGGTCGTAGAAGCGGTGGTCGAGCATGTGGTTGCGGGTGGTCGCGCCGGTCTCGGAGGAGTACTGCTTGCCGAACAGGTGAGCCGGACCGGCCAGCAAGCGATAGGCGTCGATCTGCGCGCCGAACTCCAGGGACTCCGTCTCGATGCCGTCGACCTCCGGCCCCGGCCGGGTGAGCTCGAACGGCAGTCCGTAGCTGATCTCGGCGCGGAGCGAAATCCCGTTGTCGTGCAGGAACGCGGCGAAGGGGCGGAGCATGTTCTCGATGTAGAGGTCGGTGAGCGTACGCACGTAGTCGAAGCGCACCTTCTCGACGGTGACGCGGTGCTCCTCGCGCACGTCGTTCTGGTAGGTCGTGCTGACAGCCATGAAGGGCGCGGACCGGATCAGGAAGGGCAGCCAGCGGGTGAGGTCGTACCCGCGACGGGCGCGGAACTCCCGCGCGACGGTGCGCCCCCAGAACATGCCCCCGGCGCCGTAGACGGACAGTTCGAGGGAGTCCATGTACATCTGCGCGCGCGGGTTGCGGCTGATCTGCTCGCGCAACTCCGGCGTGAGCACGACCGAGTCCCAGTAGTCGATGACCGCGTCGACTCCGTCCCGGTCCAGGTAGTTGACGGTGTAGTTGACCGACGCCGAGGGGGAGGCGGTCTGTCCGGTGCCGTGTGTCCAGAAGACGAAGAGCCGCCAGTCGCCGTCGGCGGGCGCGCTCCACTCCAGCCTCTCCTCCCGCACCTGGTCGGAGAGGTCGATGACGGAGTCGAGGTCGAGGATCGTGCCCGTCGCGCCGGTCTCCAGCAGGCGGGCGGCCACGACGGCCACCAGGTGCTGCTCGGTGATCTTGCCGCGGTGGCCGGGAATGTGCAGCGTTGGCGGCTCGGCGTCCAGGTCGACGCGCGGCAGCGCCCCGCTGCGGGAGCTCGAAGGGGCGAGGTCCTCGAACACCACGTCGAGCTCCTGGGCCGCGGCCGGGTCGTCGGGGGTGATCGTGGGGAGGTTCGCGTTCGACCAGTTCGTGCCGGAGGTGAAGCTCACCGACATGTTCCGTTTAGTGGTCTCTTCGACGACCACCTGGGAGTCGTGCACCCACTCCTCCGCACCCCAGCCGTAGCGGGAGTGGTCGATGGCGCCCTCGTCCATCGCGAGGAACTCCATCCCGCCGAAACCCAGCCGGTGCGCGGTGTCGATCTCGCGGACCAGCGTCTCGTCGGTGTGCAGGCCCTCCGCCAGCCACCAGCGCAGCTCGGGCCGGAACTCGATCGACGGGTCGGCGATCATGCGGGCGAGGTCGTCAAGTGACACGCGTTTCTCCCTGAACGTCAATGGGGGCCCTGAGAGTGCCCGTCGGACCGACAGTAGGGCGCACAACAGCAGAAAACAATGTCGTGAGGAAACAATAAATTGTCCTGAGGAAACTTGTGGGCCCTCGCGTACGCCTCGGAACAACGGCTCGACAGCGTCTCGGCTTCGCGGCAAGCTTGAGATCAGTGGACGCGGCCGCCAGCGGTCCTCGCCGGAACCACCCGAAACCTGTGGGAGAAGGCCTTAGCCGAACGCGCGATGACCGATCCCCTTCTCCTGCGCCAAGGGACACTACCCGCTGGTCGCCGGCGACAACGGCATCGCCAGGGAGCCCGGCTGCCACAAGCTGCACTCGCACGCCTACATCCGCATCAACGGCGGCTCCATCATCCGGATCGGCGACAGCCCCCGAGACTCGCGCATGAAGGGTAGAGGGCCTTCTTGAAGGACTTGATTTTCGCGTCGTCAGCCCGCGGCCGACGGCGACGAAGTCCCAGGAGGAGTTCCGCGGCCAGCGCGACAGGGTGTACGGCCCGCCGAGGCCGACGGCCCTGGGCTCGTCCGGGTGGACCCGGCCGAAGCGGTCGTCGAGGACGCCGTTCACCCGCGCCTCCGGGTTGATCCGGGTGTCCTTGGCAGCCGCGTTGTACACCAGCGAGCCGAGGCGGCCGATCGCCGCCACCGGGTCGATGCCCTGCCAGAACAGGTGGCTGGGGTCCATCTCGGCGCCGACATGCGTCGCGTCGATCGTGTCGACGAGCCGCTCCAGCGTCGCCGGGTTGTAGACGACGTTGTGCGGGTGCATCTCGATCGCGACCTTGACGTCGAAGTGGGTCGCGTGCCACTGGACCTTCTTCCAGAACGGGATCGCCACCTCGTTCCACTGGTAGCCCTGAACGTCGAGGTAGGCGCTGTCCCAGGGCAGAACGTTCCACGCCGGGTTGGTGCCGGTGGCGCTCGCGGCGGGCGTACCCGACATCGCGACGACGCGCTTGACGCCCAGGACTGCGGCCAGCTCCAGCGACCGCAGGAGGTCGCCCGCGTGTTTCTCCCGTACCTCGGCGTTCGGGTGAAGGGGGTTGCCGTTGCAGTTGAGCGCGGTGAGCGTGATCCCCTGCTCGTAGAAGAGCCCGAGGTAGTCCTGACGGGCCTGCTCGCTGCCGAAGATGTCGTCGATCGGGAGGTGCGGCTCCGGGATGAACCCGCCGGAGTTGATCTCCGCGCTGTCCAGCCCCATCCCCCTGAGAATGGCCAGGGCCTCGGGCAGCGGCCTGTCGTGCAGGCAGGCGGACGGCACGGGCTCGAGCCCGTCGTCCTTCCTGGCGGTCTCACCGAGCGCCAAGGGGCGGCGGCGCTGAAGCGCCTCCGCACAGATGTCACGGCGGTCGTCGCGTTCGACGACCGTACGGCATTAGGGATGATGGAGGCGCTGGAGAGCCAGGGGGTCAGGGTGCCGGCCGACATGTCCGTGACCGGCTTCGACGACAGCCTCATGGCGCGGCACCCGCGCATCGCTCACGACCGTCAGCCAGTCGCCGCTGGAGCAGGCCCGGCTCGCCGTCCAGGCGGCCATCGACCGGCTGAGCGGCGACAATCAGGAACGCCGCGAGATCGTCCTGCCCACACGCCTCATCGTCCGTGGCAGTACCGGCGTCTCCCCGCGAACCGCCGGATAGCGACTTGGCACACTCGCGGATGTGCCGCCGGCCCGTGGGGTCACACGACGGCGACGGCGTCGACCTCGACGAGGAACCCGGGGCCCAGGCCGGCGACGACGTGCACCGTGATGGCCGGCGGTGGGTCGGCCCGGTCCCACACCTCCTGGAAGGCGGCCACGCCCTCGTCGAAGGTGTGGCCGTCCACCACGGCGATGCGCCAGTGCACGATGTTCGCCAGGCTCGCCCCCTCGCTCGCCAAGATGGCCGCGAGGTTGCGGAACACCTGCCTGGCCTGCTCCCCGACCGTGGGACCGACGACCTTGCCGTCGGCGCCGACGCCGTTCTGGCCGCCGATGTAGATCGTCTTGGCCGGCTGTTCGACCACGACGGCCTGGCTGAAGGCCGGACTGCGGTGGAGTCCCTCGGGGTTGATGTGCCGTGTGCTCATGTGTCGTCCTCCTCTGACGCTGACACCGGTAATAGTGGTTTCGTACGACACCAGTTATAGTGGTTTCATGCGCGCGAGCACAACCGGCAGGATGCTGCACGACCCCAAGGGAGGGTCGTTCTGGTTCGACGCCGGCGCGGTCTGCCTGGACTTCGCCCACACGGGCGGCGAGGGCCGTTACGCGGTGTTCGAAACCCTGCATGAGCCTGCCGACCTGGGCGAATGGCTGGCCGAGCCGCCGCTGGCCGCGGTCATGACGGTCCCCGTGACGGCCCGCGAGCTGATCGCGGCCAAGGCCCTCCGCCAGGCGATCTGGGACGCGGCGCACGCCCAGGCCGCGCGTCGCCCCCTCCCTGCCGAGGCGGTCGCGACCATCAACCGGGCCGCGGCCGAAGCGCCGCTGGTCCCCGAGCTGATCCACGAGCTGGTCCCCGCGCCGGTTGTCGGCGGCACGACCGCGGGGTGGGTGTCGCCCGTGCGGGCGACGCAAGCGCTGTCGACGCTGGCGCGGGAGATGATCGAGCTGCTGTCCGGGCCGCTCTCCGAGCGCATCCGCGAGTGCGCGAGCGACGACTGCCCGCTCGTGTTCGTCGACTCCTCCCGCCCAGGGGCCCGGCGCTGGTGCGCGATGGAGCGCTGCGGCAACCGCCACAAACTCCGGGCGCACCGCGCCCGGCGCGCCACGGAGCCGGATGGCGGCTGATGCCGCCATCCGGCCCGGGGGAGGTTACTCAGCGGGTTTTACGGCTTGCGCACGCCGTTCTCAAGGCATGCCGAAGAGGAGAACAGCCGCGTAGTAGACTGCCGCGATCTTCCTGCAGGCGCCCCGCACCAGGAAGAAGTAGCCCCCGCACACCTTGTCCTTCAAGGTGATGTAGAAGCGGGTGTCCACGTCGGCCTTTCGCCAGAGAGTGCGGTCGAGGTAGTACTTGTAGTGCTTCTTCTGGTTGGTCATCAGGCCGTACCCGTAATCGTGGGAGTCACAGGCCGGTCGGAAGTCGAACCCGGCGGGGCGGTCCGCTCCCGGCTTCGTGCAGTGGTCGTAGTCGATGCCCCTGACCTTGAAGCCGCTGGCGGTCCGCTTCCAGCTCGGCTTCCGCCATTTGCCGCCATGGAATGCCCACGCCGAGCAGCCCGACTTCGTGTACCACATCCAGGTCTTGGCCGTGTCACACTTCTTCGGGTAGGACTGCGGGGGGTCCACGCCGTCCGGCAGGAAGTCACTGGCCGGCGGCTCGGTGGCGTTGGGGTCGTCGAGTCCGGCCGCGCCCTCGGTCGTCCCGCCGTTGGCCGGCATGTCGGTGTCGGTGGCGGTCACCTGGGGAGCGGCGACGCCCGCCGGGAAGGAGAGCTGCCAGCCGCCGTTGCTGGCGGACTCGATCGACGACAGGCGTCCCACCGAGTCGTAGGCGTAGGTCCCCTGCGTGGCGCCGACGCTGGGGTCGGTCACGGTGCGCAGCAGGCCGTTCGGGTCGTAGGAGTAGCTGGCCTCGGTCTGCGGCGCCTGGGTTCCGTACGCGACGGTGATCTCCTTGAGCCGGCCCGCGAAGTCGCCGAAGGAGGTGCCGGCGGCCGTGGTGGCCGTGGCGTAGGTGAACTTGGTGACGGACGCGGGGTTCTCGCCACGGGTCGGTTCCTTGACGGTGCTGACCCGGGCCTGGGCGTCGTAGGTGATCGTGGACTTGCCGAGGGCGGCGGTGCCGACGCTGGTCACGCGCCAGGGGTCGGCGCTCGGCGCCCCGGCCGGCCGTGACCAGACGTAGGTGAGCTGGAGGTCGGCGGCGCTGATGGGGGTGCCGTCGGGGTAGGTCATGGGCTCGGCGCCCGGGTTCAGGGGACCCAAATCCGTCACGAACGTCTCGGTCGTCGTGGTGCGCATCGCGCCGACGGCCGCGTCCCACTTGGTGGTTTCGGTGATCTTGGATCCGTCGGCGGCCTCGTACGTCTGGATGCCGCCCCCGTCAGGGGTGGAGACGCTGCTCTTCAGGGGGTAGCTGGTCGACGTCCCTTCCTCGAGTTCCGTGACGACGAGGGTGCCGTTCTGGTTCTCCAGTTTCCGGTTGATCTCCCCACCGGCGAACTCGGCCTGCCAGCCCGGCCCGAAGACGCCCAGTTCGGGGCGGGTGGCCGGGGCCGACTGCGGTCGGGCCAGGTCACCACCGGCCAGCGCCACACCGTGCTTACGGCTGATCGCGCCCGCGGACACGTCCAGCTCGGTGAGTTTGAAGGTTTTGGTGTCGGCGGAGTACTGGCCGGGGCCGATCTCCTGCACGTCGGCAGGCGGCGGGTCGGCGAGCACTGCGACGGAGGCCTTCGAGGTGACCGTGGCGGCGGAGACCTCGGGGGCTAGGAAGGGGAGGAGCATCGCCGTGACGGCGACGGGGAGCGCTAATCGGCGCAAGTGGTGCCTCCAGGAAAAGAGAAAAAGTGATTTGATCACCTGGAGGATAAGTGCTGATAAATCGTTTTGACAAGAGCTTGACTGTTTTGCAGAACGATGCTCAAATCGCCGATGGAGCTATAGTTTGGAGGTGAATTATTCATACGTTTGCGCAGGTAGGTGGGCTGTATAGTGAGTTTATGGTGAATTTATGGCGATGCTGTGGGGGTTTCGGCAATAATGACTTGACTTTGGTTATTGGCAATTGTGCTGTCGCGTCACCAGGGATCGCGACGGCGTCGTTCCATCGTCTCGTCGTGGGCCGATCGCGGCGGCAGGCCAGGGGGCTCCGGGTCGGACAGGACGAAGATCTCGAACAGGATGCCGCCCACAACGAGGATGGCCACCACGGCGACGACCACATACGGCAGCGATTCAGGTACGAAGATCACCACGATCAGAGCGACGAACCCCAGGATCAGAACCCCCACAAAGGCAAGGGCGAGCTGCCGCAGCCTCTCCTTCACACATCCTCCCGATCAGCGCAGGTAAGGGGGCGGTTTCGACGGTGCAGGCGACGCCGAAACCGTTGAGCGCTTTCTTGACCTATTCGTCGGGAACCACCACCGCGGATTCCGGCGAGCTTGCGGATTCCGCCGCCGAGATGCCGAGGGCGGACAGGAACGCCGCGGCGACGGGGGAGGGAGAGAAGCGACTCCAGATGAGGTGCTCCATGCGGGCGGGAGCGTCGCGAAGCTGGAGGACGGGCAGATCGGCGAGTTCGGCCACGAACGCGGCGGGCAGCATCCCGATGCCCAGGCCCTGCCGGACCAGGCGAGTGATGAAGTCCACGGTCGTCACCTCGAAGGCGACCTCCCGCCGCACCCCGGCCGCCGCGAACGCCTCGTCCGACTGGGCCCGCGCGGCGGTGCCCAGGGGGAAGTCGACGAACGGTTCGTCCGCCAGTTGGTGCAGGTCCACACACTGCTCGTCCGCCAGCGGGTGGTCGGGCGCGACCAGGGCGACGAGGTCGCCGCGCGCCAGTTCGCGGCCGCGGACTCCCTGGGGGCGCGCGCCCAGGGGAAGCCCCAGGAAGGCGACGTCCAGGGTGCCCTGGTTCACCCCTTCGATGAGATCCTCGCTCGCGCCCGAGCGGAGGCTGATCCGTACCTGCCGATGCCGCAGGTGGAACTCCTTCAGCGCGGCCGGCAGATCGACCGCCGCGACCGTGGGGATGGCGCCGATGGCGAGCCGGCCGCGGATCTCGCCGGCGGCGGCCGCCAC